>NZ_JBZVFI010000008.1:0-211434 GCF_058402745.1 Paramagnetospirillum sp.
GTTTGGAAGGGCGGCAAGTACGATTACGCGGATTGACGCTCCGCCCCGCCGGGGCTACCAAGGAAACGGGCCCGGACTCGTCCGGCCCGTACAGGGGAGAAACGCAAAATGCCTTTGTCCGATTGCATCGACGCCTGTGAACAGGCGCACCGGGCCTGCACCGAATCCGTGATCCACGGCATGCAGCAGGGCGGCGCGGCCGCCGAATGGGAACTGATCCAGCTGCTGCTCGACTGCGCCGACATCAACGAGACCGCCGCCGACTTCATGCTGCGTTCGTCGCGCCTGCACCACCTCACCTGCCAGGTGGCCGCCGAGGTGTCCGACAAATGCGCCAGCGCCTGCGAGAAGCTGGCCAAGGAGGACGTGCGCCTCAAGGAATGCGCCGAGGCCTGCCGCCGGGCCGCCACGGCTTGCCGCAAGACCATCAAGAACTGAAGCATCGAGTGCTAAATCCGAGACGTGTTGTCACCCTGAGGCGCAGCCGAAGGGTCTTTCGGGCACAGGCGGCAACCGCCTCAGGCTGAAAGATGCTTCGCGGCGCTCAGCATGACAGCGTTTCTCATATTTGACGCTCGTCGCTAAGACCGCTGGAAAACCGTTACAGGAGATCATGGTGAAGGACGAAACCCGCATCGTTGGCAACCTGCCCAACCTTCGCATGGAGATCGTCCATCGCCAGGATGCCGACGGCGCGGCCGAGCACATGACCATTCATCTCTCGGCCACGCCGTCCTTCCAGGCCGCCGAGGCGCTGCTGGGCGGCATGTCGCCCCAGGCCTGGAGCGATCCCCTCGCCCTGTGGAACACCATGGCCCGGGCGTGGCTCGCCCCCTGGACCCGGATGCTGGGCGGGGCCAATCCCTGGCTCGACGCGTTGACGCAGCGCGATTCCAAGTAGATGACTCCCGAACGCACCTCGTGGCTCGCCGTCCTGGGGGCGGTGGGAGCGGGGGTCGCCGCCGCCTTCCAGGTGGGCAAGGCGCCCATCGCCCTGCCGTTCATCCGGGGCGAGATGGGCCTGGACCTCTCCCACGCCGCCTGGATCCTGTCCATCTTCGCCCTGATGGGGGCGGTGGCCGGGGCCGGCATGGGCACCATGGTCACCCGGGTGGGATCGCGCCGGCTGCTGCCCGTCGGACTCGGCATCCTGGCGGCCGGCAGCCTGGCCGGCGGCCTGGCCCCGGGCTTCGGCGGATTGCTGGCGGCCCGGGTGGTCGAAGGTATCGGCTACATGCTGGTGGTCATCGCCGCCCCGGCCCTGATCACCCTTCTCACCACGCCCGCCCAGCGGCAGATGGCCTTCGGCCTGTGGGGGGCCTTCATGCCCTTCGGCATGGCGGTGTCCATGGCCGCCGCCCCCGCTTTGCCGCTGGCCGGCTGGCGCGGATTGTGGCTGGGCATGGCGGTTCTGCTGCTGCTCTACGCCCTGCTGGTGCATCTGCGCATGCCCAGGCCGCCCAGACCGCCCAGGCCGGTGGACAGCCACATCCTGCGCGACGTGGCCGACACCCTGCGGGCGCCCGGGCCGCTGCTGCTGGCCGCCACCTTCATTCCCTATTCCGCCGCCTACGCGGCGCTCACCGGCTTCCTGCCCACCCTGCTGATCGAACGCATGGGCGTCTCGCCCGGCACCGCCGGACTGATGGCCGCCCTGGTGGCCGGGGTCAACATCATCGGCAACGTGGCCTCCGGCCCGGCGCTCCGCCTGGGCCTGCCCCGGCGCAAGGTGATGGCCGCCGCCTTCACGGTGATGATGGCCGGCTGCCTGGGCATCTTCCAGTCCTGGGTCCCGGCCGGCGCCGCCTATGGCCTGTGCCTGATGGTCAGCGCCTGCGCCGGCCTGCTGCCCGGCTGCATCCTGGGCTCGGCCTCGGTCTACGCGCCCCGCCTGACCCTGGTGCCGGTGACGCTGGGGCTCTACATGCAGGGCAGCAACTGGGGCCAGCTGCTGGGGCCGGTGGTGGTGGGCGCCGCCGTCTCCGCCTGGGGCTGGCCCGCCGCCTCCTTCGTGCTGGGCACGGCCACCATGGCTGGAATCGGCATGGCCCTGGCCTTGCGCCGGGCCGGCAAGGAACCTTAATTTAAGCGGTCCTACCATAGAGGCCAGCCCCCATGCCCCTTCCCGCCGATCTCGTCGCCGACCTCGCCGCCCGTTTCGGCGAGCGTTTCTCCACCGCCCGGATCGTGTGCGAGCAGCACGGCAAGGACGAATCCCATTTCCCCCCCTGCCCGCCCGAGGCGGTGGTCTTCGCCCTGTCCACCGAGGAGGTGGCGCAAACCGTCAAGGCCTGCGCCGCCCATGGGGTGCCGGTCATCGCCTTCGGCACCGGCACCTCGCTGGAAGGCCATGTGGCGGCGCTGTCGGGCGGCGTCTGCATCGACGTCAGCGGCATGAACGGCGTGCTGGAGGTCAGGCCCGAGGATCTGGACGTCACCGTCCAGCCCGGCGTCACCCGCAAGCAGCTGAACGAATACCTGCGCGACACCGGCCTGTTCTTCCCCATCGATCCCGGCGCCGACGCCTCCCTGGGCGGCATGGCGGCGACCCGGGCGTCGGGAACCAACGCGGTGCGCTACGGCACCATGCGCGAGAACGTGCTGTCGCTCCAGGTGGTGCTGCCCGACGGCCGGGTGATCCGCACCGCCAGGCGGGCCCGCAAGTCGTCGGCCGGCTACGACCTCACCCGCCTGTTCGTCGGTTCGGAGGGCACGCTGGGCATCATCACCGAGCTGACGCTGCGCCTGCACGGCATTCCCGAGGCCATCTCGGCGGCGGCCTGTCCCTTCCCCTCCATCGAGGCGGCGGTCAACACCGTGATCCTCACCATCCAGTCGGGCGTGCCGGTGGCACGCATCGAGTTCCTGGACAAGGTGATGATCGATGCGGTCAACCGCTATGCCAAGACCAGCCACAAGGTGGCCCCCACCCTGTTCTTCGAGTTCCATGGCAGCCCCGCCAGCGTCCGCGAACAGGCCGAGAAGGTCGAGGCCATCGCCGCGGAATTCGGCGTCGAGGGCTTCCAGTGGGCCACCGGGGCCGAGGAGCGCACCCGGCTGTGGGCGGCGCGCCACAACGCCTATTACGCCGGCGTGGCGCTCCGCCCCGGCTGCCGCGCCTGGACCACCGACGCCTGCGTCCCCATCTCGCGTCTGGCCGAATGCCTGCTGGAGACCGAGGAGGACCTGAAGTCGACCTTCCTGACCTCGACCATCGTCGGCCATGTGGGCGACGGCAACTTCCACGTCATGCTGCTGGTCGATCCCGCCAGGCCCGACGAAATCGTCGAGGCCGAGCGCATCAATCGCCGCATCGTGCGCCGCGCCATCGCCCTGGACGGCACCTGCACCGGCGAGCACGGGGTGGGCCACGGCAAGATGGCCTTCCTGGAAGAGGAATACGGCGAGGCGCTGGACGTCATGCGCGCCGTCAAGCGCGCCATCGATCCCGCCGGCATCATGAATCCCGGCAAGATCGTCATCCCTTAGAGCGGTGAGCCCTAAATCAGAAACAGAGTGTCACCCTGAGCCTTGGCGAAGGGTCTTTCAGGCACAGGCGGTAATCGCCTCGGGCTGAAAGATGCTTCGCTGCGCTCAGCATGACAGTGCGTTTCATATTTGACGCACGCCGCTTAGAGCATCGGACCTGAAATCTGAATCGCAGGGGATTCCCTTGTAGGCGAAAAAGTGATTCAACCTCATTGGAGGTGGATCATGGGCAAATGGCTATCATCAGATCTTCGGGTCCGTGTTTACGGTAAGATCGAACACGGCGAATCGCGGCGAGCGGCGGCTCGGCATTTTGGAGTGAGCGCCGCGACCAGCGTCCGTCTTGCACAACGGATGGCGGCGACGGGTTCGTTGGAGCCCTTGCGGCAAGGCCGTCCGCCGGGCGGTGGTAAGCTGGCGGCCTTTGCCGCTCTTCTGACCGGCTGGGTGGAGGCGCAAGGCGACATCACGATGCCGGAACTGGCGGCCAAGCTGAAGGCCGAATGCGGCGTCACGGCCCACCCGGCGTCACTCTCGCGGTTTCTGATCGGGCAAGGCTTCAGCGTCAAAAAAAACGCTGCTGGCCACCGAAGCCGGTCGCGATGATGTGGTGGCGGAGCGCCGGACCTGGCTGAGCCACCGCCAGCCCCGGATGTGCCAGGAGCCTCACCGGCTGGCGTTCATCGACGAGACCGCCACCACCACCAAGATGACCCGGTTGCGGGGACGGGCACCGCGAGGGCAACGGTTCAAGGCCCGCGCGCCATTCGGCCACTGGGGAACCCAAACCTTCATCGCCGCCTTGCGCTGTGACGGTCTGACGGCACCCTGGATCATAAACGGCCCCATGAACCGACAAACCTTCGAGGTCTACGTCGAGACCCAACTGGCCCCGACGCTCCAGCCGGGCGACGTCGTCATCCTCGACAACCTCTCCAGCCATAAAAGCGAGAAGGCCAAGGCCATCCTCAAGGAGAGAGGCGCCTGGTTCCTGTTCCTACCCCCATACAGCCCAGACCTAAACCCAATCGAGATGGCCTTTGCCAAACTCAAGGCTCATCTCCGACGGATCGGCGCGCGCACCATCGACGACCTCTGGAAGGCCGTCGGCAATATCTGCGATCTCTACACCCCAGACGAATGCTGGAACTACCTCAGGGAAGCCGGGTATGTTTCAGATTAAACGCACGCCGCTCTAGCGCCCCCTCAGGCGGCGGCGCCCAACTCGGCGATGAAGGGATAGAGCTGATCGACGATCAGCCGGACGGTATCCGAATCCAGGGTCGGCATCATGGCCGCCAGCAATGTGGCGGCGGCGCCACGCTGCGCGACCGCATCCAGCCCCCCTTTGCGGGCGTCCGTCACCGCCTGGGCGATGATCTCTCTGAGCGATGGGTCCATGATCGGCCTGTGAACGAAAAAGGTTGCAGTATCTTCACTGCAACCTTGCCTCGTCCCCTCACCGTAATCCACCAACGAACAGGAAGGAGTTGTGAGCGCCTGTGACGCCGGGAATCAATGTCTTCCAACCACATCGCGATAGGCATGCCAACTGGCATGGCCGATGACCGGCAGGGCGACGACCATGCCGATGAAGGCGGTGGCCATGCCGAAGAAGGTCACCACCGCGATGGTGGCCGCCCAGCCGATCATGGTGCGCCAGTTGAGCCGCACCGCCTGGATGCTGAATTCCATGGCCTCGACCACGCCCACGTCGCGGTCGAGCAGCATGGGCATGGCGAAGACGCTGATGGAAAAGGCGATCACCGCCAGCACCCCGCCCACCAGGGTTCCCACCGTCAGGAAGCGGAAGGAGGCCGGGCGCAGGACCACGTCCTCGATGAAATTGCCGAGCGGCAGCGGCATGCCCGGCGGGTAGAACAGGGCGAACACCACCAGCCCGGCCAGCAGCCAGGCCATCAGCAGGATGGACAGGACCAGCCCCATGTTGCCGATCTGGTCCAGGCGGGACCGGACGCCGCCCACCACCAGCCCCAGGCCGACAGGCTGGCCCATCTCATGCCGGCGGCTGATCTCGTAGAGGAAGACCGCCGCCAGCGGACCGACCAGCATGAAGCCGGCCGCCAGCGGGAACAGCAGCGACCCCATGTCCATGGCGTTGAGCACCACGAACAGGACCATGCCGATACCGGCATAAAGCGCGCCGAAGCCGAGGCTGAGGCCGGGATTGCGCCAGACGTCGCGCCAACCGGCATTGAGCCATTCGGAGGCCTGGACGGGTGTCACCAGCCGGGCGTCGTACCGATGGGAATGAATGGCCATGGAAATCATCTTACCCCCCTGTGCGAAGGAGTGTCCCAACCTCCGCGCCCCGGCGCGAAGCACTGCCGCCCTTCATGTGGAAATTCCCGCCGGATGAAACAAGACCGCCCTTCGGTATTGCCTCGCCGTTCCTATTGCAGTTGTGTGGGCGGCGCAAAAGCAATACACATTTGAGCCGGCAATTGTCGTAAGAGGGTGATTTGGCGATCAAGCGCACCAGAAAGACCGCGACGGACAGGGCGGAAGTCAAGACACAGCCCGCGTCGCTGTCGGGCATGGAACTGGACATTCTCGACGACATCGTCGGCTATCGTCTGCGCCGCGCCCAGGTGGTGGTCTATCAGGATTACGTCCGTACCGTCGGCTCCCTGGACATCCGCCCGTCGCAATTCGCCGCCATGACCATCATCGGCGCCAATCCCGGCCTGTCCCAGACCACGCTGGCCGCCACCATGGGCATCGACCGCTCGGGCGCCGTGATCCTGATCGACGCGCTGGAGGGCAAGGGGCTGGCCAGCCGCGTTCCCTCGCCCAATGATCGCCGCACCTACGCCATCATGCTGACCGAGGCCGGACAGAAGACCCTGGCCGAGCTGAAGCGGCTGGTGGCCGAGCACGATCTGCGCATCACCTCGCAGCTGTCGGACGCCGAGCGGACCCTGCTGCGCGACCTGCTGCACCGCCTCTACACCCCCCAGATCTAGGCGGAAAGCCGCACCGGCGCTGGCAGCACCCCCCTTTTTCGCCGAGATTGTTTACCTGGTCAACTGTTGTGAGGAGCAAATATTTACCTTTACCGCATTTCCGAAGATCGCTAGAGTGGTGGCAATCCGGGAGTTACCCGCGTCACCGCGCCCGCGCGGCAAAAAAACATTTGGGAGTGCGTCATGTCCTACAATGTCGAGATCCCCTACGGCTGCTACTGGTCCACGCCGTTCGCCCGCTGGCAGGGCGCCTACGCCAACCTGCATTCCATGGAATTCGCCGCCCACGTGGCCAAGGCCGAGCTGGCCAAGCGCCAGATTCCCGCCTCGGTGTTCGACGCGGCGGTGATGGGCATCTCGGTGCCGCAGAAGCACTCGTTCTTCGGCACGCCCTGGCTGACCGCCATGCTGGGCGCCGGACAGGTGGGCGGCCCGACCATCTCCCAGGCCTGCGCCACCGGCGTGCGCTGCCTGCAGGCGGCCTCCCAGGAAGTGAACGACGGCATCGCCGGCGTGTCGCTGGTGATGACCTGCGACCGCACCTCCAACGGCCCGCACGTGTTCTACCCCAAGCCCGCCGCGCCGGGCGGCACCGGCGATGCCGAGAACTGGGTGATGGACAATTTCGGCTACGATCCCGTCACCACCAAGTCCATGCTGGTCACCGCCGAGAACACCGCCCGGGAATTCGGCCTGAACACGGAAGAGCAGCACGAGCTGGTGCTCTATCGCCAGGAGCAGTACAAGGCCGCCCTGGCCGATGACAGCGCCTTCCTCAAGCGCTTCATGACCCTGCCCTTCGACGTGCCGGCGCCCAATTTCAAGAAGAATGTCGCCACGCTGTCGGGCGACGAGGGCGTCAGCGTCTCCACCGCCGAGGGCCTGGCCAAGCTGAAGCCGGTGCTGCCCGACGGCACCATCACCTTCGGCTGCCAGACCCACCCGGCCGACGGCAACGCCGCCATCATCGTCGCCAATCCCGACCGGGCGCGCGAGCTGTCCAGGAACAAGGCCATCCGGGTGCGCGTGCTGGGCTTCGGCCAGAAGCGCGTCGAGCCCGCCTACATGCCCAAGGCCCCGGCGCCTGCCGCCCAACTGGCCCTGAAGCAGGCCGGCATCAGCCTGTCCCAGGTGAGCGTGATCAAGCTGCACAACCCCTTCACCGCCAACGATTTCGCCTTCGCCCGCGCGCTGGACATCGACGTGAAGAGCTTCAACAATTTCGGTTCATCGCTGCTGTGGGGCCATCCCCAGTCGCCCATGGGCACGCGCGGCATCATCGAGGTGATCGAGGAGCTGGCCCTGAAGGGCGGCGGCTACGGCCTGTTCTCCGGCTGCGCCGCCGGCGATTCCGCCATGGCCGTGGTCCTCCAGGTCACCGACGCCTGAGCGACTGGCGCCTGATCCGTCCGAACCGACACGAATTCATTCAAGGAACCGACATCATGAGCGACGTCGTCACTCTTTCCATCGCTGACCGTATCGCCACCGTCACCATCGATTCGCCCCCCGTGAACGCCGCCGATCATCCGGTGCGCGCCGGGCTGCAGAAGGTCTTCACCGATCTGGCCGGCCGTTCGGACTTCGATGCGGTGGTGGTCACCTGCGCCGGGCGCACCTTCATGGCCGGCGCCGACATCGGCGAGTTCGACACCGGCATCAAGCCCCCCCACCACCAGGACCTGTTCAATCTGGTGGAGGCCTGCGCCAAGCCGGTGGTCGCCGCCCTGCACGGCACCGCTCTCGGCGCCGGCACCGAGCTGGCCATGGCCTGCCATTACCGCGTCGCCGACAAGGGGGCGCGCATCGGCCTGCCGGAACTGTCGCTGGGCATCATTCCGGGAGCCGGCGGCACCCAGCGCGCGCCGCGCCTGATCGGCCTGGACGCCGCCATGGACCTGGTGCTGTCGGGCAAGCCCCTTCCCGCCCCCAAGGCGCTGGAACTGGGTCTGGTGGACGAGGTCGCGGCCGCCGACGTCAACGCCGCCGCCCTGGCCTTCGCCAAGACGCTGGTGGCCGAGGGCAAGGGCGTGCGCCGCACCTCGGACATGACGCCCAAGGATGCCGCCCAGGCCGCCGAGATCATCGCCGCCCGCCAGGCCCAGGTGGCCAAGTCCATGAAGAACCGCACCTCGCCGGTCAAGGCGCTGGAGGCCATGGCCGCCACCACCACGCTCTCCTTCGCGGAAGGGCTGAAGCTGGAAGCCGACATCTCCAAGCAGCTGGAGCACGCCGTCGAGGCCCGGGCCATGCGCCACCTGTTCTTCGCCGACCGCGAAGTGCGCAAGATCCCCGGCATCACCAAGGACATCAAGGCGCGCCCCATCCGCAAGGTGGGCATCATCGGCGCCGGCACCATGGGCGGCGGCATCGCCATGTGCTTCGCCAATATCGGCGTGCCGGTGACCATCATCGACGTCTCGGCCGCGAACCTGGAGCGCGGCTTCGCCGTCATCCGCAAGAACTACGAGCGCTCGGTGTCCCGGGGCTCGCTCACCCAGGAACAGCTCGAAGGCCGCATGGCCCTGCTGACGGCGTCCACCGACTACGCGTCGCTGAAGGACGCCGATCTGGCCATCGAGGCGGTGTTCGAGAAGATGGAGTTGAAGAAGGACATCTTCCAGAAGCTGGATGCCGTCCTGCCCGAAGGCGCCATCCTCGGCACCAACACCTCGACGCTGGACATCGACGAGATCGCCAATATCACCCGGCGTCCCGCCGACGTCATCGGCCTGCACTTCTTCAGCCCGGCCAACGTCATGCCGCTCTTGGAGATCGTCCAGGGCGCCAAGACCAGCATGGACGTGCTGCTCACCGCGCTCGACATGGCCAAGCTGATCAAGAAGACCGGCGTGGTCTCGAAGGTCTGCTACGGCTTCATCGGCAACCGCATGATGGACCCCTACGGCCGCGAGGCCGAGCGCATGGTGCTGGAAGGCGCCACGCCCGCCGAGGTGGATGGCGCGCTGGAGGAATGGGGCATGGCCATGGGCATCCTGGCCGTCTACGACATGGCCGGCGTCGAGGTGGGCGACAACACCCGCATCGCCAACCCCCACATGGTCCCCGACGACCCCAGCTTCTACCGCTGCTCCGCCCTGCTGGTGGCCAACAAGTGGCTGGGCCAGAAGGTGGGCCGCGGCTATTACCGCTATGACGGCGGCAAGCGCGCCTCGTGCCCCGAGGTCATCGAGATGATGCATGCCGAAGGAAAGCGCCTGAACGTGCCGGCGAGGAAGCCCGGCAAGCAGGAGATCCTGGAGCGCTGCCTGTATTCCATGATCAACGAGGGCGCCAAGCTGCTGGAGGAAGGCATTGCCCTTCGCGCCTCCGACATCGACGTGGTCTACACCGCCGGCTACGGCTTCCCGCGCTATCGCGGCGGCCCGATGTTCTACGCCGACACCGTGGGCCTGAAGGTCATCTACGACAAGATCGTCGAGTTCCAAAAGACCCTGGACCCGCGCTACTGGACGCCCGCCCCCCTGCTGGAGAAGCTGGCCAAGGCCGGTTCGACCTTCGCGGAATGGGACGCCGCCAACCGCAAATAGATCATCCTCCCGGATGAACACTGGACCCGCCGGCTTCGGCCGCGGGTCCTTTTTTTTGCCGGTGGCCCGATGCGCCGAGAGGCCGGGCGTTGTCGGGAGGTCTGGAGGTCGGGCCGCCCCCGGGTACTCGCCGGGGGCGGCAGAAGCCCGTCTACGCCTTGCCGATCCGCTTGGCCGCCGCCAGCAGCATGGCGTCGGAGCCGCGCGGGCCGATCAGCGACAGGCCCACCGGCAGGCCGCCGGCCTTGCACAGCGGCAGGCTGATCTGCGGGCAGCCGGCCATGCCGGCGATGGTGGTCAGGCTGACGATGCGGTGCCGGATCTCCCACATCACCGAGCGGGGCGAGTGGACCGGCGGCGCGGTGACGGGCGTGGTGGGCAGCACCAGCACGGCATTGCCCTCCAGCGCGTCCTGCACCCAGCGCTTGGCGCGCAGGCGGAAGCCACGGGCCGCCGACAGGGTCCGCTGCGACACCTTGGAGCCGCGCAGGAAATTGTCCGCCACCTCGAAGCCGAAGCGGGGATTGGAATTGTTGATCCACTCGCCGAAGGTCTCCCAGGCCTCGCGGCCCTGGATGGCGTTCTGGTGCTCGACCCAATCGGCCAGCGGTACCGGCGAGAGCCTGCGGCCCCGCACGATGGGGGCGACGGCTTCGGCGATGCGCGGCAGGGCGGCCTCGATGGCGGCGGCGACGGCCGGGTCCGAGGCTTCCAGGGCGTCTTCCAGCACCACCGCCTGGGCGGGACGGACGTCCTTGATCTTCTTGCGCAGCAGCGCCTCGCCCATCTTGGCGAGGATTTCCGGATCGTCGGCCAGCAGGCCGACGGTGTCGAAGGTGTTGGACTGCGACAGCACGCCGTCCATGGGAATGACCCCCAACGTCGGGCGCAGGCCGAACACCCCGCAGAACGAGGCCGGCACGCGGGTCGAGCCGGCGGTGTCGGTGCCCAGCGCCATTGAGGCGAGGCCACCGGCCACGGCCGCCGCCGAACCGCTGGAGGACCCGCCGGGCACATGGCCGGGGGCGCGGGGGTTGTCGGGGGTGCCGTAATGGGAATTGTCGCCGAAGATGCCCCGGGTCAGCTCGTCGGTATGGGTCTTGCCCACCAGGCGGGCGCCGGATTCCAGCAAGGTGGCGACCGCCCAGGCGGTGTGCTTGGCCGGCTCGGCCAGACGGCGCCAGTCGGGGTTCCCCGCTCCGGTGACGTAGCCGGCGACGTCGAAGACGTCCTTGGCGGCGAAGGTGAGTCCGGCCAGCGGCCCGGTCTCGGCACCATTCAGGTAGACGTCGCCGCCCAGAGCGAATGCGTTCAATGGATCATGCATTTTGCGAAGGTCCCCACTGCGTCACCGCCATTGCGGCATAGGGGGAAAATACCAGATCACCGGGCGGGGTCCAGTCCCATGGCGGCATTGCCGGGATGCCTGGGGGACAGGGCTTTATGTTCGTCCCTCGCCGGGCGCCGGCTTTCGCGGGCTGGCCGTGGCCTCCATGGCCGCCCTATTCGGCGGCCGAGGATTCGGCGACCTTGAGGTGGTCCTTGTAGTACTTGATCTTGCGGGCCGCATCCAGGGCGGGGGGCGCGAAGAAGAAGCCCTGGGCGTATTCCACGCCCACATCCTTGAGGATGTTCAGCATGGAACTGTCCTCGATGCACTCGCCGATGGCCGTCATGCCCAGTTCGTGGGTCAGGCTGACCATGGCGCGCAGCACCGAGCGGCCGCGCTTTTCGCGCGCGTCGAAGATGTAGTCGCGGTCGATCTTGACGTAATCGGCGGGCAGGATCTTCAGGATGTCGAAGGCCGCGCCGCCCGAGCCGAAATCGTCCAGCGACAGGCGCACGCCCAGGCGCTTGATGCGGGCCAGCAGGCGCCTGGCCTCGTCCAGGTTGTAGATCCGGGCCACGTCGGTGATTTCCAGCACCAGCCGGGCGAGAACCGGCTTGTTCTCCTCCAGGATCTTGATCAGGGAGTGGTAGAAGGCGGGATTGCCCAGCGAGGTTCCCGACACGTTGACGGCGATGGAGGCGAGCGACGAGATGTCCGCCCCCTCCTTCATGGCGACCAGCGCCTTCTTCACCGCCATCAGGTCGAATTCGCCGATGACGCCCACGTCGGTGGCAAACGGGATGATCTGCGACGGCGCGAAGAAGCCCTTGTCGTGGGCGATGCGGCCGAACGCCTCGTAGGCCAGCACCGTGCCGGTGGATACGTTGACCATGGGCTGGAAGAAGAAGGCCAGCTTGTCGCCGCGGATCATCTTGCGGAAATTGCGCACCCGGACCAGGGTGTCCTCCACCGCCACCTTGGCGCCCTCGGCCAGGGACTTGATGGCGAACTTGGCGCTGTCCCTGACGAAGCCGTTGATGATGAAGGTCAGCGCCTTGCCCAGATCCTCCTCGGACATGGCGGAATCGTCCATGTCCAGCGAGGCGCTGTGCATCTTGAGGTTGGCGCCCTTGACCTTGCCGCTGAACTGGCGGAACACCTCGTTCACCTTCTCGTGGACGTCGCCCGAGCTCATGGACTGGTCGTGGACCAGGCCGAAGGCGCGCTCGTTCAGCGCCCCGGCCGAGGACTGGCGCACCGAGCAGCCCTCCAGGGTGTGGTGCAGGGTCGAGAAGAAGCTCTGCAGCAGGGCCGGTTCGGTGCCCCCGAACCTGGACGCCGACAGGTCGAACATGGTCAGCGTGTAGTCCTCGCCCAGACGGTTGGCCTCGTTCAGGCGCTGGCGCACCATGTCGACGAAGCGCACCCGGGGGTCGGCGGTCTGGCCCGACTGGTCGTTCTCGCTGGTGGCCAAGGGCGAGATGCGCGACAGCACCAGATGATAGCCGGTGGGGAACTGAGGCAGCTTGATGCCGGCCATGCGCATGCGCGACACCGCGCCCGAGGCGCCGATCATGGACAGCGGCGTATGGTCGAGGCGCCCGGAATTGCGCAGGCGCTGGATGGCCTCGACGAACTTGTCCCGGTCGCGGGTGTAGATGAAGTCGGACAGCGGACGGCCCAGCAGTTCCGCGTCGGAGATGCCGTACAGCGCCTCGCCCGCCCCGGCGGAATAGGTGACGACGTCCTCGTCGTTCATCTCCAGCAGAAGGTCAGCCCCGGCGAAGGCGAAGGCGATGAACCGGTCCCGCTGAAGCTTCAGTTTCTCAACAAGTGACGCATCCCCGCTACCCATGGCCTGTCCGACCTCCGAAGCTTCTCGCTCAAGGTGCTATGCCCCCACAAGTAAGTTACAAAATGATACATATCGTTTCAACATGATTACGAAATTTGGACAGTGGGGCATACGGATGTATGTCCGGCGGCCAGACCTATGCACAGGAGAGGGCGGCAGATTGTGGCGGTTTCGTCAATAAGCAATCCGGTACTCAAATGCGCATTTTTTTCCTGGCGTAATGCATTGCTCTCGGGTTAAATAGCTCATTAGATAGGCTACGCGGCGGAACAAGCCGTGAGCTGCTTCTGGGAGGAAAATGAATGCGTAACCTCATGAAATGGGGCGCGACGGCCGTCGTCGTCGCCGGTTGCTCCACCTTCGCCGGTCTGGCCCAGGCCGCCGATCCCATCAAGATCGGTTCCATCCTGTCGGTCACCGGCCCGGCCTCCTTCCTGGGCGAGCCCGAGAAGAAGACGCTGGAAATGTATGTCGAGCGCATCAACAAGGAAGGCGGCGTTCTGGGCCGCAAGGTCGAGCTGGTCGTCTATGACGACGGCGGCGCCGGCGAGAAGGCCTCCACCTTCACCAAGCGTCTGATCGAAAGCGACAAGGTCGACCTGCTGATCGGCGGCTCCACCACCGCCACCACCATGGCGGCCGTGCCGCTGGCCGAGCGCAACGAGGTGCCGTTCATCTCGCTGGCCGGTGCCGTGGTGATCGTCGAGCCGGTCAAGAAGTGGGTGTTCAAGACTCCCCACACCGACAAGATGGCCGCCGAGAAGGTGTTCTCGGACATGAAGAAGCGCGGCATCACCAAGATCGGCATGATCTCGGAGGACGCCGGCTTCGGCAAGTCGGGCCGCGACCAGTCGCTGCTGGTGGTCAAGAACTACGGTATCGAAGTGGTCGCCGACGAGATCTACTCGCCCAAGGACCCCGACGTCACCGCCCAGCTGACCAAGATCAAGAACGCCCCCGGCGTCCAGGCGGTGTTCAACTTCGGCTTCGGCCAGGGTCCGGCCATCGTGACCAAGAACTTCAAGCAGC
This sequence comes from Paramagnetospirillum sp., assembly GCF_058402745.1. NCBI lineage: Bacteria > Pseudomonadati > Pseudomonadota > Alphaproteobacteria > Rhodospirillales > Magnetospirillaceae > Paramagnetospirillum > Paramagnetospirillum sp. The sequence continues at coordinate 14,242 of NZ_JBZVFI010000008.1, forward strand.
TGGGTATCGCGCTGCCGCTGTACCAGTCGCACGGCGTGGCCTCCAAGGAATACATCCGGCTTGCCGGCGATGCTTCCGAGGGCGTCCGCCTGCCCGCCGCCGGGCTGGTGGTGGCCGAACAGCTGCCCGCCACCGACCCGCAGAAGCCGGTGGTGACCACCTTCAAGAAGGATTACGAGACCGCCTTCAAGTCCGAGGTCTCCACCTTCGCCGGTCATGCCTATGACGGTCTGCAGATCGCTCTCGCCGCCATCAACCGCGCCAAGTCCACCGACAAGGCCAAGGTCAGGGACGAGATCGAGAAGACCTCCGGCTATGTCGGCACCGGCGGCCTGGTCTCCATGTCCGCCACCGACCACATGGGTCTGTCGCCTTCGGCCTTCCACATGGTGGAAATCCGCAAGGGCGAGTTCACCCTGTCCAACTGAGTACTTCCTTAAGACATGATGGTTGAAAGGCGGCTTCGCTCCCTCGGAGCGGGCCGCCCGACGACCCCGCCCTGAGAGTTGGGGGAGCCATGTTCGCCGCATTTCTGCAGTATCTGTTTTCCGGGTTGACGTCGGGCGCCATCTACGCGCTGGCCGGCCTCGGGTTCGCCATCATCTACAACGCCAGCCACGTGATCAACTTCGCCCAGGGCGAGTTCATCATGATCGGCGGCATGGCGACGGCCACCATGGTGGCCGCCGGCGTGCCGATCTATCTGGCCATTCCGCTCGCCATGGCCGCCGCCATGCTGGTGGGCGTCGCCATGGAGAAATTCGCGGTCGAACCGGCGCGCAACGCCGACGTGGTCACCATCATCATCATCACCATCGGTGCCTCCATCTTCCTCAGGGGCGCCGCCCAGATCATCTGGGACAAGGAATTCCACTCCCTGCCGGCCTTCTCGGGCGAGACGCCCATCGCCGTGCTGGGCGCCACCCTGATGCCCCAGAGCCTGTGGGTGTTCGGCATCTCGACGGTGGCCATCGCCCTGCTGTGGTACTTCTTCAACCGCACCATGTTCGGCAAGGCCATGCTGGGCACCTCGCACAACCGCCTGGCCGCCCAGCTGGTGGGCGTGGCGGTGAAGAAGGTGCTGCTGGCCAGCTTCGCCCTGTCGGCCCTCTTGGGCGCGGTGGGCGGCATCGTGGTCACCCCCATCACCTTCACCAATTACGAGGCGGGCATCATGCTGGGGCTCAAGGGCTTCTCGGCGGCGGTGCTGGGCGGCCTGGGCAACGGCACCGGGGCCATCGTCGGCGGCCTGATCGTCGGCATCGCCGAGGCCATGGCGTCGGGCTATCTGTCGTCGGCCTACAAGGACGCCATCGCCTTCATCATCATTCTCTTCGTTCTGTTCTTCATGCCCAGCGGCCTGTTCGGCAAGCGCGGCACGGATCGGGTGTGACGCCATGAACCTCATGACCGCAAGAACCGGAGGGCTGGCGGCCCTGGCGATCGTCGTCACCGTCGCCCCCGTCGGGTTCTCCAACAGCTACTTCTACGACGTCGGCGTCAACGCCATGTTCAATGCCATCGTCTGCGTCGGGCTGAACCTGCTGATCGGCTATGCCGGCCAGATCAGCCTGGGGCATGCCGGCTTCTTCGCGCTGGGCGCCTATGGCAGCGGCATCCTGACCGAGAAGTACGGCGTGCCGGCCATCGCCGCCCTGACCCTGTCGGCGGCGGTGGTGGGGGTGCTGGCCTTCTTGGTGGCGCGGCCGATCCTCAAGCTCAAGGGCCACTACCTGGCCATGGCGACGCTGGGCATCGGCATCATCATCCACATCGTCCTGAAGACCGAGGCCGGCATCACCGGCGGTCCCGACGGCATGAGCCTGGGCAACTTCAAGATGCTGGGCTTCACCATCAAGGGCGACCAGATGTGGTACTGGGTGACCGGCGCGCTGCTGATCTTCGCGGTGTGGCTGTCCTTGAACCTGATCGAATCGCCGGTGGGCCGGGCGCTGCGCGCCGTCCACGGCTCCGAGGTGGGGGCCGAGGTGGTCGGCGTCGACACCTCCAGCTACAAGGTCCTGGTCTTCGTGGTCTCGGCGGTGTTCGCCTCGGTGGTCGGCTCGCTGTTCGCCCACAAGAACGGCTTCATCACCCCCGACATCGGCAGCTTCTTCGGCTCGGTGCATCTGGTCACCATGGTGGTGCTGGGCGGCATGGCGTCGGTTTACGGCGCGGTGGTGGGCGCGGTGATCCTCACCCTGCTGCCGCAGCTGCTGGCGGTGGTCGAGCAGTACGAGGCCATGATCCTGGGCGTCATCATGATGGGCACCATGATCTTCATGCCCAAGGGGCTGCTGCCCAGCCTGATGATCATGCTCAAGAGCAGGAGGGCCGCGCAATGAGCCTGCTCAAGGTCGAAAAGCTCTCCAAGGAATTCGGCGGCGTCCATGCGGTCGAGGACCTGACCTTCACGGTGGAGGCGGGCCACATCCACTCCATCATCGGCCCCAACGGCGCCGGCAAGACCACCCTGTTCAACCTGATCACCGGGGTCTACACCCCCAGCTCGGGCCGGGTGCTGTTCCAGGACCGGCTGGTGTCGGGCATGAAGCCCTACGAGCTGGCGGCTCTCGGCATGAGCCGCACGTTCCAGAACCTGCAGATCTTCTTCAACATGCAGGCCATCGAGAACGTCATGGTCGGCCATCACCTGCATCTGGACCGCCGGTTCCTGCCCTCGCTGCTGCGCCTGCCCAAGATCAAGCGCCGCGACCGCGAATGCCGCGACTACTGCGCCGGGCTGATGGAGTTCGTCGGCCTGGCCAAGTACGTGGACGCCGACGCCGCTTCCATGCCCTACGGCGCGCTGAAGCGGCTGGAAATCGCCCGGGCGCTGGCCGCCCAGCCCAAGATGCTGCTGCTCGACGAGCCGGCGGCGGGGCTGAACGCCACCGAAAGCCGCGAAATCGACGAGGTCATCAAGAAGGTGGCGGCGTCGGGGATCACGGTGGTCCTGGTGGAACACGACATGAAGATGGTGATGGGCATCTCCGACCAGATCACGGCGCTCGATTACGGACGCAAGCTGGCCGAGGGCACTCCGGCCGAAGTCCGCGCCAATCCGGAAGTGGTCAGCGCCTATCTCGGCACGCACGGGTGATGAACATGGGTATGCTGCTCGAAATCTCCAATCTCACCAGCCATTACGGCCGCATCCAGGCCCTGAAGGGTATCGACGTCCAGGTTGCCGAGGGCGAGCTGGTGGCCCTGGTGGGCGCCAACGGCGCCGGCAAGACCACGCTTTTGCGCTGCATCTCGGGGGTCCAGACGGTGACCGGCGGGACCATCAAGTTCGCCGGCCAGGACATCACCAGGATGGCTCCGGAAAAGCGGGTGGGCCTCGGCATCTGCCAGTCGCCCGAAGGCCGCCAGGTGTTCGGTCCCATGTCGGTGGAGGACAATCTGCGCCTCGGCGCCTATCGCCGCCAGGGCCCGGACGTCAAGGCCGACATGGACCGCATGTACGAGATGTTCCCCATCCTGCACAAGAAGCGGGACCTGCCGGCCGGGACGCTGTCGGGCGGCCAGCAGCAGATGCTGGCCATCGCCCGGGCGCTGATGGGCAATCCCCGCGTCCTGCTGCTCGACGAGCCGTCCATGGGACTGGCGCCGCTGCTGGTGGCGGAAATCTTCCGCACCATCCAGGCGCTGAAGGATCAGGGAACCACCATCTTCCTGGTGGAGCAGAACGCCTATGCCGCCCTGGCCATCGCCGATCGCGGCTATGTGCTGGAGACCGGCTCGGTGGTCCTGACCGATCAGGGCTCGCGTCTGCTCAACGACGACAAGGTGAAGGAAGCCTATCTGGGACTGTAAGACGTTGTCATGCTGAGCGGCAGCGAAGCATCTTTCAGCCCGGGCGCTCGCCGTTCCGGTCTGAAGATCCTTCGGCTGCGCCTCAGGATGACAGGATCAGCATTTAATCGCCGTCAGCGTCCGCTGGCGGCGATTTGCTTATGGGCGGGGCCCAGGTCGTAGAGGCCGACGGCCGGCGAGAACAGCACCGCGATGGCCAGGGCGCCCAGGCCGACAATGCCGAGCGCGATCCAGTTGCGCATGTTGGATTCGTTCGAGCTGATCGTTGATTCATACATGATTACAGGTCTCTACGTAATTACGCCTACCCTAAGGAGGTATCGGATTATCCTGAAGGAGTAGCTACCCCATTTCGGGCCGGAAAATCCACAAAAATCGCCGCGGCACGGACAGGGGCGCCCCGTGCGGATTTTGCGCTGCAACGTGATACGAAACTTGCTTTTATCATCCGAAATCTGTAATAGGTAATGAAATACCGAATTAACCGGCCGCCAAGTGCCGGTAATCGCTTAGAGGTCTACGGGAGGATCGGGAAACCATGCATGAAGTGCGACTTCATGGCCGTGGCGGACAGGGTGCCGTCTTGGCTTCCGCCATTCTTGCCGCCGCCTTGGTGGAGGAAGGGCGACACGTCATGGCCATTCCCGCCTTCGGCTTCGAACGCCGCGGCGCGCCGGTGGTGGCGTTTCTCCGACTGTCCGATACGGTGATCCGCCGTGTCACGAACATCTACTCCCCCGACATCGTGGTGGTGATCGATCCCACGGTGGCCCGGGCGGTGGACGTGTTCGCCGGCATGCCCAAGGGTGGGACGCTGATCATGGCCACGGGCAAGCAGCCGGGCGACATCGAGGTGCCGGCCATGGTCAACCGGGTGGCGACCTGCAACGCCATCCACATCGCCATGGACATCTTCAAGCGGCAGATCACCAACACTATCATGCTGGGCGCCTTCGCCAAGGCCACCGGACTGGTGAGCGTGGACTCGCTGGAGAAGGCGCTGGAAGAGGCCCATTTCCGCGATGCCGGCCTCAAGCAGAACATCGAGGCGGTGCGGCGCGGCTATGCCGAGACCGCCGTGCTGGAGTTGGCCAAGGAGAAGGTGGCATGAGCCTCCGCAACGTTCCCGACAACATGTGCCCCATCGCCACCGAGTACACCACCATGCTCACCGGCGACTGGCGGGCGCTGCGTCCGATGGTCGATCGCGACCGCTGCGTCAAGTGCGCCACCTGCTGGCTGTACTGCCCGGTGCAGTGCGTGGTCGAGAAGGCGGCGTGGTTCGACTTCAACTACGACTACTGCAAGGGCTGCGGCATTTGCGCCGAGGAATGCCCGCACCGCGCCATCAGGATGGTTGAAGAGGCGGAGGGCTGACATGAGCGAGGCGAAGCCGAAGCGCGGGCGCGTTGAGCGCCCCGGAGCGACACCGGAGCAAAGCGAAGGTGGGAAGCGGAGGAGCCAAGGGCACGGAGGTGCCCGCCCGGCGTCTGAGGGGCAAAAGCCATGAACAAGGTTTCGACCGGCAAGGTCATCGTCTGCGACGGTAACGAGGCGGCGGCCTGGGGCGCCTGCCTGTCGCGGCCCGACATGGTGGCCGTCTATCCCATCACGCCGCAAAGCTCGCTGGTGGAATATCTGGCCCAGTTCATCGCCGACGGCCGCATGGACGCCGATCTGATGGACGTGGAGGGCGAGCACACCGTGCTCTCCGTGCTGCACGGCGCCGTGCTGGCCGGGGCCAGGACCTATTCCGCCACGTCGGCGCAAGGGTTGGCCTTCATGTTCGAGCCCTATTTCCGCACCCCGGGCCTGCGCCTGCCCATGGTGGTGTCGCTGGTCACCCGCGACGCCGTGTCGCCCACCTGCGTGTGGGGCGGCCAGCAGGACGCCATGACGGTCAAGGAAGTGGGCTGGATCCACATGTACTGCGAGACCCAGCAGGAAATCCTCGACACCATCCCCATCGCCTACAAGGTGGCCGAGCATCCCGACGTGATGCTGCCCGTCAACGTCAACCACGATGGCAATTACCTGTCCTACGGCGTGGCGCGGGTGGAACTGCCCGAGCAGTCGGTGGTGGATGCCTTCCTGGGGGAGAAGCAGGTCAACTGGCACGCCTGCCTGGACCCCGAGCGCCCCATGGCGGTGGACCCGCTGACCGGGGGCGCCGGCGGTATCGGGCCTTCCATGTTCGTCAAGTACAGGAAGGGCCTGTGCTCGGGCATGCAGACCGCGCTGCAGGTGATCGAGGACGCCCACGCGGATTGGGGCAAGCGCACGGGGCGCTACTGGTCGCCCCTGATCGAGGAATACCGCATGGAGGACGCCGAGGTGGCGCTGGTCACCATCGGTTCCATGACGGGCGCCGCCAAGGACGCGGTGGACGAGGCGCGCCTGGACGGCAAGAAGGTCGGGCTGGTCAAGATCAAGACCTTCCGCCCGTTCCCCGCCGCCCGCATCGCCCAGGCGCTGTCCAAGGTCAAGGCCATCGGCGTGGTCGATCGCTCGGTCAATTTCGGCTGGAACTGCGGCCCGGCCTTCCAGGAGGTGCTGGCGGCGCTCTACGCCCACCAGACCGCCCGCATCCCCATGATGAGCTTCATCGGCGGACTGGCCGGAGCCGACATCACCGTCGAGCATTTCGCCCAAGTGGTGCGGCGCACCTTCCGTCTGGCCGGGGGCGAAGCCGCCGCCGGTCCCGTGTGGCTGAACGAGAACGATTGAGGTCGATGATGCCCGAGGCCAAATACCTTCTCGTCGGCTCCAGCCACGCGGCGCTGGAAGCCTTGCGCGCCATCCGTCTGGTCGATCCCGACGGCTCCATGGCCATGCTGACCCGGGATGGGCGGCTGCCCTATTCGCCGACCATCCTGCCCTACGTGGTGTCGGGACGTTCGGCCCCGGACAAGGTGCTGCTGCGCGATCCGGCCTTCTTCGCGGCCAACAACTGCGCCTACGTCCCCAATGCCCGGGCCGTGTCGCTCGACCCCAAGACCAAGGCGGTCACCCTGGACGGTGGCGAGGTCTGGCGCTACCAGACCCTGCTGATCGCCACCGGCGCCGCCCCGGCCATTCCGCCGGTCAAGGGGCTGGACTCCGTGCGCTACCACGTGCTGCGCACCCTGGCCGACGCCGAGGGCCTGCGCTCCGCCATGGGCTCGGCCAGGTCGGCGGTGGTTCTGGGCGCCGGTCTGGTGGGCCTGCATGCCGCCGAGAATCTGGCCGAGGCCGGCCTTTCGGTGACGGTGGTGGAGATGCAGGACCACGTCCTGCCCGGCTATTTCGACGCCAAGGCCAGCACCCGCATCGAGGACGCCTTCACCAGGCACGGCGTGGAGCTGAAGCTGCGCCGCCGGGTCACCGAGGTGGCACCTGGCAAGGTGACGCTCGACGACGGCAACACGCTCGCGGCCGACCTGCTGCTGGTCGCCACCGGCGTGCGCCCCGTGACCGACTGGCTGGAAGGCTCGGGCGTCACCATCGACAAGGGCGTCCTGGTGGACGAGGCCATGCGCACCAACATCGACGGAATCTGGGCGGCGGGCGACGTGGCCCAGGCCACCGACTTCGCGACCGGCGGCAAGGCGCTGATCGGCATCATTCCCACGGCGGTGGAGCAGGGCAAGATCGCCGGCCAGGGCATGGCCGGGGATTCCTACCGCAAGGATTACGCCGGCGGCTTGCCGGTCAACACCTACCGCTTCTTCGGCCGGGTGGCGCTGTCCATCGGCCGGGCCGCCGCCACCGACGGCGTCGAGGCGGTGGAGACCGACGGAGCCGCCTATCGCCGGCTGGTGCTCGAGGACAACCGGCTGGTGGGCTATGCCAGCGTCGACGAGCCCTTCGACGTGGGCATCATGGGTGAGCTGATCCGCCGCCGGGTGGATCTGAGCGGATGCAAGGACGCCTTCCTGGCCCGGCCGGTGGAAACCGGACGGCGCCTGATGAGCGAGCAGTGGAGGTAAGGATGGGCGCGGCATTCGACAGCATCAGCTTCAAGGCCTCGCTCTGCGACGGCTGCGGCGACTGCATGACGGCCTGTTCCACGGCCAAGCAGGGCGCTTCCAGGATCTCCATCGTGCCCGGCGCCAAGGCCGGGACATTCGAGACCGCCATCTGCCGCCAGTGCGGCGATCCCAAATGCGTCCAGGTCTGCCCCTCGGGCGCGCTGGACAAGGATGGGGGCAACGGCGTCGTGGGCTGGGACGCGTCCAAATGCGTGGACTGCCTGCTGTGCACGGCGGGCTGCGCCTATGGCGGCATCGCGGTGGACGAGAGCGTGGCCCGCGTCGCCAAGTGCGACCAGTGCGACGGCGACCCGGCCTGCGTCAAGGTCTGCCCCACCGGCGCGCTGGAGTTCCGCAAGGCGGGCACCATCTTCAATCAGTACGGCGACAAGGAAGACCTGTTCGTCCCCGGCCTGTCGGGCTGCCAGGGCTGCAATTCCGAGCTGATCATGCGCCACGCCATGCGCAAGATCGGCCGCAACTCGGTGCTGGCCACCCCGCCCGGCTGCATTCCCGGCATGGGATCGGTGGGCTATAACGGCAAGACCGGCACCAAGGTGCCGGTGTTCCATCCGCTGCTGACCAACACCGCCTCCATGCTGTCGGGCATCCGCCGCTATTACGACCGCATCGGGCGCAAGGACATCGTGGTGATGGCCCTGGCCGGCGACGGCGGCACGTCCGATTGCGGCTTCCACGCCGTGTCGGGTGCCGCCGAGCGCGGCGAGAAGGTGCTGTATGTCTGCGTCGACAACGAAGGCTACATGAACACCGGCATGCAGCGGTCGGGCACCACGCCCTACGGCTCGTGGACCTCGACCACCCCGGTGGGCGAGCACATGAAGGGCAAGACCCAGGACGCCAAGAACCTGCCGCTGATCATGACGGCGCATAAGTGCCGCTACGTGGCGACGGCGTCCACCGGCTACATGGAGGACCTCTACGAGAAGCTGGACCGCGCCGTCGAGGCGTCGTTCGAGGGCTTCGCGTATCTGCACATCTACTCGCCGTGCCCCACCGGCTGGCGCGTTCCCTCGTCCAAGGTGATCGAAGCCTGCCGCATGAGCGTGGACAGCAACTTCAATCCCCTGTGGGAATACACCAACACCACCGGGCTGCGCTTCACCCATTCGCCGGACAATGCCTATCCGGTGTCTGAATACGTCAGGATGATCGGCAAGTACCGTCATCTGACCCCCGACCAGCTCGCCCACATCCAGGCCAAGGTGGACGAGCAGGTTGCGCTGCTCAAACTGATGGCGGCGGAGTCCCCTCCGCCTCACGCGGCGCACAGGGCTCCGGCCGGATCCTCCACCCCGGCCGGAGCCGAACTGTCCCAGCCCACAAGGCGGGAAATCGCGAGAAACTGATGTTCCGCTCCCCGCTTCGGCGGGGAGTTTTTTTGCCCGGCTAGAACCCCCGAATCCATCGGGGCCGCACGCCGGAGCCCCCCGTCAGGGCGGCGTCGATGCGGGCCAGCAGCTTGTCCCTGTCCCGGGGCAGGTTGCCGGCCAGGGCGAGCGCGTTGCTGGCGTGGTTGGAGCGGAAGATCACCGGGGCGGGCGGGTCTAGGCGGTCGAGCAGGCGACGCAGTTCCACCAGCACGCCGTGATCGTCCTGCCACTGGAACGCCTCGCCGAAGCGCTCGAAGAAGCGGGGCGCCACGTTGGTTTCCAGCCCCAGCTGCAGGGTGGAGAGATAGACCGGCGGCGCCCGGTTGACCAGATCGGCGGTCTCGTCCATATGCGCCTCCCAGCCGGTCTTGCCGCCCAGGCCCAGGATCACCGTGGCCGAAACCTTGAGCCCGCATTGGCGGGCCTTGGCCAGCGCCCCTTCCATCTGCCGGGCCGAGCCCTTGGCGATGCGCTTCAACAGCGCGTCCGAGCCGGTCTCGATGCCGAGATAGACCAGCCCCAGCCGCTTGGACTTCAGCAGCGCGATGTCCTCGGGGCTCTTGCCCAGGATGTCGAAGGGGGTGGCGTAGGCGGAAATGCGCTGCAGGGCCGGAAGGCGCAGGGCCAGATGGTCGCAGATGGCCGCCAGGGTCGCGGTGGGCAGACAATAGGCGTCTCCGTCGGCCAGGAACACCCGGTGGGCGTCGGGCCACTGGCGCGCCGCCTCGTCGATGTCGGCGAAGACCTCGTCCAGGCTCCGGGCCCGGTATTCCTTGGTCTTGTACATGGAGCAGAAGCTGCACTGGTTGTAGCGGCAGCCCAGCGTCGCCTGGATGATCAGGTTGTCGCCTTCCGACGGCGGACGCCACAGGGGAAAGTCGTAGTCAAGCACGGCCGTTCTCCGCCCTTTTTTCCCGCATGGTGACGAATTCCTCCGCCGCCGTGGGGTGAAGGCCCACGGTGGCGTCGAACTGGGCCTTGGTGGCGCCGCATTTCAGCGCCACGGCGAAGCCCTGGACGATTTCCGGCGCGTCGGCGCCCACCATGTGCAGGCCCAGCACCCGGTCGGTGGCGCGGTCCACCACCAGTTTCATCATCGTGCGTTCCTCGCGGCCGGCCAGGATGTTGCGCATGGGCTTGAAGCGGGTGAGATAGACGTCAAGGGCGCCATAGCGCCTGGTCGCTTCCGCCTCGGTCAGCCCCACCGTGCCCACCGGCGGCAGGGAGAACACCGCGGACGGGATGTTGTCGTAATCCATGGCGGTGGTCTGGCCGAGAAAGGCGGTGCGCACGAAGGCCATGGCCTCGTTGATGGCCACCGGCGTAAGGTTGACCCGGTCGGTGACGTCGCCCACCGCCCAGATGTTGCGCACCGAGGTGCGCGACAGGCGGTCCACCATGACGGCGCCCTTGGAATTGAGCACCACCCCCGCCTGCTCCAGGCCCAGCCCCTCGGTATTGGGCCGCCGGCCGGTGGCGTACATCACCAGATCGGCTTCGATGGTCTGGCCATCCGAAAGCTCGACACCATAGCCGTGGCCGTGCCGCGCGATGCTCCTCACCTGGGTGGTGGCGCGCAGTTCGATGCCCTTCCTCACCATCTCCTCGGCCAGGATGGCGCGGATGTCGGCATCGAAGCCGCGCAGCAGGGTGTCGCCGCGCAGCACCAGGGTGACGCCGCTCCCCAGCGCGTTGAAGATGCCGGCGAATTCCACCGCGATATAGCCGCCGCCGACGATCACCACCCTTTCCGGCAGCTGCATCAGGTCCAGCGCCTCGTTGGAGGTCACCGCGTGCTCGATGCCCGGCACGTCGGGCAGAGCGGGTCGGCCGCCGGTGGCCACCAGGATGGTCTCGGCGGTGTAGACCTTGAGCCCCACCTGCACGGTATGGGCGTCGAGCAGATAGCCCTTGCCCTCCACCACCGTGACGCCGGACTCCTTCAGCAGGCGCATGTAGACGCCTTCCAGGCGCTGCAATTCCTCGTTCTTGGCCGAGACGAGGCGCGCCCAGTCGAAATCGGCGCCCTCCAGGCTCCAGCCGAAGCCCAGCGAATCGGTCAGGTCCTCGGCGAACTTGGCGCCCATGACCAGCAGCTTCTTGGGCACGCAGCCGCGCATGACGCAGGTGCCGCCCACCCGGCTGCTTTCCACCACCGCCACCTTGCGCCCCGCCTGCGCCGCCATGCGGCAGGCCCGCACGCCGCCGGAACCGGCGCCCAGGGTGATCAGGTCGAAATCATAGGCGGCCATGGGACGTCCCCGGTTTGCGGTGCGGTATCGCATTCAACTTGGCATGCCGGAACGGCCGTGCCAAGGTGCCAGGAGATTGGTTGACCTGGACAACAATGTCGAAAAACTCTGAACACCCGCTGGTCCGCCGCCTGCCCTTCCATTACGGCTGGGCCATCGTCGCCGCCGGCTGTCTCGGCCTGTTCGCCTGTCTGGGCATGGGACGCTTCGCGCTGGGCATGCTGCTGCCCTCCATGGGCGCCTCGCTGGACCTGTCGCGCTCCGAGATGGGCGCCATCTCCACCGCCAATTTCATCGGCTACCTGTCGGCCGTCACCCTGGGTGGCCGCATGGTGGCGCTTTTGGGCGCGCGGCGCACCGTGGCGGCGGGGCTGGTGCTGGTGGCGCTGTCCATGATGGCGGTGTCCTACGCCCAGAGCTTTTCCCAGGTCCTGGTTCTCTACGCCCTGACCGGCTTCGGCAGCGGCGGCAGCAACGTGCCCATCATGGGCCTGATCGCCCACTGGTTCGGCCGCCGGGTCCGAGGCCGCGCCGCCGGCTTCGCGGTGATCGGATCGGGCTTCGCCATCATGGTGGCGGGCGCCCTGGTCCCCGCCATCAACGCCGCCCAGGGCGCCGAGGGCTGGCGCCTGTCCTGGCTGGTCATCAGCCTGATCGTCCTGGGGGCCGCCCTGGTGGACTGGCTGGTGATCCGCAATCACCCCTCCGAACTGGGCCTGGGGCCGGTGGCCGGAAAAGGCGCGCCCGGGGAGGATGTCGCCGCCCCCTCCTGCGCGGCGGCCATTCCGCCCGGGGCCAAGCGCCGCATCCTGGCCCATCTGGGGCTGGTCTACGCCGCCTTCGGTTTCAGCTACGTCATCTACGCCACCTTCATCGTCACCGCCCTGGTGCGCGAGCGCGGCTTTCCCGAATCCACCGCAGGCATCTTCTGGTCGTGGATCGGATTGCTCTCCCTGGCCTCGGGGCCGGTGTTCGGCAGCCTGTCCGACCGGCTGGGCCGCCGCGCCGGGCTGATGATGGTGTTCGGCTTCCAGGCCTGCGCCTATGCCCTGGTGGCCGCGCCGTTGCCCGAGCCCTTCCTCTACGCCTCGATCCTGCTTTACGGGCTGGCGCTGTGGGCGGTGCCGTCCATCATGGCGGCGGCGGTGGGCGATTATCTCGGCCCGGAGCAGGCGGCGGCCTCGTTCGGGACCATCACCATGGTCTTCGCGCTGGGCCAGATCGTCGGCCCGGCCATCGCCGGCTGGATGGCCGACGCCTGGGGCGGCTTTTCCGGCGCCTTCGTCATGGCGGCGGCGGTGGCGGGGCTGGGCCTGGCCGGTTCGGCCTTCCTGCCCAGCCCTAAAAGGCATTGAGCCCTCTCCTGAAAGCAATTGAACCACGAAGGCACAGAGGCACGAAGGTAAGGAGAAGACATTTTAGATGTTTAGTCCCGGCATTTGATGGATCGGGTCAAGCTTGAATCGCTTTGGCTCTGTTGTCCAGATTTTGCAGATGTATTCGTATGGTGTGAGGCCCTTGAGGGTCTTGAGGCGCTTGGCGAAGTTGTAGGCCAACACAAAGTCATCGAGGTGGGCGCGAAGCTGAGCGTGGTTGTCGTAGAAGAACCGCTTCACGGTCGCTTCCTTGATGGTGCGGTTCATGCGCTCGACCTGCCCGTTGGTCCAAGGATGCTTGGGCTTGGTCAGGCGATGGTCGATGTCGTTCTGGGCGCAGGCAAACTCGAAAGCATGGGCGCGGAACCGCTCGCCCCGTTGCATCGCCAGCTTGATGTCAGATGCTGCCGAGGCCTTGTTTCCTGGGGTCGTGAAGTGGGTGCCGTTATCGGTCAACACGGTGTGGATCGTGTAGGGCACCGCCTGGATCAAGGCCCGCAGGAAGTCAGCGGAGATACGTGTCGTCGCCTTCTCATGCAACTGGATAAACGCGAACTTGCTGGTGCGGTCTATGGCGACAAACAGGTAAAGCTTGCCTTCGGCGGTCCGCACCTCGGCAATGTCGATGTGGAAATAGCCGATGGGATAGGCCTTGAACTTCTTCTTGGCCGGTTTGTCACCCTCAGTCTCCGGCAGACGGCTGATGCCGTGGCGCTGCAAGCAACGATGCAAAGCAGAGCGGGTCAGGTGCGGGATCGTCGCCTGTAAGGCGTACAGGCAATCGTCCAACGGCAACAAGGTATGGCGGCGGAAGGCCACGATGATGGCCTCCTCCTCGATGCTCAGCACCGTGGATTTGGCTTCCTTCGGCCCCGTCGGCAGATCGCTGACGGATCGGCGCTTCTTCCACTTGGCAACCGTTTTGGGGTTGATCCCGTAACGCTTGGCAAGGGCCCTCAGGCTCTCTTGACTATCTTGTATTGCTCGACGGACTGCCTCTGTCGTCGTGGCGCTGCCGTGTAGAACCTGGCCCATAGTGCCTCCTTCCACTCCGTGGACAAGAATGCACCATCAAATGCCGGGACTAAACATCTAATTCTCTTCTTCGTGCTCCTTCGTGCCTTCCCGCCTTCGTGGTGAAATGATACCGGGCATGGCCAGCGGCCCGGTCACCCCCCGGCCAGTTCGCCCATGGCCGATTGCAGGTAATTGGGCAGGCCCATGGAGGCGATCAGGCCCTGCTGGTTCTCCAGCCAGTCGATGGCCTCCTCCGCCTCTTCGAGGATTTCCGCCAGTTCGTGGCGGGTGACGAAGTCCTGCTTGTCCTCGGCCAGGGCGATGGCGGCGACCAGGGCGGTGCGCTCCTTGACCATCATGGCCAGATCGTTGGCGATGATCTCGGGCACGTCCTCGCCGATATAGAGCTTGCCCAGGTCCTGCAGGTTGGGCAGCCCTTCCAGGAACAGGATACGCTCGATGACCTCGTCGGCGTGCTTCATCTCCTCGATGGACAGCTTGTAGACGGCCTTGCCCAGGTCCTTCAGCCCCCAGTTCTTCAGCATGCGGGCATGCAGGAAGAACTGGTTGATGGCGGTGAGCTGGACCTTGAGCACCTCGTTCAGCGCCTTGTTGACGGCCTTGTCGCCCTTCATGACGCGCCTCCCGCCAGATCGCCCGCCGCCGATTGCAGATAGTTCTGCAGGCCCAGCCGGGCGATGAGGCCCACCTGCTGCTCCAGCCAGTGGGTGTGGTCTTCCTCGGTGTCGGACAGCAGTTCGCGCAGGATGGCGCGGGTCTCGAAATCCTGCTCCTTCTCGGCCAGCGCGATGGCGGCCTTCAACTCGCCCACCACCATGATCTCGTAGGCGAGATCGTTCCTGAGCATCTCCTCGACGTCCTTGCCGATGGCCAGCTTGCCGCGCTTGCCCACGTCGGGGGTGCCTTCCAGGAACAGGATGCGGTGGATCAGCTTGTCGGCGTGCTCCAGCTCTTCCTCGCGCTCATGGGCGATGCGCTCGTAGAGGCGGTGAAAGCCCCAGTTGGCCATCATCCGCGAATGGGCGAAATACTGGTCGGCGGCGGTCAGCTCGGCCGTCAGCAGTTTGTTGAGACAATCGATGACCTTCTTACTGCCCTGCATGGCAATACCCTCCTTCAAATCATGGGAGGGATGATGGGGAGCCTTCATCGGCTTATCAAGTTTTTTCCTTTAAAATCAACAAGATCGCTATACATCTAAGACTTATTCGCGGGTCTGATGCGGACCAGGATGTCCACGCCGTCGACCTCGTAGCCGGGCGGCGGCGGCGGCAGGTGGTCCAGGGCGGGCTGGCGCCCGGCGATGTCGCTCAGCCGCCCGGTGGACAGGTCGAGGAAATGATGGTGGCCCGCAGGGCTGGTGCTGAACCACGTCCGCTCCCCCAGGTCGATGCGGCGGACCAGCCCTGCCTTGGCGAACTGATTCAGGATGTTGTAGGTGGTGGCCAGGGACAGCCGCAACCCCATCTCCGCCGCCAAGCGGTGGGCCTCGTCGGCCGAGACGTTGCCGGCCCGCAGGGTCTCGAGCACCTCCAGCATGCCGCGCCGCTGGCGGGTCGGCCGCAATCCGGCGTCACGGAGAATGGTATCGGAGGACGTCATGGGCCGTTATGCAACTGCGAGTGAGTTGCATTAATTAGCCCGAATATCCCTTCCCGGCAAGGGACTTTTTCCGGTCACGCCTCGTCCTGCCACCGGCGGGCGATGATGCCGGCGGCGATCAGCTGGATCAGGTGGTAAAGGATGGTCGGCGCGATGATCAGGCCCAGGACGGGCGAGGCGCCGAACATGATCTTGGCCATGGGCACCCCGGTGGCCAGGGACTTCTTGGTGCCGCAGAACACGCCGGCGATGGCATCCTCGCGGCTGAAGCCCAGCACCCGGCAGGCCAGACGCAGCAGCAGGAAGACGAAGGCGAACAGCAGGGCCGCGCCGCCCAGGGCCTGGGCCACGAAGCCGCCCCCCTGGCCGTTCCACACCCCTTCGGCCACCGAATCCGAGAAGGAGTTGAAGACGATCAGCAGAATGGTCAGGCGGTCGAGGGATTTCAGCCACTTCATGTTGCGCTCGACCCAGCCCCGCGCCCAGGGCCGCAGCAGCTGTCCCAGCACGATGGGCAGCAGGACCAGCAGGACGATCTTGAGCAGCACCCGGCCCAGGTCCAGCGAGGCGCCGCCGGACGACAGGTACCAGTTCACCCATAGCGGGGTCAGCACCACGCCCAGCAGGCTGGACAGGGTGGCGTTGAAGATGGCGCCCGCCACGTTGCCGCGCGCGATGGAGGTCATGGCCACCGACGACGAGATGGCGGACGGCAGCGCCGCCAGGAAGAAGAAGCCCAGCATCAGATCGGGGGCGACCCGCCCGCCCAGCGCCAGGGCCGCGCCCCAGGCCAGGGCGGGAAACAACAGGAAGGTGGAGACCTGGACCAGCAGATGCAGACGCCAGTTGACCAGACCGGCCTTCATGCGCTCGGGCGGCAGCGTCAGGCCGTAGAGCAGGAAGACCAGCGCCACGCCGTAGACGGCGACGGCCTCCATGTGCAGATGGCCGCCGCTCCGGCCGAAATCGGGCAGCACCCAGGCCAGCCCCACCATGGAGACCAGCCCCAGCAGGAAGGCGTCGACACCGAAACGGGCGAGAAGCTTGAACACACCTGACCTCGAAGCACCGGAATCACGGCCGCGACACTACTCCAACCGCCCCCCCCGATGTCATCGACATTTGCTCCCCGCTCTGGCATGAGGGGGGCATGCGCGGATTGCTGTTGACCATCATGGCCGTCCTGGCCCTGCCCCTTCCCCCGGCCCGGGCCGAGACCCCGAACGGCGACCGCATCTTCGTGGAATTCGCCTACGACCCCAGCACGCCGGAACTGGCCGCCGCCGAGAAATGGGGCCGCGCCCACTTCGCCAGGGCCAAGGCGGCCGGCCGGCCCATACGCCTCAGCGTCGCCCGCTCGCGCGGCACCACCCTGATCAGCCTGGAATCGGTGGCCATCTGCGACCGGGTCAAGGCCTGCCCGCTGCTGGTGTTCCGCGACCTGACGGCGCGCCCCATCCTGGAAACCACGTCGTTCCAGAACGTGCTGATCGAATACCGGGGCCAGGAGATCTTCCTGGTCATCCGCCTGTGGGAGAACGTCTCGGAATGCCGGATCACCGGCATGGGGCGGGCGAAATGCAGGACCGTGCCGAGGAACAGCGGCTGATCAGCGCCGCTTGTCGAACACCACCACCTCGCCCTCGCGCCCCATGTTCAGCATGATGCGCGCCCGCTCTTCCAGCATGTCGGGGTCGAGGTGGTCGGGCCGCAACAGCTGGACCCGGTGCTCCATCTCGGTTCGCTCGGACGCCACCCGCGACAGATGCATCTCGGCTTCCAGGATTTCCGCCTGCAGCCGGAAATAGGCCAGCACGCCGCGATCACCTTCAACGGTGTGGTAGGTGAAATAGGCCACGGCGCCAAGCCCGATCATCGGCCCGACGACGCGACGACAGCGGCTGAGAAGTTCCTGCAACATGAAGGGGATGGAATCACATGCTGATTCATTGCGTCAACACATGCATTCACACCACGTTCACTTTTCCATCAGGTGAGTCACTGGTGTTGCATAAATGACTCACTCCTTCCAAGGTTATGTGACGGCACTCACATTCGCCCGGCCTTTTCCGCCGCCGCCCCAGCCCTTTGCAAGGACCCGCCCCATGACCGGACCTTTGTCCCATCTTCGCGTTCTCGACCTCAGCCGGGTGCTGGCCGGCCCCTGGGCGGGCCAGCTGCTGGCCGACATGGGGGCCGAGGTGATCAAGGTGGAACGCCCGGGCGAAGGCGACGACACCAGGGGCTGGGGACCGCCCTTCCTCAGGGATGCCGAGGGCAAGGACACCGGCGAGGCGGCCTATTTCCTGGCGGCCAACCGGGGCAAGCGCTCGGTGACCATCGACTTCACCCGCCCCGAGGGGCAGGATCTGGTGCGGCGTCTGGCCGCCAAGGCCGACGTGGTGCTGGAGAACTTCAAGGTGGGCGGACTGGCCAAGTACGGCCTGGACTACCCCGCGCTGAAGGCGGTGAAGCCCGATCTGGTCTATTGCTCCATCACCGGCTTCGGCCAGGACGGCCCCTACGCCCAGCGGGCCGGCTACGATTTCCTGATCCAGGGCATGGGCGGGCTGATGAGCCTGACCGGCGAGCCCGACGGCCAGCCCATGAAGGTGGGAGTGGCGCTGACCGACATCTTCACCGGCATGTATGCCGGCTTCGCCGTGCTCGCCGCCCTGGCCAGGCGCGACCGCACCGGCGAGGGCAGCCATATCGACCTGGCGCTGCTCGACGTGCAGGTGGCGGTCCTGGCCAATCAGGCGGCCAATTATCTGGTCGGCGGAAACATCCCTAAGCGCCTGGGCAACGCCCACCCCAATATCGTGCCCTATCAGGCGTTTCCCACCGCCGACGGCCACATCATCCTGGCGGTGGGCAATGACGGCCAGTTCCGCCGGTTCTGCGACGTCGCCGGGCGGCCCGAGCTTGGCACCGATCCCCGCTACGCCACCAATGCCGAGCGGGTGAGGAACCGGGGCGAGCTGGTGCCGATCCTGGAAGGGCTGCTGGCGTCGCGCCCGTCGTCCGACTGGATCACGGCCCTGGAGGCGGCCGGGGTGCCCTGCGGCCCCATCAACGATCTGGCCGGCGTGTTCGCCGATGCCCAGGTGACCCATCGCGGCATGAAGACCCGTGTCGGGCACCCCCTGGCCGGCGGCATCGATCTGGTGGCCAATCCCATCCGCTTCGACGGCGCCCAGGCGGTCGCCGATCGCGCCCCGCCATTGCTGGGAGCGGACACCGCCGAGGTGCTGGCCGGCTGGCTGGATCTGGACCAGGAGGCATTGGCGGGACTCGTCAGGGCCGGGGTCGTGTGACCCCATCCGCCGTGGGGGCACTTTCGGATATCCACATGTGGACCTAGCCGTTGGTATGTGTTTTGCTGACGCCATGACCGTGACGGGAGAAATCGTCCATGGGTGAGCAACAGCAATACCTGATGGACGGCGCGGCGACCGCGCCTCCCTCGGGAAACTTCGGCGCCGGGCCCGCCATGATGCCGCGCAACAGCCTATCCGAATTCGAGCGTGCCCAGATTCGGCGAATTGCCGAGGAAGGCTCGGCGCTGGCCGCCAACGTGGTCCGCTGGCACCGGGACCAGGCCACCCATCCGGACGGCGACGTGGAGCGGCGTCTGTCGCACGGCCTGGCCGTGGCGGCCCTGGGCGCCCTGATCATGCAGATTCTGGCCTGGGTCCGCCTGGTGGAACCGGCCGACACCCCGTCCGACACCCTGCGCACGGCGCGCGAGGTCATCGACGCCGTCGACCCCGAGGCCGAACCGGCGAGACTGGACACCCAGGCCCGCGCCTTGCTTATCCACGCCCTGGAGGTCAAGGCCAAGGCCCGGCGCATCTCGCGCAACTGGTGAGGCGCCTCCCAGGGTCAGGGGCATTCCGCCAGCTTGAGATCGCAGGGAGCCTTCTGCCCCAGCGACACCACCAGCAACCGCTCCTCGCATCGCCTGATGCGCTCGCGGGCGGCCGCCAGCCGCTCTCCCTCCGCCGCCCCGGGCTTTTCCGACAGCTCCGCCACCAGGCGATACGCCCGCTCCAGCTCGCCGCACAAGGGGCCATATCCAGGATTGCCCATCCCGCCCTCTTGATTCTTATCAAGAGCATACTTATCGCAAGGAACGAACGACATAATCAATGCTTCAGAGGAATAATGAAAAGTAACTTTCCATATATGGATAGCTATCTTTCACCGCCGACGGCAGCCGCTTGCTGGACGCATTCCATACAACTCCGCTGATCGCCTTCCCACCTGGATTACGGGATCGACCCTACCCCGTCCGCCCCACCCATTGGAGTTGGCACGGTGCTTGCGGTAACTGCATCGCACAACCGAGAACAAGAAGATTCGGGAGGCATTCGGGGGACTGAGCGGGCCGGGGCATGACCCCCGGGTCCTGCCATGGCTCCGCGATCTTCCCTCCCGGACTTCCGCAGCCCGACGCGCCAGCCAAGGTGGGGGACAATGTACGACGATACCGAAATTTCCCGCGAGATCGCGAACCGGTTCAATCTGGAACGCCGCGACTTCCTGAAGTTCTGCGCCGCCATGGCCGCGACCATGGGCCTGCCCAAGGGGGCCGACGCGCAGATCGCCCAGGCCATCACCGCCAAGGAACGCCCCAGCGTGATCTGGCTGCACTTCCAGGAGTGCACCGGCTGCACCGAGTCCATGCTCCGCGCCGAGCATCCGACCATCGAGAAGCTGATCCTGGAGATCATCTCGCTCGACTACCACGAGACGCTGTTCGCCGCCGCCGGCCATCAGGTCGAGGCCGCCCGCGAAGCCGCCATGAAGAAGAACTGGGGCAAGTACGTCCTGGTCGTCGAGGGCGCCATCCCGGTCAAGGACGGCGGCATCTACTGCAAGGTGGGCGGCAAGACCGCCCTGCAGCTGACCAAGGAATGCGCCGAGGGCGCGGCGGCGGTGATCGCCATCGGCTCCTGCGCCTCGTGGGGCGGCATGCCGTCCACGCCGCCCAATCCCACGGGCTCGACCGGCGTGCCGGAGATCCTGGCCGGCAAGCCGGTGGTGACCATCCCCGGCTGCCCGCCCAACCCCTACAACTTCCTGTCCACCGTGGTCCACTTCCTGACCTTCGGCGCCCTGCCGGCGGTTGACGACAAGGGCCGCCCCAAATTCGCCTATTCCCGTCTCATCCACGAGAATTGCGAGCGTCGCGCCCATTTCGACGCCGGCCGCTTCGCGCTGGAATTCGGCGACGAGGGCCACCGCAAGGGCTATTGCCTGTACAAGCTGGGCTGCAAGGGCCCCGAGACCTACGCCAACTGCCCCGCCATCCTGTTCAACGACGTGGGTTCGGGCTCGTGGCCGGTGGGCACCGGGCATCCCTGCATCGGCTGCACGGAAAAGGGCATCGGGTTCCACAAGCCCATCCATGCCCTGGCCGAGCTGCAGAACCAGCGTCCGCCCGCGGGCTATCCCCGCGTGGTCGAGGAGCAGGGCACCGGTGCCTCCATCGGCGCGCTGGCCACGGTGGCGGCGGTCGGTGGCCTGGCCATCGGCGCCGGCGCCAAGCTGGTGGGCAATCTGGGCAAGAGCGAAGACGGCCAGGATTCCGGAAAGCAGGGGTAATCCGCCATGACCATCACCAGACGCAATTTCTTGCGCCGGGCGGCGGCGGGTGGAACGGCGGCGGCTGCCGCCTGCGCCACCCTGGCCCCCACCGGCGTCGAGGCCCGGGAAAGCCACAAGGTTCCCGAGAATGCCGTCGGCCTGCTGTTCGACGGGACGCTGTGCATCGGCTGCAAGGCCTGCATGTCGGCCTGCAAGGAGGTCAACAGCCTGCCGCTGGAAGACAATGTCGGCGAAAAGCTGTGGGACACCCCGCTGGAGCTGTCGGGCAAGACCTACAACGTCATCAAGATCTACCAGTCGGGCACCATGGAGAACAAGGACAAGGCCGAGAACGGCTTTGCCCATATCAAGCGCTCGTGCCTGCACTGCGCCGACCCCTCCTGCGTGTCGGCCTGCCCGGTCTCGGCCATGCAGAAGCGGCCCACCGACGGCGTGGTCACCTACGACAAGGACGCCTGCATCGGCTGCCGCTACTGCGTCGCCGCCTGCCCCTTCGGCGTGCCCCAGTTCCAGTACGACACGCCCAAGCCGGAAATCGCCAAGTGCCAGCTGTGCAAGCACCGGATGGAGGAAGGCAAGTACGCCGCCTGCGCCGAGGTCTGCCCGACGGGCGCCACCATTTTCGGCTCCTACAAGGCCCTGTCGGCGGAAATCGACCGCCGCCGCGCCATGAAGCCGGGCGAACCCAACACCTTCCCCCGCCGCACCCCCGATTCGGGCGACATGCACGAAAAGGCGGCGCCCGAATACGTGGATTACGTCTACGGCCAGAAGGATGGCGGCGGCACCCAGGTCCGCTACCTGTCCGGCGTGCCGTTCGACAAGCTGGCCCTGCCCATGGGACTGCCGGAACGGGCCTATGCCGCCGATTCCGAGACCATGCAGCACACCCTTTACGGCGGGATGATCCTGCCGGTGGTGGCGCTGGCCGGTCTGGTCACCGCCGCCTGGCGGGGCTCCAAGGACCACCACGACGACGATGATTTCGACATGTTCGATCATCCGGAAGGGGGGCACAAGTAATGGTCAACCATCCCATTCCCAGTCAGGTGGCCAGCCGCCTGAGGAAGGCCAAGGCCGGGCCGGCCGCCATCGGCGGTTCGCTGGTCTCCCCCTTCACCATCGTGCTGGCGGTGCTGATCGGCATCGCCCTGTTCTTCCTGGTCCAGCGCTTCATCTACGGCCTGGGCGCCGTCACCAACATCAACAACGGCTACCCCTGGGGTATCTGGGTGGTGTGGGACGTGGTCATCGCCACCGGCTTCGCCTGCGGCGGCTACGCCATGGCCCTGGTGTGCTACGTCATGAACCGGGGCGAATACCATCCGCTGGTCCGCCCGGCGCTGACCGCCTCGCTGTTCGGCTATTCCCTGGGCGGCCTCAGCGTGCTGATCGACCTCGGCCGCTACTGGAACTTCTGGCACATCCTGTGGCCGGGCTACGCCCAGCCCGGTTCGGTGATGTTCGAGGTGGCCGCCTGCATCAGCCTGTACATCATCGTGCTGTGGATCGAGTTCTCGCCGGCCTTCCTCGAGCATTTCGGCTTCAAGAACCTCAAGGCCAAGCTGAACAAGGTGATGTTCTTCTTCATCGGCCTGGGCGTGCTGCTGCCCACCATGCACCAATCCTCGCTGGGATCACTGCTGGTGGTGTTCGGCGCCCAGATCCATCCGCTGTGGCAGACGCCGCTGCTGCCGCTGCTGTTCCTGCTGACCGCGGTGTGCATGGGCTTCGCCATCGTCATCGTCGAGGCGACGGTGGCCGCCGTGGGCTTCAAGCGCGACATCCATGACGAGCTGCCCATGCTGTCCAAGATCGGCAAGATCATCATGGGCATCCTGGTGGCCTATCTGGTCATCCGCCTGGGCGACCTGGCGGTCCGGGGCGCCATCTTCAAGGTGTTCACCTCGGGCGCCAAGAGCGTGATGTTCCTGATCGAGATGGCGGTGTTCGTCTATCCGATCGTGGTGCTGTCCTCTCCGGCCAACCGCAAGCGGCTGTCCAAGCTGCTGGCCGCGGCCATGAGCATGCTGACCGGCGCGGTCCTGTACCGCATCGACGCCTTCCTGGTGGCCTACGACACCGGCCCCGGCTGGCACTACTTCCCCAGCGTGCCCGAGATGATGGTCACCATCGGCGTGATCGCCATCGAAGTCCTCGCCTACATCATTTTCGTCCGGAAATTCCCCATTCTTCCCGGCCACTCGACCCCTGCGGCCGCCGAGTAAGGAGACCTGAGCAGTGTCCAAGAGAATCACCATCGATCCCATCACCCGGATTGAAGGCCATCTGCGCATCGACGTCGAGGTCGACGGCGGCAAGGTCACCAAGGCTTGGTCGTCGGGCCAGATGTGGCGCGGCGTCGAGCTGATCCTGCTGGGCCGCGACCCGCGCGACGCCTGGGCCATCACCCAGCGCATCTGCGGCGTGTGCACCACCGTCCACGCCATGACCTCGGTCCGCGCGGTGGAGAACGCCCTCAATCTGGAAGTGCCGGTGAACGCCCAGTTCATCCGCAACATGATCATCTCGGCCCATGCCATCCATGATCACATCGTGCACTTCTACCACCTGTCGGCCCTGGACTGGGTGGACGTGGTCTCGGCGCTCAAGGCCGATCCGCTGAAGACCGCCCAGTTGGCGGAAAGCCTGTCGGACTGGCCGCTGAACAACAAGCACGTCATGATCCAGACCCTGGAGAAGCTGAAGAGCTTCGTCGGCACCGGCCAGCTGGGTCCGTTCACCAACGGCTATTGGGGCCATCCGGCCATGAAGCTGTCGCCGGAAGTGAACCTGCTGGCGGTGGCCCACTACCTCCAGGCCCTGGACGCCCAGCGCCACGCCAACAAGATCGTCACCCTGCTGGGCTCCAAGTCGCCCCACATCCAGAACGTGGCGGTGGGCGGCGTGTCCAACCCCATCGCCACCGACAGCCAGTCGGTGCTGACCGTCGAGCGCCTCTTGAAGCTCAAGATGCACATGGACGCGCTGGGCGACTTCATCCGCAAGGTCTATCTGGTGGACATCGCCGCCATCGGCGCCTTCTACGCCGACTGGACCAAGTACGGCGCCGGCGTCACCAACTACCTGTCGTGCCCCGACTTCCCCATGGACTCGAAGGGCACCCAGTTCCTGGTTCCCGGCGGCTACATCCCCAATGCCGACCTGGCCCAGTACAAGCCCATCACCGCCTTCGGCGACGCCTATTTGCGCGACGGCGTCGAGGAAGGGGTCAAGCATGCCTGGTACGAGTATTCCAAGCCCGGCCCGCTGCACCCCTACAAGGGCGAGACCAAGCCCAAGTACACCGACTTCCAGGATGACGGGAAGTATTCCTGGCTGAAGGCCCCCACCTTCTACGGCAAGCGCGCCCAGGTGGGTCCGCTGGCCAGCGTGCTGGCGGGCGTCGCCGCCGGCCACCAGCCGACCATCGGCTATGCCAACAAGGTGCTGGACACCGCCTCGTCGCTCCTGGGCTCGAAGATCCCGCTGGCGGCGCTGCACTCCACCATCGGCCGTCACGCCGCCCGCGCCGTGCGCGCCGGCGTGATGCAGGAGGTCATGGTGCAGAACTGGCAGGCCCTGCTCGACAATATCGGCAAGGGCGACACCAAGACCTTCAACAAGCCCACCTTCCCCAAGGGCGAGGTCATGGGCTACGGCTTCCACGAGGCGCCCCGCGGCCTGCTGTCCCACTGGACGGTGATCCGCGACGGCAAGATCGCCAACTACCAGTGCGTGGTGCCGTCCACCTGGAACGCCGGCCCGCGCGACGACAACGACAACATCGGCCCCTACGAGGCCTCGCTGATGGACAACCCCATCGCCGATGCCGAGTTGCCGCTGGAAGTGCTGCGCACCGTCCACTCCTTCGACCCCTGCCTGGCCTGTGCCGTGCACGTGGTCGAGGACAACAAGGAAGTGGTGCAGGTCAAGGCGCTCTAGTACGCTTCCCCGATCGCGTCATGGCCGGGCTCGTCCCGGCCATCCACGCGGTGCCGCCCCGGAAAGCGCCGGACCTGCGGCACGGCATGGATGCCCGGATCAAGTCCGGGCATGACGGGATAAGGAGGCCTTTCATTTGATGGATTCCCAAGCCATGCGCATCGTTGTTCTCGGCGTCGGCAACATCCTGCTCTCCGATGAAGGAATCGGCGTCCACGCCGTGAACAGGCTGGTGGAGCTCTACGATCTCCCCCAGGAGGTGGAGGTCATCGACGGCGGCACGTCGGGCATGGATTGCCTGGATCAGGTCTCCGAGGCCGACCATCTGATCATCGCCGATTGCATGCGCTCGAAGAAGGAGCCCGGCACCATCACGCGGCTGACCGGCGACCAGATTCCCGCCTTCTTCAAGACCCGCATCTCGCCCCATCAGGTCGGCCTGTCCGACATGCTGGGCGCTTTGAATTTCCACGGCCTGATGCCCAGGAACATCGTGCTGTTCGGGGTCGAACCCCTGTCCTTCGACCTGTCCATGGAGCCCACCCCCACCGTGGGCGCCCGCCTGCCCGAGCTGGTGGAACTGCTGGCCGGCGAACTGGCCGGGATCGGCGTCCAGGTGCGCAGGAAGGCGGCCTGAGACCATGTGCATGGCCGTGCCTTCGCGCATCACCGCCATCGACAACGGAATCGCCACGGTCGAGGCCTTCGGGGCGCTGCGCACCACCAGCCTGATGCTGCTGGACGAAGAGGTGGCGGTGGGCGACTACGTCCTGCTCGGCCCCGGCGGCAGCTTCGCCGCCGAAAAGGTCGATCCCGAGACGGCCGCCGAGGCGCTGGCCTATCTCACCGAGGTTCTGGCCACCGGGCAGGCCTGATGCTGCCGGTGGAGTCCAGCCTCGCCATCACGCTCCATCTGGAGGGGGACCGAGTCGGACGGGTGGAGATCGCCTCCAGCCGTCTGGTCAAGGCCTCGGACATGCTGAACGGCCGCCAGCCGGCCCAGGTCCTGGCCCTGTTGCCCACCCTCTATTCCCTGTGCGGCACCGCCCAGGGCCTCGCCGGCCTGCAGGCGGTGGAGAACGCCGCCGGCATCCAGCCGGCCCCCGCCCAGCGGACGGCCCGGCGCATCCTGTGCCAGGTGGAGGTGGTCGTCGAGCACGCCGCCGCCGCCTTGCGCGACTGGCCCGCCCTCTTGGACGAGAGCCCCGACCTCGACGGGCTGAAGCCGCTGCGCCCGCTGATCATGGCGGCGCGCAAGGCGCTTTATCCCGCCGGCGACTGGACGGCTCCCGGCGGCGGCAGGCTGGCCCCCGATGGCGCGGCCCTGACCGATCTGGTTCGCGGCCTGGGCGAGGCCGTGGCCCGGGCGGATGATGTGGCCGACCGCCTGATCAGCCGCATCGAGGACGACAATCTCGAAGGATTCGGCGCCGTTGCCCCCTGCCTGATGCCCGAAGCCGGGCCGCCCGACCTGGAGGCGCGGCTGGCGGCCGACCATGACGGGTCCTACCGCGCCCGCCCCCATTGCGATGGCGTCGTCTTCGAGACCGGCCCCCTGGCCCGCCAGTCCCGCCGCCCCCTGATGGCGCTGCTGATGGGCCAGTACGGCACCGGCCTGATGCCCCGCTTCTCCGCCCGGATGATGGAGATGGCGGCGGCGTTGCGGGAAGTGGCGGAATTGGCGCATGATTTGGGGGACGATTCCGGCGGCCTGCCCATGGCGCGAAGCGACGGGAGCGGATTGGGTGTGGTGGACGCGGCGCGCGGCCTGTTGGCCCACCGGGTGGAACTGCGGGAGGGTTTGTTGAGCGCGTACCGGATTCTGGCCCCCACCGAGTGGAACTTCCACCCCGACGGCCCCCTGGCCCGGGGACTGATCGGCGCGTCCGGCCCCGATCTGGCGGGACGGACCGCGCTGCTGGCCGCCAGCCTCGACCCTTGCGTCCCCTACCGCGTCGAGGTCAGCCCCCATGCATGAGATGAGCCTGACCGAGGGCGTGGTGCGCATCCTGGAGGATCAGGCGGCCCAACACGGTTTCACCCGGGTCAAGACGGTGTGGCTGGAGATCGGCGAACTGTCCACCGTGGTGCCGGAAAGCATGGAATTCTGCTTCGACGCGGTGGCGCGCGGCAATCCGCTCACCGCCGAGGCCAGGCTGGAGATCATCCGCGTTCCCGGCACCGCGTGGTGCATGGATTGCTCGAAATCGGTCCACGTCACCTCGCGGGTGGATCTCTGCCCCGATTGCGGCGGCGCCAAGCTGGCGGTGACCTCGGGCGAGGAGATGCGGATCAAGGAAATGGAGGTGGAGTGATGTGCACGGTGTGCGGCTGCGGTGACGCCAAGGTGGATGGACACTCCCACTCCCACTCCCACGACCATGACCATGGACATCATCATGGCCACAGCCACGATCACAGCCATGACCACCCCCACGGTCACGACCATCACCACCACGACCACGATTCCGACAAGGACATCCATTACGGAAGGGGCATCGCCGGCGTCCACGTGCCGGGCCTTTCCCAGAAGCGCATCGTCCAGATCGAGAAGGACATCCTGTCCCACAACGACGATTTCGCCGGGCGCAACCGGGCATGGCTGGCCGAGCACGGCGTGTTCGCCCTGAACCTGGTGTCCAGCCCCGGCTCGGGCAAGACCACCCTGCTGTGCCGCACCGCCGAGGCGCTGAAGTCCCGCTACCCCCTGGCGGTGATCGAGGGCGACCAGCAGACCAGCTTCGACGCCGACCGCATCCGCGCCACCGGCATTCCCGCCATCCAGGTCAATACCGGCAAGGGCTGCCATCTCGACGCCCACATGGTGGAAAGCGCCATCGCCAAGCTGAAGGTGGAAGACGATTCGGTGCTGTTCATCGAGAACGTGGGCAATCTGGTCTGCCCCGCCGCCTTCGATCTGGGCGAGGCCTACAAGGTGGCGATCCTGTCGGTGACCGAGGGCGAGGACAAGCCCTTGAAGTATCCCGACATGTTCCACGCGGCTGCCATGATGATCCTCAACAAGACCGATCTGCTGCCCCACACCGATTTCGACGTGGAGCGCTGCATCGGCTTCGCCCGCCGGGTCAATCCCGACATCGTCGTCCTGCAGCTTTCGGCGCGCACCGGCGAGGGCTTCGACGAATGGCTGGCCTGGATCAACGAGGGCAGGAAGCGCGCCTTGGCCCACAAGGTTGCGCTGCTGGAAAAGAAGCTGGCGGCCGCGCGTGCGGGCATCGAGCAAGGCTGAGGCCATGAATTTTCACCACGAAGGCACGAAGGACAGGAAGGGAAAGGGAAGGATTTCCTCTCTTCTTCGTGCCCCTTCGCGCCGTCATGCCTTCGTGGTGCATTCGGCATCGGCGGCCTGCCGATGAGCGTCATCGCCCAGATCGTCTCCCTGCCGCGCGAAGTGCCGCCGACCCTGGCGGTGGGCGCGTTCCTCAAGAATTCAGTCTGCCTGACCCGGGGGGCGGAGGCGCTGATTTCGGCCAATCACGGCGATCTCGGCACGCCGGAAGCCATCGCCGCCTTCGAGGCCTCCATCGAGGCGCTGGTGGCGGAAGCGGGCGTGACCCCGGTGCGCGTCGCCCATGACCTCCATCCCGATTTCCACTCCACCCGCTACGCCCTCTCCCTGGACCTGCCGGCCGTGGCGGTCCAGCACCACCACGCCCACGCCGCGGCCATCGCCGCCGAGCACGGCATCGAGGGGCCGGTGATCGGCGTATCCTTCGACGGCTTCGGCCTTGGCCCCGGCAACCAGTCGTGGGGCGGCGAGTTGCTGCTGGCGGAAGGCGCCCATTACCGCCGCCTGGGCCACCTCGCCCTGCTGCCCCAGCCCGGTGGCGACCGGGCGGCGCGCGAGCCCTGGCGCATGGCGGCCGCCGCGCTGCACCGCCTGGGTCGCGGCGGCGAAATCGCCGAACGCTTCCAAGACATCCCGGCGAGCGCCCTGCTGGGGCAGATGCTGGACAAGCGCCTCAACAGCCCGGAAACCTCGTCGGCCGGGCGGCTGTTCGACGCCGCCTGTGGCCTGCTCGGCATCCACCCCATCGCCGAGTTCGAGGGCCAGGCCCCCATGGCGCTGGAAGCCCTGGTGACCAGGCCCGAGGTGCTGCCCACCGGCTGGATCCTCCAGGACGGAGTGCTGGACCTGCTGCCGCTGCTGGCCTGCCTCGCCCATTGCGCCGACCCGGTCCGGGGTGCCAACCTGTTCCACGGCACCCTGATCGAGGCCATGGGCCAGTGGATCTGCGACGTGGCCGAAGCCGCCGGTACGCCCTATGTCGCCTTGGGAGGGGGATGCTTCCTCAATCGCGTGCTGACCGGCGGATTGGTGGAGAAGCTGACGCATGCCGGCCTGACACCGCTGCTGGCCGCCAAGGTGTCGCCCGGCGACGCCGGCCTGTCCCTGGGGCAGGCCTGGATCGCCGCGTTGAGTTGATTGTTGTTGATGTCATCCTGAACGAAGTGAAGGATCTTTCAGCCCCGGTCGCGTCCGTACCTGAAAGATCCCTCGGCAAGCTCGGGATGACAGATTGAGGGAAACGAACAGATGTGCCTTGCCCTGCCCTCCCTGGTCACCGAGATCCTGCCCGACGACAATGCCCGGGTGGAACTGGGCGGTGTCTCCAAGATCATCTCGCTGGCCCTGGTTTCCGACGTGAAGCCGGGCGATTACGTCATCGTCCATGTGGGCTACGCGCTGTCGGTGATCGACCCCGAGGAGGCCGCCCGCACCCTGGAGCTGTTCCGCGAGATGGGCGAGGAATTGCCGGCGTGAAATACATCGACGAGTTCCGCGACGGCGAGGTGGCGCAAAGCATCGCCAAGGCCATCAAGGCCGAGGCCGATCCAGGCTCCACCTATCACATCATGGAGTTCTGCGGCGGCCATACCCACGCCATCAGCCGCTACGGCCTGGAAGACCTGCTGCCCGCCAATGTGCGCATGATCCACGGGCCGGGCTGCCCGGTCTGCGTGCTGCCCATCGGGCGCATCGACGCCGCCATCTGGCTGGCCAAGCAGCCGGGCGTGACGCTTTGCACCTATGGCGACATGCTGCGGGTGCCGGGGTCCAAGCGACTGTCGCTCCTGAAGGCCAAGGCCGAGGGCGCCGACGTGCGCATGGTCTATTCGACCCTCGACGCCATCAAGCTGGCGCAGGCCAACCCGGACCGCCAGGTGGTGTTCTTCGCCATCGGCTTCGAGACCACCACGCCGCCCACCGCCGT
Organism: Paramagnetospirillum sp.; assembly: GCF_058402745.1. Classification (NCBI taxonomy): domain Bacteria; kingdom Pseudomonadati; phylum Pseudomonadota; class Alphaproteobacteria; order Rhodospirillales; family Magnetospirillaceae; genus Paramagnetospirillum; species Paramagnetospirillum sp. The sequence continues at coordinate 44,528 of NZ_JBZVFI010000008.1, forward strand.
GGCCATCAAACAGGCCCAGGCCCTGGATCTCAAGAATTTCAGCGTGTTCTGCAACCACGTGCTGACGCCGTCGGCCATCACCCAGATTCTCGACAGCCCCGAGGTGCGCGAACTGGGGACGGTCAAGCTGGACGCCTTCATCGGCCCGGCCCATGTGTCCACCATCATCGGCTCGCGCCCCTACGAGTACTTCGCCGAGGAATACCAGCGCCCGGTGGTGATCGCCGGCTTCGAGCCCCTGGACGTCATGCAGGCGGTCCGCATGCTGGTCCGCCAGATCAACGACGGCCGCTTCGAGGTGGAGAACGAGTTCGCCCGCGCCGTGACGCGCGACGGCAACGAGAAGGCCAAGTCCCTGGTGGCCGACATGTTCGAGCTTCGGCGCGTCTTCGAGTGGCGGGGATTGGGGATGGTGCCCTATTCGGCGCTGCGCCTCAAGGAACCCTATGCCGCCTGGGATGCCGAGCGCCGCTGGGACGTGCCCCGGGACAATTCCGGCGACAACAAGGCCTGCGAATGCGGCGCCATCCTGAGGGGCGTCAAGAAGCCCACCGACTGCAAGCTGTTCGGCACCGTGTGCACCCCCGAGAACCCCATGGGCTCGTGCATGGTCTCGGCCGAGGGCGCCTGCGCCGCCCACTGGACCTATGGCCGCTTCCGCGACCTGGAGAAGAGCGATGCCTGAAATCAGCCGTTTCCTCGGCATGATCATCGCCATGTATTACGACGACCACGCGCCGCCCCATTTCCATGTGCGCTACGGCGACCGCGAAGCGGTGATCCGCATCAATGATCTTGCCTGCATCCAGGGTAACCTGCCGCCCAAGGCCATGGGCCTCGTGATAGAATGGGCAACGGCCCATAAGAACGAGCTGGAACAGGATTGGGCTCTGGCGCGCCAGGACCTGCCGCTCAACAAGATCGCGCCTCTGGAGTAGGTCATGCACAGGGATGTCGTCCAGGTCACCTCGGTTGACGGTTTCAAGCTCCGGCTGCGCTTCGAGGACGGCTCCGAGGGCGAGGTGGATTGCTCCACCCTGCTCTCCTTCAAGGGCGTCTTCGCCCCCCTGAAGGACCCGGCCGAATTCGCCAAGGTGCGGGTCAACCCTGAATTGGGGACCATCTGCTGGCCCAACGGCGCAGACATTTGTCCCGATGTCCTCTATTCCCGCGCCACGGGCGCTCCCCTTCCCGGACAGCATTGAATGACCCTGCCCCGCCGTACCCATCCCCGCCCCCTGGACATCGCCTCCGGCCGCGTCGACCTCACCCATGGCGGCGGCGGCCGCGCCATGGCCCAGCTGGTCGAGGAACTGTTCGTCGCCGCCTTCGACAACGAGGCGCTGAACCAGCGCAACGATCAGGCGGCCTTCGACGTTCCCGGCGGCCGCATGGTGATGACCACCGACGGCTATGTCATCTCGCCGCTGTTCTTTCCCGGCGGCGACATCGGCAGTCTTGCCGTCCACGGCACCGTCAACGACGTGGCCATGGCCGGCGCCCGGCCCCTCTCGCTGTCGGCGGGTTTCATCATCGAGGAGGGCTTCCCGCTGGCCGACTTGAAGCGCATCGTCGAGTCCATGGCCAAGGCCAGCAAGGACGCGGGCGTGCCGGTGGTCACCGGCGACACCAAGGTGGTGGAAAAGGGCAAGGGCGACGGCATCTTCATCACCACGGCGGGCATCGGCATGGTACCGCCCGGCGTGGAGATTTCCGGCGATCTGGCGCGCCCCGGTGATGCCATCCTGGTGTCGGGCACCATGGGCGACCATGGCGTGGCGGTGATGAGCCAGCGGGAATCCCTCGGCTTCGAGACCGAGATTCTGTCGGATTCGGCGGCATTGCATACAATGGTCGCCGAGATGGTCGCCGCCGTGCCGGGCATCCGCGTCCTACGCGATCCCACCCGTGGTGGTCTGGCCGCCACCTTGAACGAGATCGCCAGCCAGTCGGGCGTGGGCATGCTGATCGAGGAAGGGCTGGTGCCGGTCAAGCCCCAGGTGCTGGGCGCCTGCGAACTGCTGGGCCTCGACCCCCTTTACGTCGCCAACGAGGGTAAGCTGATCTGCATCTGCGCCGAATCCGATGCCCCCCGCCTGCTCGACATCATGCGCGCCCATCCCTTGGGCGCCGACGCTGCCCGTATCGGGGCGTGCCGGGAAGACACCCACCACTTCGTCCAGATGAAGACCCGCATGGGCGGCAACCGGGTGGTGGACTGGCTGGCGGGCGAGCAGCTGCCGAGAATCTGCTGAAAGTTGTCATGCTGAGCACCGCGAAGCATCTTTCACCCACTACCCCGTCCGTGCCTGAAAGACCCTTCGCGCCGCTCAGGGTGACAGGCGGAGAATCTCGATGAAAATCCTTCTTCTCGCCCATTCCTTCAACTCGCTGACCCAGCGCCTGTGGGTGGAGCTGTCGGAACTGGGCCACCACGTCACGGCCGAATTCGACGTCAACGACGCGGTGACCCTCCAGGCGGTGGAGATGGCGCGGCCCGACGTGATCGTCGCGCCCTTCCTCAAGCGCGCCATTCCCGAAGCGGTGTGGAAGAACCACCTGTGCCTGGTGGTCCATCCCGGCCCACCCGGCGACCGGGGACCGGCGGCCCTGGACTGGGCCATCCTGGAAGGCCACGAGGAATGGGGCGTCACCGTGCTGCAGGCCGAGGCCGGCATGGATGAAGGCCCCGTGTGGGCCAGCCGCACCTTCCCGCTGCGTCAGGCCACCAAGTCCAGCCTCTATCGCAACGAGGTGGCCGACGGAGCGGTGGAAGCGGTCCTGGACGCGCTGGCCCGCCTGGCCGACGGACCGGTCGGTCGCCCCGCCCTGGCCCCCTTCAAGCCGGCGGTCAAACAGGCCCGGCGCGCCATCGACTGGAGCCGGGACGACACCGCCACCGTGCTGCGCAAGATCCGCTCCGCCGATGGCACGCCGGGCCTGCTGGATTCCATTCTCGACCGGTCGGTCTACCTCCATGACGCCCATGCGGCGACGGGGCTTTCGGGCAAGCCGGGCGATCTGGTCGCCCGCTCGGGCTCGGCGGTGGCGCGGGCCACCACCGACGGCGCGGTATGGATCGGCCATCTGCGGGCCAGGGAAGAGCATGCGCTGAAACTGCCGGCGCTCGACGTGCTGGGGCCGCTGGACCATTTGCCGGAAGCCCCCGGCTATCACGACATCTGGTACGACGAGCGTCACGGGGTGGGATACCTCCACTTCCCCTTCGTCAACGGCGCCATGAGCACCGACCAGTGCCGGCGCCTCCGGGATGCCTTCGTCAAGGCCACGGAGCGCCCGACCAAGGTGATCGTGCTGATGGGCGGACCCGATTTCTGGTCCAACGGCATCCATCTGTGCACCATCGAATCCGCCGCCAGCCCCGCCGGGGAATCCTGGGACAACATCAACGCCATGAACGATCTCTGCCGCGAGATCATCACCTGCCCCAGCCATTTCACCGTGGCCGCCCTGCAGGGCAATGCCGGGGCGGGCGGCGTGTTCCTGGCGCTGGCCGCCGATCTGGTGGCGGCCAGGGAAGCGGTGGTGCTCAACCCCCATTACAAGGGCATGGGCAACCTCTACGGCTCGGAATACTGGACCTACCTGCTGCCCCGGCGCTGCGGCGCCGCGAACGCCGCCCAGGTGGTCGAGGCCCGCCTGCCCATGGGCACGGCCGAGGCCGAGCGCCTGGGCCTGATCGACTGCCGCTTCGGCCGCACCATCCCGGAGTTCCGCCAGCTGGTGGCGGAGATGGCCGAGGCCCTGGCCGCCGACCCGGGCCTCGACGAGCGCCTCGCCGCCAAGCGCCTGACCCGCGCCGCCGACGAGGCCCAAAAGCCCCTGGAGCAGTACCGCGCCGAGGAGTTGGAGCACATGAAGCTGAACTTCTACGGCTTCGATCCCAGCTACCACGTGGCCCGTTACAACTTCATCCACAAGATTCCCAAATCGCGCACGCCGCTGTATCTGGCGCGCCACCGGCGCAAGGGATAGGACCGACCATCGCGGGGCTCCCGCCCCGGCCCCCGGCCGGAGCCCATGCCTCCGGGCCTCTCTTTTGTTTGTCGGGAAGGGGGCGACACGCCCCCTTTGTCATGCTGAGCGCCAGCGAAGCATCTTTCACCCGCAGATGGCGGCCGCGTCTCCTCCCCTGTGTCGGAGTAAGACGGCCAAAACCGGCCTTTGTCGCATCCCCGCCGCCTTTGTCGGGGATGCGACAAAGGCTGAAACCAAGCATTTCCGCCATTTTATTGCGTCGCAGCACTTGGCATCGCCATTGCAGAGGAACCGGCATAGACCCCTGACGAGGAGGCCGCCGGTGTCCAGCAACGTCATCTCTCTCTCCAGCATCGTCCGTGGACCCATGGTCCCCGCCGAAGCTCCGGCCGCGCCCACCGGCGGCTGTTCCTCCAAGTCCTGCGGGTCCGATGCGGGCCAGGGCGACATGCCCGCCCACATCTGGGACAAGGTCAAGGACCACCCCTGCTACTCCGAGGAAGCCCACCACTACTTCGCCCGCATGCATGTGGCGGTGGCTCCGGCGTGCAACATCCAGTGCAATTACTGCAATCGGAAGTACGACTGCGCCAACGAATCGCGCCCCGGCGTCACCAGCGAGAAGCTGACGCCCGAACAGGCGGCGCGCAAGGTGGCGGCGGTGGCGGCCAAGGTGCCGCAGCTTTCGGTCCTGGGCATCGCCGGCCCCGGCGATTCCATGTTCGACTGGAAGAAGACCTCGGCCACCTTCCGCGAGGTGTCCAAGCTGCTGCCCGACCTCAAATACTGCGTCTCGACCAACGGCCTGGCGCTCCCCGACCACCTGGACGAGCTGGCCCAGCACAACATCGACCACGTCACCATCACCATCAACATGGTGGACCCCGAGATCGGCGCGCTGATCTATCCCTGGATCTACTTCAAGGGCAAGCGCTACACCGGCATCGAGGCGGCGCGCATCCTGCACGAGCGCCAGATGGAGGGCCTGGAGGGTCTGACGGCGCGCGGCATCCTCACCAAGATCAACTCGGTGATGATCCCCGGCATCAACGACCAGCACCTGATCGAGGTGAACAAGGAGATCAAGGCGCGCGGCGCCTTCCTGCACAACGTCATGCCGCTGATCTCGGACCCGGCCCACGGCACCGCCTTCGGGCTTTCCGGCCAGCGCGGCCCCAAGCCCGCCGAGCTGAAGGACCTGCAGGACAAGCTGGCCGGCGGCGCCAACCTGATGCGCCACTGTCGCCAGTGCCGCGCCGACGCGGTGGGCATGCTGGGCGAGGATCTGTCCCAGGACTTCACCCTGGACAAGCTTCCGGAAGTGGCCGCCGCCTATGACCCCGAGCCCCGCCGCCTCTACCGCGAGGTGGTGGAGCGCGAGCGCGCCGACCGCGCCAAGGCGCTGGCCGGGGCCGAGGCCGAACTGGCGGAAACCGTGACCGAGGCTCCGACCAAGCTGGTCGCCGTCTGCACCAAGGGCGGCGGGCGCATCAACCAGCATTTCGGCCACGCCAAGGAATTCCAGATCTTCGAGGTGGATTCCAGGGGCGTGCGCTTCTCGGGCCATCGCAAGGCCGACAATTACTGCGTCGGCGGTTATGGCGACGACGACAAGCTGGACGTGGTCCTGGCCGCGCTGGAGGGCATCGACACGGTGTTCGTGGCCAAGATCGGCCGCTGCCCCAAGGACGACCTGAAGAAGGCCGGCATCGAGGCCATCGACGCCTATCCCTTCGACTACATCGAGACGGCGGTTGCCGGCTGGTACGCCGACCGCTTCGGACAAAGCGGCATCGCCGCGGATATTGCCTAGAGAGAAGGAGAGAACATCATGGCTTTGAAGATCGTTGCCGACGAATGCACGTCCTGCGGCGCCTGCGAGTTCGAGTGCCCCAACGCGGCCATCAGCTCCAAGGGCAGCGTCTACATCATCAAGGCGTCCGCCTGCACCGAGTGCGATGGCGATGCCCCGAAGTGCCAGGCGGTCTGCCCGGTCGAGGGCTGCATCGTCCAGGGCTGACCTTCCGAGGAAAGGGTGCCGTCATGAGCGAGGACGCGAATTTCGAACTGTGGGACAAGCCCCTTTACGAGCGCGGTGACAAGGTCACGGCGCTCAGGGATGTCCGCAATGACGGCACCTATCCCGGCTCCAGGATCGGGGAGTTCCTGATCCGCAAGGGCGAAGTGGGCTACGTCACCCAGGTGGGGACCTATCTCAACCGCTTCTACGTCTATGCCGTGGACTTCCTGGAAAGCGAGCGTCTGGTCGGCATGCGCGCCCACGAACTGGAGCGCGCGGAAGAAGAAGAGAGGAAGGCGTCATGAAGGTCATGCTGCGCAAGGTCGGCGAGAAATACGAAATCTACGTCCCCAAGAAGGACCTGGAGGAATTCGTCGTCGAATCCGAAAAGGAAGGCATCTGGGGCGGCACCATCAAGATCGCCAACGGCTGGACCTTCGCCATGCCGGAGATGCCGCCGGACACCAAGCTGCCCGTCACGGTCGACGCCCGGAAGCTCAGCGGCGACGACGAGTGAGCCCCGGCAAGGAGGACGCGGCCATGCTCGACTCCCCCAAATCCCTGCTCGCCGAGATCGGAACCGAGATCGCCGCCGGCAATCTCGTCCCCTTCCTCGGGCCCGACGTGCTGCTGATGGATTCCGAGCCGCCGGTGCCGGTGGGCGCCCGCGCCCTGGCGCTGGCGCTCGGCGCCAAGGTGGGCGTGCCCGGCCGCATCAAGAACAATCTCTGGCATTCCGCCCAGTACATCGAGACCCACAAGCACCGCGTCACCCTGGACAAGCTGATGGCCGGGTTCTTCCAGCCGGTGCCGGAACCCAACGCGCTGCATCGCTGGCTGGCCGGGCTGCCCCGCCTGCCCCTGGTGGTGGACACCTGGTATGACGGCGCCATGAAGGCGGCCTTCGAAGGAGCGGGCCGCGACAATTGGGGCATCGTCCAGGGCTGCTCCAAGGCAAGGCGTCTGGACGGCGGCGTCTGGACGAGGGCGGTGTCGCCCGATGGCGCCATCGTCGCCGACGACGTGGCCGACGGCTGGCGCACCGTGCTCTACAAGCCCCACGGCGCCGCCCAGCCCACCGGCGACGTGCTGGTGTCGGATTCCGACTATGTGGAGGTCCTGACCGACATCGACATCGGGACACCCATTCCCCGGGTGGTCAAGGACCGGCGGACGGGACGCGGCTTCGTCTTCCTGGGCTGCCGCTTCTACGACCAGATCCTGCGCACCTTCGCCCGGCAGATCGCCAAGCGCTCGGGCGGGCCGCGCTATGCCGTCCTGCCCGAGGATCTCACCCGCAACGAACTGAAATTCCTGGAAATCGAGGGCATCACCCCCATCATCCTGCCGCTGGCCGAGGCCGTGGCGCTGATGAGCGCCCAACAGCCAGCCTGACCCCCCGCCACCCACCATACCCGGAGAGAGGAACACTCATGGCCAACGTTACGTTCAGCGCCCCCACCCTGGAAAAGGACGTCACCGTCTATGCGGTGGCGGGCGACAACAAGACCCTGCTGGGCGTGGCCAAGCAGCACGGAATCGCCATCCCCTGCCAGTGCCAGGACGGCGAATGCGGCTCGTGCCTGATCAAGGTCACCATCCTGGACGACAAGCGCCCGTCCGGCATTCATCTGACCGAAAAGGAAAAGCTCACCCTTTCGGTCAATGGCAAGCTGACCAAGGATCAGCTGGCCAATACCGAGACCAACGACATGCCGCCGCCCTACCGGCTGGCCTGTCAGTACATCGTCCGGAACGAGGATATCCTGGTGGAATTCTCGGGCGAGCCGGGCGTCGAGATCGATCTGCGGCGATAGGTGGCGGAAGCTCGCAGATCGAGAAGGGGCGTCCCCGGCGGGGCGCCCCTTCATTCTTTTGTAATACACCGATCAGAAGAATACGAAGCCTGTCACCCTGGAGTATATACAGTATTTACGCATATAGCCCGCCAGTTTCACATGCCATAAAGTCCGATCGAACGGGATGCTTTATTCATAGGCTTCCGCAAAACATACATCGCCAATGATATAATAGGGGAAGTCATGGCCCTTGATCAGGTTCTCTCCCGCTTTACCGTCAAGACCCGGGTTTTTCTGGGATTCGGACTGGTCCTCGCCTTGCTCGCCCTGGTCGCCGCCATCGGCATCAGCGGCCTGATATCCGCCAAGGATCAGGTGGAGGAATACGCCAGGGTCGGCGACAATACCGTTCAGGTGGCGGTCTTGGTGGGCAATTTCACCGAGGCGCGGCGCAATGTCCGCGCCTTCGCCAATGACGGCACAGCCGCCTCGGCCACCGCCGCGCGTGAGCTGTTCGCGCGACTTCGCAAGGATGTCGCCGAAGTGGCCGGCAAGACGGTCAACCCGGCGCGGCGGGAGAACCTGAACAAGATCGCCAAGGAACTCGATGCCTACGCCGCCAATTTCGAGAAGATGGCCGAGGCCCGCAGTGAAAAGGAAAAGCTGATCAACGAGCAGCTGAGTGTCCTTGGCATGCAATCGCGCGAGGCCCTGGCCGGCATCGTCGCGGCGGCCATGGCCACCGGCGATTTCGAGGCGGCGGCCCAGACCCTCCAGGCCCAGGAAGCCCTGATGCAGGCCCGGCTGCTGGCCAGCCGCTTCACCAGCACCCCCACCCAGAAGCTGGCCGAAACCGCCCGCCAGCAGTTGGATGCCTTCCTGCTCCGGGCGCGCTCGCTGGAGGAACGTCTGCAGGACCCCGGCCGCAAGCGGCTGGCCAAGGAAGCCGCCACCCTGGCCGAACGCTACGCCGCCGCCTTCGTGCAGATGGTCGACAAGACCATGGTGGTCGAGCATCTGGCCAACACGGTGATGCGCGGCGAGGCCGGAGAAATCGCCAAGCTGGCCGACCAGACCCGAAGCGCCCAGATGGACCGGCTTTCCGGCCTGAAGGAACAGACCATCGGCGGCATCAGCCGCGCCACCACCACCGATCTGGTGCTGTCGGGCGGCGCTTTCGTGATCGGCCTGCTGCTGGCCTCGCTGATCGCCGGCTCCATCGTCAAGCCCATCAACGCCATGACCGCCACCATGTCCAAACTGGCCTCGGGCGACAAGAGCGTGGAGATTCCCGCCACCGCCAACAAGGACGAGATCGGCGAGATGGCCCGCGCCGTCCAGGTGTTCAAGGACAGCATGATCCAGGCCGAACGCCTGGAAGCCGAGGCCCGCGCCGAGCAGGAGCGCGAGGTGGCCCGCGGCCGCAAGCGCGAACTGCTCACCGCCGATTTCGACGTGATGATCCGCCGGGTGATCGCCAAGGTGGACAATACGGTGCAGAGCGTCCACGCCACCTCCACCAGCCTGCACGCCGCCGCCGAGCAGACCTCGCGCCAGAGCGCCGCCGTCGCCGCCGCCGCCGAGGAAGCCACCGCCAACATCCAGACCGTGGCCTCGGCGGCCGAGGAACTGGGCGCCTCCACCCACGAGATCAGCCGCCGGGTCCAGGACACCACCCGCATCACCCAGGAGGCGGTGGACGGCGTGCAGACCGCGGACGCCACGGTGGAGGGCCTGTCCACCGCCGCCCAGAAGATCGGCGAGATCGTCAGCCTGATCAACGACATCGCCGCCCAGACCAACCTTCTCGCCCTCAACGCCACCATCGAGGCGGCCAGGGCCGGCGAGGCGGGCAAGGGCTTCGCCGTGGTGGCCAACGAGGTCAAGCACCTGGCCACCCAGACCGCCAAGGCCACCAGCGAGATCGCCGAACAGATCGGCGGCATCCAGGCCACCACCCAAAGCGCCGTCAGCGCCATCAAGACGGTGGGCGCCGCCATCGCCCGGGTGGACGAGGTGGTGTCCTCCATCGCCGCCGCGGTCGAGGAACAGAACGCCGCCACCCAGGAAATCGTCCGCAACGTCCAGGAAGCCGCCAACGGCAATCACGAGGTGACCAGCAACATCACCGAGGTGTCGTCCGCCGCCCACCTGACCGGCGAGATGGCGTCGAACATGTACAAGGTGGCCGAAGTGCTGGAGGAATCCGGCACCAGCCTGGGCAAGCACGTGGAGACCTTCCTCTCCAGCGTCAAGGCGGTGTGACCGGGGGGCCCCCTCGCCTTTTGCCGTCATTGCCGGGCTTGTCCCGGCAATCCAGCCCCCCGGGTCATGCCCGGGGGCGACGGCGGGAAAGATGTGCGATTCAGGCTCGCCGGACAGGCCCTACCGCCCGGGGACCGAGCAGACGCCGTCGCTGCGCGGGCAGGTCTCCGGGATGGGCTCGGCGGTCCGGGCCAGCCCGATCCACTGGGCCACCTCCGCCTCGTCGAAGCCGGCCATGCGCCGGCCGCCGCTCTCCATCAGGGGACGGCGGATCAGCAGCGGGTCCAGGCACATCTCGGCCAGCGCCTCCTGTTCCCCCATGGCCTCCGGCACCACCGCGCCCGACTTGACCCGGGGGGCGGCGCGGTTGAACCACCGGTCCACCGGCAGGCCGTCGAAGAACGGCCGCAGCGCCTCGGGCGTCCAGCCCTGGGCGCGAATGTCGAGCGCCACCACGTCATGTCCAGAACGCGACAGCAATTGCTTCTGCCGGGTATTGTTGCTGCAGCCCGGCTTTTCATAGAAGACGACCAGAGCCATCATCCGCTTCTCCCTCAGGTCTTGCTCTTGAGCGTGTCGGCCAGGGCCAGCAGGGCCGGCACCTGGGCGCGAATCTCGTCCGCCACCGCCTTGTCCAGCTTGCCCGCCCAGGCGGCGGGAATCTCCCGCACGCCGTAGGTGGCCCCGGCCAGCATGCCGGCGATGGCCCCGGTGGTGTCGGCGTCGCCACCCTGGTTGACCACCTCGATCAGGCAGTTGCGGAAGGAATCGGTCAGGAAATAGAAGTGCAGCACCGTCTGCATGGTATCGACGATGTAGGCGGTGGACTGGCCGCGGAAGGTCTCGAACTTGAAGCATTTGTGCTTCTCGACCAGGCTGTTGGCCTCGTCGCGCGCCGCCTTCATGCCGTGGCCCGCCACCAGCGCCTGGGTCATCCGCCCCAGCGCCAGGGTGGCGTCGTCGGACAGCGGGTGGTGATGGGTGATGTGACTCTGGGCGATGGTCCATTCCTCGAACAGCGCCGGATTGCCCAAGGTGGCCAGGGCGGTGGGCAGGTTGCGCATGGCAGCGCCGTTGCCGGCGTCACCCTCGCAATAGCCGCCCTCGGTGCTGCCGTTGGTGATGAAACGGCGGATGCCGCGCCGGCAGGTGTTGCCCACGTCCACCGGCCCGGTCTTCAGCCAGGCGGCGAATTCCTCGCACACGTCCTTGAGGTCGAGGCCGCCCTTCCGCATCAGCGAGCGGCCCAGGCACAGGCTCATCTCGGTGTCGTCGGTGACCTGGCCCGGCGCCAGATGAAGCCAGCCGCCGCCGATCATCTTGCGGTGCAGGCCGTACTTTTCGCGGATCTCGCCCTTGGTCAGGAATTCCACCGTCGCCCCCAGGGCGTCGCCGACGGCGAAGCCCAGATAGGCGCCGAGCGCGCGCTCCTCCAGGGTCGGGCCGGATGCGGGTGATCGGTCGAGGAATGGCAATCGCATGGAGGTTCCAATCAGAAATAGGCCGCGTTGACCTGATAATCGCCACCGATCACCAGATACTCGCCCTCGCCCTTCAGGGGGTGGACGGGCAGCAATGTGTTGAAGAACAGGATTTTCACCGTCGGCACCCGGGCGGTGAGGATGGTGTCGCCGAAACAGTCGGCGACCTCGCGGTCCGACGAGAACGACGCCAGGTTGTTGAGACGCATCACCACGGTCTTGCGGTCCAGGCGTTCGACCACCTGATGCTCGTCGAAGGAGTTGATGCCCCGGTACAAGGTGACGTGCCGCTCGCCCGGGGCCGCGAAGCGGGCCAGGGCCCACTGGCAGAACTCGTAGAGCATGTCGAGCTGGCAATAGATGGAGTTGTTGTGGAATCGGCTGGACATCTTCTCGTCCACATAGGTCGCCCAGCCCTGGGTCGAGAAGCGGGTGATCATCTCCTTGTGGAAGGTGGGGAACAGCCCGAAGCGGCTTTCCACCCAGCCCTTCAGCACGGCGCCCTCGGGCCCGTTGGAATCGTAGCCCCACCCCTTGAGCAGACGCAGGAAGCTGGAGCGGTAGCGCCGCCGCGAGCCCTTCAGTTCCTCCTGCTGCTCGGGATCGATGCCGAACATGGCCATCATGTACTTATAGAAGGCATCGCCGGCGTCCATCAGGCCGTCCGACTGCCCCAGCATCTCGAACAGCTGGCCGTTCATCTCGCGCACGCCGGAAATGTGCAGCTCGCGCGGGTCCTCGTTGAAGGCCGCCGAGCCCAGCAGGCTGGTGGACAGACCCATCAGGTTGGTGCTGTGGCCGATGCTGTGTGCCCGCGCGTCGTTCATGAACCGATTCGCCCCCGTTGTTCAGCACCGTCTCATGCAAGACCCGTACCTTTTGGCATAAGCGGGGCGAAAGGCTGAAAAACCCTGATCCTGTTGGGGTTGCAACACAGGAACGGGGGTTTGTCGGATTCCGCACAGACGCACAAAAAGCAGGCAGAAGCCCGACACACCTGGCTAATGCATTGTTTTTGGCCGACTAATTTTTTCCGCTGCGCCGCACATAAACTTGGCACGCCCATTGCGATGAGGAGGCCGTGGCGGTGACCAAGTCCTCGCCGAGCAAATTTTGAAGGCCAACCAGTGAAAGGAAATTCCCATGGTTCGTCAGATCGCTTTCTACGGCAAGGGCGGTATCGGTAAGTCCACCACCTCGCAGAACACCCTGGCCGCTCTCGTCGAGATGGGTCAGAAGATCCTCATCGTCGGCTGCGACCCCAAGGCCGACTCCACCCGTCTGATCCTCAACACCAAGCTGCAGGACACCGTGCTGCACCTGGCCGCCAAGGCCGGCTCGGTGGAAGACCTCGAGCTCGAGGACGTGATGAAGATCGGCTACAAGGGCATCAAGTGCACCGAGTCGGGCGGTCCCGAGCCGGGCGTCGGCTGCGCCGGCCGCGGCGTGATCACCGCCATCAACTTCCTGGAAGAGAACGGCGCCTATGACGATGTGGACTACGTGTCCTACGACGTGCTGGGCGACGTGGTGTGCGGCGGCTTCGCCATGCCGATCCGCGAGAACAAGGCCCAGGAAATCTACATCGTCATGTCCGGCGAGATGATGGCCCTGTTCGCCGCCAACAACATCGCCAAGGGCATCCTGAAGTATGCCGGTTCGGGCGGCGTCCGCCTGGGCGGCCTGATCTGCAACGAGCGTCAGACCGACCGCGAGCTGGATCTGGCCGAGACCCTGGCCAAGCGCCTCAACACCCAGATGATCCACTTCGTGCCGCGCGACAACATCGTCCAGCACGCCGAGCTGCGTCGCCAGACCGTGATCCAGTACAAGCCCGACTCGAAGCAGGCTGAAGAGTATCGTCAGCTGGCCACCAAGATCCATGCCAACGGCGGCAAGGGCACCATCCCGACCCCGATCACCATGGAAGAGCTGGAAGACATGCTGATCGAGTTCGGCATCATGAAGACCGACGAGCAGGCCCTGGCCGAGCTCCAGGCCAAGGAAAAGTCCCTCTGCAGCGCGGGCTGATCCACAGGTAAACGGCGGGCCCTCCTAAAGGGTGGAGGGCCCACTCAAACACTGAAGGAGAGGGCCATGAGCCTCGATTACACCAACGATACCGCCGCCGCCGAGGCGCTGATCAAGGAAGTCCTTGAAGCGTATCCGGAGAAGGCCGCCAAGCGCCGTTCCAAGCACCTCGCGGTCGCCAAGCCGACCGAGGAGGAAGGCACCACCTCCTGCGGCGTCAAGTCGAACATCAAGTCCATCCCCGGCGTCATGACCATCCGTGGCTGCGCCTACGCGGGTTCCAAGGGCGTGGTGTGGGGCCCCGTCAAGGACATGGTCCACATCTCCCACGGCCCCGTGGGCTGCGGCCAGTATTCCTGGTCCCAGCGCCGCAACTACTTCAACGGCACCGTCGGCATCGACTCCTTCGTCACCATGCAGGTGACCTCGGACTTCCAGGAACGCGACATCGTGTTCGGTGGCGACAAGAACCTGGACGCCATGATCGACGAGCTGGACACCATGTTCCCGCTCAACAAGGGCATCTCCATCCAGTCCGAGTGCCCCATCGGCCTGATCGGTGACGACATCGAGGCCGTCGCCAAGAAGAAGCACAAGGAAACCGGCAAGACCATCGTGCCGGTGCGCTGCGAGGGCTTCCGCGGCGTGTCCCAGTCGCTGGGCCACCACATCGCCAACGACGCCATCCGCGACTGGGTCTTCGACAAGCCCCAGCCCGAGGAAGCCTTCGTCCCCGGCCCCTACGACGTCAACCTGATCGCCGACTACAACATCGGCGGCGACGCCTGGCCGAGCCGCAAGCTGCTGGAAGAGATGGGCCTGCGCGTGATCGGCATGTGGTCCGGCGACGCCACCCTCTCCGAGATGGCGCGCGCCCCCAAGGCCAAGCTGAACCTCATCCACTGCTACCGGTCGATGAACTACATCTGCCGCCACATGGAAGAGAAGTACGGCATCAAGTGGGTGGAATACAACTTCTTCGGCCCGAGCCAGATCGCCGCGTCCTTGCGCAAGATCGCCGCTCAGTTCGACGAGACCATCCAGAAGAAGGCCGAAGAGGTCATCGCCAAGTACCAGCCCCTGGTCGACAGCGTGATCGCCAAGTACAAGGCCCGCCTGGAAGGCAAGACCGTGATGCTGTACGTGGGCGGCCTGCGCCCCCGTCACGTCGCCAACGCCTACGAAGACCTGGGCATGAAGATCGTCGGCACCGGCTATGAATTCGCCCACAACGACGACTATCAGCGCACCGGCCACTACGTCAAGGAAGGCACCCTGATCTATGACGACGTGACCGGCTACGAGCTGGAGAAGTTCATCGAGCAGATCCGCCCCGACCTGGTCGGATCGGGCATCAAGGAGAAGTACGCCACCCAGAAGATGGGCGTGCCCTTCCGCCAGATGCACTCGTGGGACTACTCGGGCCCCTATCACGGCTATGACGGCTTCGCCATCTTCGCCCGCGACATGGACATGGCCATCAACAGCCCGGTCTGGAGCAAGTTCAAGGCCCCCTGGAAGGCCGCCTGAACCTCCGATCCTGACCTGTAACGCGTTGTTTTGCTTTAACTCCTCCCCGCACCGCCCAAAAGCCGGGGGTGCGGGGAGTTGAGAAGGAGAGAAGTCATGCCTCAGAGCGCCGAAAAGACCAAGGATCACGTCACGCTGTTCAGCGAGCCTGAATACAAGACGATGTTCGCCGAGAAGAAGGCCCAGTTCGAGTGCCGCCCCACCGACGAGGCGGTCGCCGCCCAGGCCGAGTACACCAAGACCTGGGAATACCGCGAGAAGAACTTCGCCCGCGAGAAGGCCGTCATCAACCCGGCCAAGGCCTGCCAGCCGCTGGGCGCGGTGTTCGCCGCCCAGGGCTTCGAGGAGACCATGCCCTACGTGCACGGCTCCCAGGGCTGCGTCGCCTACTTCCGCTCGCACCTCGCCCGCCACTTCAAGGAGGCGGTGCCCTGCGTGTCCGACTCCATGACCGAGGACGCGGCGGTGTTCGGCGGCCTGAACAACCTGGTGGACGGCCTGCAGAACTGCACCAGCCTCTACAAGCCCAAGATGGTGGCCGTCTCCACCACCTGCATGGCGGAAGTCATCGGTGACGACCTGTCGGCCTTCATCGCCACCGCCAAGGAAAAGGAAGCGGTCCCGGCCGACTTCGCCGTCCCCTTCGCCCACACCCCCTCGTTCGTCGGCAGCCACACCACCGGCTACGACAACATGATCAAGGGCATCCTCAACTACTTCTGGGAACGCGAGTCCGAGAAGACCCGCGGCAAGGTCACCGAGAAGATCAACATCATCCCGGGCTTCGACGGCTATGCCGTCGCCAACAACCGCGAGCTGAAGCGCTACCTCGACACCATGGGCGTCGAATACACCTTCATCTCCGACGTGTCGGACATCTACGACACCCCCTCCGACGGCACCTACCGCATGTATGACGGCGGCACCAAGCTGGACGACGTGCGCAAGGCCATCGACGCCAAGGCCACCATCGGCCTGCAGCACGACTGCTCGGTCAAGTCGCTGGAATACATCGAGACCAAGGGCCAGCCCACCGCCACCTTCCGCTATCCCATGGGCGTGGCCGGCACCGACGCCCTGCTGATGAAGTTCTCGGAACTGTCGGGCAAGCCGATCCCCGAGAGCATCGAGAAGGAGCGCGGCCGCCTGGTCGACGCCATCGCCGACAGCCAGGCCTACCTGCACGGCAAGAAGGTCGCCCTGTTCGGTGATCCCGACTTCGTCTACGGCATGGCCGCCTTCCTGCTGGAAATGGGCTGCGAGCCCCTGCACTGCCTGGCCACCAACGGCGGCAAGGAATGGACCGCCGCCATGGAAGCCCTGCTGGCCTCCTCGCCCTTCGGCGCCGGCTGCAAGGTCTACGCCGGCAAGGACCTCTGGCACATGCGCTCGCTGCTGTTCACCGAGCCCACCGATCTGCTGATCGGCAGCTCCTACGGCAAGTACCTGGAGAAGGACACCGGCATTCCGCTGATCCGCCTGACCTTCCCCATCTTCGACCGTCACCACCACCACCGCTTCCCCACCCTGGGCTACCAGGGCGCGCTGCGGGTCCTGGTGGAGATCCTGGACCGTATCTTCGAGGCCACCGACGCCTCGAGCGATATCTCCTTCGACCTCACGCGCTGATCTCCCAACCCTTCCAAAAAGCGTGTGAGGACCGCCCCGGAGAGGAACCCGCCCTCTCCGGGGCTCTTCTTTTGGCTGACGGAATGTGATCGAACATTCTTTTTGTTGATTTACACCAGAAGACAATCGCAAAAGTGTTGATCACCTCCCAATACGCGTGAAGAGTCGTCCATCGGATGAATGACCACTCGCAGGAGGGAGAGATGGCACACATGAAAGTTGCACTGATTTTGCCGGCGCTGCTGCTTGGCGCCTGCGCCACCCACTCCGGCGAGCGGCTGGCGCCCGATGGCGAGAAGGGGGCCGTCAAGGCCTCGATGCCCTATATCCGGTTCAAGGTGGACGAGGGCAACAAATGCTCGGCGGTCACCCCCGACACCAAGCTGAATTCCCAGCTGGGCAGCTACTACATCCGCCTGGGGGCGATCTATTCCAGCGCCGGCACCCCCGCCTCCATGTCCTATGACAGCCGCACCCGCCCCGCCATCATCCGGGCGCTGTGGTCCACCAACGCCTCGTTCTCGCTGTCGGCGATCATCAACGTGGACAGCCAGCCCGCCTACAGCAACGTCACGGTTCCCCTTTACGTCGTGTCGCACGAGAGCGGGCAGAAGGGGGAAAGCTTCGCCACCAACCTGGAAATGATGTGGCAGAACACCTTCATAAAGGTGCAGCCCGGCAGCACCCTCAACGTCCAGTTCGAGGGCAAGGTCTCCGACAAGGTGGAGACCGCGGCGCTGAGTGCCGGCCTGCGCGTCGCCAAGGTAGCGACCGGCGCCATCGCCCCCGAGGCCAAGATTCTCACCACCCTCAACCAGAACCGCCTGCAAACCGAAGCCAAGCTGTGGGATGCCGCCCTGGGAGAGCTGTTCTCGCAGAATGCCAGCGAGACCCTCCGGGTGATCACCAGCCCTTCGCAGGTCGGCAACAAGTCGTGCGGCGTCCTCACCGTCTATGCCCCCGGCCAGGCCGAGACCCTGGACCCCACCCGCAAGATCGGGGAATGGCGCGTCGGCATCAATGACTGGCGCCGCTCGCTGTTTTCCGAGAATTCCTGCCTGCTGCGCGGCCTGGATGCCAAATGCGCCACCGACGTCATCAACGAGCTCACCCCCGCCCGCGTCCTCAGTGAACCGGTGGGCGCCGGCAAGACCGTCGCCACCTATCTGAAGGACGAGGACGTGGTCGGCGTGGCGACCACCAAGGCCGCCAAGGACGCCAAGAACCCCGACGCCACCACGTTCTGCCGCAGGCTCAACAACGCCCTGGTCACCTTGGGGCTGACCGACATCGATGCCCGGATCGGGCTGTGGGCCTACATCTCCGGCCAGCCCCTGCCCGGTGATTCCGCCACCACCCTTGCCAGGAACGACGAGTGCAAGGCCATCATAAGGCCGTTCAGCTTCGGTGGGGCGAACACCCAGACCACCCTCAATCCGGACGCTCCCGGCTGACCTGTTTTCCGGGAATGATCCCGACACCGGCCATTGTCGCACTTGCGACAATGGCCGGTTGGCATTTGAGCGCCCCCCAGCATTTCCGCCATTCCTGATGGTGGCACGGCCCTTGCGAGTCGGACCTCGAACCGTTTCAAGCGAGGCCCACCATGCTGAAGGCCAAGATCGCCGAACTGATGAACGAGCCCGGTTGCGCCAAGAACCAGGCCAAGTCCGAGGGTGAGCGCAAGAAGGGCTGCGGCAAGTCGCTGACGCCGGGCGCCGCGGCCGGCGGATGCGCCTTCGACGGCGCCAAGATCGCGCTGCAGCCCATCACCGACGTGGTCCATCTGGTCCACGGCCCCATCGCCTGCGAGGGCAATTCCTGGGACGGCCGCAATTCGTGGAGCACCGGCGGCGATCTCTACCGCAAGGGCTTCACCACCGACCTCACCAACCTGGACATCATCGCCGGCGGCGAGAAGAAGCTCTACAAGGCCATCAAGCAGGCCATCGCCCGGCACAATCCTCCGGCCGTGTTCGTCTACCAGACCTGTGTCGGCTCGCTGATCGGCGACGACGTGGACGCCGTCTGCCGCGCCGCCACCCAGCGCCTGGGGACTCCGGTCATCCCCATCAACTCGCCCGGCTTCGTCGGCTCCAAGAATCTCGGCAACCGTCTGGGCGGCGACGCCCTGTTCGAGCATGTGATCGGCACGGTGGAGCCCGACGATTCCGGCCCCTGCGACATCAACATCCTGGGCGAATACAACGTGGCGGGTGAGCTGGACCAGTTCCGCCCCCTGCTGGCCAAGCTCGGCATCCGGCTGCGCGCCTCCATCACCGGCGACGCCCGCTACCGCGAGGTGGCGGCGGCCCACACCGCCAGGGCCAACATGGTGCTGTGCTCCCAGGCGCTGGTGACCCTGGCGCGCAAGATGAAGGAGAAGTGGGGCATCCCCTACTTCGAAGGCTCGTTCTACGGCATCTCCGACACCTCCGACGCGCTCAGGAACATCGCCCGCATGCTGATCGAGCGCGGCGCCGATCCGTCGCTTGCCGATCGCACCGAAGCGCTGATCAAGGAGGAGGAGGCCAAGGCCTGGGCGCGGCTCGAGCCCTACAAGGCCCGTCTGGCGGGCCGCAAGGTGCTGCTCTACACCGGCGGCGTCAAAAGCTGGTCGGTGATTCAGGCCCTGCAGGAAGTGGGCATGGAAGTGGTGGGCTCGTCGGTGCGCAAGGCCACCGGCGAAGACAAGAAGAAGGCCCTCGAACGCCTGGGCGGCGACGAGGACAAGCTGGCCGACGCCATCACGCCGCGCGACATGTACGCCATGTTCAAGGAGGGCAAGGCCGACATGATGCTGTCGGGCGGGCGTTCCCAGTTCGTGGCCCTGAAGGCCCGCACCCCCTGGATCGACATCAATCAGGAGCGCCACCACGGCTACGCCGCCTATGACGGCATGGTCGCCCTGGTGCGCGCCATCGATCTGTCCATCAACAGCCCCATCTGGGCGCAGGTCCGCGCCCCCGCCCCCTGGGAGAATTCGTGATGGCCCTCATCGTCGACCACAACAAGGCGCTTTCCACCAGCCCTCTCAAGGTCAGCGCTCCCTTGGGCGCCGCCCTGGCCTTCATGGGCATGAAGGGCTGCCTGCCCATGTTCCACGGCTCCCAGGGCTGCACCGCCTTCGCCCTGGTGATGATGGTCAGGCACTTCCGCGAGGCCATCCCGTTGCAGACCACCGCCATGAACGAGATCAGCACCATCCTGGGCGGCATGGACCAGGTGGAGGAAGGGCTGCTCAACATCGCCAAGCGCGCCAAGCCGGAAATCATCGGCCTGATCTCCACCGCGCTGACCGAGACCAGGGGCGAGGACATGGCCGGCGACGTCAAGGTCATCCGCGCCCGCAACAAGGAGCTGTCGGACATCGCCGTGGTGGACGTCTCGGCCCCCGACTTCTCCGGCTCGCTGGAGACCGGCTGGGGCAAGGCGGTGACCGCCATCATCAAGTCCCTGGCGCGCCCCGCCGGCAACCACGCCAAGCTGGACCGGGTCAACCTGCTGCCCGGCGCCCACCTCACTCCCGGCGATGTCGAGGCCCTGAAGGACATCATCGCCGATTTCGGCCTGGAAGCCATGGTGCTGCCCGACCTCTCGGACTCGCTGGACGGCCACGTCCCCGATGCCTACACCCCCACCACGCTGGGCGGCACCCCCATCGCCGGGGTGCGCGAGATGGGCCGCGCGCGCCTCACCATCGCCATCGGCGAACACATGCGCATCGCCGCCAGGACCGCCGAGGACATCACCGGCGTTCCCTCCATCGTGCTCGACCGGGTCACCGGCCTGGACGCCGTGGACCGCCTGATGGTCTGCCTGTCCACCGTGGCCGGCATCCCGGTTCCCGCCCGTCAGCGCCGCGCCCGCTCGCAGCTGGTGGATGCCATGCTGGACGGTCACTTCTATTTCGGCGGCCGGTCGGTCGCCATCGCCGCCGAGCCCGCCCTGCTGTGGAGCATGGGCCGGCTCGCCACCGACATGGGCGCCACCATCGCCGCCGCCGTCACCACCCAGCCCGTCCCCATGCTGGCCGAACTGGCCGCCGAGCGGGTGATCGTCGGCGACTTCGAGGATCTGGAGGACCAGATCCTGGAGGCCGGCGGGGCCGACCTGATCATCGCCAATTCTAACGGCCGCCAGGTGGCGGCCCATCATGGCATTCCGCTGTTCCGCGCCGGCTTTCCGGTATTCGACCGTCTGGGCGCCGCCCACCTGACCACGGCCGGCTACCGGGGCACCCGCGACCTGATCACCCAGCTGGGCAACATCCTGATGGAGCGCCCCGGACATGCCCACGAGACGCCGGAGCACGCCCATGGCCACCAGAGTGCTGCGGCTGGTTGATCCAGCCGCTCCCGCCACAGGATCGCGACCGAAGATCAAAGGAGGTCACATGAGAATTGCCGTCGCCACCCACGACCGCCAGCGCGTGGACGCCCATTTCAACGGCGCCCGCACCTTCATGTTCTACGATGTCGGCCCCGAGGGTCATACCTTCCTGGAAGCCATCCAGTTCGATGACGTCAGCGACGAGAGCGGCGTTCACCGCGAGGACGGCGAGGATCGGCTGACCATCAAGATCAACGCCCTGGAAGGCGCGTCGCTGCTGTTCTGCCGCGCCATCGGCGGCCCGGCCGCCGCCCGGGTGGTCCGCGCCCGCGTCCATCCCATCAAGCTGCCCACCGACGAGGCCATCTCCGACGTCATCGACCGGATCAGCACCATGCTGAAGGGCAACCCGCCGCCCTGGCTGAGGAAGGCCATGCGCGATGGCGAGGCCGGCGACGAACGCTTCATCGACGACGACGAATAGCCCCAGGAGTTCCGCCCATGACCGCCACCGCCGCCACGCAGCCCGCCTTCATCAAGAGCCTGTTGATGTTCATCCGCGCCCACGACCAGTCGGGCGCCTGGGAATCCGAGCCCGACGAGGTGGTGCTGGAACCCTATATCCTGTCCAAGGAACAGCGCCGCGAGATCCCCCTGTTCGGCGATCCCGACCCCGACATCCTGTGGCGGGTGGAGCAGTTCTTCAACGCCATCGCCATGGCCATCGAGACCCAGTCGGGCCATGCCGTCGCCCCCATCATGAAGATTCATCATGAAGGCTGGGGCCGGGTGATCCTCACCGCCGGCAAGCTGGTGGCGGTCAACGCCTATCTGCGCGAACTGCACCGCTTCGGCTTCGACTCGGTCGAGGAGATGGCCGCGCGGGCGCAGAAATACATCGATGAGGGCGTCGCCACCATCGCGAAATTCCCCGAAGTCGCCGCCGCCTGAACCAACCTTAAGCAAAGAGAGGGTCTTGCCATGTCGTTCCGTACCTTCACCACCCGCGATGGCACTCCCTGGGTGCCGAAGTACCTCACCGCCATCTCCGACGAGCTGTGCATCGGCTGCGGCCGCTGCTTCAAGGTCTGCACCCAGGCGGTCATGAAGCTGATGGGCATCAACGAGGATGACGAGATGTGCGACCCCTTCGACGATTCGGAGGAAATCGTGCGCAAGGTCATGACAATGGACAAGCCCGGCAGCTGCATCGGCTGCGGTTCGTGTCAGGCGGTCTGCGGCACCAACGCCCAGACCCACGAGGCGGTCGCGGCCTGACCTGCCGTCAAGGTCGTCATGGCCGGGCTTGACCCGGCCATCCATGGACCCCCGGGTCAAGCCCGGGGGTGACGAAATCAGGAAGAACGGCGACGAAGCAAGGAGGACAGCGATGGCCAAGGAAACCTACTCCCGCCTGATGTCCGGCCCGGGAAGCGGCGACCCGTTCGACCGCCACCTGTTCGCCTGCGCCATCGCCATGGCCCTGTCCAGCCCGGGGGAGAGCCTGACCGTCGGGCTTGGGCTTTCCGAGGAATGCCTGGCCGCCCTGGTGGGACGGCACTTCCCGCACGCCCCGGGCCTGCTGTCGGGCCTGTCGCTGGACGGCCACGGCGACGAGCCCCTGACCATCGAGGAGCCGGACCTGCGTTCCCTGCTGCTGGAGCACCGCACCCGCGGCCTGATCGAGGAGGAATGGCTGGCCCATATCGTGGCGCGGCGCTGCCTGGGTTCCAACCATCTGTGGCAGGATCTGGGCCTGACCGGGCGCGCCGACCTTTCGGGGCTGATGCGCCGCCACTTCCTCGGCCTGGCCGAGCTGAACAGCCGCGACATGAAGTGGAAGAAGTTCTTCTACCGCGAACTGTGCCAGCGCGAAGGCGTCGTGATCTGCAAATCGCCCAATTGCGAGGTCTGCACCGACCACGCCCATTGCTTCGGGGCCGAGGACGGCGTGGCACTGCTTGTCGCAAAGCCGACAATGTCGGATTCCGCCCCGGTGAGAAGCATTTGATTTCAATGACTTAGTACTTGGCACCTTTCTTGCTAATCCAGGTTCACAGACATTCCATCCGGCTAGGAGGACAAAGTCATGATGAACCTGACCGACAAGGCCATCGACGTCATCCGCGAGGTCTGCAACGGCGAGTTCCAGGGTCTTCGGATCATGGTCAACAAGGGCTGCTCGGGCTTCTCCTACAACATGGGCCTTGAGGAAGCCGCCGCCGAGGGCGATCAGGTCCTGGAATTCTCCGACGTCAAGGTGTTCCTCGACCCCGGCTCGGCCCTGTGGCTGACGGGCGCCACCATGGATTACGTGGACAATTCGTCCATGGGGTCCGGCTTCGTGTTCGACAATCCCAACCAGCCCCCCGCCCCCACCGCCACCTCGGGCGGCGGCTGCTCCTGCGGCATCAAGACCTGCGGCTGAGGAGAGCGGCCATGCCCGCCCCGGTGATCATGAACGACACCACGTTGCGGGACGGCGAGCAGACCGCCGGCGTCGCCTTCAGCCTGGAGGAAAAGCTGGACATCGCCAGGGCGCTGGACATCGCCGGCGTTCCCGAGATCGAGGTGGGCATTCCCGCCATGGGACCCGAGGAGCAGGCCGCCATCCGCAAGGTGGCAGGTCTCGGCCTCAACGCCCGCCTGATCGCCTGGTGCCGCATGCTGGACGACGACCTGGAGGCGGCCGCCTCGTGCGGAATCGCCACCGTCAACCTGTCCATCCCGGTCTCCGATCTGCAGCTGGCCGCCAAGCTGGGCCGCGACCGCGCCTGGGCGCTGGAGCATATCGGAATCATGGTGGCCAAGGCCCGCGCCATGGGCTTCGCGGTGCTGGTGGGCGGCGAGGACAGCTCGCGCGCCGATCCCGCCTTCCTGGCCCAGGTGGTGCGGGCCTGCGAGGCGGCGGGAGCACAGCGTTTCCGCTTCGCCGACACCCTGGGCATCATGGACCCCTTCGCCGTGCATGACGCCTTCAAGGCCTTGCGGACCGCCTGTTCCATCGAGCTGGAAATCCACGCCCACGACGATCTGGGGCTGGCCACCGCCAATTCCCTGGCCGCCGTGCGGGGCGGGGCCACCCATGTCAGCACCACCGTCAACGGCCTGGGCGAGCGGGCCGGCAACGCGCCGCTGGAGGAAGTGGTGGTGGCGCTGGGCCACCTTTACGGCAAGGAGACCGGCATCGACAAGCGCCAGCTGGGCCGCGTTTCCCGTCTGGTGGCCGACGCCTCGGGCCGCCCGGTGCCGGTGGACAAGAGCATCGTCGGCGAGAACATCTTCACCCACGAATCGGGTATCCACGTCAGCGGCCTGCTGCGCGATCCCCGCACCTATCAGGCGCTCGACCCCGCCGAGCTGGGCCGCGACCACCGGCTGGTCCTGGGCAAGCATTCGGGGCTCACCTCGGTGCTGCACGCCTGCCGCGAGATCGGCCTGGAAGTGGATACGGCGAAAGCCCGCGCCATGCTGGCCGAGGTGCGCCGCCATGCCTCCAATACCAAGACCGTTCCCACCGCCGACGATTTGCGCCGCTTCGCCGGCACCGCCACCGCCCTCATGGGAGCCCTGTCATGATCCTCGACACCCTCGCGTCCCTGTCTTCCGCCGAGCAGTTCTTCGAGACCCTGCGCGTGCCCTTCGATCCCTCGGTGGTCAATGTCAGCCGCCTGCACATCCTGAAACGCTTCAAGGAGGTGCTGCGCAGCGCCGATCTGGATGGTCTGGCCGAATACGAGGTGGAGGCGGTGTGCCGCGCCGCCCTGATCGAAGCCTACGAGGATTTCGCCGAAGGGCGTGGCGTCAAGACCTTCAAGGTCTTCAAGGACGCCCATCCCGGCTTCGTCGCCTTGAGCGAGATTCGGCCCATGGCGGCGCGGTAGGGGCCCTCACCCCTTTAATTCCTGAAATCGTCATGCCCGGACTTGTTCCACTGCTGTCCGGTTCAATTGCCTGGATTCTGGCGGACGGGTTTTTTCACCACCAAGACACCAAGGACACCAAGAGGACATTCCAGGTGCGTCGTGCCCGGACTTGTTCCGGGCATCCACGCCCATCGGCGGGGACTATTGTTTCATAAGGCATTCCAGCGGATCCGCGTGGATGGCCGGGACGATGCCCGGCCATGACGGTGAGGTTGGGCGGGGCGATCCGCTCCGTCCTCTTGGTGTCCTTGGTGTCTTGGTGGTTGAAGAGGCTTTTTCCGTATCCCCATTCCGGTGGAGCCATCTCAAACCAAGCCTGGGCAAGGCAAGAGACCAGTGCTGGCCGAATTAAACCGGGCACCCGTGGACTTGTTCCGGGCATCCACGCCTGTCCGCCACGCGGACGGCAAAGCCCTGGCACCACGTGGATCACCGGGTCAAGCCCGGTGATGACGAATTCAAACTGCTGGAATCGAGCCCCCCGAAAAGGCGATCGGGCCGCCGCTTTCGCGACGGCCCGACCAGACCGGTACTCCCGGGGGGGATGGGGGGGGAGAGGAGCACCGGCAAGACTTGGAACCCGGCTTCTAGCACGAGCGGGAAAAGCTGCGCCACAAATTCAGCTACCGCATACCGGAATAGCAGCTATGTCCTTCCGTGCAGGTCGGATATTCACACCTGAGCATCTGTAATTCTTCCGTTCAGGAGCAGCCCTCCCTCGCCCGCCGTGACCGCCACGGTGTCGCCGTCCTTGACCGTCCCTTCCAGAATCTGCCCGGCCAGGGGATTCTGCAGGGCGCGCTGGATCACCCGTTTCAGGGGCCGGGCGCCGTAGACCGGGTCGTAGCCCTTTTCCGCCAGCCATTCCATGGCGGCGGTGTCGAGCGCCAGGGTGATCTTGCGGTCGGCCAGCAGCACCCGCAGGCGCTTGAGCTGGATGTCGACGATGCCCGACATGTCGCCGCGTCCCAGGCGGTGGAACAGCAGGATCTCGTCCAGGCGGTTGAGGAATTCGGGGCGGAAGCTGGCGCGCACCACCTCCATGACCTCGGCGCGGACCTCGGCCGAATCGTGGCCTTCCTCCTGATTGGCGAGAATCTCCGAACCCAGGTTGGAGGTCAGCACGATCAGGGTGTTGCGGAAGTCCACCGTGCGGCCCTGACCATCGGTCAGCCGCCCGTCGTCCAGGACCTGCAGCAGCACGTTGAAGACGTCGGGGTGGGCCTTTTCCACCTCGTCGAACAGGATCACCTGATAGGGCCGGCGCCGCACCGCCTCGGTCAGCGCGCCCCCTTCCTCGTAGCCCACATAGCCGGGCGGCGCGCCGATCAGGCGGGCCACCGAGTGCTTTTCCATGTACTCGCTCATGTCCATGCGGACCATGGCGGTCTCGTCGTCGAACAGGAACTCGGCCAGGGCCTTGGTCAGCTCGGTCTTGCCCACGCCGGTCGGCCCCAGGAACAGGAACGAGCCGATGGGGCGGTTGGGGTCCTGCAGGCCGGCACGGGCCCGGCGCACGGCGTTGGACACCGCCACCAGCGCCTCGTTCTGGCCGACCACCCGGGTCTTGAGGCGGGATTCCATGCCCAGCAGCTTGTCGCGCTCGCCCTGGAGCATCTTTTCCACCGGAATGCCGGTCCAGCGGGAAACCACGGAAGCGATGTGCTCCTCGGTCACCGATTCGGTCAGCATGCGTTGGCCCGAGGCGCCGCCGCCTTCCAGACGCTTCTCCAGATCGGGAATGACCCCGAACTTCAGCTCGCCGGCCCTGGCCCAGTTGGCGGAGCGCTCGGCATTGGCCAGTTCGAGGCGGGCTTCCTCCAGCCGTTCCTTGATCTTGGTGGAATCGGCCAGCTGGCTCTTTTCCGCCCGCCAGCGCTCGGACATCTCCGAGGATTCCTTCTCCAGCTGGGTGAGCTCCACCTCCAGCTTGCCCAGGCGGTCGCGCGATCCGGCATCGCTCTCCTTCTTCAAGGCCTCGCGCTCGATCTTCAGCTGGACGATGCGGCGGTCCAGCTCGTCCAGGGCCTCGGGCTTGGAATCGATCTGCATGCGCAGCCGGGATGCCGCCTCGTCCACCAGGTCGATGGCCTTGTCGGGCAGGAAGCGGTCGGTGATGTAGCGGTTGGACAGGGTCGCCGCCGAGACCAGGGCGCCGTCGGCGATGCGCACCCCGTGGTGCAGCTCGTACTTCTCCTTCAGGCCGCGCAGGATGGAGACGGTATCCTCCACCCCCGGCTCGGAGACGAAGACCGGCTGGAAGCGCCGCGCCAGGGCGGCGTCCTTCTCCACGTGCTTGCGGTACTCGTTCAGCGTGGTGGCGCCGATGCAGTGCAGCTCGCCGCGCGCCAAAGCCGGCTTCAGCAGGTTGGAGGCGTCCATGGAGCCTTCCGCCGCCCCCGCCCCGATCAGGGTGTGCATCTCGTCGATGAACAGAATGACCTCGCCATTGGCGGCGGTCACTTCGGTCAGGACGGCCTTCAGGCGTTCCTCGAACTCGCCCCGGAACTTGGCGCCGGCCACCAGGGCGCCGAGGTCGAGGACCATCAGGCGCTTGTTCTTCAGCGTCTCGGGCACGTCGCCGTTGACGATGCGGCTGGCCAGCCCTTCCACGATTGCGGTCTTGCCCACGCCGGGCTCGCCGATCAGCACGGGATTGTTCTTGGTGCGGCGGCTCAACACCTGGATGGTGCGGCGGATTTCCTCGTCGCGGCCGATCACCGGGTCCAGCTTGCCGTCGCGGGCGGCCTGGGTCAGGTCGCGGGCGTACTTCTTCAGGGCGTCGTAGCTGTCCTCGGCCGAGGCCGAATTGGCCTTGCGGCCCTTGCGCACATCCTCGATGGCGTGGTTGAGACCCTGGGGCGTCAGCCCGGCATCGGCCAGCGCCTTGGCGGCCGGCGTGCCGGTGGCCAGGGTCAGGGCCAGCAGCAGGCGCTCGGCGGTGACGAAGGAATCGCCGGCCTTGTCGGCCAGCTGCACCGCCTGATCCAGCAGGCGCGCCAGTTCGGGGGTCAGGTGGACGCCGCCGGCGCCGGGACCTTCCACCTTGGGAAGCTTGCCCAGTTCGGTCTCGATCCCCTTCAGCGCCTTGGCCGGGTCGCCCCCGGCGGCGCGAATCAGGTTGGCGGCCAGGCCTTCCCTGTCGGCCAGCAGGACCTGGGCCAGATGTTCCGGGGTCAGGCGCTGGTGGCCGCTGCGCAGCGCCAGGGTCTGGGCCGATTGAATGAAGCCCTTGCAGCGTTCGGTGAACTTCTCGAAATCCATTGTTGCCCTCATCGTTCGAGCGGCGGCTGGCTCACCCCTTGAGATAGGCGATGATCCAGGCGGTTGTCTTGTCTCCGCTTGATATGGAGTGATTCGGCGAGGCCGCAAGCGCGATGGAAGTGCCGCATCACGAATCCGTCAAATCCCTCAGGCAGAATATGGTTGAAGCGCCCGCCCTCCACTTCCAAACTGACGGCGGCCAGGGATTTGCCGGCCCGATTCCATCGAGAATCGTTAAAATTCAGATTAAAATGTAATCTCGCCGCAATGTTGAACATCCGATGATTTTTGCCCTTTTTTTGCACCGCACAAGACTAGGCCGTCCGTATGATTTTAGAACTATTCCTTATCGAATATTTTTTGCTTGATTTGAATCGCCGATCATCCTGACATCTGCCAGGCTATATTCCTGACGAGGGAGAGCGGAATGGGCGCGTCGAAGACTTGCAGCGGATGTGAGGCGTGGTCCTCGCCTCGACGCGAGCCGATGCGCGAGGTGCTGGGAATGCGCTGCCCGTTCCCCACCCTGTCGTCGCGCTTTTCCCTGGCCAAGGGCAAGAACCTCTATCATCAGGGCGATCTGGTGGCGGGCGCCTATTCCCTGGCCGCCGGCATGGTGGCGCTGGAGCGGGTGGACGAAGACGGTGATCTGGTCATCCTCAAGATCCTTCATCCCGGCGCCTTCTTTCCCTGCGCCAACATGCTGGGCGGCGGCATTCACGAAAGCTCGGCCCGCGCGCTGACCGAAATCACCGGCTGCTTCGTCCCGGCCGAACGCCTCAACACCGCCCTGCAGGAGGACCCCTCGGTCGGTCTGGCGCTGCTCAAGCTCAGTTCCGCCGAAATCCGCGAGAACGAGGACGCCATCTTCCGCCTGTGCAGCGCCGACCTGCCCGACCGGGTGCTGTCCACCCTGGCCACCCTGGCCACCGAAACCGGCGGGCGGGACGCCAACGGCGACCTGTCGCTAACGCTGCCCATCTCGTGGCGGGATCTGGCCGCCATGGTGGGGACCGGCCCCGAGGTGATCTCGCGGCTGCTGCGGCGCCTGGCCGAGGCCGGCCGCCTCAGCTTCCACGGCCGCCACGTCACCCTTCACGCCGCGCCGTCCCGCCACGTCCCCCTGTCCGGCCCCGGCGGCCCGCTCTCCTACTCCTGACCAACGGCATTTCGTTGCGAAGTCGTCTCAGTCAGCGGGCGAGGATCAGCACCATCATCACCGAGCCGAAGGCGATGCGGTACCAGGCGAACGGGGAGAAGCCGTGGCGCCCGACGAAGCCGATGAACCCCCGCACCACCACCAGGGCCGAGAAGAACGCCGCCACGAAGCCGATGGCGATCAGGCCGGCCCCGTCGAAGGAGATGTCCGCCCAGTTCTTGTACAGCGAATAGGCCGAGGCGCCGCACATGGTGGGAATGGCCAGGAAGAACGAGAACTCGGCCGCCGCGCGACGGTCGAGGCCCAGCAGCATGGCGCCCAGGATGGTGGCGCCGGCCCGCGACACGCCGGGAACCATGGACAGCAGTTGGCAAAGCCCCACGCCGAGCGACAAGGCCGGGGACATGTCCTCGATGTCGTGGACGCGGGCGCGCTTGGCCAGGCGCTCGACGGCCAGGATGGCGAAGCCGCCCACCACCAGGGCCACGGCGGCGACCAGGGGCGAATCGAGCATCTGCTTGATGTACTTGTAGGCCACGGCGCCGACCACCGCCGAGGGCAGGAAGGCCAGCAGCACATTGCGCACGAAGGCGAAGGAGCGCGGCTGGTTCAGCGTGACCGCCACGTCCCACAGCCGCTCCCGGAACACCCAGCACACCGCCAGGATGGCGCCCAGCTGGATGACGATCTCGAAGGTCTTGCCCGACGACCCCTGAAAGCCGAGCAGATCGCCCACCAGCATCAGGTGGGCGGTGCTGGACACCGGCAGGAACTCGGTCAGCCCCTCGACGACGCCGAGGAGAAGGGCTTCGAACATGGCGAGCATGATGGATCCGTCCGGGGTTGCTTCGGCGGCGGATCATGGTGGGCGCCGGGCCTTTTCGCAACCGTTAAACATATGGCGCGGGAGAGGCTTGCCGCCGGGCGGCACTTGACCTAAGACTCTTGGACAGGTCGAATCCAGTCGGGAGCAAGGTGGGGCGATGTCTCTGATCGAATGGGACCCGTCATTCAGTGTCGGTTCGGCCCGCATGGACGCCGACCATCAAAAGCTCATCAGCCTGCTCAACCGCCTGTACGACGCCTGGCACGGCGGCGAGAGCATCGCCGAGCTGGGCTGGCTGTTCGATGAATTGCTGGCCTATGCCGACACCCATTTCGCCGCCGAGGAAATGGCGCTGAAGTCGCGCAACTATCCCCGCCTGGAAAAGCAGCAGGATGACCACGTCCGGCTCAAGGACTCGGTCATGGCCTTCCGCGACCGCCATCTGGCCGGCGAGACCCCGGACGCCCTGACCACCGAGATGACCGCCTTCCTCAAGGCCTGGCTGCTGGAACACATCCTGGGCGAGGACATGCTGTATCGCACCTATTTCAAGGGCGAGTGATTCCAAACGGCCTTTGAAGTGCCCCGTCCTGTCATCCTGACGCCCAAAGGGCGGAAGGATCTTTCAGCCGCAGACGGAACCGCTTGCACCTGAAAGATGCTTCGGCTTCGCCCACGGGTGTTCGGTTTACTTCTGCAAGCACTGGTCTCTTGCCTTGCCCAGGCTTGGTTTGAGATGGCTCCACCGGAATGGGGATACGGAAAAAGCCTCTACAACCACCAAGACACCAAGACACCAAGAGGACGGAGCTGATCGCCCCGCCCAACCTCACCGTCATGGCCGGGCATCGTCCCGGCCATCCACGCGGATCCGCTGGAATGCCTCATGAAACAATAGTCCCGGCGGATGGGCGTGGATGCCCGGAACAAGTCCGGGCACGACGCACCTGAAATGTCCCCTTGGTGTCCTTGGTGTCTTGGTGGTGAAAAAAAAACGTCCGCCAGCACCCAGGCAATTGAACCGGACGGCAGTGGGCTTCGCCTCAGCATGACAGGTCAATTCATTTGCCGGCTGGTATGATACCGCAGACTTGATTTGTCATCCCGAACGCAGTGAGGGATCTCGTCCTGGGGCGGCTAATCCGAACCGGCCCCAATGGTCCAGGCGGAGATCCCTCGCACATGCTCGGGATGACATGAGGCGTTTCAGCCGATGGTCAGGACGATCTTGCCGCGCACATGCCCGGTGGAGGACAGGTCCAGGGCCTCGGCGGCCCGGGCGAGCGGCATCTCGACGATGTCGGGGACCCGCAGCACACCCTGTTCGGCCAGCGAGGCCAGGCGCCGCAGATGGCCGGCATCGGGCTTGACGAAGACGTACTTGCAGCGGATGCCGAGACGTTCGGCCAGATCCTTGTCGGTCTTGTCGGTGATGGAGACCAGGATGCCGCCCGGCTTCACCGTCTCGTAGGATCGAGTCAGCACCTCGCCGCCCACCGTGCCGAAAGCCATGTCCACGCCCTCGGGCGTCAGGGCGCGGGTGGCGGCGACGAAATCCTCGGCCGCGTAGTCGATGACGTGGTCGGCGCCCAGTGCCCGGACGTAATCGTGATTGGCGGCCTGGGCGGTGGCGATCACCCTCGCCCCCACCCACTTGGCGATGGGAACGGCGAAGCCGCCCACTCCCCCCGCCCCGGCATGGATCAGCACGCATTGGCCGGAACGCAATTGCGCCACCTCCAGCAGGGACTGCCAGGCGGTCAGCGCCGCCAGCGGCACGGTCGAGGCCTGGGCGAAGGTGTAATTGGCCGGCATGGGGGCGACGCCGTCGGCGCTCATCACCACGTATTCGGCGTAGGTGCCCCATTGGATGTCGGGCTTGCGGCAGAACGCCCACACCCGCTCACCCAGGGACAGGCCGGTGACGCCGTCCCCCAGCGCCGCGATGGTGCCGGCGGCGTCCCAGCCGGGAATCAGAGGGAACTTGCAGGGAAACAGCCGCGCCAGCCCGCCTTCCCTGATCTTCCAGTCCACCGGATTGACCCCGGCGGCATGGATGCGGATCAGCACCTCGCCGGGTCCGGGCGACGGCGTCCCGATCTCGTCGAGGCGCATCACCTCGGGCCCACCGAACCGGTCGCAGAGGATGGCTTTCATGGCGGGACTCCTTCCTATCGGGCTATCGCCCGGACCCATCCGGGGCAATGCCCCGGCCCCCATTTATATTCAAAAATAAGGGAGGCTTGGAGGCTTGCCTCCAACCGGGGCCGGGGCGGGAGCCCCGTGTCTTCCTAAGCCCCCGCCTCCCGCAGCTTGAACCGTTGCACCTTGCCGGTGGCGGTGCGGGGGATGACCTCCAGGAAGCGGACATTGCGCGGGCATTTGTAGATGGCCAGCTTGGAGCGCAGGGTCTCGACGATGCGTTGTTCCAGCACCGGCTCGCGCTCGCCCGGCTCCGGCACGGCGTAGAGCACCAGACGCACCAGCCCGTCCTCGTTGGGAATGCCCACCGCCACGGCGTCGGCGACGCCGGGAACCATCAGGGCGGCCTCTTCCACTTCGGCGGGGCTGACCCACTGTCCCGAGACCTTGATCATGTCGTCGGAGCGCCCCTGCGGGCTCCACCAGCCCTCGGCATCGACGCTGAACACGTCGCCGGTCTTCCACCAGCCGTCCTTCAGCACCCGCTGGGTGACGTCGGGACGGTTGTGGTAGCGGCGGAACAGGGAGGCCATGCGCACCCACAGATCGCCGGGGGTGTCGGGCGTGGTGATGATCTCGCCCGATGGCGTCCGCAGCTGGGCCTCGGCCCAGGGCAGCGGCCGGCCACAGGCGCCGGGCTTCATGGCCTTGGGCGTGCTGGCGATGAACAGGAACAGCGCCTCGGTGGCGCCGATGCCTTCCAGCATCAGGCCGCCGGTCTCCTCCATCCAGCGGCGGCACAGCTCGGCCGGCAGGTTCTCACCCGCCGAGACCCAGGTGCGCACGCCCTTGAAGGCCTCGGAGGATGCCACTCCGTCCTTCAGCATGATGCGGTAAAGCGACGGCACCGACAGCACAACCTTGGGCCGGGTGCGGGTGATGACCTCGGCGGCGGCGGTCGCGTCGGGCCAGCCCTGATGCAGCACCAGGGTACCGCCCACCCGCAGCGCGCCGATCAGGCAATGACCCAGGGGATAGGCGAAGAACAGCTTGGAGGTGGAAAAGATGCGGTCGCCGGGCTCGAGGCCCAGATTCTCGCGCACGTGGCGCTCGCCCAGCGCGATGGAGCCGTGGACGTGAACGGCGCCCTTGGGCTGGCCGGTGGTGCCCGAGGTGTACATCCACAGGGCCGAATCCTCCGCCCCCATGTCCGCCGAGGCCAACTGGTCCGGGGCGCCGTCCAGGAAGGCGTCGAACTGGTCGGTGGTGACCATGCGGGCCGAGGCATGGGCCAGGGCCAGGGATTCGGACGCCAGGTCCTTCAGCGCGTTCTCGGCCAGCAGCAGCGGCGAGCCGCTGTCACCCAGGGCGTGGGACAGGTCCTTGGCCGCCAGGCGGGTGTTGAGCGCCACCGCCACCAGCCCCGCCTTCATGGCGCCCAGATAGGCGGCCACCAGTTCGGGGCCGTCGTCGAGCAGCAGCAGGACCGGCTGCTGGC
The DNA here is from genome assembly GCF_058402745.1 of Paramagnetospirillum sp. Lineage (NCBI taxonomy): Bacteria > Pseudomonadati > Pseudomonadota > Alphaproteobacteria > Rhodospirillales > Magnetospirillaceae > Paramagnetospirillum > Paramagnetospirillum sp. The sequence continues at coordinate 78,429 of NZ_JBZVFI010000008.1, forward strand.
GCCGGACCCCGGCGGCCAGCATGGCGTTGCCGAAGCGGCAGGCCAAGCGGTTCAGCTGGTCGTAGGTCAGGGTCCGCTCACCGCAGATGATGGCAAGGCTCTCCCCGCGGCCCGAGCCGAGGCTGGGGCCGAGAATGTCGTCGGCAGCATTCATGATGCGATTCCAGAAAATGGGGCGGGCCACCGGGGCGGCCCGCCCGTGTCGATGTCCGACTATTCCACCAGGACCCAGTCACCGTTCTTGATCTCGACCATTTTGAAGGATTCGAGACCCAGACCCATGTGGTCGGTGGGCGAGTAGTTGTAGATGCCGGTGGTGGCGACGAAGTCCTTGGTCTGCTCGATGGCGTCGCGGACCTTGGCCTTGTCGGTGGTGCCGGCCCGCTTGAAGGCGTCCACGGCCATCATCAGGGCGTCGAGTCCGTGACCGGGCAGCGGGCTGACTTCCAGCGGCTTGTTGCGCTCCTCGTATTCCTTCTTGAACGCCATGGTGATGGCCTTCTGGCGATCGTTGGCGGGCAGCTGCTCGGCCACCGCCTGGGCGCCGGCCGGCAGGCGGGTGCCATCGGCGGCGGTGCCGACCAGACGCAGGAACTCCTTCGAGGCCACGCCGTGGGACTGGTAGACCGGAAGGGTCAGGCCCAGCTGCTTCAGGTTCTTGGTGGCCACGGCGGGGCCGGTGCCGGTGCCGAAGATGAACAGGGCCTGGACACCGGGGGTGCCGCGGATCTTGGTCAGCTGCGGGGTGACGTCGGGGTCCTTGGGCGAGTAGACCTCGTCGATCAGGATCTCGACGCCGTACTGGGGCGCCAGCTTGACCGTCTGGTCATGGCCCGACTTGCCGAAGCCGACGTTTTCCGACAGCAGGGCGATCTTGGTCAGGCCGCGCTTCTTCAGGTCGGCCAGCACCTTCTCGGCGGCCAGCCGGTCCGATTGCGGGAACTTGAAGGTCCACTTGCGCACCGGATCGCCGATGGCGGTGCCGCCGCCCAGCGACATGTACGGAATCTCGGCGCGCTCGATCAGGCCGAGCACCGCCATGGAGGTGGGCGTGCCCGATCCGCCGATGATGATGTCCACCTTGTCGTTGTCGATCAGGCGCTTGACGAAGGTGGCGGCCTTTTCCGGCTCGGACCCGTCGTCATAGATGATGGCTTCGATCTTGCGGCCCAGCACGCCGCCCTGGGCGTTGACCTTGTCGATCATGTAGTCGAAGGTGCGCTTCTGGGGGTCGCCCATGGGCGACATCTGCCCGGTGACCGACAGGAACATGCCGATCTTGATGGGTTCGGCCGCGAAAGCGGCGGTCGCCGCGCAAACACCGGTCATCACCGCCAGGGCAGCCCCGGCCGTACGCTTCCAATTCATGAAGTTCCTCCCACTTCGTATGATTTATCCAGGCGAATCACTTCTTATTTTTGTCGGTATTGTAGTACCGAATTACGTAAAAGCGAAGTCCGAAAGTGCGCTCGCCACGGCTTGACGCCGCCTCGGGGTGGGCGCACCATCGCAAGCATAACAAAGAAATGGGGGGCATGGATCATGAACTCCAAGCCCAAGGCCGGAAACGGCACGCGCATATCGGATCAGGTCACCGACCGGATTCTCGCCCGCATCGCCTCGGGCGAGTGGGGCCCCGGCCATCGCCTGCCCGGCGAGCGGCAGTTGGCGGAGGAGATGGGGGTCAGCCGCGTCTCGATCCGCGCCGCGCTGCAATCGCTGAAGACCCAGGGACTGCTCGACGCCGTCCAGGGCGGCGGCACCAGGGTGATCGCCAGTTCGGCCGCCATGGACCCCGGCATGCTGGAACTGGTGCGGGTCAGCCGCGACAACCTGCACGACCTGGCGGAAATCCGCGCCATTCTCGAGGCCTGGGCGGTGGGGCGCGCCGCGCTGAACCGTTCGGACGAGGATCTGGCCGAACTGGCCCGCATCATGGCGGCCACCGAGGCCGACATCGCCGGCGGCGCCCACAAGAGCGAGAACGACGTCTGCTTCCATCTGGCCATCGCCAAGGCGTCGGGGTCGGGAATCTATCTCCACATCATGGCGGTGATTCGCGGCATCCTGCACCAGATGGTGGACTACCACCGCTACCAGCTGTTTCCCTCGCGCCAGGACGATCAGGTGATCCTGGGACAGCACCGCGCCATCTTCGAGGCGGTCAAGGCCAAGGACCCGGCAGCGGCCGAGGCGGCCATGCGCGCCCATCTGGGCTTCGTGCTGACCCGCTATACCCGACAGACGTTGTAATTTCGGAATTCCGTCACAAGGTGAAGCCATGGGCGTGGTTGCCGCCTTCGGCGCCTCTGCTATGCTGGGCGGCGGGAAGTACCATGGGGATTCATATGCGACGCGCACGCAATGCGAAGATCATCGCCACTCTCGGCCCGGCCTCCTCGACTCCCGAGGCCATCGAGGCCCTGTTCCTGGCCGGGGCCGACGTTTTTCGCCTGAATTTCAGCCACGGCAGCCACGACGACCACAAGAGCCGCATCTTCACCATCCGCGAACTGGAACGGAAGGTGAAGCGGCCCATCGCCGTCCTGGCCGACCTTCAGGGCCCCAAGCTCCGCGTCGGCGATTTCGAGGGTGGCCGCGCCCGCCTGGAGACCGGCGCCGCCTTCCGCCTGGACATGGACGACGCGCTGGGCACCGCCGCCCGGGCTCCGCTCCATCATCCCGAGGTGTTCGCGGCCTTGAAGCCCGGCAGCGATCTGCTGATCGATGACGGCAAGCTGCGCCTGACCGTGGAGACCTGTGGCCCCGATTTCGCCGAGACCCGCGTGGCGGTGGGCGGCGAGATTTCCAACCACAAGGGCGTCAACGTCCCGGGCGTCATGCTGCCCATCTCGCCCTTGACCGAGAAGGACCGCCGCGACCTGGAATTCGCCGTGGAGATGGGCGCCGACTGGATCGCGCTCAGCTTCGTGCAGCGGCCCTCCGACGTGCAGGAAGCGCGGCGCCTGATCGGCTCCTACGTGGGCTCGCGGGTGCGCATCCTGTCCAAGCTGGAAAAGCCCTCGGCCATCGAGCACCTGGCCTCGATCATCGAATGGTCGGACGCGGTGATGGTGGCGCGCGGCGATCTCGGCGTCGAATGCCCGCCCGAGACCGTTCCCATCCTGCAAAAGCGCATCATCAAGGCCTGCCGCCGGGCGGGCAAGCCGGTGGTGGTCGCCACCCAGATGCTGGATTCCATGGTCCATGCGCCCTCGCCCACCCGGGCCGAGGCCTCGGACGTGGCCACAGCCGTCTATGACGGCTCCGACGCGGTGATGCTGTCGGCGGAAACCGCCTCGGGCGAGTACCCGGTGGAGGCGGTCACCATGATGGACCGCATCATCCAGCAGGTGGAGCACGACAAGAACTATCAGATCATCACCGAGGCTTCCCGCCTCGATCCCGAGCACACCACCCGCGACGCCATCAGCGCGGCCGCCCGCCAGGTGGCCCATACCCTGGGCGCGGCGGCCATCGTCACCTTCACCTCGTCCGGTTCGACCACGCTGCGCGCCGCCCGCGAGCGGCCCGAGCAGCCGATCCTGTCGGTGACCGCCGACATCGAGGTGGCCCGCCAGATGGCCCTGGTGTGGGGAGCGCATTCCATCATGGCCAAGGATGTGCGCAGCTTCACCGAGATGGTGAGCAAGGCGGTGAACTTCGCTCAAAGCGAAGGCTTCGCCCGGGTGGGCGACCGGGTGGTGATCACCGCCGGCGTGCCCTTCGGGCACTCGGGCACCACCAATATCCTGCGCGTCGCCGAGGTGGAGGATCACGGCAACCACCACCGGCACAATTCCGATTAGAGCATCGGACCTGAAATCTGAATCGCAGGGGATTCCCTTGTAGGCGAAAAAGTGATTCAACCTCATTGGAGGTGGATCATGGGCAAATGGCTATCATCAGATCTTCGGGTCCGTGTTTACGGTAAGATCGAACACGGCGAATCGCGGCGAGCGGCGGCTCGGCATTTTGGAGTGAGCGCCGCGACCAGCGTCCGTCTTGCACAACGGATGGCGGCGACGGGTTCGTTGGAGCCCTTGCGGCAAGGCCGTCCGCCGGGCGGTGGTAAGCTGGCGGCCTTTGCCGCTCTTCTGACCGGCTGGGTGGAGGCGCAAGGCGACATCACGATGCCGGAACTGGCGGCCAAGCTGAAGGCCGAATGCGGCGTCACGGCCCACCCGGCGTCACTCTCGCGGTTTCTGATCGGGCAAGGCTTCAGCGTCAAAAAAAACGCTGCTGGCCACCGAAGCCGGTCGCGATGATGTGGTGGCGGAGCGCCGGACCTGGCTGAGCCACCGCCAGCCCCGGATGTGCCAGGAGCCTCACCGGCTGGCGTTCATCGACGAGACCGCCACCACCACCAAGATGACCCGGTTGCGGGGACGGGCACCGCGAGGGCAACGGTTCAAGGCCCGCGCGCCATTCGGCCACTGGGGAACCCAAACCTTCATCGCCGCCTTGCGCTGTGACGGTCTGACGGCACCCTGGATCATAAACGGCCCCATGAACCGACAAACCTTCGAGGTCTACGTCGAGACCCAACTGGCCCCGACGCTCCAGCCGGGCGACGTCGTCATCCTCGACAACCTCTCCAGCCATAAAAGCGAGAAGGCCAAGGCCATCCTCAAGGAGAGAGGCGCCTGGTTCCTGTTCCTACCCCCATACAGCCCAGACCTAAACCCAATCGAGATGGCCTTTGCCAAACTCAAGGCTCATCTCCGACGGATCGGCGCGCGCACCATCGACGACCTCTGGAAGGCCGTCGGCAATATCTGCGATCTCTACACCCCAGACGAATGCTGGAACTACCTCAGGGAAGCCGGGTATGTTTCAGATTAAACGCACGCCGCTCTAGCACGGCCTGATCCGTGGCCGGCCATCCTTCGGGGTGGCGGCCCGGCGGCCGGAAGGCCGCGCGCTCAAAAAAATAGATCCAGGCCACCGTGCGCCGCGTCCGGCGCAGGGCCCGCCCGCCCGGCCGGCGCCCGCTCCTTCGCACCACCCAAAAGAAAAGGGCCGCCGGAAATCCGGCGGCCCAGTCAAAAAGTGTGTTGCCTGTATCAGCCTTAGTGGCTGGCGGCGCCTTCGGCACCCAGGCCGGTCTCGGACCGGATGGACTGGGCTTCGTAGGCGGCGCGTTCGGCCTGGGCCTGCGGGCTGTTGTCGAGAACCGAGAACAGCCAGGAGAAGAAGAAGGCCCCCGGCACCGAGAACAGGGCCGGATAGGCGTAGGGGAACAGGGCTTCCTTGAAGCCGAAGCTCTGCACCCACACGGCCTTGGACAGGACGACCATGATCACCGACATCAGCAGGCCGATCATGCCGCCGAGCACGGCGCCACGGGTGGTGAGACCGCCCCAGAACATGGACAGGATCAGCACCGGGAAGTTGGCCGAAGCCGCGACCGAGAAGGTGAGCGCCACGATGAACGCCACGTTCTGCTTCTCGAAGACCAGGCCCAGCAGCACGGCGACGATGCCGAGAGCGATGGACGAGATCTTGGAGACGGTCACTTCCTTACCTTCGGTGGCCTGGCCGTGCATGATGACGCTGGCATACAGGTCGTGCGAGATCGCCGACGCGCCCGCCAGGGTCAGACCCGACACCACCGCCAGGATGGTGGCGAAGGCCACGGCCGAGATGAAGCCGAGGAACAGGTTGCCGCCGATGGCGTGGGCCAGCCACACCGCGGCCATGTTGTTGCCGCCCTTCAGGTCCAGGGAGCCGAGGCCCTTGGCCAGATACTCGGGATTGGTGGCCACCAGGGTGATGGCGCCGAACCCGATGATGAAGGTCAGGATGTAGAAGTAGCCGATGAAGCCGGTGGCGTAGAACACCGACTTGCGGGCCTCGCGCGCATCGGGAACGGTGAAGAAGCGCATGAGGATGTGCGGCAGGCCGGCGGTGCCGAACATCAGGGCCATGCCCAGCGAGATGGCGTCCACCGGATTGGTGACCAGGGCGCCCGGCGCCATGATCGCCACCTTCTTGGGATGAACCTCGATGGCCTTGACGAACATCTTCTCGAACGAGAAGCCGAAATTGTACATCACGCCGAGAGCGATGAAGGTCGCGCCGCCCAGCAGCAGGCAGGCCTTGATGATCTGCACCCAGGTGGTGGCGACCATGCCGCCGAAGGTGACGTAGATCATCATCAGCGCGCCGACGACGATAACCGCGTACAGGTAGTCCATGCCGAACAGCAGCTTGATCAGCTGGCCGGCACCGACCATCTGGCCGATCAGGTAGAAGATCACCACGATCAGCGAACCGGTGGCGGCGAAGGTACGGATGGGCGTGCGGGCCAGGCGATAGCCGCACACGTCGGCGAAGGTGTACTTGCCCAGATTCCTGAGACGCTCGGCGATCAGGAACAGGATGATCGGCCAGCCGACCAGCCAGCCCACCGAGAAGATCAGGCCGTCATAGCCCGAACCGTACACCAGGGCGGAAATGCCCAGGAACGAAGCGGCCGACATGTAGTCGCCCGCGATGGCCAGGCCGTTCTGGAAGCCGGTGATGCCACCGCCGGCGGCGTAGAAGTCGGCGGCGGTCTTGGTGCGGCCGGCCGCCCAGTAGGTGATGCCGAGGGTCGCGCCCACGAAGATCACGAACATGATGATGGCATGCCAGTTGGTGGCCTGCTTCTGGGCACCGCCCATGTCGGCGCCGGCCGCCAGGGCGGCGGTGGCGAGGAGCGCCGTGCCGCCGAAGGCGAGCGCGGACGCGATTGCGGTCTTGGTCATCTTCATCAGCGGGATTCCTCGATGATCTGGCGGTTCATTTCGTCGAACTCGCCATTGGCGCGGTAGACGTAGACACCGGTCAGCGCGATGGCCGACAGGATGACGCCCACCCCGATGGGGAAGCCGATGGTGGTGACGCCGGCGGCCGACAGCAGGGTGCCGAGCCAAGCCTTGTTGAAGGCGATGATGAGGATGAAGCCGAAATAGATGATCAGCATGATCACCGACAGCGTCCACGCGAAGGCGTTACGCTTGGCGACCAGTTCCTTGAACTTCGGATTGTTCCGAATGTGCTCGGCGCTCGCGAGATTCGCAGCCGAAGGTGCGTTATGTGAGCTCACTTTGACCCTCCACTTTGTCATCGCCGCCACCGGAAAGAGGCGGACGATTGTTGTTTTCAGCTCCCGGTCTTGTTGCCGGATTCAGCATTTTTAAGCGTGCAGGCGCACGAGGGCACCTATGCGTACGCGTCATACGCCCGCAGCTTGCCTGAGGCGACGGACCTCATTAACATCCGCTTCCTTTGGCGTCAACACCAACTGAAAGCACCTGATTTATTCAATAGGTTATTCTAATGAGAAATTAGGTATTCGTTTCGAACCTTCACCAGCTTTTCTCAAGACGACGCCAAATTCCCTTTCAGTTTCTGTTCAGATTACAGAAAATGTCACTTGACCCTTTCGCCGCGATGAGGCGAAGCCGGCCAACCCACCTAGAGTAAACACCCTATCGTGTTCTCGGAGAGAATTGACCGGCACATTTAGACTTTTACCATGGGGTCGCTTTTCAGGCTGAAATAGGTTGAATTTTCCACCTCCGCCACTATCGTACACGCGCCATGAACGACATTGCCGCCCTCGCCCGCATTGACAGTTTTCCCTATCGCCATCGCCTGCGCGAGGTGATGAGCACTCCGGTGCTCACCGCGCTGGCCTCGGTGACCCTGCACGACGCGGTCCACCGCATGTACGAGGCCAGGGTCTCGTCCATCGTCGGAATCGATGGCGAGGGACGCACGCTGGGCATCTTCACCGAACGCGATCTGCTGCGCATCCTGTCCAATACCGGTCCCGCCGGCCTGGAGCTGACGCTGGACCAGACCATGACCAAGCCGGTGGCCACCGTGTCGGCCGACGCCTACGTCTACGTGGCGCTGGCCCGGATGACGCGCCTCGACCTCCGGCATCTGGTGGTGGTGGATGGCGACAGCCGGCCGCTGGGCATGATCACCGGCCGGGCGCTGCTCAAGGTGCGCGCCACCGAGGCGCTGGTGCTGGGCGATTCGGCCGAGAGCGCCGCCAATGCCGACGAGATGAAGGCGGTGATGGTCAACCTGCCCAAGCTGGCCCGCGGCCTGCTGGGCGAAGGCGTGACCGCGCGCAACATCGCCTCGGTGATCGCCCTGGTGCTGCGCGACCTGACCGCGCGGGCCGCCGAGCTGGCCGAGCAGTCGCTGCTGGACGACGGCTGGGGCCCCGCCCCCGCCCGCTACGCCGTGCTGATCCTGGGATCGGGCGGACGCGGCGAAAGCCTGCTGGCCTTCGACCAGGACAACGCCATCGTCCACGACGGCAAGCCGTCCGACGATCCCTGGTTCGCCGAGCTGGGCAAGCGCCTCAACGACACCCTGAACAAGGCCGGCATCCCGTTCTGCGACGGCGGCGTCATGGCCCGCGAATCCAAGTGGCGCAAGAGCCTGGACGAATGGCGGGACGAGGTCCACGGCTGGGTCTTCTCGGTCGAGAACCAGACCGTGATGTATTGCGACATCTTCTACGACTTCCAGCCGGTGTGGGGCGACCGCGCCCTGGCCGAGGAGCTGCGGAGCATGGCCATGGAAAAGGCCGCCCAATCGGCCTTCTTCCTGCGCTACCTCGCCCAGAACGTGGCGGGCATGGACGGCTCCATCGGCCTGTTCGGCAATTTCGTCACCAAGCAGGGCCGCCTCAACGCCAAGAAATTCGGCCTGCTGCCCCTGGTCAGCGCGGCGCGCATGCGGGCCATCCGCGCCCACATCCCGGCCACCGGCACCGACGAGCGCTTCGCCGCCCTGAAGGAATCCGGCGTGCTGCACGAGGACGACCTGCGTGATTTCATCGAGGTGCGGGAAGTCGTGCTGCGCGTCATGCTGGAACAGCAGCTGGCCGACATCGCCCTGCAGATTCCCGCCTCGGCCAAGATCGATCCCAAGCGCCTCGACAAGCGCACCCGCTCCCGCCTGAAATGGGCCTTCCGCCGCCTCAAGACGCTGAAATTCGTCTGCGGCATCGGCGGGTAGAAGCGGGGCTCCCGCCCCGTAACCCCGGTTGGAGGCGATGCCTCCAAACCTCCCTTTCATTCATGAATGAAAATGGGGTCCGGGGCATCGGCCCCGGATAGGTTTGGGCGATAGCCCAATAGACCTACAGCACCCTCTGCCGCTCGTGCAGGATCATGGCGATGTCCAGCGTCTTGACCGCGTCGTCCAGGGTGTGGATGCCCCGGCCTTCCAGTGCCTCGATCTGGCGCAGCAACACCGCCGCCGTCACCATGGAATCGCCCAGCGCCGTATGGCGGTCGGTGATCTCGATGCCGTAGCGCTCGCAGATGTCGTCCAGGGAATGCCCGGCTTCCGGCCCGTCCAGGAAGTTGGACAGGATCATGGTGTCCAGCACCGGATTGTCGAAGCGGATTCCCATGTCCTTTTCCCGCATGCGCAGGAATTTCAGGTCGAAGGCGGCATTGTGGGCCACCAGCACCGCGTCGGCCACGTAGGAGCGGAACTGGGGCAGCACCACGCCGGCCGGCGGCTTGTCCACCACCATCTCGTCGGTGATGCCGTGATAGCGGATGGATTCCGCCGGAATGGGCCGGCCGGGATTGACGATGCGGTTGAAGCTCTCGCCCGACAGGATGCGGCCGTTGACGATGCGCACCCCGGCGATGGAGACGATCTGGTCACCCTGGGAGGGGTGCAGCCCGGTGGTCTCGGTGTCGAACACCACGAAGGTCAGCGACCGCAGCGGCTGGGCCCCCATGGCGCCGGTATCGCGGGACTGCTCCAGCAGCGTCATGTCGTAGAACTCGGGACGGCCGGGCAGCACCTGGCGGCCGTGGCCGTGCTGCTCGACCCCCTTGCGCATGGGAATGCGCAGGCTGCCGCCGCCCTCGTGGCGGCCGCGGACCAGTTCGGTGCCGGCATGGTGCTCCAGCACGTCCTTGACCGTCATGCCGCCCAGCGCCACCAGCGACTGGGCCAGCCAGCGGTCCAGCTGCGCCTGCTCGACCACCTCGCCCTCCCAGGCGAATTCCACCCAGGCGCCATGGTCGTCGGCGCCGCCCGACAGGTCGAACTGAGTGGCGCCGCTGCGGTCGGCCACCCGCCAGATCAGGGATTCGATGGCCATCACCAGGGAATGGGAATCGCCGTGCAGCCAGACGGGCAGACCCACCACGGTGGCGGTCATGTCCTCGCCCAGGCGGGACGCCACGAAGGTCAGCAGCTCGGTGGAGTTGATGTCGGCCATGGGCCACCACCCGGCCAGCATGGCGTGATAGCCCTTGGTCACCCGCCGGATGGCGTCGGAGATCACCATGCATTCATGGCGGATGGTGTGGGAATCGCCCGCCGACAGCATCATGCGGCGAAGGGGCATCTCCACGTCCTCGGCCACTTCGCGCAGCAGGGCCTCGCGCCCGGCCAGGGCGGCCAGCTGCGGCCCGGCGTCCACCAGGGTGACCACGTAGCCGGTCACCGTGCCCTCGTCGTTGCGGATCAGGGTCATGCGGGCCTGCAGCAGCATGCGGTCGTCCACCGTCCCGGCCAGGAACGGCAATCCGCCCTCGGCGGTGCCGCCGCGATTGGCCAGGATGTCCATCATGTGCATGACCGGCTCGCGTGCGATGGTCTCGAACAGCGAGCGCCCCAGCCCCAGCTCCGCCGTCTCGCGCAGCATGTCGAAGGCCACCTGGTTGTAGAGCACCAGCTGGTGGCGCTGGTTGCACACCAGCACACCCTCGTGCAGGTCGTTGAGGATGGCGGCCAGGCGGTTGGAATTCTCCTCGGACTTGCGGGTGGCGGCGGACAGGCCCTCGGCCAGCTCGGTCCGGGCCTTGACCATGCGCGAGCAGACCTCGTTCACCGCCTCGGGCAGCGGCGCGATCATGAAATAGCGTTCGGGATCGACGCGGTCACGCCCGCCGCCGCCATAGGCGATGGCGCGCACCTCGGCGGCCATCTTCTTGATGGCGCGGACCACCAGGAAGTCGATGGCTTTCCACGACACGGCGAACAGCACCGCCGCCCCGGCCAGGGAGACCATCACCAGGGCGATCAGCTCCTCGCGGTCGACCACGCCCTGGGACATGAAATATCCCGCCGCGACGGTAACCGCCACATCGGCGGCAAACGCCGCCGCGAGCCACGGAAACGGGCCTCGCCACTTGACCGCCACGGACACCCCTCCTCGACCATTGCCGTATTTTAGTCTTTTCCAGTATGACGCCGTGCCCGGCGTCCCCAGTCAACCCCGGATGTGGACCGGCAATGCGGAAAGGTGGGGAAAAGGTCAAAGCCCGGCGGCGGGGTAGCGGGATGCCAGCAGAGCCAGGGCAGCGGTGACGGTGTAACCGGAATAGTAGCTTTGCAGCAGCAACCGCTGGTCGATGCCCAGCGCGCGGGCCGAACTGCCCAGCTGATCCTTCAACCGGGTCTCCAGATCGGCGGCCCACAGGGTGTAGCCGCTGTCGAACAGGGGATAGGCCATCTTGCTCTCCACGAATGCCACCCCAGGGAAGACGGGGAGGCCATGAATCGCATCATGACGGACGAGCATGGCGGTCCTGGGACCGCTTTGTGGCGAAATCAGGGAAAGATCACGGGCATTTCGGCAGGCGGCGCATCTGCTCCAGGGTCGCGGTGGCGGCGACCCGCGCGGCGCAGGCCGGGCTGGCGGCGGCCAGGGGCGCGGGCGGCGGCGCGGCGGGCGGAGCGGCCACCACCGGAGCGGCCGGCCTCGGCGCCGGAGCGGGCGGTGGGGGCGGGGCAGGCGGCGCAGCCACCTTGACCGCCGGAGGCGGCGGCGCTTCCCGGGCCGGCGAGGGCACCACGATGGGCGCGGCGACCGGAGCCGGGGGAGAGGCAAGAGCCGGAGCCGGAACCGGAGCCGGGGGGGGCACGGCTACCACCGCCGGCTGGACCGGGGCGGGCGGAGCACTCGGAACCTGGTTGTCGGGGGTATTGAGATGGGGGGACGGACTGGAAATGGGCGGGCCGACCAGCACGCCGAGCACGTTGCCGATACCGTCGATGAGGTCCTCGAACAGCTCGGTGTCCAGGGGCTGGGTCCGGATCGCAGGATCCTCGGCCCGGACGGGCATGGCCGACGCCATGCCCAGGCAGAGGATCAGGCCGGGAAGAAGCCGCCGCGCCGCCACAGCCGGCTCAGTCCACCAGTTCGATGGCGTAGTTCTCGATCACGGTGTTGGCCAGCAGGCCCTTGCACATCTGCTCCACCGCGTCCTTGGCCTTGGCCCGGTCGGTCTCGGCCAGGTCGAGTTCGATGTACTTGCCCTGGCGCACGTCGTTGACGCCGCCGAAGCCGAGCGAGCCCAGCGCGTGCTGCACCGCCTTGCCCTGGGGATCGAGAACGCCGTTCTTGAGGGTGATATGGACTTTGGCTTTCACGTCGGTCTTTCCGTTTTGTACGAGGGAACGTAAAGGGGGAAGGCCCCTATTGCATCATCGCGGGACCCTTGAGATCCCGGGGACCGCCTTCCGGCAGGATGCCGAGGCGGCGGGCCACTTCCTGATAGGCTTCCTCCACCCCGCCGAGGTCGCGGCGGAAGCGGTCCTTGTCCATCTTGTCGCCGGTGCGGATGTCCCACAGGCGGCAGGAATCGGGGCTGATCTCGTCGGCCAGCACGATCTGCATGTCGTCGCCGTTGTAAAGGCGGCCGAACTCGATCTTGAAGTCCACCAGGCGGATGCCGACGCCGAGGAACAGGCCCGAAAGGAAGTCGTTGATGCGCAGGGCCAGGGACATCATCTCGTCCAGGTCCTGGGTGGTGGCCCAGCCGAAGGCGGTGATGTGCTCCTCCGAGACCATGGGGTCGTTCAGCGCGTCGGACTTGAAGTACCACTCGATGATGCAGCGCGGCAGGGGCGTGCCCTCGGACAGGCCGAAGCGCTGGGCCAGCGAGCCGGCGGCCACGTTGCGCACCACCACCTCGAGCGGAATGATCTCCACCTCGCGCACCAGCTGCTCGCGCATGTTCAGGCGGCGGACGAAATGGGTGGGAACCCCGATCTCGCCCAGGCGCAGCATCAGGTATTCGGAAATGCGGTTGTTCAGGACCCCCTTGCCGGTGATGGTGCCGCGCTTCTTGTTGTTGAAGGCGGTGGCATCATCCTTGAAGTACTGCACCAGGGTGCCGGGCTCGGGTCCTTCGAACAGGACCTTGGCCTTGCCCTCGTAAATCTGTCTGCGTCTTGCCATGGAAAAATCCAAATCGATGGCGCCCGCTTCGCATCCCCCACGGAGGTCGGGCGGGGAACGGCGCGGACGGCGAAGGGGCGGCGGACAGGTCCGTCACCCGTGTTTCGAGCTTGGTATAGCAGGCTCGGTCCCTGGAAACAATGAAACGAAGCGGAAGCGGGTCCGCCCTCCCCGTCAGCCCACTCCGCCGTACGCCGTCCGGTCCGGCCGCCCGGCGGCGAAGCGCCAGACCCGCCCGGCCTCGGCCGTCTCCGGGGCCGGCAGGGCGATCAGCGAGGCCGACACCGTCCCGAATCCGTCGGGGCGCAGGAAGCACATGGCGGGCGTCTCCTCGCCGTCGGGACCGCGCCCGCCGGTATCGGCCATCAGCGCCTGCCATTCTCCCCACTCGCCGCCTTCGGGATGGGCCGGATCGGGAGCGGGCGGAGCGGCGGCGGCGAAGCGGTCGAGATAGGCGGCGATGCGCGGGCTGCTCCGGTCGTCCAGGTCGAGCGCGCTCAGCATGTGCAGCCCGGGGGCGATGGGACGCACCTCCAGCCGGCTGCCGTCGGCCCGCACCCAGAAGGCGTCGCGGTTGTCGGCCACCACCATGTTGAACGACCGGTAGGCGCCGGCGTTCAGATGGGCCAAGGCCTCGGCCGAGTCGGCGGCGTCGGCGTGGTCCAGGGCCTCGAGCACCAGTTCGCCGCGCGAACGCTTGCCCGGAGCCGGCCCCAGGGTGCCGATGCGGTTGAGGATGGCCGCCACCACGCCGGTGTCGTTGACGCCCAGCCAGGTGCCGCCCGCCAGTTCGTCCAGCCCGGCCACCACTTCGGGCCGGTCGTCCCACCAGCGACCCGGCGGCTTCCAGGGTCTGGTGTTCATCTCGTCGCGGTTGGCGGCGACGATCAGGGGCCAGTGGTGGCCGGGCCTGCGAAGCAGGACAAGGGTGCACATGCGCAAAAATCCGTTTCTAGCGGCGCTTTCGCCCGTTATAACACGGCTTGCGCCCGCGGCTTTCAACTGCGGACGCCAACCGTAACAAAGGGAATGGAACGCGGCGCGCCATGACTGCCTTCGACGATCGCGAGAAAGCCTTCGAGGCCAAGTACCGGCTGGACCAGGAACAGGAATTCAAGGCGAAGATCCGCCGCGACAAGCTTCTGGGGCTGTGGGCCGCCGAGCAGATGGGTATTGCCGGCGATGCCGCCAAGACCTACGCCCTGTCGGTGGTCGATGTGGAATTCGACGCCACCGACCGCGATGCCGGGCACAAGATCGCCCGCGACTTCATCGCCAGCGGAATCGCCATCGACGAAACGGCCATCCGCCACCAGATGGCGGTGCTGCTGGAAGTGGCGCGCGAGCAGCTGATCGCCGAGATGAACCGCTCCTAGAGTTTGTCCGGGTTTAGCGGAACCGATGCAGCGCCTTCGTCCGTCACCCCGGCCTTGAGCCGGGGTCCAGGGGGACCAACCTCAAACATCATCGTTGGTAATTCCTGGGTCCCGGGTCGAGCCCGGGACGACGAGAGAATGTGCATCAACTTAAATCCGACAGATCCAGGATCGCCCTGAGTCTCAGTCGCCGGCCGGAGCGTCGTCCAGGTCGATCTCGTCGGCCGGCATGGAATCCGAGTAGAAGCAATAGCCGTTGCGGCCCGAGTGCTTGACCCGGTACATGGCCATGTCGGCGGCCTTGCTGACCTCGTCCATGGTGTTTCCGTCATCGGGGAACACCGCGATGCCGATGGACGCCCCCACTAGGCAGGCGTGCTCGTTGTAGGGGATGGGCGAGCCCAGCGTCTCGATGATCTTGCGCGCCACCATGGCCGCCTCGCCGGGCCGGCCGATCTCCTCGACCACCACCACGAATTCGTCGCCGCCGACGCGGGACACCGTGTCGGAGCTGCGGACGCAATTGTTCAGCCGCCGCGCCACCTCGCGCAGGACCGCGTCGCCGGCCTCGTGGCCCAGGGTGTCGTTGATGGGCTTGAACTTGTCCAGATCGACGTAAAGCACCGCCATGCGGCCGCCGTGGCGCCGCACGCGGGCCAGGGCGTGGCTGATGCGGTCGTTGAGCAGGTTGCGGTTGGGCAGGCCGGTCAGGGTGTCGTGGTGGGCCAGGCGCTTGATGCGCTCCTCGTTCTCCTTGCGCTCGGAAATGTCGCGCAGGATGCCGGTGAACAGGCGGCCCTTGCCGTAACGCAATTCGCTGACCGAGATTTCCATGGGAAAGTGGGAACCGTCGGCGCGATAGCCCATGCTTTCCACCGCCCGGCCCATCAGTTTGGCCGAACCGGCCAGATATTGCGAGAACAGGGCCTGATGCTGCTCCTGCAGGTCCGAGCCCATCAGCACGCCGATATGCTGGCCCACCAGCTTGCCCTTGGGGTGGCCGAACATGCGCTCGGCCGCCGGATTGGCGGTCTCGATCAGGCCGTGCTCGTCAACGGTGATGATGCCTTCCGCCACCGAGGCCAGCACCCCCTGAAGGCGTTCCTCGCGCTCGCGCAGCGCCTCGGCCGACTTGACGAATTTCGAGATGTCGCGCGCCTCGACCAGGAAGGTCTCGTCAGGCCCGGGAATCAGGCGGACACGGATTTCCGCCTCGAACAGGGTGCCGTCGCGACGCATCAGCTTCAGCGGCAGGAACTCTTCCTCGGCCAGCAATTCCCAGCCCGCCTCCACCAGGAAGCGGTAATCGGCCTCGACGAACTCCACGAAGGCCATGCCGATGGCGTCGTCCTGCGAGCCCAGGCCCAGAACCCGGACCCCGGCCTGGTTGATGAAGATCACCTGGCCCTGGCGCAGGATGCAGACGAGCGCCGACACGAGCTCGAGCAGCTCGTGTTCCACATTGACCTTTCCGGTCTTGGAGACGGCGACGGCGGACGAGGGCACTCGGTTCCCCCATGACGATAGTTTGGTGATGGTCGGTCGAATGGCAGGGGTTGTCAATATCTGCGAGGGCAGACGCCCACATTAATCAACCTTTAGAGTCGAACCCCAGTTGCCGCGACAACTCCGACAGACGGGCGAAGGGCGACGCGCCGGGCGGCAGCGACAGATCGCCGGCGCGGCGCACCCCTTCCCGGCCGAAGCGCTCGCGCACCGCCTCCTCCAGCCAGGCCTCCGCCTGGGCATGACGGATGGCGGCCAGCCGCCCCAGCTCGCCCAGGGCGGCGGCATGGGCGTCGATGGCGGCGACCAGTTCCTCCACCCCCTCGCGCCGGGCCGAGGACACCATCAGGACCGGAACCTCCCAGCCCTCGTGGCCGCCGCCCCCCAGGCCCAGGGCGCCCAGCACGTCGGCGCGGGCGCGTACCGCCGCCGCCCCCATGTCGGCCTTGGTCACCACCACCACGTGGGGAATCTCGGCGATGCCCGCCTTCATGAACTGCAGCGAATCTCCCGAGCCCGGCTGGACGCAGAACAGCACGGTGTCGGCGACGCCGACCACGTCGGTCTCGCTCTGGCCCACCCCCACCGTCTCGATCAGCACCACGTCGTAGAGGGCGCGCATCAGCACCATGGCCGACACGGTCAGCCCGGCCAGCCCGCCCAGGCGGTCGCGGGCCGCCATGGAGCGCACGAAGACCCCCTGGTCCTCGGGGTCGGTGGAGAGCCGGGTGCGGTCGCCCAGCAGGGCGCCGCCCGAACGCCGGGACGAGGGGTCGACGGCGATACAGCCCACACGGCGCCCCGCGCCGCGCCAGGCGGCGATCAGGGCGTTCATCAGGGTGGACTTGCCCACGCCGGGCGGCCCGGTCATGCCGACCACGTGGGCGCGGGGCTCGGCATAGGCGCGGTCCAGCAGCGCCACGGTGGCGGGCGCGTCGGGAAAGCGTTCCAGTTCGGCCAGGGCGCGGGCCAGGGCGGCCTTGCCGCCCGCCCGGATGTCGTCGAGGGTCACGTCGTCTCCTTCGGACTGGGGCGGCGATTGTCCCCGCCCCCGACGGGGTGGTCAAGGCCGCGCATCACCTTTATAGTGCGGCGCGATGAAGACCGCCCTGCATCCCACCGCCCTGCTGGTGGCCGGCCTCTGCCTCGCCGCCCTGGCCTTCGCCCTGGTCGCCCAGTACGGGTTCGGCCTGCGCCCGTGCAATCTCTGCCTGATCCAGCGGGTGCCCTTCGCCCTGGCCGCCCTGCTGGGCCTGGCGGCGCTCAAGGACGGCTGGCCCGCCGCGACCCTGCTGCGCCTGGCCGGCATCGCCCTGGCGGTCAACGGCGGCATCGCCTTCTACCATGTGGGGGTCGAGCAGTACTGGTGGGCCTCGGCGGTCTGTTCCGGCAGCCCGCAGGGCGCCGTGGCGGTGTCCGACCTGCTGGCCGAGATGAGCAAGCCGGCCGAAGCCCAGTGCGACACCCCCGCATGGTCGTTCCACGGCATCACCATGGCCGTCCTCAACGTGCCGTTCTCGGGCCTTTTCGGCCTGGCGGTGCTGTGGGCGGTCAAGCGTTCGGAGGCTTCGCGATGAGACCCCCCATCCCCGGCGACCTGAACCACGACGCGCTGATCGATCGCTTCCTCAGGGTCAATCAGGCGGGCGAGCTGGGCGCCGTGCGCATCTACGAAGGCCAGCGGGCGGTCCTGGGGCGCAAGGGCGCCAAGGCCGCGCCGCTGCTCCAGCGCATGGCGGAACAGGAACAGCAGCACCTGGACACCTTCAACCGCCTGATCGCCGAGCGCCGCACCCGCCCCACCATGCTGTCGCCGCTGTGGCATCTGGCCGGCTTCGCCCTGGGGGCCGGCACCGCGCTCTTAGGCGAGAAGGCGGCCATGGCCTGCACCGTGGCGGTGGAGGAGACCATCGACGCCCATTACGCCCGCCAGGCCGAGCAATTGGGCGAGGACGAGGCGGCCTTGAAGAACACCATCCTCAAATTCCGCGACGACGAGATCGAGCACCGCGACATCGGGCTGGAGCACGGCGCCGAGCAGGCCCCCGCCTATCCCGTGCTGTCGGCCGCCATCAAGGGCGGCTGCCGCCTGGCCATCTGGCTCAGCGAGCGGATCTGATCACAGCAGACCTCGCAGCCGCGCCATGCAGAAGGCGTTGACGGCGTGGGCGTCCTCGATGCCGCCCTCGGCCATCATCCCGGCGAAGCGGTCGGGTGTCACCTGGACGATGTCGTAGATGCCCTCGGACAGTTGCGGCTCCCCCACGTCCGCCAATTGGGCCAGAAAGTAATCCAGCCCGGCATTGGACAGCGAGGTGTCGCAGAAGGTCCGGCCGAGATGGGTGGCGCCGGTGACCCGGCCCCCCACCTCCTCGGCGATCTCGCGCAGCACGGTCTCCTCCAGCCCGTCGCCGGGCTCCACCGATCCCCGGGGAATTTCCAGCAGGAAGCGGCCGATGGCGTGGCGGAACACCCGCAGCAGGACGATCCGCCCCTCGAACAGCGGCAGCACGCCCACCCCCCGGGCACCATTGGCGTAGACCACCCGGTTGTGGGTGCCGAGCGACCCGTCCGGAAACCGGATGGCGTCGCGCAGCACCAGGATGTAGGCGTCCTCCACCAGCACGCCCACCGAGGCGGAAGCGGACGGAAGCCCCCTGGCGCGGTTGCGCCCCGCCACCACCGCCGAGGCGGCGGCGATGTCGGCTTCGTCCAACAGGATATGGATGCCGCCGGCCGGCCGCTGGAACAGCTCCGGCCGGGTGGCGACCAATTCCCGGTAGCGGCGGTAATCGGCCCGCCGCCCCGAGGGCTTTCCGTCCATCAATGGCACATCAGCACGTGCAGCGGCGCGTGGGCGATGACGTGGCGGGTGACGCCGCCCAGGATCAGCTGGCGCAGCCGCGAGTGGGTGTAGGCCCCCATCACCAGCAGATCGGCCCCGGCCTTGCGGCTCTGGCGCAGCAATTCCTCGCCGGCATGGGCGCTGGGGGCCTGGATGACGGTGGTGCCGGCGGCAATGCCGTTCCAGGCCAGATAGGCCTCCAGCTCTCCGGCCGGGACGGGTCCGCCGGCATGCTCGGCCACGGTCAGGATGCTCACCGACGCCGCTCCCTCGAGGAAGGGCATGGCGAAGGCCACGGCGCGGGCCGCCTCGGCGCTGCCGTTCCAGGCGATGCACACATTGGTGCCGGGCAGCGGCGCCGGCTCGGCGGGGCACAGCAGCAAGGGACGGCCGCAGGCCATCAGGGCGGTGTTGAGGGTGATCATGGCCGCCACTTCGGCCTCGCCGCCGGGATGGCCGAACACCACCAGGTCCGAGACCCGGCCGCGCCAGGTGACCACGTCCTCCTCGCGCCCGACCACCTCGACCCATTCGGCGGACGGGCCGTCCACCGGCGGGGCGGCGGCCAGGGGAGCTCCGTTGCGGGCCAGGGCAACGTCGAAGGCGGCCCGCGCCTGCCTGGCGCGCTGGGCCGACTGGGTCTCGGCGATGCCGATCATCTCCTCGACCATGGCCCCCGACATGCCCTCGCCCACCAGCGGCACGGCGCCGGTGGGATCGGGGCGCACGTGCAGGCCGACCACATGCCCGGAAAAGCGCCCGGCCAGACGCAGCGCCGTATCCAGGGGGATGGCGGCGGACAGTTCGTCCTCGACCGGGACCAGAATGGACTTGAAGGCGGACATGACGGCTCTCCTTGTCACGACATGCGGAATATTATGCGCCCGAACCGGCGGCTTGGAAATCCGCAGACTCCGACGGGACCTATACCCCCAGCGCGGCCTTGCCGGCTTCCAGGGTCACGTCCTTGGGCGGCGAGGAATCGATGCGCGTCCAGGCAATGGCGCCCAAATCGTAGGACAATTGCCGCTCCAACACCTGGGGCGTGGCGTCCGAGACATTGGCCTTGCGCTCGGCGATGCGCCGTTTCGACAGCTCCGCCGGAGCCTCCAGCCACAGCCCGTCGAAGCGCACCCCCGCCGCCCGCGCCACCCGCTCGATGGCCTCGCGCTGCTCGGGCTTGGCGAAGACGGCGTCGGCCACCACGCCGTGCCCGTCGGCCAGCAGGGCGGCACAGGTGTCGTAGAGGCGTTGGTAGGTGCGCTCGGTCACCTCCGCCGTATAGCCGTCGGGGCCGAGCTTTTCCGAGATGGGAACGCCCATCAGGTGCTTGCGCAAGGAATCGCTCCTCACCACCGCCGCGCCGGGCACCGCCAGGAAGGGGGCCAGTTCGCGGCCCATGCGCGACTTGCCGCTGCCCGATAGCCCCCCCACCGCCAGCAGCCGGGGCGCGGGCGGATCGAGATAGGCGCGTGCCGCCGCCAGATACGAACGGGCGTCGGCGGCCAGACGCTCGCGCCCCTCCCCTTGCGCGCCGGCGGCCATGGTGGCGCACACATGGGCACGCACCCCGGCCCGAGCCGACAGATAGAGCGGCATGGGGGCGATGCCGGCGAAATCGGCGGTAAGGTCCAGATAGTGGTTCATCACCCAGTTGGCCTGTCGCCGCGCGCCCCGATGGTCCAGGTCCATCAGCAGGAAGGCCAGGTCGTAGATCACGTCGATGCAGGCGATGTCCTCGGAGAATTCGATGGCGTCGAACAGCGCCGGACGCCCCCGCCACAGGCAGATGTTGCCGAGATGCAGGTCGCCGTGGCACTGGCGGACGAAGCCGGCCGCCCGGCGCTCCTCCATCCGGGGGGCGAAACGCTCCAGGGCGGCGAAGGAGGCCCGGGCCAGGTCCTCCACCTCGTCGGCCGGCAGGATGGCAGGGACCTGGGTCCGCATGGACAGGCGGTTGGTGGCGATGGTCCACTCCAGCCCGGCCCGCCCGCCCCTCTGGTCGCGCACCGGGGCGGCGCGGTGAAAGGCGGCGATGGCCTCGGTCAGGGCGTTGCAGCGCTCACGGTCCAACTCGCCCCGGCGGGCCAGCCGGTCGAACAGGGTATCCTGGTCGAAGCGGCGCATCTCCACCGCCCACTCCACCGCCTCGCCCGGGCCGTCCAGTTCCAGCCCGCCAGTCGCGGAACGGGTCAGCGCCCGCACGCCGAGATAGAGGTCGGGCGTGGCGCGGCGGTTGATCTCCACCTCCGCCTCGCAGGCGGCCTTGCGCGCCGCGAGCGTGGTGAAGTCGAGAAACGGCAGGCGCACCGGCTTCTTCAGCTTGAAGACGCGGTCCCCGGCCAGGAACAGGGTCGAGATATGGGTGTCGATGCGCTCCACCCCCGCGCCGGCGTGGGCGCGGGACTCGGCGAGGAAGGCTTCGGCCTCAGAGCCGGGGCAGGGTGACACCCTGCTGCCCCTGATACTTGCCCGCCCGGTCGCCGTAGGAGGTCTCGCACACCGAGTGCCCCTTGAGGAAGATGAACTGGCAGGCGCCCTCGTTGGCGTAGATCTTGGCGGGCAGCGGCGTGGTGTTGGAGAATTCCAGGGTGACGTGGCCTTCCCATTCGGGCTCCAGCGGCGTCACGTTCACGATGATGCCGCAGCGGGCATAGGTGGACTTGCCCAGGCAGATCACCAGCACGTCGCGGGGAATGCGGAAATACTCCACCGTGCGGGCCAGGGCGAAGCTGTTGGGGGGAATGACGCAAACGTCGGTCTCGCGGTCCACCAGGCTGTTGGCGGCGAACGCCTTGGGATCGACCACCGCCGAATCCACGTTGGTGAAGATCTTGAACTCGGGGGCCACCCTGGCGTCGTAGCCGTAGGAGGACAGGCCGTAGGAGATGACGCCCTCACGCTGCAGCTTCTCGGTGAAGGGCTCGATCATGCCCTTGGTCGTCGCCATCTCGCGGATCCAGGTATCCGGCATCACGGACATCGGGCACTCCCCCTTTTTCAACTCTCGGCTTTTTGTACTCCAGGGCCGGAGGCGGGGCAAGGCTCGCCCCCGCCATCGCTCCCCTCCCCTTCGGCGCGGGCACGGCCCTGGGCCTTGCGCCGGGCCAGATTGGCGCGCAGGGCCTCGGCCTGCCGGCGCTGGCGCGCGGCGGCCTCGGCATGGCCGCGGGCCGAGAATTTCGGATTGGTATCGTCGCTCATGGCCGCCAGTTTTGAGCCCTGGAGAAAAGCGCGTCAAGAGCCCCGGAAAGACGCTTGCGTCGGCATATCGAGTGTGGCATAAAGCGCCCCTCTTCACGGGGCGCCCGCCCTACGAAAAGAATTGCTGCCGTAGCTCAGTCGGTAGAGCATACCCTTGGTAAGGGTAAGGTCGATGGTTCGATTCCATTCGGCAGCACCATGAAAGGCCTCAGGGAAACCTGGGGCCTTTCGCCTTTTCAGGCCCCGGCCCCGGCCCCATCGCCATGCGGAGGGGCGCCGGGACGCGAACCGCGCCGCTCGTTGCCAGAACCGGTCCCGACGACAATTCTTCTGGATGTGGCGGAAGCACTCGGCAAAAGTATGGCGTCGGCACGGGCGGACGGGATATTCCTTCGGATGGGAGTGACCGGGGTTTCGAGATCAGGGGGCGGGTAGGCACCATGCATGGCATAGGGACGGTAATGCTCGGCGTGACGGGCCTTCTGGCGCTGGTGACGCTGATGGTGCCGGTGGCCGCGCGGGCCAATGTCGCCTTCTCGCTGGTGCTGGCCGCCGCCGGCATCGCGCTCGGCGGATTGGTCGGCACCGTGCCCGAGCTGGGCCTGGGAGGCCCGGTCAACGACTTTTTCGCCGCTCTCGGCCATTTCGACCTGTCGTCCGAAGCCTTCATCCTGGTGTTCCTGCCGGTCCTGCTGTTCGAGACCGCCGTCACCATCGACGTCCGCCGCCTGATGGACGACATCGCCCCCATCCTGGTCCTGGCGGTGGTGGCGGTGCTGGTTTCCACCTTCGTGGTCGGCTTCTCGCTGGCCGCGGTGACCGAGATGGGCATCATCGCCTGCCTGCTGCTGGCCGCCATCGTCTCGACCACCGATCCCATCGCCGTGGTGGGCATCTTCCGCGACCTGGGCGTTCCCCACCGGCTGAACCTGCTGGTGGAGGGAGAGAGCCTGTTCAACGACGCCGCCGCCATTTCGCTGTTCGCCCTGTTCGTCGGCATGCTGACCGGCGAGCGTCAGGCCGACGTCGTGGACGGCGTCCTGGCCTTCGGGCGGGGCTTCGCCGGCGGACTGGCCTTCGGCTATGCCTGCGGACGCCTGGTGTGCCTGAGCTTCAACCTGCTGCGCGGCCAGAGCGCGGCCGAGATCACCCTGACGGTGGCGGCGGCCTATCTGGTCTTCCTGCTGGGCGAGCATTACCTGCATGTGTCGGGCGTCGTCGCGGTGGTGACCACCGCCCTGGTGGTCAGCTATGACGGCCGCACCCGCGTCTCGCCCGAAACCTGGACCGGTCTGGTCGATATCTGGAAGCAGATCGGCTACTGGGCCAGTTCGCTGATCTTCCTGCTGGCCACCATGCGGGTCCCGGACATGCTGGCCGGCATGAGCGGCGGCGACCTGATCAGCCTGGCGGTGCTGATCGCCGCCGCCCTGGCGGCCCGCGCCCTGGTGCTGTTCGGCCTGTTCCCGGGCCTGGCCGCCCTGGGCTGGGCCGAACCGGTAAGCGCGCCGCTGCGGGCGGTGGTGCTGTGGGGCGGGCTGCGCGGGGCGATCTCGCTGGCCCTGGCCCTGGCCGTGGTGGAAAACCCGGCGATTCCGGCGCCGGTGAAATCCTTCGTCTCGGTGATGTGCACCGCCTTCGTCCTGTTCACCCTGTTCGTCAACGCGCCGCTGCTGCGGCCGATGATCCGCCTGCTGGGACTGGACCGGCTGTCGCCGTCGGACATGGCGGTGCGGGGGCGCGCCATCGCCACCGCCCTGACCGAAGTCCGTCGCAAGGTCGCCGACGCCGCCGCCGATTACGGCATCGAGCGCACCCTGGCGGCGGAACTGGCCGACGGCTACACCGAACGCCTGGGAGCGGCCGAGATACAGGTGGCGGGCGCGGCGACGCTCAGCCTGGACGAGGAGATCCGCAGCGGGCTGATGATGCTGGCCGGCCGGGAACAGGCCTGCTATCTGCGCCACTATCGCGAGGGCACCGTCTCGGGCCGGATCACCCGCACCCTGCTGGCGGGCGCCGCCCGGCTGCAGGACGGCGTCAAGACCGGCGGAGAGGCGGGATACGATGCCGGCCACGTCTCGTTCCTGTCGTTCTCCTGGCGTTTCCGGCTGGCGCTGGCGCTGCAGCGCCGGACGGGATTCGAAGCCCTCCTGGCCGACGAGATCACCAATCGGTTCGAGGTGCTGCTGATGGTCCAGGCGGCCTTGCGCGAATTGCTGGAATTCGCCTGGGCCAAGATGCCCCTGATGATCCGTCACGATGCCGCCGTGGTGGTCACCGCCACCATCGAGCGGCGCCTGGAAAGCGTGGACACGGCGCTGTCGGCCCTGCGCCTGCAATACGCCGATTTCTCGCGGGCCCTGCAACTCCGCTATCTGGAGCGGGCCGCCGTCCGCATCGAGGAGACCGAGTACCGGCGTCTGCGCGCCGAGGTCGCCATCAGCCACGAGGTCCTGAACGACCTTCTCGCCGACCTGGATCAGCGGTCGCGCCGGCTGGCCAGGCGGCTGCCCATCGACCTGCAGCTCAGCCCGGAACGCATGGTCGCCAGGGTGCCCGCCTTCACCGGCCTTCCGCCGGAGCAGGTATCGCAGATCACCAGGGTCCTGCGCCCGCTGGTCACGGTTCCGGGCGAAACCATCCTGCGGCGTGGCGATCCCGGCCACGCCATGTACTTCATCGCCTCGGGCGCGGTCGAGGTCCGGGTGGCGCCGACACCGATCCGATTGGGCAGCGGCGACTTCTTCGGCGAGATGGCGCTGGTGTCACGGCGCCGCCGCAGCGCCGACGTGGTGTCGCTCGGATTCTGTTCGCTGCTGGTGCTTCAGGCCCGCGACTTCGACGCCCTGCTGGCGGTCAGCCCCGTCTTGCGGGACTGCATCCACGAGACCTCGCGCCGTCGCGCCGATGGCGGCGCCGTTCCTCCCGCCTGAAGGCCGGCCCCGGTCGAAGCCGGCGGGCCCGAAGCGTCAGACGGCGGCCTGATCGAGATAGTCCCTCTTCCTCTCCATGTCGGCATTGCTGTCGGCAAAGCGCTGGGCGATGGCCTTGAACTCGTCCTGAAGCGCCAGGAAGGCGTCGACGATGTCGGGGTCGAAATGGGATCCGGCCCCCTCCCGGATGATGCCGACGGCCTTGTCGTGCGGCATGCCCTCCTTGTAGACCCGCCGGCTGATCAGGGCGTCGTAGACATCGGCCACGGCCATCAGGCGGGCCGAGACGGGAATGTCGTCGCCGCCGATGCCGAGGGGATAGCCGCTGCCATCCCATTTCTCCTGGTGGGCGTAGGCGATTTCCTTGGCCATGGCCAGAAAGGCCACCGGGGTCCCCAGGGACTTCTCGGCATGTTCGATGGCGTCGCGCCCCAGGGTGGTGTGGGTCTTCATGATCTCGAACTCGGCGGGTTCGAATCGGCCGGGCTTCAGCAGGATGCGGTCGGGAATGCCCACCTTGCCGATGTCGTGCAGTGGCGCCGACTTGAACAGCATGTCGATGACCGAATCGTCCAGCGATGGGGCGAAACGCGGATGGTGCCGCAGCTTCTCGGCCAGGACGCGCACGTAATGCTGGGTGCGCCGGATGTGGTTTCCGGTGTCGGAATCCCTGGTTTCCGCCAGAGACGCCATGGCGAGGATGGTGACGTCCTGAATGGCCGCCAGTTCGCGGGTGCGGCGGGCCACCTCGGATTCCAGATACTGGGCCTTGTCCCGGAGGAAATCGGCGCTGGCCTTGACCTTCAGGTGGGTCTCCACCCGGGCCATCACCACGGCGGGGCTGATGGGCTTGGTGACGTAATCCACGGCGCCCAGCCGGAGCCCCGCCTCTTCGTCCTCGGCGGCGCTCATGGCGGTAAGGAAGATCACCGGGATGTCGCGGGTGGCCCTGCCGGCCTTGAGACGGCGGCAGACCTCGTGCCCGTCCATGCCGGGCATCATGATGTCCAGCAGGATCAGGTCGGGCTGGTCCTCGGCGGCGGCGATGGCCAGGGCCTTCTCGCCGCTGTTGGCGATCTTGACGCGGTAGCGGTCCTTCAGCAGGCCGCTCATCAGCTTCAGATTGTCGGGGGTGTCATCCACCACCAGGATGGTGGGGCGGTTGTCTTCGCTCATGGCAAGGTCACCTTGAGGGCGCGTTCGATGGATTTCTTGACGTTGGCGATGGACACCGGCTTCACCAGATACCCCGCCACCTTGTGACCCTTGGCGGTCATCACCGCCTCCTCCCCCGAATCCGAGGTCAGCATCACCACCGGCGTGGCCGCCACCTCGGGTATGGGGGCGCCATGCAGCGTCGCCACATAGGCGAAGCCGTCGTCGCCCGGCATGTGGATGTCGCACAGCACGATGGAGGGGCGGATGCGCAGGGTCTCGGAGATCGCCGCCCGGACGTCGCCCGCCTCGTAGAGATTGGAGGGCGGAATGCCGATCTGGTTGAGGATCTGGCGCAATGTCACCCGGATGAAGGGCTCGTCATCCACCAGCAATACCTTGATGCGGCGCAGGTCCGTAGCGTTCATGGGGCACCTTTGTCACGGAGAAGGGGCGCGAGGGCGTCGCGCAGTTCATGGACCGTGGGAAGCAGCAGCGGCGCCAGCATGGCCACCGCCCCGGCATTGCCGGACTTGGCGGCCTCCTCCACGTCGGCGGCCAGACGGCCGAGACGGGTGGCTCCGGCCGTATTGGCCGTTCCCTTGAGGCCATGGGCCAGGTCGCGGAGCCTGGCGAGATCGCTTTCCCCCCCGATGCGCTCGGCCTTGGCCCCGGCATCCTCGAGGAAGGCGGCGAGGATGGGACGCAGGCGCGCCATGTCCCATTTGTAGATGGGGCCCATTTGCTCCAGGTCGAACACGTCGGGATCGATCCCGGGCAAGGCCGGCGCGGCGGCATCGGGCCGCTGATCCAGCAGGGCGAGGGCCTCGTCGAAGTCGAAATCGCCCACATGACGGGCGATGCGCCCGGCACGCTCGCCCAGGGCGGAACGCAGCAGGCCCATATTGGCCACCACCAGGTCCTCGGCCTCGGCGTCGCTGTCGGCCAGCAGGGCGCGCAGCCTTTCGATGATCGCCGTGGCGTCGCCTTCCGCCGGGGCCGTCTCCACCATGGGGGCCAGTGCCGCCTCCACCTGGCCGGTGATGGCGAGAAGTTCCGGTTCCAGCCCCGCCAGTTCGGCCCCGGCATCGCCGCCCGCCCTGATGGCCGCCTCGGCGGCGGCGGCCAGGGCCTGAAGGCCGGTGGCGCCCACGTTGCCGGCAATCCCCTTCAGCGTATGGGCGAGGCGCTCGGCGGTGCCGGTGTCGCCCGCGCCCAGGGCGGCGCGGATTTCCGCCACCGCCCCCTTCTGGCCGGCGGCGAACTTGCGCAGCATGTCGCGGTAAAGCGCCCGCTTGCCCCGCACGCGCCTCAGGCCGGCCTCGGTGTCGAGTCCGGGGATGCCGGCGGGAATGTCGCCGTCCGAAGCCGGCGCCGTGGCCGCCTCCACCGGCCGAGGCGCCTGGACGGACGTGACGCGACGCCACTTCAGAAGCGTTTCGAACATCTCGTCGGGATCGATGGGCTTGGCCAGATGGTCGTTCATGCCCGCCTCCAGGCACCTCTCCCGGTCGGCCTGCATGGCGTTGGCGGTCATGGCGATGATGGGCAGATCGGCAAAGCCCAGCCGGCGGATCTCGACGGTGGCGGCGACGCCGTCCATCACCGGCATCTGCATGTCCATCAGCACGAAGTCGTAGGCATTGGCCTTGACCTTGTCCACGGCGACGGCGCCGTTCTCGGCGATCTCCACCACCAGGCCGCCATCGGCCAGCAATTCGGTTGCCACCTGCTGGTTGAAATCGTTGTCCTCCACCAGCAGCACCCTCAGCCCCCCGAGCGCCGCGAGATCCAGGTCGGGCGCCTTGCCGCCGGCGACCTCCTCGGGCTCGTCGTCCAGCGCGGCCCCCAGCACCCGCATGGAGGCGTCGAACAGGATGGAGGGATTGACCGGCTTGATCAGCACCTCCTCGATGCCGGCGCTCTCGGCGCCCTTCATGACTTCCTCGCGGCCATGGGCGGTGACCATGATCATGTGGGGCGTCACGGTCAGGCCCAACCCCTTGACGGCATAGGCGGTCTCGATACCGTCCATGCCGGGCATCTGCCAGTCGAGGAAGACGATCTCGTAGGGATCGCCGCCCACGCTCTTGCGGATGGCCTCCACCGCCGCCGGGCCGCTGTCCACGTCGTCGACCTTGAAGGACATGGAGGCCAGCATGTCCACCAGAACGGCGCGGGCATTCTCGTTGTCGTCCACCACCAGCATGCGCCGCCCGCGCAGGTCCGGCTTGGGCAGCAGCTTGCGGCGCGGCTTGCCCTTGCCGAGCGTGGCGGTGAACCAGAAGGACGAGCCCTTGCCCGGCTCGGACTCCACGCCGACGCTGCCGCCCATCAGTTCCGCCAGCTTCTTGGAGATGGCCAGCCCCAGGCCGGTGCCGCCGTACTTGCGCGTCGTCGAGGTATCGGCCTGCTGGAAGCTCTGGAACAGGCGCCCCTTCTGTTCCTCGGTCAGGCCGATGCCGGTGTCCCTCACCTCGAAGCGCAGGATCACCTCGCCGCCCAGGTCCTGGCCCAGGCGGACCCGGATGGTGATCTCGCCCGTCTCGGTGAACTTGACGGCGTTGTTGGCGTAATTGATGAGAATCTGCCCCAGCCGCAAGGGATCGCCCACCAGGTCGTTGGGCACGTCGGTGCCCACGTCGAACACCAGTTCCAGCCCCTTGGCGGTGGCCTTCTCGGTGATCAGGTTGGCGACGTTGTCCAGCACCTTGTCGAGATGGACCTCGGTGTTCTCCACCGACAGCTTGCCCGCCTCGATCTTGGAGAAGTCGAGAATGTCGTTGATGATGCCCAGCAGGTGCTGTCCCGATTGCTGGATCTTGCGGACGTAATCCTTCTGGCGGGGGTTGAGCTCGGTCTTCAGGGCCAGATGGCTCATGCCGATGATGGCGTTCATGGGCGTCCTGATCTCGTGGCTCATATTGGCCAGGAAGTCGGCCTTGGCCTGGGAGGCCGCCTCGGCCTTCTCCAGGGCCTGATGCAGCAGGTCGTCGGCTTCCTTCTGCCTGGTGATGTCCTGGTAGGCGCCGTACATGTAGCGGATCTTGCCGTTCTCATCACGCACCAGCTTGCCGGCGGCATGGACCCAGACCACCTTGCCGTCCATGGGGCGCTTGTAGGCGTAGACCGAATCGTAATGGTCGTAGCGCCCCTCGATGGCGCCCACATAGCGCTCCTCGGTCAGCCTGGCGGTCTCGGGATTGGCCTCCACCAGCCGGTTGAACCATTCCTCGGCCAGGTGGTAGCGGCCGTCCGCCTTCAGGGGCTCGCCCAGGATGGTGGCGGCGCGCTCGGACTGGTAATAGTACTCGGCATCGTCGTAATCCACGTGCCAGTATCCCGAGCCGGTGAGCTCCAGGGCGATGTCGGCCTGGAAATTGGCCCGTTTGATCTCGGCCTCCACCCGCTTCATCTCGGTGATGTCGACGAAGGTTCCCACCAGCCCGCCCGGGCTGCCATCGGCCTTGCGGAAGCCGGACACGTAATAAAGGGTGTCGTGGATCTTGCCGTCGGCGAAGGGAATGGGCATCTCCCTGTGCACTTCCGAGGCGTCGGCGATGACCGCTTCGTCCTCGGCCTGATAGGCGATGCGATCGGCTTCCGGCAGATAGTCGAGGTCGAGCACCCGCTTGCCGATGAGCGCCTCGCGCGCCACCCCGAACGTCCGTTCGTAGGCGCGGTTGAATCCCAGGAACCGGGCGTCCGGCCCCTTGTAGAACAGCGGATAGGGAATGGTGTCCACCAGGGCTTCCTGGAAGGCGGCCTGATCGCGGATGGCGTCGGCGGCCGCCTTGCGTTCGGTGATGTCGCGGAACGACACCACGGTACCGACCACCTTGCCGTCCTTGACCACCGGGGTGGTGCCGTATTCCACCGGAAAGCTGGTACCGTCCTTGCGCCACAGCACCTCGTCCTCGACGTTCCTGGGGGTGCCATCCCGGCTGGTGAGGAACATGGGGCAGCATTCCTGGGGAAAGTCCCGCCCGTCGGGAAAGGTGTGATGGACCAGGGCGTGCATGGTCTTGCCCACCAGTTCCTCGGGCTCGTAGCCCAGCATGCGGGCGCCCGCCGGGTTGACGAAGGACATGGTTCCGTCGGGATTGAGACCGCAGATGCCCTCGTCCACCGAGCCCAGGATCAGGCGCGACCGCTCCTCCGCCTCGGCCAGGGCCATGTCGGCCAGCT
This sequence comes from Paramagnetospirillum sp., assembly GCF_058402745.1. Lineage (NCBI taxonomy): Bacteria > Pseudomonadati > Pseudomonadota > Alphaproteobacteria > Rhodospirillales > Magnetospirillaceae > Paramagnetospirillum > Paramagnetospirillum sp. Next base: position 108,867 of record NZ_JBZVFI010000008.1, read on the forward strand.
TGCGCCCGGTGATGTCGCGGGCCACGCCGATGAGGCCCATCAGAGCGCCGTCGGCCCCGTGCAGCGGCACCTTGGTGGTTTCCAGGTGAGCGACGCGGCCATCGGGATAGGTGACGCTTTCCTCGTTGGTGATGGGCCGGGCCTCGGCCAGGGTGGCGACGTCGCGGTCGCGGAACTGCTCGGCCACGTCCGCCGGAAAGATGTCGAAATCGCTGCGCCCAACGATTTCCTCCACCTTCTTGCCCAGCAGGTCGGCGAAAGCCTGGTTGCCGACCAGATAGACGCCCAGCATGTCCTTGACGAAGATGATGTCGGGAATGGAATCGATGAGCGAGCGCAGCAGCGAGCGCTCGCGCCCCAGTTCCTCGGCCTGCTCCTCCACCAGCCGCCCCTGCTCGGCCATCTGCTCGTTGATGGCCTCCAGCTCCGCCTTGCGCGACGACAGCTGGCGCTCCGACGCCGCCAGGGTGGCCGCCTGGACCTGGGACTCGGCCAGCAATTGCTGGGTCTTGCTGGTGCGCTCGATGATCTCCAGGCTCATGGCCAGGACCGGCATGATGCCGTCCAGCAAGGCCTGATCGCGCGGGCCGAAGCCTTCCAGGGCGGCGAACTCCACCACCGCCAGCAACCTCTCGCCGCGCAGGACGGGAACCACCGCGATGGATTTGGGCGCCATGTCGCCGGTGGCCCCGCCGATGCGGATATAGTCGGGGGGCGGTTGGGTGATGGTGATGGGCTGGCGTTCCAGCGCGCATTGGCCGACCAGTCCCTCGCCCAGCCGAAAACCCTGCTCCAGGGACTTGCGCTCGCGGTGGGCATAGCCGCCCAGCAGCGAGAGGTGGTTGCCGTCTTCGTTCATCAGGTAGAAGGCGGCCTGGCCCAGCTTCAGCAGCGGAGCCAGCATGGAGAACAGCACCCGCGCCAGTTCCCCCGGATTGCCGGTGGTCTGCAGCTCGGCGGAGATGGCCGCCAGGTGGGTCTTCACCCAGCGCTGCTCCTCCATCTGGCGCGAATCGGCGCGCAGCACGTCGATGGCGCGGGCCAGCCCCCCCACCTCGTTGGGGAGCGCGGTGCCGGGAACCTCGAGCTCCAGCTTGCCGGTGGCCAGTTGCTCCACCACCTCGCTGAGACGGGCCATGGGCCGGCGGATGGACAGGCTGACCAGGATCGCGGCCAGCAGGCTGGCCGCCACGGCTCCCACCAGCAGCGCCATGGTGACGAGGATGCCCCGCTCGGCCGCTTCCGCGGCGGCAAGGGCATCGATCCTGGCCTGCTGCTCCTTGTACTCGGCCGCAATGTTCAGGGCTTCATCGGTCTCGCTGGCGACCCGCTGGAACTCGGGGGTCGAAACGAAGGCCGCCGCCTCGGGTGTGCCGTTGCGAAGCAGGGCCATGGCCTGATCCACATTGGTCTTGTAGGCCCGGAACTTCTCGTCGAACCGGGAAAGGTGCCGCCTGCTGACCTCGCTGAAGACATGGGAGCGGCCCTCCTGAATCTCGCGGCGCAGGCTGGCTTCGGCCTCGGCAAGCTGGCTGGCCGCCCGGTCCCGCTCGGACGGCTGCTGCGCCAGGATCGCCTGCCGGACGGCACGCCCCATCTTGGCCAGTTCGACCCTGGCATCCTTGAGATTGGAAATACCCTTCAGCTCGTCCTGGTGAAGCCGCTGGAACCCCGTGTTGAGTACCCGCTGGTTGTGAATCCCCCCCACCCCCAGGACGATGGTCAGCAGCAGCAACAGGCCGAAGCCCATCAGCAGTTTGGTCCGCAGCGCCAAGGGCTCCAGGGCGTTCAGCAGGCGATTCATGGCGTTGCCTCACTTGGACCCATGGCGGTCCCCTGACGGCGAAGGATTTCGATATTGAGGGCCAGCAGCGCCGCCAGTTCCTCGAACTGGGCGGCCGAGACGGCGGAGGGCACCGCCAGGACGGCGACCTCCACCACCCCCAGGGGCCGATCATCGAGCATCAAGGGGGCCATCATCACCCCGCCCGGCCGGGCATGGCCCAGGCCCGAGCGGATGGACCACCCGGCCACCTGCCCGCCCGCCAGCACCCGTCCGGCGCGGTCAATCGCGCACTGGCCCAGCAACCCCGCCCCGGGCACCAGTTCGGGGGGCAGATCGGCGGCGGCGGCGTAGGATGCCTGCAGGGTCATGCTCGGCGCCCCATCGCGCTCGAAGACGTAGACCGCGCCCTGCAACGCGCCGAGGATGTCATGGGCCTCGGCCAGGAACACGCGGCACAGGTCGCCCAGGCTCTTGGTCCGCTGAAGCTTCATGGCGGCCTCGGCCCGACGGTTCTTGCGCTCGGCGCTCTCCTCCTGCTCGCGGGCGTATTGCTCGATACGCCGCGACGCCGCCATTTGCAGCCGATGCCCCCGCGCCAGATTGAGCAGCAGCCAGACCACGACCAGCACCACCAGGCCGGTCACCAGACCGGCCGCCACCGCATCGCGCACGGCACTGGTGGCGCTGAGGTCGTCGGCCAGCACCACGACCCAATCGCCATAAGGGTCGTTCCACTTGACCCGTGCGCTGGCCAGGGCATGGTTCTTGCCCCCGATGCGCACGATGCCGGGGTCGGTGGGAAACGGCAGGACCGGGGGATCCGCCTTCTCGAACATGGCGCCGAACTGCTTGAGCTCGCGGATGGAGGCCAGCCGCTCGGGAGTGGCCGCCCCCGCCAGATGCCCGACCCACTGTTCCCGGCTGCTGGCGAACACCACGCCCTGCGGCGACAGGAGCAGGACCAGGCCGGCCCGCTCCTTGAGCAGGTGATCGACCCGCTCCAGCCCGGTGCGCGCCACCACCGCCCCCAGCGCGGCGCTGCCGCGATGGGTGGAGGTCCGCACCGGCGCGGAGAAGTACAGGGAACGGTCGCCCCGCGCCAGGCTGACGGCGGCGTAGACGCTGTCATTGCCCTGCATGGCCATCTTGTAATAGGGACGGAACCGCACATCCGTCCCGGTGGAAGGCCGCCCGCTGCTGTCCCAGGAGGAATGGACGTAGCCGTCACCGCCGACCACGAACACGCCCTGGGCGTCATGGGCGCGGCCCACATCCTCGAGCAGGCCGGCGATGCGCGGCAGATTGGCGGGAGTGTCGCCGCGGGCGTCGAGCTTGATGTCCTGGGCGACGGAGCCCAGCAACGACAGCGCCCCCATGATGTTTCCGTTCAGGGTCTGCGACATGATTTCCACGCCGCGCCGCTCGGCCTCGACATTCAGGTGGGAAAGGTGCTCGTCATGGCGCAGGGCGAGAGCCAGCCAGCCGGCCGTGCCGCCGCCCAGCACGGACAGAAGCGTGACGACCACCCAGGCAAGGGCCGGCCTCCCAACAATCAGCCCAATCATGGCGCGCATCCGAGCCGTCCCGAATCCCCAGGCCGATGATGGCCTGCTTATTATTAAAGGATATATCAACAGTCTATATACGGAAATTCCTTTTCACCCTCGGGGCAGCCACGACGTCATTTCGGGTTCACGGCCGTCGGCATCCAAGCGGAAGGCAACGGGCGGGGGAGAGGTGGAATCGGGTGAGGCCCCAACCGCCTTCCGTCAAACGGAGGGGAGGGCTCCGTGACAGGCCGCCCGATGCCCGGGGACGATATCGGCCAGCGGCGGCATCTCGGCCTCGCAGCGGGCATGACTTTCCGGGCAGCGGCCAAAGAACCGGCAAACATTGGGTGACGGGTCGATGGGGCTGCGCGGCTCGCCGGAAAGCCGGGTCCTGAGGGCGGCCGCTCCGGGCGCGGCGGGAATCGCCGACAGCAGGGCGCGGGTGTAGGGATGGGCGGGCGCGCCGAAGACCCGCGCCACCGGGCCGGTCTCCACCACCTTGCCCAGATACATCACCACGACACGCTCGCACAGCAGGCGCACCACGTTGAGATCATGGCTGACGAAAAGGTAGCCGACACCCAGCCGCCGGCGCAGATCGTCCAGCAGCTTCAGGATGACCGCCTGCACCGACACGTCCAGCGCCGAAGTGGGCTCATCGAGGATGAGCAGGCGGGGCTCGGGCCCCAGGGCGCGGGCGATGCCCACCCGGGCCTTCTGGCCGCCGGACAGCTGATGGGGAAAGCGGCCGAGCAGCGCCGACGGCAGGCCGACCATGGCGGCCAGTTCCTCCACCCGCGCCGCCAAGGCGGATTTGGTCCATTTCCCCTTCAGCCGCAACAGGGGATCGGCGATGCAGTCGAAGGCGGTGAAGCGGGGGTTGAGGCTTTCCGTGGGGTCCTGGAACACCATCTGGATCAGGGCGCGGTCCGGCGACCGGGTGAAGCGGGAGGCCGGGATGTAGCCGATCTCCTTGTCCTCGAAGCGGATCGAGCCTTCCGAGGGGTCGAGGACGCGGGTCAGCATGCGCACCAGGGTCGACTTGCCGCAGCCGGATTCGCCCACCAGCCCCACCGCCTCGCCCGGCATGACCTTCAGGCTGACCTGGTCGACGGCGTGCAGGACCGAATCCTTGCCCACGGGAAAGCGACGGCACAGGTCGACGACGTCGAGAAGCGGCCTCATGCGGCGTCTCCCAGGATGGGGTTGCGGCAGGCGACGCCGCGCTCGGCATCGCCCCGGCGGAGCAGCGGCCCAAGGTCGCACTCCGCGATCCGGCGCTCGCATCGCCCGGCATAGCGGCAGGGAGGCAGCGCCCCCCGCAGATCGGGCAGCGAGCCGGGAATGGGCTCGAGCCCGGCAAGGCTGGCGCCCGGCCGCGGAGTGGTGGCGATCAGCCGGGCGGTGTAGGGATGGCGCGGACGGGCGAACAGCTCGGCGGCCGGTGCCACCTCCACCACATGGCCGGCATGCATCACCGCGATGCGGTGGCAGCGCTCCGCCGCCAGCCCCAGGTCGTGGGTGATCAGCAGGGTGGCCATGTTGCTTTCCCGCGCCAGGTCCCCGATCAGATCCATGATCGCCGCCTGGGTGGTCACGTCCAGGCCGGTGGTGGGCTCGTCGGCGATCAGCAGCTTGGGACCGCAGGCCAGCGCCAGGGCGATCATCACCCTTTGGCACATGCCGCCCGACATCTCGAAGGGATAGGCCAGGGCGCGGCGCTCGGGATCGGGGATGCGCACCTTGGCCAGCATTTCCACCGCCCTCGTCTTCGCCTGGGCGCGGGTGACGCCGCCATGGCGCAGCAGGACGTCGGCGATCTGACGGCCCACCGGTCGGATGGGGTTGAGCGCCGTGCGCGGATTTTGGAAGATCATGGCCATCTCGGCGCCGCGCAGTTCGTCCAGAGAATCGCCGTCGCTGGTGAGGAGGTCCAGTCCCTCGAAGCGGATGCTGCCCCCCGTCACCGTGGCGGCGGCGTCGGAAATGCCCATCACCGCGAAGGACAGGACCGACTTTCCCGACCCCGATTCGCCCACCACGCCCAGGGTCTCGCCCTTGGCCAGGGACAGGCTGACGTCCTCCAGCGCCTTGACGGCGCCCGAGCGGGTGCGGAATTCCAGCGACAGGTTCTCGACGGCGAGCAGCATCATGTCCTCCTGCGCGGGTCAATGATGTCGCGCAACCCGTCGCCCAGCAGGTTGAAGCAGAACACCGCCGCCATCAGGGCCAGGCCGGGGAACAGGGCCACCCACCACTCGCCGGAGACGATGTAGGTGGCGCCCTCGGCCACCAGGATGCCCCATTCCGGCGTGGGCGGGCGCACGCCCAGGCCGATGAACGACAGGCCGGCGGCGTTCAGGATGGCGTAGCCCAGGTTCAGCGAGGCCTGCACCATCATGGGCGGCAGGATGTTGGGAAAGATCTGGAAGGCCAGGATGCGCAGGTCGGAATTGCCCGACAGCCGCGCCGCCTCGACGAAACCGGCGTCCCTCCGGGCGGCGGTCTCGGCGCGGGCCATGCGGGCGTAGAAGGGCATGTTGATGATGGCGGTGGCATAGATGATGTTGCCCACGGTGTTGCCCAGGGCGGCGACGATGCCCATGGCCAGCACGAACAGGGGAAAGGCCATCACCGTGTCCACCACCCGGCCGATCAGGCTGTCGACGCGGCCACCGTGCCAGCCCGCCAGCAATCCCAGCAGCGACCCGAAGGCGAAGGACAGCGCCACCGCCGCCAGGGCGATCTGCATGTCCAGGCGGGCCGCCACCATGACCCGCGACAGGATGTCGCGGCCCAGATGGTCGGTGCCGAACCAGTGCTGGGCGCTGGGCGGGCTCAGCGCCAGATCGGTATTGCTGGCCAGCGGGTCGTAGGGAGCCAGGGCGGGGCCGAACAGCGCCAGCAGGATCAGCAGCGCGAATCCGGCGAAGGCTCCGGCGGTGACCGGGTTCTCGGCCAGGACGTAGCGGATGTGGCGGGCCGTCTCGCTCATCCCTCGATCCTCACGCGCGGATCGATCAGGCCGTAAAGGATGTCGATCATCAGGTTGAGGGCCACGTACAACACCGCCATGGTGAGAATGAAGCCCTGGACGGGAGCGTAGTCGGAGGCGACCAGCGCCTCGATGGCGTAGGAGCCGATGCCCGGCCAGGCGAACACCTTTTCCACCAGCACGTTGGCGCCCAGCAGGAACGAGAAGACCATGCCGAGCGTGGTCACCACCGGCAGCAGGGCATTGCGCAGCGCGTAGGTGACCAGCACGGTGCCCCGCGACAGACCGCTGGCCCGCGCGGTGCGGATGAAGTCCGAGGACAGCACCCCCAGCATGGAGGCCCGCGTCATGCGGGCCAGGGGGGCCAGGGCGAACAGGCCCAGGGTGAGCGCCGGCAGGGCCAGCTGGGCGGCGCTGGCGCGAAAGGCCGCTCCGTCCCCGGCGATCAGGGAATCGACGAGGTAGAAGCCGGTCAGGGTGGGCGGCGCGGTGGCGAACAGGTCCAGCCGCCCCATGGGGGCCGGCGCCCAGCCCAGCAGGTAGTAAAAGACGTAGACCAGCAGCAGCCCGGTGAAGAACACCGGCAACGACACCCCCGCCGTGCTGATCACCCGGGCCAGATGATCGACCCAGGATCCCGGTCGGGTGGCGGCGGCGATACCCAGCGGAAGGGCGATCACCAGGGCCAGCAGCAGGCCGCACAGGGTCAGCTCCACCGAGGCGGGCAGGCGCTGGGCGATGTCGGCGGCGACGGGCTGGCCGGTGGTGAGGGAGGTGCCGAAATTTCCCTGGGCGAGGTCGCCCAGATAGGCGACGAACTGGACGGGAAGCGGCTTGTCCAGTCCCAGCTTGCGGCGGATTTCCTCGACCGAGTCCTGATTGGCGGCGGGGCCGGCGAAATAGGCGGCGGGATCGCCCGGCAGGGCCCTGGTCAGGACGAAGGTGACGACCACAACGGCGGCGATGCTGGGCAGGGCACCGAGGACTCGCTTGGCGATCAGCAGGATGACAGGCGGCATGGGATGGCTCCCGCCAGGGGAGGCGGCCGAGCGCGGCCGCCTCCGTTGGGGCAATCAGTTCTTGGAGATGGACCGGAAGTCGATGGCCCGGTGGAACCAGTAGGTGTAGCCCTGGACCTTCTTCTGCATGGCGGCGTCCAGGTAGTACTGGAACAAGGGCGCGCGCGGCACGTCGTCCCAGGCGATCTTGACGAAGCCCTTGACCTGCTCCTCGTACCTGGCGCGGTCGGGTTCGAAGCGGGCGGCGTCGATCAGCTTGTCCATCTCGGGATTCTGATAGCTCATGACGTTGAACACCGCGTTCTGGCCGTGATAGCCCCAGAAGAAATAGTAGTCGGGATAGTTCAGCCAGCCGGCGAAGGTGTCGATGAACATCGGCATGTCCTTCTTCAGCATGGCGGCCCGCCAATTGGCGCCGGGGACCTTGTTGATGGTGGCCTTGATGCCGATCTGGGCCAGGGATTCCTGGGTCAGGGTGGCCATGGGCTCGGACAGGCTGGCGACGCCCTGGTTGATGTGGATGACCGTCTCGAAGCCGTTGGGGAAGCCGGCCTCGGCCAGCAGCTTCCTGGCCTTGGCGATGTCGGTGGTGTAGGGCGAGGGCTGCGGCCAGACGGCCTTGGACGGCTGGGCCGGGCCGCCGAACATGGGAATGGCGCGGCCATAGACCACGGCGTCCATGATCTTCTGGTAAGGCAGGGCATAGGCGACCGCCTGGCGGACCTTGACGTTGTCGAAGGGCGGCTGCTTGACCCCCATGCCCGCGTACCACAGCGAGTTCTCGATGGGGGCGCCCACCACCTTGACCTTGCCCGCCTTGGCCAGTTCCTGGGCGTCCTTGGGCGGCAGGTCGAAGGACAGGTCCACGTCGCCCCGCTCCACCAGGGCGCGGCGGTTGCCCGACGAGGGGACGTCACGGATGACGATCTTCTTCATCTTGGGCAGCGGGCCGCTCTTCCATTCGTCGAAGCGGACCAGCACCAGCTGCTCGCCCGGCTTCCAGCTTTCGACCTTGTAGGCGCCGCCGCCGGCGTCGTTGTTCTTGCTCCACTCCAGGCCCCAGGGGTCCTTCTCGGTGGCGTGCTTCTTGATCAGCTCGGAGTTCAGCACGACGGGAACCGGCACCCCCAGATCGGGCACGGTCAGCTTGTCCTTCCTGAGCAGCTTGATCTTGAAGGTATGGTCGTCCACGGCGATGAACTGCTCGGCCTTTTCCAGCGACCCCGCCTTCATCTGGAAGGTGGGAAAACCGCCCACCGCCACCATGCGGTCGAAGGACCACTTCACGTCCTTGGCGGTGACGGGGGTGCCGTCGTGGAACCTGGCGTCCTTGCGCAGGCGGAAGGTGATCTCGTCGTCGGCGGTGAAGGCCCAGCTCTCGGCCAGCTCGGGCTTGATGCTGGAATAGTCGTAGGACAGGGTGCCGTCCGGCAGCGTCTTGGTCCCGTAGGTCAGCAGGCGGTCGTAGATGTTCCAGGCGACGCCGTAGCTGGCGGGATTGGCGCCGACCGCGTGGATGTCCAGGCTGTTGGTTCCGGATTCCACCACGACAAGGAGGGACTCGTCCCGGCTTTGTGCCATGGCGGGCACGGAGCAAAGTGCCAGGGCCATGGCCAGTCCGGTGGTGCGCAGCAAAGCGTTCATGAACTCCCTCCTCGCGGATCAGATCGGGGCGGCGGACCGCCTGCATGTATGCAAGACAGAGGCAATCTCCGTGCCAGCCTGGAAACCCCGGCGTTTCCGGCGGAAAAAGGCGATTCCCGCCTTGCCGGACGGGGGTGGGGCTGGCGGGGCATCTGCCTATAAACTAAGCTGGAGACTCACGTTCTTCCGTGCGGACGACGATGGGAGCGGCGATGAATGCAATAAAAATAGCCAGATTCGGCCACATGATTAAAAATTACGCAGCTATGACCAAAAATCCGGCTTTTGCATGCACGAGCAGCGGCTTTTCGCGCTGAAATCGCCGATATTCCCGATCGGCGCGGCATTTGCATGCATGCGTGCATGCACAACTTCCGCCCAAGGATCACCGCCATGACCCTGTCGTCCTCTTCCAGCCTGGATATCGCCGCCCTGGCCGCCGGCTATGCATCGGGTTCGTTTTCCCCATCCCAGGTGGTGGCGCAGGTCCTGGCGCGGATCGAGGCCGCCGTCGACGACAAGGTGTGGATCGCCAGGGTGGACGAGGCCGCGTTGCTGCGGCGCGCCGCCGAATTGGAGGCGGTTCCGGCGGCCCGGCGCTCCGAACTGCCCCTGTACGGCATTCCCTTCGCCGTGAAGGACAACATCGACGTGGGCGGAATGCCGACCACCGCCGGCTGCCCCGATTATGCATACACGGCCGGAGCCGATGCCGAGACCGTCCGCCGCCTGCTGGCGGCCGGAGCGATCCTGGTGGGCAAGACCAACATGGATCAGTTCGCCACCGGCCTGGTGGGGGTGCGCTCGCCCTATGGCGTGGCGCGCAACCCCTTCAATGCCGATTACATTCCCGGCGGGTCCAGTTCGGGCTCGGCGGTGGCGGTGGCGGCGGGGCTGGTGTCCTTTTCCCTGGGAACCGACACGGCGGGATCGGGGCGGGTGCCGGCGGGCTTCAACAATATCGTCGGGTTGAAGCCGACCAAGGGCCTGGTCAGCGCGCGGGGCGTGGTGCCCGCCTGCCGGTCGCTGGATTGCGTGTCGGTGTTCGCCCTGACCGTCGAGGACAGCATGAGCGTCCTCGAGGTTCTCGCCGGACACGATCCCGGCGACGGATACAGCCGGACGGCCCCGGCCATGGCGCCGGCTCCGGCCAAGGGCGGCCGTCTCGGCGTTCCGGCGGCGAACCAGTTGCGCTTCTTCGGCGACAAGGACGCCGAGGCCGTCTACGCCCTGGCGGTGGAGCGGGCCAGGACCCTGGGCTGGCAGGTGGTGGAGATCGACTTCGCGCCCTTCGCAGACGCGGCGGGCCTGCTCTATTCCGGACCATGGGTGGCGGAGCGGACCGCCGCCGTGGGGGATTTCATCGCCGAGCATCCGGCCAGCGCCCTGGACGTCACCCGCGCCATCATCATGGGAGGAAGAGGCAAGACGGCGGTCGAGGCCTTCCGCGCCGCCTACCGCCTGGAGGAACTGCGGAACCTCGCCCAAGAGCAATGGGCGCGCATGGACATGATGCTGCTGCCCACCAGCGGCACCATCTACACAATCGGCCAGGTCCGGGCCGATCCCGTGGCGACCAACACCAATCTGGGGGCCTATACCAATTTCGTGAATCTGCTGGACCTGTGCGCCATCGCCATTCCGGCCGCCATGCGGGCCGATGGCCTGCCCTGCGGCGTCACCCTGATGGCGCCGGCCTTTTCCGAGGCCATGCTGGCCGAGGCGGCGGCCCGGATGCACCGGGCGGCCGGGCTGCCCATGGGGGCGAGCCGCCACCTTCCCCCGGAACGCGGCATGGAATACGGCCGCGATGGCCTGACCCGCCTGCTGGTGGTGGGCGGGCATCTGTCCGGCCAGCCGTTGAACGGCCAGTTGACCGGCCTGGGGGCCCGGCTGGTGGAAAGCTGCCGGACCGCCCCGGTCTACGGGCTTCACGCCCTGCCGGGAACACCCCGCCGGCCGGGCATGGTCCGCCGGTCCGACGGCACCGGCGTATCGGTGGAGGGCGAGGTGTGGGAGATGACCCACGCCGCGTTCGGCCGGTTCGTCGCCGCCATTCCGGCCCCCCTGGGCGTCGGCGCCGTTGAACTGGCGGATGGGCGAACCGTTTGCGGCTTCCTCTGCGAGGCCTGCGCCGTGGAGGGCGCCCGGGACATTTCCGGCTTCGGCGGCTGGCGGGCCTTCATCGCTTCCCAAGACGGCTGAGCAGGTCGGCCGAGGCATCGCCCACCGCCGAGACATGGGCGCGCATGGTGTAGTAGGCGGCCTCGCCGTCGCCCCTCAGGATGGCGCGGACCACCGCGTCGTGCTCGGCCCAGGAATGCTCCACCCGGCCCGAGACGCGGAACTGGGCGCGGCGAAAGGGGCGCAGACGCTGGCGCATGGCCCTTGCGGTCTCCTCCAGGAAGCCGTTGTGGCACCCGCTATACAAGGCCGAATGGAACTCGGTGTTGAACTGGTCGTAGAGTCCGGGATCGGCATCCGTCACCAGCCCGGTCGCGCCGGAATGAAGCCGGGCCAGCGCCCGCTTCTCCGCCTCGGTCATGCGCTGGGCGCAGAAGCGGGCGCAGGCCGCCTCGATCTCGCCCATGGTCTCGAACATCTCGGCCATGCGCTCCTGGGTGATGACCGCCACCACGGCGCCCTTGCGCGGGCGTTCCTGCACCAGCCCGGTGGCGGCCAGCAACCGCAGCGCCTCGCGCACCGGAGTACGGGACACCCCGAACCGCGCCGCCACCTCCTGTTCGTCCAGGTGCTGGCCGGGGGCGAGCCGGCCCTCGAGGATCTCGTCGGCGAGCTGGCGCCGCAGATCCTCGGTGCGGGTTCCTTTGTTGGGGAGGCGGCTCATGGTCGGTGCAAAGCCTTCTGCGCATGCATTTCGACCATCATTCAGGTCGGCGCGCCACAAATCAATGGAAAGCACGCCCCTCATGCATACAAGCCTGGGCTTTTCGCCGGTCTGAGCGAGGCCATGGCCCATCAATGCAGGAAGGCCGGGGCAGTCCACGGATCCCGAAATGGCGCGTTCCTACTCCTCGTGCCATCCGGTGATCATCATCTTGAACAGGCTGGTGACCTTCACCCCGGTGGTGCCGAGATAGATGTGGGCGATCATGAAGGTCACGACGACCAGTCCGACCAGATAGTGCAGCACCGCCACCGGCACCAGGCCGTCCATGCCGAACACGCGGTTGGGCGCCAGGTCCGGCCACAGGAAGATCAGGCCGGTCAGCACCAGGAGCGGCATGAAGAAGTACATGATGATCCAGTAGACGATCTGCTGGAGCGAGTTGAAATTGGCTTCCTTGGTCGGCGGATAGGGGTGATCCTCTCCCCGGAAGATGCCCCAGCAATAGAACCGGGTCTGCTTGGCGCAGCGCTCCAGGAAACCGCCGGGCTTGGGGACGTATTGCCACCAGTTGCCGGTCACGATGTTGGCGACCACGAAGAAGGCGTAGAGCCCGGCCAGGGACAGTCCGGCGATGTCATGCAGCCTCGCCGCCGAGGCGAAGGGAACCAGCGGCAGGGTCGGATCGGCGAAATGAAGGCTCGCCCCCGTCACCGCCAGGGTGATGATCAGCAGGGCGTTGGTCCAGTGCCAAAGCCGGATCCACAGCGGCAGGATGAAGATGCGATGGGTGCTCATTTGTCCCTCCTGCGCCGGGCGATCAGGATGCGGATCAGGCCGTGGCCGACGACACCGGCCAGGGTGAGGCCGACCATTCCCAACCCCAGCAGGTCGAGATAGGTGTTCCGGGTGGCGCCGATCACGTAGGATTCCCCCATGACGGCGCTGTTGAGGAATCCGAGGCTGGCCGTCTCCGTCTCCGCCATGTGTCTGTAAAGACGGGTCCTGAGGGCGCTGTCCTTGGTGTGACAGGTGACGCAGTCGCGCTGGGCCTTGTCCTTGTTGAGGATCTCGTGCGACATGGCCAGGGTGCGGTTGGTCGAGGCCGGCGTATGGCAATCGATGCAGCGCACCGCCTGCCAGTGCCGCTTGGTGTTGGGCAGCCAGGCATGTATGGCGTCGATGTCGGGGCGCTTCTTCTGCGGAGTCAGCGTCCCGCCGAATTCCGCGAACTTCTTGTCCGACTCGTGGCAGTTCAGGCAGATGCCGTTGTCCTGGGCCACCACCTTGGCCGGATCCTTGAGGAGCTCGGCCTTGGTGTAGACGTGGGCGTTGTGGCAGGTGTTGCAGGTGAACTTGCCGCTGAGATTCTTGGAGTGGACGCTCTTGGCCACCTGATCTTCCACGCGCCACGCCTTTTGGGCATGGCACTCGTTGCAGGCCAGGGTCTCGGGCTTCGGCTTTCCGGCAACCGCGTGGGGATAGTCCCGGTAGGTGTCCAGATGGCAGGTCCGGCAGGCCATTCCCGCATGATTGGATTTGCCGTAGGCCGCCGGATCGGTCAGGGCCTGGGCCAGCTTGGCCATGTCCATGTCCGGGCGCGGCGGCTTGTGCAGGGCGGCTTCGGTATGGCAGTCGAAGCATTCCGCGTTCCATTTGCGGATCTGCTCGATGGTTTCGGGATCCTTGGGCACGGCTCCCTTGGTTTGCGCCCAGGCCGGCCATGCCATCAGCAGGACGGCGAGGATCAGCAGGGCGGCCCCGACCGGGCGACGGCGCAGAGCGTTGGTCATCTGTCCCCCTTGGAGCCTGTCGCGGCCCCGGTAAATCCAGACATCAGGCAAGCCCCAGATAGCGGGCGTCGTCGGCCACGATCTCGGCGGCGACGCGGGCAAGGGCCTGATACAGCGGCTCGGTGGCTTGGGCTTCGACGGCTCTGCAATAGGCGGGCATCCAGGCGTGCAGATGCCGCGTCATGAAGGCGGTCTGCCTTTCGCGCGCCCAAAGGGCGTCATCCTCCCGGCCCGCGCCCCAGGCATCACCCTCGCCATTGGCCAGGCTGGCGATGAAGCGCAGCTGCTCGACCAGATGGTCGGGCGGCCCCCAGCGTCCGTCGGGCTCGAACCCCGCATCGGCGTAGGCGGCCAGGACGGCGATGGTGCATTCCCCCATCATCCGGCCCTCGCGCCACAGGGATTCGTAGGGCGGCGGCGGGCCATAGCCCTCGCGGATGCCGAGGAACAGGCGGGCGTGCTCGACCGCCAGACGCCGGGCCAGGGCCGCGATGTCGGTCTCCGATCCCAGGGCGGCCAGGATGGCGCCGCCGATTCCCGCCGGCTCGCCCCGGCCCTGCTCGGCCACGGCGACCATGCGGGCCAGCCATTCCTCGGCCGGCGCCTCGGCGAACAGGGTCGAGAGGAACCAGTAGGCATCCGCCCGCTGCCGGCTTTCCGGGGCTCTGTCCAGGGCGGTCATTTCGGCGGCACCTTGTAGAACTCGGTCGCCAGATTGTCCTCGCCGCGATGGCAGCCCAGGCAGGTGCCCCGATCGACCGCGCCGGGATAGGCGGCCAGCGGGAACTCCTCGCGGCGCAGGAACTGGATGTTCTCGGGGAATTTGACCCCGGCATGACAGGTCTGGCAGCCGATCGCCATGAATTTGGTATGAATCCGGTGGAAGCGGCTTCCCACCTCCAGGTTGTACTTGTCGCCGGGAGAGAGTTCACCTTCGCGGATCTGATCCGCAATGATGCCGGCACCGGCGGGTTTCTCCTTCGCCTGCTGGGCGAATGCGGGAGACAGTGCGGTGGCGACCATCAGAAGGGCCGCGAGCAGGATGGTCTTCATCACGCATCTCCCCCTTCCAGAACGTAGTAAACCTGCGGCTTGGTGCCGAACTGGCGCTTCAATTGACTGGCCTTCTTGGCGCCCACCTGCTTGGCGACGGTGGAGGTCGGATCTTCGATATTGCCGAAAGCCCGCGCATCAACCGGACAAACCAGATCACAGGCTGGGGTGTATTGCGGGTCCTTGCCGATGCGGTCGGTCTTGCCGTCGGCCACGGCCTTTTCCAGCTTGTGCCAGCAGAAGGTGCACTTCTCGGCGACATTGGGCCGCTTGCGATGGGTGGGATGGCGGTCCGCTCCCGACACCGCCTCGGGCGGCGTGGCGGCCTGGCCGGGATAGAGGTTGTCGAGTGCCTTGCCGTTGATCTGCGGCACGCCATAGGGGCAGACCGCCGCGCAATAGCCGCAGCCGGTGCACTTGTCATAGTCGATCAGCACGATTCCAAGATCGTTCTTGGAGATGGCCTTGAACCCCGCCTTGTCGCAGGCCGTCTTGCAGGACGGGTGCTCGCAGTGCATGCAGTTCATGGTGACGAAGGTGCGGTAGACGTTGGGAAAAGTCCCACCCTCGGACTCGATCATCACGTTCCAGGGAGACCCCGGCGTGAAATGGTTTTCCACCGCGCAGGCCGCGACGCAGGACCGGCAGCCCATACACCGCTTGGTATCGATGACACGAACCAGCTTCATGATTGCCGCTCCTTACGCCTTGGTGACGTTGCACTTGGTGTCGTTGAACGAGTTCATGCCCGACAGCAGGTCGGGATGAAGCTCGAGGACGCGATTCACGTCCACGCCCTTCTTTGCGTATTCCGGCCATCCCGCATGGGCGTGCCCGTAGTGGTAGGAGATGCCCACCGTGTCGGGGCGGATGCCCTCGGTCAGCTTGCATTTGCCGGTGACCTTGCCGATGCGGGTGGTGACCGCCACCGTGTCGCCGTCCTTGATCCCCAGCTTGGTTGCCGCCGAGGTGTTGATCATGATGGCGTTGTCCTGGGTGTCCTTGCCGATGGCGAAGTTCAGGATGGGATTGGTGTTGGAGCAAGCCGTCTGGTTGCGGTACATGCGCTTGAAGGTGATCAGGTAGAAGGGCAGGTTCGTCGCCTCGCGGTGAGGCGTCGGGAAGGCGTGGTCCTTCAGCGGGACGGGGGAATAGGCGATCTTGTAGCGTTCAAGGTCGATATTCTTGATACCCGACTTCTCGACGGTGGCCTTCACCTTGGCGAAGGTTCCCAGCATGGAATCGCCGTAGAACTGCATCTTCGGCTTGCCGGGGCCCTTGCACTTGGCCTCGATCCCCTTGGTGTAGACATCGGCGGGAGCGAGCTGGCTGCCGACGAAGCCGTCCTTCAGGGCGACGTCGAAGGGCTTGCCCTTGGTGGCTTCCGCCCACAGGATCTCCACCGCCTCGCGCGGGGTGTAGTCGCGCCCCTTCTCGAACTTGTGATCCTTGAGCTTCCAGGCGCCGTTGATGGCCTCGGCGTAGGCGTCACGCATGTTGAGGCGCTTGGCCAGTTCCCACAGGATGGTGAAGCCGTCGTGCTTCAGGTTGTAGGCGTTGACCACCGGCTGGCGGATGCCGGTATGCTTGGCGTGGGGACTGGAGCGGGTCGGGGCCATGTGCCACGATTCAAGATAGTTGAGATCGGGCAGGACGATGTCGGACATCCAGGCCGTCTCGCTCATGTGCACTTCGATGGTGACGTTGAAGGTCTTTTCCATCGACCTGTACTGGGTCGCGGTATCCGAGGTCGAAGCCGGGCGGTTGGTGGCGTAGAAGATCTGCATCTCCGGCTCGTAGGGAAGGCCATAGGCCTTGGGGTCGAGCACGGTCAGCGCCACCTGCTGGCAGACGTCGTGGTGGCCGTTGGGGAAGTAGACGCTCTTGGCCAGATCCACCCGCTTGGGCGGATATTCGCACTTGGCCGGCTCCATGTATTCCGGGTGGTCGAGGACCTTGCCCAGCTTGTGGCCGCCGATGGCGTCGGGAATCCCCAGGATCATCTGCAGCATCAGGGCCGAGCGCCACGTCTGGACGCCATGCTCCTTGGCGGTCATGCCCCGCCAGGTGTGCAGCGAGACCGGCCGGTAACGGTGGGAGAAATCCCCCAGCTTCGTGGTGGTGCCGATCCGGATTTCCCGGCCGATCATGGCGGCCAGTTCACGGATGGTCTCGGCCGGAACGCCGGCGATCTCGGCCGCGGCCTCCGGCGTCATGTCCTTCAGGCTGTCGGCATAGGCGTCGAAGCCGGTGCGGACCTGCTTCCCATCCACGGTGTAGGTACCGCGCAAGGCGGGAATCACCCCCTCCACGAAGGGCTTGGCCGACTTGCTGGCGGTGTCCCAGACCAGGGGCTTGCCCTCGCCGTCGCGCAGGATGCGGCCATCGGCGCCGACCAGTTGCGGCGCGTTGGTGTAGGTGATCAGGAAGGGCTCGTCGATCTTGCCGTCGTCGATCAGCAGCTTGGTGAGCGCCATCACCAGCACCACGTCCTTGCCCGGGCGGATGGGAATCCACATGTCGGCCTTGGCGCCCGGATGGGACAGCCGGGGTTCCACCACCACGATCTTCATGCCGCGCTCCTTGGCGCGGGTCACGGCATGGTCCATCCAGCGGGCGAACTGCTCGGCCTCGAAATAGTTCGAGCCGAACACCACGAATAGGTTGCAGTTCTCGATGTCGGGCAGGAAGCCGTGATAGCCCCAGGTGATGTCGTCGGCCACGTGGCGGGCCGATTCGCAGGTGGTGGTGCGATGGATGACGTTGGGGGTTCCGAACGCCTTGCAGAAGGCCTTGGGGAAATTGTCGCCGATCAGGTACTTGCCGTGGCCGTGCTGCCAGATCAGTTTCGACGGGTTGTCCGCCTTGATCTTGGCCAGACGGTCGGTGATGGTCTGGAAGGCCTCGTCCCAGCTGATCTCGACCCATTTGGGATCCTGGTCCAGCCCCTTGGCGGGATTGGTCCGCTTCAGCGGAGTCTTGACCCGATAGGGATTGTATGCGGTAAAGCCGCCCGCCACGCCCTTGGGGCAGATGCCGTGATTGTAGATGTCGCGCCGGGCGCGGTCGGGCTGGATCGAACGGACGACGCCCCCCACCTTGCGTGCCTCGATGGCGCAGAAATTGACGCAGTGGACGCAGACCGACTTGACGCTTTCCTCGGCCAGCTTGCCGCCCGCGCCGCCTCCGACCTTGGCATAGGCCGGGACGATGCCGGAAGCCGCGGCGATGGCGGCAAGCGACCCCGCCCCCATGAGAAAGTCTCGACGTGTAGCAAGCATCTCAGGCGCTCCCCTGTCGTGGGCCATGCAAGGATGGAAAGCTCCCGACTACCCTTTCGAGCCGGAAATTCCATACGAAAGTTGCGGGTATTCTGTGGCGGAACATCCCGCGCCGCAAGGGCAATGGAGCGCCTGATTTGAAAAATTCCCATTGAAAACAATGAGTTGTTACCAATTGGTAACCACCCTTACCGACAATGCCTCTGAATTTCAGTCAGGGGTAACCGCCCGGTAACATTCATTCCCCTCGCCTGTTTTTCCTCGACCTACCCCCGGCCGGGGACCGGTGCTAGATTGGCGGCATGCACGATCCTCGGGAACGCATATCGGCATTTTGCATCCTGGCCCGGCAGTGGCTGGGATATGCCGCCCTGGCGGCTGTCGTGTATCTTCTTCCTACTCCTCCCGCCGCCGCCGAGGCTCCGGTGCGCATCGCGCTGACCGCGGCGGCCATCCGCGACGAGTTGCCCTTCTACGACCGTTGGGCGGCCTATCTGGGACGCAAGCTGGGGCGGCCGGTGGAGTTCATCCAGCGGCGCAGCTACCGGGACGTCATCGAGATGCTGCGGACCGGCGAGCTGGATTTCTCGTGGGTGTGCAGCTACTCCTTCGTCCAGGCCTGGGACGCCGAGCTGGTGGATCTGGTGGCCACCCCGGTCTTTCGCGGACGGCCGCTCTACCGCTCCTACATCATCGTCCACAGCGACAAGCCGACCATCACTCTGATGGATCTGGAGGGAACGTCCTTCGCCTATACCGATCCCGATTCCAATACCGGCTACATCGTGCCGCGAGTCATGCTGCGGGAGGCGGGACGCAGCCCCGACCGGTTCTTCCGCACCACCTTCTTCACCTGGGACCACGGCCAGGCGGTGGAAGCCGTCGCCGACAAGGTGGCCGATGGCGCCGCCGTCGATTCCTACGTCTGGGAATACATGGCGAGCCAACGGCCAAGGGTCGCCGAGCGAACCCGGATCATCCAGCGATCGGACGAATTCGGCTTCCCCCCCATGGTGGCGCGGCGCGGCATCGATCCGGGCCTGCGCTCGCTGTTTTCCGAGGCGCTTCTCAACATGGCCGCCGATGCCGAAGGCCGCCGGTTGCTGGGGGAAATGATGCTGGACGGCTTCACCACCCTTCCGGCCTCCCATTACGACACGGTCCGGGCGCTGCAATCGGCACGACCGATCCGATGAGCGCCCTGCGCCCGTCCACCTGGAGCCTGTCGCTGAAGCTTCCGGTCATCGTCTGCCTGGTGGTCATGGGGGTGGCCGGCGTGATCGGCGCCGGCGTGGTCGGCAAGGACCGCATGGAATTGCGCGACGCCCTGTCGGACAAGGCCCGGCTCCTGGCCCGCTGGGTCGCCGCCACCGCCGCCGATTCCATGCTGCGCAACGACAGCTGGTCGGTCTACCGGACATTGCGGCAGGTCGCCCTGGAAGGGGTGGACGACAGGAGCGAGCTGATCACCGCCATGGTGCTCGGCAGCGACGGCAGGGTTTCCGCCCACCTTCACCCCGGCGCCAATCCCCTTGGCCTGCCGCTTCCGGTTCACGACGACGAGGAAGGGGCATTGCTGTCGGCGGCGCTGGCGGCCCGCGCCCCGATCACCCTTCAGGGCCGCAACGGAGAGTTCACCGAAGGGGTGGCGCCGGTGATCTCGGGGGGAAAGTACCTGGGCGTCGTCCGGGTCAGGCTGTCCACCCACCATCTGACCGAGGCCACCCAGGAGGCGGCGCTGATCGTCCTTGGCCTGGCGCTCGGGCTGGCCGTGGTGGCGAGCCTGGTCGGAATCTGGCTGTCGCTGGGGGCCGTCGGTCCCTTGCGCAAGCTGGCGGACGCCATGGCCCTGCTGGGCCGCGGCGACCACGCCCCGGTCGCCATCAAGGGGGGCGACGAAATCGCCCAGCTGGGTGAAGCCTTCAATCGCATGGCGGCGGAGGTTTCGGAAAAGCAGCGCCTGGAACGGGAACTGGCCCAGAGCGAAAAAGCCGCCGCCCTGGGCCGCATCGCCGCCGGCGTGGCGCACGAGGTCAACAACCCGCTGGCCGGCATCCTGAACTGTCTGTCCACCATCAAGGACCACCCGGAGCAGCCCGATCTGGTCACCCGCTACCTTCCCCCCATCGAGAAGGGACTGCTCCGCATCCGCGCCATCGTCCAGGACCTGCTGGTGGAGCAGCGGGCGGAGCATGCCTCCGAGGCCTGCGATCCGGCCTGCCTGGATGAATTGCGCGACCTGCTGGCCGCCGAACTGGACGGCAGCGGCATCACGCTCGACTGGGACAACCGGGTCGATGCCCAGGTGCGGATCAACCGGCCGCGATTGCAGCAGGCGGTGCTCAACCTGCTCAAGAACGCCGCCCAGGCTATGCCCGACGGCGGCCGCCTGCGGTTCTCGGCTTTTCTCGACGGACGTGTGCTGCGCATGGAAATCGAGGACAGCGGCATCGGCATCGCTCCCGATGACCTTCGCCACATCTTCGACCCCTTCTATTCGTCGAGAAAGGGGGGCACCGGCCTGGGATTGTGGATCACCTTGCGGCTGCTGACCTCCATGGGGGGCGGCATCAGGGTCGACAGCCAGGTGGGCAAGGGCAGCCTGTTCCGTCTCCACGTGCCGGTGGAAGGAGGCGGAAATGGAGCGTGAGCGCCTGCGGGTTCTGGTGGTCGAGGATGACGAGATCATGCTGCTGTCCCTGGTGGACCGCCTGAAGCTGGAGGGCATCGGAGCGACCGGCGCCTCGACCCTGAAGGAAGCCCGCTGGTGGCTGGGAACCGGAGGCGTCGATCTGGTGGTCTGCGACATTCGCCTGCCCGACGGACTGGGCAGCGATCTGTTCCTGGAGATTTCACGGCTTCAGCCCGGCCTGCCCTTCATCCTGATGACGGCCTATGGCTCGGTGTCCGACGCCGTGGCCCTGGTCAAGGCCGGGGCCGTGGACTACCTGGAAAAGCCTTTCAATCTGCCCGCCTTCATCCAACTGGTGCGGCGGACCCTTTCCACCCTGGCCGACATGCGGCTGGCCGACGGTCCCGCCATCGAACGCTTTCGGCTGGGTTCCGGTCTGCTGGGGCAGGACCCGGCGATTCTGCGGCTGGAACGCACCATCTCGCGCATCCGCACCGTGGATGCCCCGGTGCTGATTTCCGGCGAACGCGGGACCGGCAAGCGTCAGGTGGCGGCCATGATCCATCACAACAGCCCACGGGCGGCGGGACCGTTCATCAGGCTGAACTGCGCCCCCTGGGAAAGCGATGGCGATGTGGAGGACGACCTTTCCTCGGCCGCCGAGCGGGCGGCGGGCGGCTCGCTGTTCCTGGACGAGGTGGCGGAGCTTCCCGACCGGCTGCAAGGACAGCTGCTTCAGCTGATCAGCCGCCCCCAGCCCGGTCTGCGCGTCATCGCGGCGCGGCGCGAGGATGTCAGGGCCGAGACCGAGTCCGCCGTTCGCCCCGATCTGCTCTGGCGGCTTTCCGTCATCCAGATCCGGGTTCCCCCCCTTCGCGAGCGGCCCGAGGACATCGTCCACATCGCCCGTCAGTTCCTGGCCCAGGCGGCGGCGGCCAGCGGCCGGCGCGTCACCGGCTTTTCCCCCGCCGCCGAGGAATGCCTGCGCGCCCTCCGGCTGCCGGGCAACGGCCGCGAATTGCGGCGGCTGGTCGAGCGGGCGGCCGCATTGGCCGACGGCCCGCAGCTGGAGGCCCATCATCTCGAGGCGGAGGCGGAGGCGGAGACGGATTGCGCCCCCGCTCCCACCGACCTCAGAACTGCCGTCGAGGATGCCGAGCGCGCCGCCATCCTGTCGGCCCTGGCCCGCGCCGACGGCGCCATCGGCAAGGCCGCCGACCTGCTGGGCATCTCGCGCAAGAACCTGTGGGAGAAGATGCGGCGCTACGACATGGAGCGATAGCCGCCGGCACGGTTCGTCCCGACGACGACGACGAGCCGGGTATTGACATCGGGCATTTAATTCCATATATCTCGAATTATGGAAGAACAAGACATCATCGCCGCCCTTTCCGCCCTGGCCCAGGATTCCCGTCTGCGGGTCTTCCGCCTGCTGGTGACCGCCGGGCCGGCGGGAATGCCGGCCGGGCAGATCGCCGAGGAACTGGCGATCACCCCCAACACCCTGTCGTTCCACCTGTCCCATCTGAAGAATGCCGGATTGGTGACGGTGCGACGCGACGGGCGCTCGTTGATCTATTCCGCCGCATACGGACGCATGCGGGCGGTGGTGGGCTATCTCACCGAGAATTGCTGCTCACGCGATCCCTGCTGCTCCTGAGGAGACCCCGACCATGACCCCCGACCAGATCCGCGACTTGGTCCGCAGCCGCTACGGCGCCATCGCCGCCGGCGCCGCCTCGTCCTGCTGCACGCCGGCTCCGGCCTCCTCCTCCTCCTGCTGCGGCCCGGCGCCCGATGCCGATGCCCTGGCCAAGCGCATGGGCTATGACGAATCCGACCTTGCCGCCGCCGGGGACGGGGCCAATCTCGGGCTGGGATGCGGCAATCCCCAGGCCATCGCCGCCATGCGCCCCGGCGAGGTGGTGGTGGACCTGGGCAGCGGCGCGGGCTTCGACGCTTTCCTCGCCATCCGGCAGGTCGGCGAAAGCGGCCGGGTGATCGGCGTCGACATGACCCATGAAATGCTGGCCAAGGCGCGGGCCAACGCCGCCAAACTGGGGCTGTCCAACGTCGAGTTCCGCCTGGGCGAGATCGAGCACCTGCCCATCGCCGACAACACCGCCGACGTGGTCATCTCCAATTGCGTCATCAACCTGTCGCCGGACAAGCCCGCCGTCCTGAACGAGGCCTTCCGGGTGCTGAAGCCCGGCGGCCGGGTGGCGATCTCCGACGTGGTGATGCTGCGCCCCCTTCCGCCGGAGCTGGCCACCATGAAGGAATTGCTGACCGGCTGCGCCAGCGGCGCCGCCACGGTGGCCGAGCTGTCCAACTGGCTGGCCCAGGCCGGCTTCACCGGCATCCGAATCGAACCCAAGCCGGAAAGCCGCGAACTGATCGCCAGTTGGGCGCCGGGCCTGGGCATCGAGGAATACGTCGCCTCGGCCACCATCGAGGCGCGCAAGCCCTGAGGCCAACCTGTCCCGGCGGCGGATTCGGCGCGCCCTATACTTCCATATTTCTCGAATTACGGAAACATTGTAACGCCTCGCCCCTCCGTCCAACGGGAAGAAGGGTCGCTCCCGCCCCTTCCCAACCAGGAGAGCAGCACCGTGACCACTCTCGACCTTACGGCCCATCGGGGCGAGCTGCACCGCTTCGTGCTCGGCATGG
Organism: Paramagnetospirillum sp.; assembly: GCF_058402745.1. Lineage (NCBI taxonomy): Bacteria > Pseudomonadati > Pseudomonadota > Alphaproteobacteria > Rhodospirillales > Magnetospirillaceae > Paramagnetospirillum > Paramagnetospirillum sp. The sequence goes on from NZ_JBZVFI010000008.1 coordinate 132,141, forward strand.
TCGGCAATGCCGATCTGGCCGACGACATCGTCCAGGAAACGCTGCTGCGGGCCATGGCGGGGCGCGAGGGCTTCGCCGGGCGGTCGCGGCCGCTGACCTGGCTCTCGGCCATCGCGCTGAACGCGCTGCGCGACCATTTCCGCCGGCCGGCCACCCGACGCGAGGAAAGCGCCGACCCCGCCGGCCTCGCCGCCCTGCCCGCCCCGGAGGACGACGCCGTCACCACCCTGATGCGCGCCGAGATGGGCGACTGCATCACCGCCCACCTGACCGCCCTGCCCGACCGCCTGCGCGAGGTGCTGGTGCTGCACGACATGGGGGGCGCCGGCCATGCCGAGGTGGCGGCGGCGCTGTCCATCACCGAGGGCCATTCCCGCGTGCTGCTGCACCGGGCCCGCGCCGCCCTGCGCGAGCGTCTGGGCCGGCATTGCCGCCTGGACCTCGGCCGCGACGCCATCCCCTGCAGTCCGCGCGAGAAAACCTGAGATGAGCCTCGACCCCTTGCGCGTCCCCATCCTCGACCAACCCTATCCGCCCAGACGGGAGAGACCCATGCCATCCACCCAGCCCAGCGCCCCCCACAGCCCGCTTGCCGTCCTGATCTGTGCCTCGGCCATCCTGGCCATCTCGCTCGGCGTCAGGCATTCCTTCGGCCTGTTCCTCCAGCCGGTGACCGAGGCCGGCGGCTGGAGCCGCGAGGCCTTCGGCTTCGCCATCGCGCTGCAGAACCTTGTCTGGGGCCTGTCCCAGCCCTTCGCCGGCCTGCTGGCCGACCGCATCGGCGCCGGGCGGATGATCATCGCCGGCACCGCGCTCTACGTGGTGGGCCTGCTGGTGATGGCCCTGCCCCAGGGCGAGACCGCCTTCATCCTGGGCACCGGGCTGCTGGTCGGCCTCGGCCTGTCGGGCACCACCTATCCCCTGGTGCTGGGCGCCGTCAGTCGCGCCACCAGCCCGGAGAAGCGCAGTCTGGCCCTGGGCCTCGCCATGGGCGGCGCCGCCTTCGGCCAGTTCGTCATGCTGCCCGGCGCGCTGGGCGGCATCGGCCTGCTGGGCTGGTCGGGCGCGCTGGCCGCCATGGCGCTCCTCGCCCTGGCCATGGCCCCGCTGGCGGTGCCACTGATGGAGCGGGGCGGCGACACGCCCCCGGCCACCGCCGTGAGCGCGGGACAGGCCATCCGTCGGGCGCTGGGCCATCGCGGCTTCCAGTTGCTGGCGCTGGGCTTCTTCGTCTGCGGCTTCCAGGTGGTGTTCATCGCCACCCACGTGCCGGCCTTCCTGTCCGACAAGGGGCTGACGGCGGGAATCGGCTCCACCGTGCTGGCGCTGATCGGCCTGCTCAACATTCCCGGCACCTATTTCGCCGGGCTGTGGGGCGCCAAATGGCGCAAACCCATGCTGCTGTCCTGGCTCTACCTGGCGCGCACCGCCATCATCGCCGCCTTCGCCTTCCTGCCGGTCAGCGAGTGGAGCGCCTATGCCTTCGGCGCCGCCATGGGGCTGGTCTGGCTGTCCACCGTGCCGCTGACCAACGGCACCGTCGCCGCCCTGTTCGGAGTGGGCAACATGTCCATGCTGGGCGGCGTGGTGTTCCTGGCCCACCAATTGGGCGCCTTCCTCGGCGGCTGGCTGGGAGGCGTGCTGTACGACCGCCTGGGCAGCTATGACGGAGCCTGGATGGTGGCCATCGGTCTCAGCCTGCTGGCCGCCCTGCTCAACCTGCCCATCCGCGAGGAGGCGGCCCGGCCCGCCGAGGCGGCGGCGTGAGGATCGCCGGGCTCGGGCTGGGGCTGGCCATCCTGGCCCTGGTCTGGTCCGCCTACCGGCGGCCCGAGACCGATCTCCTGCTGACGGGCCTGATGTTCTGCCAATGAAAAAGGGGCGGCATCCGAAGATGCCGCCCCGCGTGCGTCCCCTGGCGATCAGCAGCAGCGGGCCGCCTTCGGGGCCTCGCCCCAATTGCCCGGGCCGGCGCCGCCCAAACGGGCCTCGGCATGGCCGATGGCCTTGGAGCGGATCAGGGCGGCAAGGGCCAGAACCTCGTCCAGGCGGTCCCGGCCCACGCCGAGGGCGCGGGCCGCCGCCAGATGCCGGTCGGTCTCGACGGTGCAGTTGACCGCCAGCGCCGCCCCCAGGGCGGTCAGCTCGGCCAGGGGCTCGGCGGAGGTTCCGCCGCAACCCTCGGCGGCCGGGTCCAGGCCAAGGGCGTGGCGGCGCATGCCCTCGGTGGCGGCCTCGCGCACGCGAACGGCCACGGCGACGGCCTTTTCGACGTCGTCGTCACCGGCGCCCGCCTTGCGGACCTCCACCAGATGATGGGTGACGCAGGGGCGGCAGCCCGCCGCCACCGAGATGGCAAGCGCCACCAGTTCCTTTTCCAACGACATCATGGGCATGGCTTCCTCCGGAAACGGGGTGTGATGTCCGTTGGACGGAGAAAGCCGGGAGAGTGTTACGCATCGCGGCGGCTGGGATATGACCACAATGCCTATTGGCATAATGATTGTTTCCTTGCGGAGGAATAACCTGATGGGAGTTGTTGGCTTATTATCTTTGGCCAGGAGTTGATATGCATATAATTAAAATTGTATGCTTACTTGTCACCGTATTCGTGTTTACTGGTCAATCGCTGGCCGCCGAGTTCGTCCTGTCGGGCTCCACCACGGTCCAGACCCGAATCCTCGACCCCCTGGCCGCCGATATCAGGCAGGCGACCGGCCTCGACATCAAGGTCGAGGGCGTGGGCAGCGGCAACGGGATCAAGCGGCTGGTGGCGGGTGAAGTCCCGGTGGCCATCGTGTCCAGTCCGCTGGAAGGCATCCTCAAGGCCCAGAATTTGCCGGAAGACGGCACCTATCAGCTCCATGTCCTGGCCGAGGACGAGATATCCCCCATCGTCAACGCCCAAAACCCGGTCGAGACCCTGGATTGGGACCAGCTGCGCGACCTCTATTCCGGTGTCATCAAGAACTGGAAGGACGTCGGCGGCCCCGACCGCAAGGTCCAGGTGGTGACCAGCCATTCCGAATCCGCCACCCGCGAGGTGGTGTGGGAACAGGTCATGGGCAAGAAGGTGGATTACGCCCGCTCGGCCCGAATCGTCTACGCCACCAAGAAGGAAATGGTGATGGTGGCCGAACACGCCGGGGCCATCGGCGCGGTGTCGGCGGGATTCGTCCAGGCCTATTTCGACGAGGCCCGTCGCGATGGCGACCCCATCGAGATCAAGGTGGTGCGCTCCAAAAAGATCGCCCGCCCGCTGGCCATCGTCACCAAGGGCGATCCCGGCCCGGAGGCGGCCAGGCTGATCGCCTTCCTGCGCACCGACGCCGCCCGCAAGAAGTTCAAGTGAGGAATGCCGCCATGACGACCTCCGCCCTCATGCCCAGCATCGGCATCCAGCGCAGCCTGATGCTGATCGGCGCCGTCGCCGTCGCCGCCCTGGCCCTGGTGATCGCCACCGGGTCCTTCAGCCTCGGCACCGGCACCGCCGCCGCGCTCCGCGCCGACCAGCGACAGGCGGCGACCATCGTCGCCAAGGAGGCCGAGCTGGGCCTGTCCAACCTGTCCGTCCTGGTCAGCCGGCGCCTGAACTATGAAATGTTTCCCGCCCGCTTCAAGGCGCTGAGCGACGCCCGGCTGGCCGACATCCGCGACCGGAGCGGCCGCATCGACGGGGCGTCCGCCGAGGCCAAGGCCGCCCTGGCCGCCGCCCTCGACGAGATGTCGGTGGTGGTGAAGAAGGTGCAGGACAATCCCTCGGTGGATGACGAGCAGAAATTCGCCGCCGCCGCCGCCAGGGCGGAACAGCAGCTGGCCGCCATCCGGACGGTTCTCGCCAACGACTACCACGCCGCCCTGGCCGCCAAGGACGAGGGACTGGCGGCGGCGGCCAGCCGCCCGATCATCTTCGGCCTGCTGATCGTGGTGGTGGTGGTCGCCCTGGTGGTGATCCTGTCGCGCGGCATCATCGGCCCGCTCGACCGGCTTCGCGACGCCATGATCCGGCTGGCCGAGGGCAACCTGGCCATCCGCATCGACGGCGTCGAGCGCAAGGACGAGATCGGCGCCATGGCCCACGCCGTCGAGGTGTTCCGCGAGAACGCCAGCCGGGTCGCCGAACTGAAGCGGCAGCAGGAAGAGCTCCGGCAGTCCAACGAGGCGGAACGCCATGCCACCATGCTGGCGCTCTCCAAGGAATTCGAGGCCCACATGGGGGCGCTGTCCCAGCATGTGAACACCGCGTCCAACACCATCCATGCCAGTGCCCGCATCATGTCCTTCACCGCCGGATCGACGTCGGACGACGCGGTGGCGGCGGGGCAGGCGGCCGAACTGGCATCCTCCAACGTGGAGACGGTGGCCGCCGCCGCCGAGGAACTCTCCGCCTCGATCCACGAGATCGCCAGCCACGTCGCCCGCGCCGCCCAAGTCGCCGGCACCGCTGTGAGCAAGGCGGAACGCACCACCGAGATCGTCGAGAGCCTGCTGACCTCGGCCCAGAAGATCGGCGAGGTGGTGAGCCTGATCAACGACATCGCCAGCCAGACCAACCTGCTGGCGCTCAACGCCACCATCGAGGCGGCCAGGGCGGGCGACGCCGGCAAGGGCTTCGCCGTGGTGGCCAGCGAGGTCAAGAACCTCGCCAATCAGACCGGCCGCGCCACCGAGGAAATCGGCCAGCAGATCGGCGAGGTGCAAGGCGCCACCCATCAGGCGGTGGCCGCCATCAAGGAAATCCTCGGCACCATCAACGAGATCAGCCAGTCCTCGACCATGATCGCCTCGGCCGTCGAGGAACAGCAGGCCGCCACCGGCGAGATCGCCCGCAGCATCGAGCAGGCTTCCACCGGAACCCGCCAGGTCGTGGGGCACATCGCCAGCGTCAACGACAAGGCCGGCCAATCGAGCAAGGTCGCCAACGACATGCTGGAAAAGGCCAACGGCCTGATCGAGGAAGCCAGCCATCTGGACGGCGAGGTCAAGGACTTCATACAGCGTTCCTGCCCGGCCCCCACGGTTGCTGAGGGCCGCTATGGACAACGCACAATTCAACGCCACGATCCGTCGGATCAAGAATGAGGCTCGGGGGCTTCGCGAAAGGGAATTGTCCGATGGCAGGCGTCTCGGACAGCTTGCCCCTTGGGAATTGGCGGAACTTGCCGCCTCAGAGAAGGCGCTTAGGGCGGCACTTGCCGATGCGGAGAGCGCAAAGGTGCTCTTGATCGCGATGAACCTGAATTGAACGACAGAGGAAGCCCCACCATGACCCGCAACCGCACCCGGCTTGCCGCCGTCCTCCTGGTGGGCTTCCTCGCGCCCCTGCCTGTCTACGCGGATGACTTCGGGGATGACCTGTTGGTGCCCCGCGTGGATCGGGACCAGGGGCGCGACTACGTCCTCCGGGACGAACGGGGTCGCCGCACGGGCACCCTCGAAGAGGCGCCCGGCGGCACCCTGACCCAGCGCGACACCAGCGGGCGCCGCGTCGGCACCATCGAACAGGGATGGGGCGGCGAAATGATCGTCAGGGACACCCGGGGGCGCCGGGTGGGGACTATCGAGCGGCGTTGATAAGGCGCTTTAGAGCCGCTCAGCAACCCTCTGGAACTATAACCGGTATCCTCGTTATCCACAGACCAACTAAATCTTGCGCCAACCCCTTCCCGGCCTTATGGTCGATTCTGTCCCAACTGGGGGCTGAAAGGAGGTGAGGTTAGATGGCGAGCAAAGGCACCACGACTAAGATCGGGCGCAATGCCGGCAGCGGTCAGTTCACTTCGGTGAAAACCGCCAAGGAGCATCCGAAGACCCATGTGGTCGAGACCATCAAGAAGAAGTAGGAAGCTGAGGCAACAGCTCCCTACTTCACCGCATCGGTCAGACGCGACGGCTGAGGGAAACCTCTGCCGTCGTTTTCTTTAGACCAGACTGAACACCCCGGCAAGCCATCAATGAGATCACACAGGCGCGCAAACCCATGTGGGGAAGTTCCCACAAAAGATCCCACAACGGCTCCCACAGAACCCATCAAGTCATTGAATTTTAATGGAAAAATTCGCTTGGCGTAGGAAAGGCGACTCACAAGTAACCGCCTCTCAGTAGCACGTAGAATGCGGTCGAATGCACGTTGGTGCAATGACGTATACATGGGTGAAATGCCGAAATGTGGCTTTTCGCTTCGATGAATCAGTTCATCAACATCGAGCCGATGCAGCGTCCATCTGGTCAATTTGGCTGCAACAGCCCCTCGACCTCCATCAGCCGTAAGGCGTCAGCGAGAGATACGCACGCCCGGAAACATAGCCACTGCCCGGTATGGCGGTGCCACATCAGATCAAAGCGATCCCCGCTGATGTGATCGAGGCGGGCGAAGGCGGAATCAAACTCTTCGCCAGCATTGTCGGCAAAGCCCGAACGGTAGCGCTGGATGAAGCTGTACTTGTCGCCGCGCCATTTGCCGGAGATGGCGATGGGATAGTTGAATTCCGTGGGGCGGATCTCGGGCAGAAAACGGGGGATCAACACCTCGGCGATGAACCGCTCGCAGGTGGCCGCGATTGACGCCTTGTCGTCCTTGGTCAACCCCTTGACCCACATGCCGCGCCGTTCCGCCATGGTTCTCTCCTTGCCATCCATTGCGAGAAAGAGGGCGATATCGGAGTTCCGTCTATGCATGGAAGCCAAACTGCAGGATTTCCCTGCCGTAGGCCGGGACTTATCCCTTTTGGAAAAGCCCCGCTTTATATGCGTCCTTGATCACGTCAAAACAGAGCCCAAGCGTCTCTTGGTTTGCATGACGACGGGCCATTTGATAGGCCAGTTCCTTAAGCCTGTCGGTTCCGATATGAGCTTTCAAAATTATCCGCTCAACAGTCAGAATCGATGAAATATCCTGCACAGCATATGAATATTTGTCGTCATGGTATTTGGTGCCAAAGTGGACGATCTTGAACCTCGAAAGGCGGTAGGCGTAAACCCCTGCCAGCTTCCCTTCCGAAACGCCATTTTCTCGGCTACGTCTGTTCAGCAATGCCTGAACGTCAATTTCCGCTTCTTCTAGGGCGAGTCTTAACTCTCGCTCACTATAGCTTACATCGTCATAGTCATAGCCAAAGTGACGACATACCCTCATCAGGGTTTGGGCGAAAGCGGTAATTACGGCTTTTCGGATTGCGGAGAGGTCTTCAGCGTCCGCCATTCTTGAAGGCATCCACTGCGTCAGAAACCTCTGTACCATTCTCAAACGCGGGTCCGCACACCAAAGCGCGTAACTCCGCGACCGAGCGGATACCGTGATTAAGCTTAACTTCTTCCCGGATCGGTGACGGATCACACATCCGCTCAATTGAAGCGTTCAGAGCCGCAGGGCACTCCGCGACCTCTTTTAATGTAGGCATTGCGCCACTTCTCCCGTTCCCAGGCATTTTTTGCCCTTTTGGGAATCACATTTCGCTTCGTGGATAGCACCGGGGCATCCCCGCAGGCAAGGACTATTGCCGCAAGCTGCCCACTGATCCCCTCGCCAAGCCGAAACTGCCCTCGCTTCATAGAAATGCGAAACGCTCAACGTAGTCTCTGAGAACCTGATGGACTCACATTTCAAGTGCAACACCGAGATCGATGGCTTTTCCGAGGAAAGCCTCAAGCGGAGTTCGATATCCGAGGCACTTTCGCGGGGTGAGGTTGTAGTCCATGGCCAGGTCGTCCAGATCGGCCTGGGAAACTGCCGCGAGATCTGTTTTTCGCGGCAGTCCCCGCCGCATTCGCCCGATGGCGTTCTCGACGCCGCCCTTCTGCCAGGGGCTATGGGGATCGCAGAAATAGGTTTTCATGCGAAGCCTTGTCTTCAGGCGGCGATGGGCCGCGAATTCAGAGCCGTTATCGAAGGTGATGGTGCGGCGCTGCTCGGCAGGAAATCGCCGCAGCATGGCGGTCAGGCTGTCGGCGATTGGCTCGGCGGCTTTGCTGAGGTGATGCCGGAGCAGAAGCAGGCGCGAGCTACGTTCGTGCGCCACCAGGACGGCTTGGCGATAGCGGGAGAACAGCATCAGATCGGCTTCCCAGTGGCCGGTCTGGCGCCGGTCGGCGACCTCGGCGGGACGCTCGGCTACCGGCACTCGCTGGGGAATGAAATGCACCGAGCTGCCGCCCTTGCGGCCACGCCAGCCACGCTGAAACTTGGCGCGCGGCAGCAGCCGGTGCAGATAGTCCTTGTGGCTGTTCACGCGCCAGTAGATGTAGCGGTAAATTGACTCGTGGCTGATCACCGGCCTACCTTGCTCAAGCTCGAGCCGCCCGGCGATCTGCTCCGGGGACCATCCCATCGCAAGGCCGTCCAAGGTCAGTTTCCTGAGCGCGCTCGAGCGCTCCAGTTTGTAAAGCTTGCGCCGCCGCCGGGCGCGGGCCTGGATCATCGCCCAATCCACCTTGTAGCCGACTTGGGCGCCACTGTTGCGCTCCAGCTCTCGGCTGATTGTTGACGCCGCCCGGCCCAAGGCCCGGGCAATGGCTCGCCGAGATTTACCGTCTGCATGCAGACGGTAAATCTCGCACCGCTCATCCAGACTGAGCTGATTGTATCGTTGTCCCATCGCAGCACCCATTATAGCGGGTGTTGCACTTCGATCGTGAGCTTAGGCCTTGAGGCTCTCCTGAAAGTTTAACGTACCGGTATCGATCGTCAATTCAGCAGCATTAGGGGCCTCATATGGCGACGATATCCCTGTGAACTCGCTGATCTCTCCGGCTCGTGCCTTCCTGTAAAGATTCTTGGGATCTCGAGCTTCGCAAACATCAATCCCGGCAGAAAGCCATATCTCATGAAACAAGGAGCCTGCAGATCTTCGGATACGGTCACGATCAGACTGATAGGGAGATATCAGAGCGACGATGACAATGATGCCACTCTCGGCCAGCATCCGCGCCATCTCCCCGGCACGACGGACGTTCTCGGCTCGGTCGTCTAGACTGAAACCGAGATCTGCGCATAGACCTTGGCGCAGATTGTCACCGTCGATAACCACGCATTGCCAGTTGCGGTTGAACAAATCCAGTTCCAGCGCCATCGCCAAGGTCGACTTCCCTGAGGCAGAAAGGCCGGTCAGCCACAGAATTCCACCAGTATGGCCGTTGCGCCGCCAGCGTTGGCTGGTCGAGACATTATGTTTGATCGTGGAGATATGACTTCCGCCCGCGTCGGCCCGAGGACGGCCTGGTGGTGCCGCTGCAATTGCAGATGCTGCCATCGGAAATGCTGCCGCTGACCAGGAACGAGACACTGGCCAGCGGTAACGTCGTCCGCCAGGGCATCGAGTTCGACCGCATCGGCCGCCGCGTCGCCTATCACTTCCTGCGCCGCCATCCCGGCGATTGCACCGATCCCGGTTTGGCGGGCGAGACGGTGCGGATTCCTGCCTCCGAGATCATCCACGTCATGGACCCGGTGGATGCCGGGCAGTTGCGCGGCGTGTCCCGCTTCGCCCCAGCCATCGTGAAACTGTTCCTGCTCGACCAGTACGATGACGCCGAACTGGACCGCAAGAAAGTGGCGGCCATGTACGCGCTGTTCGTCACCACCCCCAGCCCTGGCGAAACCTTCGACATCGCCGAGGATGGCGGTTCTGGCGACCGCACCATGGATGTGCAGCCCGGCCAGGTGGTGATGCTGGAACCGGGCGAGCAGATCCAGACCTCGGCCCCCGCCGACGTGGGCGGGTCGTATGAAGCGTTCCAGTACCGCACGCTGTTGCAGATCGCCGCCGCCCTGGGCGTGCCCTACGCCTACCTCAGCAACGACATGCTGAAGGCCAATTACTCAAACTCCCGGCTGGCGCTGCTGGAGTTCCGCCGCCGCATCGACGCCTGGCAGCACGCAATCATGGTGTACCAGCTTTGTCGGGCCGTCTGGCAGCGGTGGATGGACACCGCCGTGATGTCCGGGGCGCTATCCATCAGGGGCTATGAGCCGAACCGGGCCGACTTCATCGCCTGCTCGTGGCTGCCGCCGAAATGGGACTGGGTCGATCCGCTGAAGGACGCCCGCGCCGAGATCGAGCAGATCGAGGCGGGTCTCAAGAGCCGCACCCAGGCCCTGGCCGAGCGCGGCTTTGACGCCGAACAGGTGGATGCGGAGATCGCCGCCGACAAGGCTCGCGAACAGCGGTTGGGGCTGGTGTTTGGAAATACGGTGGTTGCGGGGACTGCCAATACGACCTCTCGGAAGGCTTCGTCCCCGGTTTGATCTTGGTCCTGCAGACTGTAGACTCCCTTGCCGGAATGCTCAGGAGCAGGACATGCCGAACGATGCCGCGCCAACCGAATATGGATTCACCCTTCCGGCGGAATTGGCTGAAAAACTTGAGCATATCGCACGATCTCGATCGGAATTGGATGGCTCCGTGACCGGCGGAGATATCATCCAGGAAGCACTCTCCGACTATCTCGCCCGATCTGAGCGGGAATCCGGCGTTGGCAAGGATGGCAAACCCAAAAGACCGGCTGAGCTGTTTCAGTGCCTCTTTGCAGGGAATGCGGACGTGGCGTTCAAACTCCTATCGGAGGGGATTATCGCCATGCTCGATAACGCAGAGGGACTGATCGAGGACGCAACACTTCTTGCCGACGTGCAGCGGTACGACCGGGCAGACTTCCTGGCCGCGACAGCCACGGAAGAAATGGGAAAAGCATACATCTTATTGGATATGTGCCGCGTTGACCTCGCCCGCCACCAGCATGTTTTGCGGCACCTGTGCAGCTCATTCTATAGCCACGTACTCAAGCACGTCTATTTTGACCTGTCCGCAAATGATTACGCTGGAATCTGGGAGTTGCCGCAGGTTCAGCATTATTTCCGCATTCAGGCCAAGGAATGGTGGCCCGGTGATCTGGAAAGCGGCGAGCCGGACATGCCCCACGACACCTTCTTCCTGCGAGACGCCAACCTTTACGTCGACATCAACACGTATGATGGCGAATGGAGTGGACCAAGCAAGGCGTCAAGGGCGCTGAAATTCGAGGATGCCGTTTTTCGTTCCCCAATCGGCAAGGTACGGGAAAATCTTTGTCATTTCCGCGCGGCACAAGATGCGGGATTGCTGCAGCCGGAAGCACTCCGCCTCTTTAACAACGCCATGAAGCTGCTCCTGGTCAGCGAAAACACCTCGGTAGATCAGCTTCGCGCCACCTACTCGGCAGCGGGTGCAGATATTCAGTCCAAACTCGGGATATCGCTGGAAACCTTCAGGGGCTCCGTACTCCATAACTGGCCATTGTACTGGGTCCGGCGCTAACCCCAACACCCCCCCAAATTTCTGATCGTTTTCGCCGGTCGCGATATCGGGTGCGCCCGTTCGCGCATGCCGGCCATTGACCATTCTCTTCACGAAGAGCCTGAAAGCTGATCCATGCACGATCTGCCCCATCTCGCGGCCCGTCTGTACGGGACGCCGCTGCTGCTCGCCCGCAGCAAACTGGATGTGATCCTGGGTGCTCTGGCTCCACGACTGGCCGGACAGGGCACCTTCCTCGACGCGGATGCCGCCCCCTTCGCCGGAACGGTGGCGACACCTGACGGCATCGCCATCGTGCCGGTGATCGGCACCCTGGTGGCCCGGTCGGGTTATCTGGGCTCGGCAAGCGGCCTGACCGCCTATTCCGACATCGCCGATGCCATTGAGACGGCTGCCACCGATCCCGGTGTCCGGGCCATTCTGCTGGACGTGGATTCCTCGGGCGGCGAGGTGGGTGGCCTGTTCGATCTGGTCGACCACATCCAGGCCATCCGCGCCCAGTGCGGCAAGCCCATTTGGGCGGTGGCCGATGAAGCGGCGCTGTCGGCGGCCTATGCCATCGCCTGCACCGCCGACCGCCTGTACGTCACCCAGACCGGCGAGATCGGCTCCATCGGCGTGGTCGCCGTCCACCGCGACGAATCCGGGGCCGATACCCAGGCTGGGCTGGCCTGGACCTTCGTCCATGCCGGAGCCTGCAAGGTGGACGGCAATCCCCACCAGCCGTTGTCCGACAGCGCCCGCGCCAGTCTCCAGGCCGATGTGGATGCGCTTTATGGCCGGTTCGTCGATCTGGTAGCCCAGTGCCGCAAGAAGCCGCCCGAAACGATCCGTGCCACTGAAGCCGCCGTGTATCGCGGCGATCAGGCGGTGGCGGCCGGGCTGGCGGACAAGGTCGGCACCCTGCGGGTCGCCCTGGCCGACCTGGGCGCCGTTCTGGCCCGCTCCACCATTTCCCATCCCATCGCCGCCCGAAAGGAAGTCCCGATGTCCGAACACCAGGGGGATGTCCCCGTCACGGCTGCCGTGCCGCAGCCGCAGGTGCCCACCGCCGATCTGGAACAGCGCCTGCGGGCCGAATATGCCGAAATCAGCGCCATCGCCGACCAGGCCGCCCGGTTGGGCGTGACCATCGACCCGGCAGAAGCCATGGCCAAGGGCATCCGCCCGGAAGCCCTGCGCCGCACCGTGCTGGATCAACTGGCCGAGCGTTCCGATGCCGCCGATTTGGTGGCGGCTGCCCCGGCGGGGGCCACGCCCAAGGCCGAAACCGAAAGCCCCATCGTTCGGCGTGCCCGTGAAGCCGCCAGCCGTCGCGGAGGTTGACCATGCCCGTCCTCGTTGCCTCGCCCACCCTGGGCGATCTGCTGAAGTTCGAACTGAACGCCAGCTACACCCGCGAAACCGTGACGCTGAAAGCGGGCACGTCCTATCCCCTGGGTTCGGTGCTGGGCCGCATCACCGCCAGCGGTGAATACCGCCTGTCGCCCGCCGCCGAGGTGGTCGGGGACGAAGGCGCCGAGACTGCCGTCGCCGTGCTGCTGCAGGCCGTCGATGCCACCGATGCCGCCGTCACCGGCCTGATCGCCGCCCGTGGCCCGGTCATCCTGGCCGAAGGTGCCCTGGCCTTCGATGCCTCGGTCGATCAGCCCGCCGAACGAGCCGCCAAGCTGACCCAACTCGCCGTACTGGGCCTCGTCGCCCGCACCACCGTCTGAGGTTCTCCATGAACGCCATCATCAACCCCTTCGACGCGGGCGGCTATTCGCTCGCCGAAATGACCCAGGCCATCAACCTGCTGCCCAACCTCTACACCCGGCTGGGCCAGATGGGGCTGTTCCGCTTCGAGGGCGTCACCCAGCGCAGCGTCATCATCGAACAGGCCGAGGGAATCCTCAACCTGCTGCCCACCGTGCCGCTGGGCGGCCCGGCCACCGTCGCCAACCGCGACAGCCGCGCCATGCGCTCCTTCACGGTGCCGTGGATTCCCCATGACGATTCCATCACGCCCCAGGACGTCCAGGGTGTGCGCGGATTCGGCGTCGCCGATGCCGCCGATCCTCTCGCCACGGTGATGGAGCGCAAGCTGACCCGCATGCGGAGCAAGCACGCCCAGACCCGTGAATTCATGGAGGTGAACGCGCTGAAGGGCATCGTCCGCGATGGCGGCGGGTCTACCCTGTACGACTACTTCAGCGAGTTCGGCCTGAGCCGCCAGCAGGTGGATTTCGCCCTCGGCACCGCCACCACCAACGTCCAGGCCAAGATCCGCGACGTGTTGCGCAAGGTGGAGACCGAACTGAAGGGCGAGACCATGACCAGCGTGCTGGCCTTGGTTTCCCCGGAATTCTTCGACAAGCTGATCGGCCATGCCAAGGTCGAGCAGGCATACCAGTACTATTCCTCGACCGGCGCCCAACCGCTCAGGGAAGACGTGCGCCGCCGCTTCCCCTTCGCCGGCATGGTGTTCGAGGAATACAGCGCCACCGTCACCCTTTCCACCGGCCAGACCGAAACCCTGATCCCGGCGGGCGAAGGCATCGCCTTTCCGCTGGGCACCATGGACACCTTTGTCACCTATGGCGCCCCCGCCAATTTGATCGAGACGGTCAACACCCTGGGCGTGCCCATGTATGCCCGGCAACTGGCCCGCCAGGACGGTAGCGCCATCGAAGTCAAGACCGAGGCGTCCATCCTGCCGGTCAACAAGCGGCCGCGTCTGGCGGTGCGTCTGTTCTCGGGCAACTGAGCGTGACCGCCTTTGCCGACGCCCTCGACGACCTGTTCGCCGATCCGAACCTGGCCGTCACGGTGACGTATCAGGGCCAGGCTATCCGCGCCTTGGTGCGGCGCCCCGACCGCGATCTCGACTTCGCCGACATCACCATTCACACGGCGACGGCTTTGTTCGAGATCCGGCGGCGGGATATTCCTGAACCCCAGGCCGGGCACATCATCCTCCATGACGGCGACAGTTTCGTCGTTCAGGGCGAACCCCGCCTGGATGCCGAACGGCTGATCTGGACCCTGGACACGAGTCCGGCATGAAACTGGCGGCGGCCATATCCGGCGATCTGCGCAAGATCATGGCCGAGGAGGTCAAGGCCGCCGAGGATGCCGTCACCGCCGCAATGCGTCAGGCCGCCGATGGGTTGAAGGCGGATCTCCGCCGTCAGGTTACCGAGGCGGGCATGGGCCAGCGTCTCGCCAACACCTGGCGGGCCGAGCTGTATCCCAAGGGCCGGAAAAGCATCAAGGCGGCGGGCTTCGTCTTCACCAAGGCCCCCACCATCATCCGGGCTTTTGACCAGGGTGCGGTGATCAAGTCCAGGCACGGTTTTTGGCTGGCGATCCCCACGCCCGCCGCCGGCACCGGTGCCCGAGGCAAGCGCATGACGCCCGGCCTCTGGGAACAGATACATGGTGCCCGGCTGCGGTTCATCTATCGCCGCGGCACTCCCTCGCTGCTGGTGGCAGAGAACATGCGGGCACGCACCGGCAAGCGGGGCGGCTTCGCCAAGGGCAGTGCCTCGGCGCTGCGCACCGGGCGCGGGCTGGCCACCGTGGTGATGTTCATCCTGGTGCCGCAGGTGAGTTTGAAAAAACGCCTGGATGTGGATGCCGCCGCCGAGCGATGGGCTGACGCCCTGCCGGGGTTGATCGTGGGCAACTGGCGGAAATAGGACGTGATTACGATCCGAACGTCTGCGTGTCGAATTCGAACGATGCCTTCCGCAGCACATCGTCACGTTGCCATATAACCCGTTCCTTATTCACCGACAGCCACCATGTCTGCGCGTTCTGAGGCTGGCTCACGGCAAAAGCGGTCGGAAACAGCACCGCCGCGCATCCGCCGTGGTTGGGAGCACGAACCGATTCATAGCGGATAGCCCCAATCTCGACCTCTCTGGCCAACCGGGCAATTTCCTGTGTCGCCGTGTAATCGGATGGGGCCACCCATCTGTCTCGCCATTCCGAAAATGGGGCGGCGCGAAGGTCGATGGTCAGGGTATCGATTTCAGCCTGGAAAAGCGTTTGCGGCTTGGGGGCGATGGCTTCCAACGCCGGGCTTTCCATCAAGAAACACCAGCGCCAGTAGCCAAGCTCGGCACATGCGGTTTCGATTTCGTCCGCGCCATAGAATACCCCAGGGTCAAGCGGTCCCCGGAAACGCGATCCGCTGGGCAACGGTGGATAGCGGAACGGCGTGAACAGCAGCCAATGCAGACCATTCGCACTGGCCGGAGCCGGGGGCTTCGATCCCTCCAGCAACTGTTCCAGCAAATCCTGTTCCTCCAGGGTGTCGACCAACACCATGGTGGAAACGGCGTGCTGTACCTCGACAGCCCGCCACAGATTGAAGCGGAGAGATACCGCCTCAGATGCGACCGCGGTAGGCGTCCAGATAGTGGATGACACGGATCAGTCCTTCGGCAGAGCGGACAAGTTCGGCAGGGCGGCCGTTCAGGGCAAGGTTTTCACCATCCAGCCACTGTTTCGCCTGTTCGTCATGACCGAGGATCGCATCCAGCGACCGGAACATCCGCACGAACAGTAACGAAAGCTCCCATTCCTTCTTTCGGCTTGGGTCAAGGACGTAGCCCCCGGACCAGAGCCGCGATGCCGTGGATGTGCTGATCCCAATGATCTCCGCCAGGGCGGCCTGGCTGAAATGCAACAACCCGGCAGCCCGAACCACCGCCTTTGACAAGGTCGATCCTGCGTCAGCTGCGGCGGCCAATCGAGTACGTGCCATGACGCCCTCCAATGTTTCCAGAGAAACAATGCGCTCAATAAATTGCCGTGGCAATCAAATGTGTGGGGTGCCAGCGAACAATCATGGGGAGGCTCCATGCCGTCCATCCGCGAACAGATCCTTGCCGCCCTGCTGGTGCGGCTGGAGGCCGTGCCCGATGCCACGGCCAAGCGGGAAGCGACGCTGCCCGAGACGGTTCCCTTCGGTGGGCTGATCATCCTACGCGACGGAGATCCCGGTGATCCCGAAGTGGTGTTGTCGCCAGTCTCCTACCTATGGGAACACCAGACCGAGATCGAGGTCATCCTCCAGCGCGGCCAGGGTGACGACAGCGCCGCCCTCGACACCTTGCTGATGGCGGTGGGCGCGGCCTTGTCCACCGATCGCTCCCTCGGCGGTCTGGCGGAATGGCTGGACTGGGGCGCCCCCAAGACCTCCGGCCTCGCCATCGACGGCGCCGCCTCTTTGCGCGGCGCCACGGTGCCGGTCACCATCCATTACGCCAGCGACGACCCGCTGGGCTGATCCTTTCCAATCGGAGCTTTGACATGGGCAAGACGCGCGCTTACGGCGCCGATTGCATGCTGCTGGCTGCCTTCGAGGCGAGCTACGGCACGCTTCCGGCCGACGGCTACACCCGGCTGTCGTTCAAGGAGTGCAGCCTGGGGGCCGAGCGTCCGCTGGGTTACGACCCGCTGCTGGGCCAGGGGCGCGATGCCCAGGACCCCTTCTATGAGGCGATCAAGGACGAGGGCGATATCGGCGTGCCGCTGGATGTGCGGGCGCTGGGCTTCTGGCTGAAGGGCCTGTTCGGCGCGCCCGCCACCGCCGATAACAGTGACGGCACCTTCGACCATGTTTTCACCTCGGGCGGCACGCTGCCCAGCCTCGCCATCGAGATCGGTCATACCCAACTGGCGGTGCCGAAATTCTTCCGCCACGGCGGGGCCAAGCTGGACAAGCTGTCCTTCGACATGGCCCGCTCCGGCGCGGCCAATGCCAGCATCGGGGTAATCGCCCAGGGCGAGACCGAAGCCGCCGCCACTATCGATGCCACCCCGGCAACCTTCGCCCTGAAGCGGTTCAACCAGGGTAGCGGCACCATCCGGGTCGGCGGCGGGCAACTGGCCAATGTGGTGGGCGGCAAACTGTCGTTTTCCAACAATCTGGAACGGGTCGAGACCATCCGTGCCGACGGCCTGATCGACGGCGTGGATGAGACCGAGGCCACCGCCGAGGGTTCGGTGGACATCCGCTTCGGCACCGACACCACACTGACCGCCGCCATCGCCGCCGAGAGCCCGGTGGAGATGGAATACGGCTTCACCATCCCCGGTTCGGCCTTTGCCCTGACCTTCCATCTGCCCCGCGTCTTCCTGCCCAAGAAGAAGCAGGAGATCAAAGGCCCCGGCGGTATCCAGGCCAGCTACGACTGGCGGGCGGCCCGCGACCCGGTGGCCGGGTATCTGCTGCGCGTCACCCTGGTCAACGATGTGGCGGGGTACTGACCATGATCCGCCTGACCATTCCCAAGGAACCCTACTGGATTGATCTGCCCCATGGCGTGCGGGTGTTCGTCCGTCCCCTGACCACGGCGGTGTACGAGGCCGCAC
The DNA here is from genome assembly GCF_058402745.1 of Paramagnetospirillum sp. Lineage (NCBI taxonomy): Bacteria > Pseudomonadati > Pseudomonadota > Alphaproteobacteria > Rhodospirillales > Magnetospirillaceae > Paramagnetospirillum > Paramagnetospirillum sp. The sequence continues at coordinate 149,801 of NZ_JBZVFI010000008.1, forward strand.
GCGCCAGGGGCTGGCGCATGGCCCGCGCCATCGCCGCCGAGCATGCCGATCTCAAGGCTGCCGGGGCCGATATCACCGGTCTGCCGGATCTGTCCGACGAGGACGCACTGGCCGGGCTGTCTCAGATGCTGTTCGCCCAGGGTCTGGCCCGCTCGGCCATCACCAAGTGGGACGGCGTGCTGGACGGCGATGACCAGCCCGCCGAGATCACCGATGCCGCCATCGCCGAGCTGATGCAGTTGCCCCGCATGGCGGAGGGCTTCGTCGTCCAATACACCGAAACTCATGAAGCGGTGATCGCCGAGGGAAACGTCTCCAGGCCCGCGCCGAATGGCACTTCGGCGGCGGGCCGGAATACTGCCGAGGCTGCGGCGGAAACTGCGACTGCCCCTACGACCACAACGCTCCCCTGACCGAAGCGGGCTGGCAGGCTTGGGAATTGCTGACCGGCAATTTCGGCACCATCCGCCTCAGCCCCCGTGGCGGCATCACCGGCCTCGACCTTCCGGCCCTGCTGATCCAGGCCCAGGCGCTGGGTTACGACCAGCCTTTGCTGGCGCGGCTGCTGCCTTTCGCCGAGCGGGGAATGGTGGCCGGTGCCGCCAAGGTTCAAACCGAGACCTGATCCCATGGCCACCAAATCCGTCTCCATCCGCCTGTCCCTCCAGGACGGCGAAACCGTCCGCCGTGCCCTGCTGAAACTGGGCGAGGACGGCCAAAAGGCGTTGGCGCGGATCGAAGAGGCGGCGCAACCGGCTTCACGATCACTGCTGGCCATCAATGCCGCCAGCCAGGACATCCAGGGCGGCATGGCGGCTTTCGCCTCGCGCCTCGGCCCCATCGGTTCGGTGATGATGGCGCTGGGACCAGCCGGATTGGCGGCGGGCGCGGCTATCGGCCTGTTCGGCAAGGCCATGGTGGATTCCACCATCAAGGTGGAAAGCCTGGAGGCCCGGCTGAAGGGGCTGGTGGGCGCCGCGGCCCTGACCGAAACCACCACCTATCTCTACGCCCAAGCGCAGAAGACCGGCACCGCCTTGGAAACGGTGATCGGGGCCTATTCCCGGCTGGCGGCGTTGCAGAAGGCAGGGATCATCACCACGGGCGAATCTCGCGCCCTGCTGGAGGGCTTCCAGTCCACCGCCATTGCGCTGGGGGCGTCGTCCGAGCAGCTGGAGCAATCCCTGTTCGGTCTGGCGCAGGGGCTGTCGTCGGGCACGTTGCGGGCGGAGGAACTGAACCAGATCGTCGAGCCGATGCCGGGCCTGCTGCAGGCCCTGGATCGTGCCGCCGGGTTGCCCTCGGGCGGGTTCCGCCAGATGGTGACCCAGGGCAAGGTCACGGCGGATTTCTTCCGCGACACCTTGATCAAGGCTCTCCGGGGCTTTGATGCCGCGGCCCTGGAGAGTGCCGACACCGCCGAGCGGGCTTTCACCCGCATGGCCAACGCCTGGCAGGGCTTCACCAATGCTCCCTGGCTGCGCGGCATCCTGTCGGGTGGCGCCAATGCCGGATCGGCGGCGCTGGAATCGCTGACGCCGGGGGACAATTCCCTCAAAACCCGCCTGGCCGCCCTGGACAAGCGCATCGCCACCCTTGGTGGCGAGCAGGCGCTCGATAAGCCTTTGCCGGCCGGCACCCATTCGGTGGTGGTGCAGGCGTTAAAGCAGGAAAACGAGGAACTGCGCCGTCTGCTGGCGGAGCGCCAGGTCATTTCCGACGATCTCGACGAGATCACCCGCAAGCGGGCGGGCATGGAAGCCCATGCCAAGATGCAGCGGGATCAGATCCGCGCCGAACAGCGCGAGCCCACCTATGTGGAGAAACTGGCCGACCTGAAGTTTGAGGTGGAATGGCAGGAAAAGCTCAATGCCGCCCGCGCCGCCGGCAATGCCGAATTCGCCCGCGCCAAGGCCCAGTACGACGCCGCCAAAGGATTCAAGCAGCTTGAAAAGGAACTGTTCCAGCAAGGTGGCGTCTATCGCACCCCGGCCAAGGAACAGGAAATCCGCGGGCTTCTGGCCCGCGAAGCCACCGCCAAGGGAGCGGGCGAAATGTCCGCCCAGGCTCAGGCCGAGGTTCTGGGCCTCGACATCCAGGCCCGTGGCCAGGAGCGCCTCGCCCAAGCCGCCCGCGACGGTGGCCGTGCCCAGATCGACGCCGCCCGTGCCGCCAAGGTGCTGGAATTCGCTTTCAAGAACGGCGGTGTCGCCGTCGCCGCCTATGACCAGGCGCTTCGCCGGATCGACGACGCCAAGCTGCTGGAGCAGAAGAACGGCCTGATCCGCTCGCTGGAGCAGGAATCCGCCGCCAATGACCGCCTGGCCGAGGCCGCAAAGGGCTCGGTGGCCGACATCATTCTGGCGGAACGGACCAACTGGCTGGCCGAGCAGGCGGCCAAGGGTCTGACCGACGCCAATGGCGAACTGGCTCAGTCCTATGCCCAGGTGCAGAAGTCCCGCGCCAACAGCGAAGCGGCTCGTGCCGTCGCCGATCTGGAGCGCGAGATCGACGCCCAAATGCGACTGGCCGAGGCTTTGCGCAGCGGCGACCGCAATCGTGCCCGCGACGTGACCATCGACACCGACGTGGCCAAGTTCGCCCGCAGCCATAAGCTGGCCGAGGACGATCCCCAGGCGGGCGAGTATCGGGCCGCCCGATCCCGCCAATATGCCGAGGCGGTCAAGGACGAGGCTCAGCAGACCAATCTGGCCTATGACGCCACTCTGCGCTTCAAAGACGAACTGGCCAAGCTCAACGAGCAGCGGGCCAGCGGGGCCTTGTCGGAGGAAGCCTATACTCGCCGCTATCGGGAATTGGAGCAGGACAAACTGGCCGCCAGCCGCGACTGGCAGGATGGCGCCATCCGTGCCGCCCGCGCCTATGCCGACGAAGCCAGCAATGCAGCTGCCTCTGCCGAGCGGGCCATGTCTGGGGCGCTGCGGGCCAGCGAGGATGCTTTCGTCAAATGGGCCACCACCGGCAAGCTGGCCGGGCAGGATCTATTCAACAGTCTGGCCGAAGAGGCACTGCGCGCCGCCTGGCGTATGGCGGTGGTCACACCGTTCTTCGGCGGGGCCGAAGGCGGCTTGTTTGGCAGCTTACTCACCGGCATCGGCAGCTATTTTGCCGGTGGTTCCGGCGCGGTGCAGGTCTATGACAATGCCTCCAATGTCGGGCCGTTGATGTCCGAGGCTCCGGTCGGCGGCTTTCATGCCGGCGGCATGGTGGGTGGAAAGCCGACCTTTAGCCGCCGGGTCGATCCCACCTTGTGGTCTGGGGCGCCGCGTTATCATGCTGGCGGCATCCTGCGGGGTGAGCGGCCCATCATCGCCCAGGACGGCGAAGGCATCTTCACGCCCCGGCAGATGAACAATGCCGACCGTCTGCTGGGCGCGGCCTTGTCCCGTCCCGATGCCGCCAAAGTGCAGATCACCGTCCACAACAATGCCGCTAATGCCGAAGCCAAGGCGCAATGGAGCCAAGGCGGAGATGGCCGCATCCAGATCGACATCTTCGTCGAGGAAATCGAGGGACGGATCAGCCGCCGCCTCTCCCGCGGCGAAGGCATGGCCCCGGTGCTGGAACACCGCTATGGCCTCAACCCGGCCGCCGGAAGCTATCGATGAACCAAGAGGCGAGGAGCGGTGGAAATGACGACCACATGGCCCGCCACCTTGCCCCTGCCGTCCATCCAGGGCTACGGCATCCGCCCGGGCGAAGCGATCCTGCGTACCGAGATGGAGGCAGGACCGGCGCGGCAACGGCGGCGCTTCACCCAAGTGCCGTCACGCCTGTCCGTGCGCTGGCGGATGAAGCCGGAACAGTTCGCCCTGTTCGAGGCCTGGTATCGCTGGCACGCCCAGGAAGGCGGAGCCTGGTTCGCGATCGACCTGCTGGGCGGCATCGGGCTCACCACCCACGAGGCCCGTTTCACCCGCCAGTTCGAAGCCAAGCCGGCGAACCGTGTCCTGTGGGAAATCACCTCGGAACTGGAAATCCGCGAGCGGCCGACGCTGACTCCGGACGCCCTGGCCATCGCCCTTGAGTCCGACATGGCGGCGCTGTCAGCCACCATCGACCGGCTGCATGGACTGGTCCACATCAGCCTTCCCGGCCCCCTCTCCTGGTAGGAGCCTTTCATGACCATGCAGACCGACCTGCAGGCGGCCGTCGACAAGGCGGCATCCGCCAGCGCCAAGCTGCACGCCATCGTCCACGGCGATGCGGCATCCAATGTCGAGACCGAGAACGGCCCGGTCAAGACCGTGGCCGGGACCATCGCCGACAACGAGGCTGCCATCGCCGCCAGCCGGGCGGAACTGGACCAGAAGGTGGCCGACGCTTCCGATAGCGCCCAGGCCGCTTCGGCTTCCGCCCTGGCCGCCGCCGGCAGCGCCGCCACGGCAAGCGAACGCGCGGCCAAGATCCCCGACGTGGCCCCAGCCCACGCCCTCAAGGGAATCCGGGTCAATGGGGCGGGCGATGCCTACGAGCTTTATGTCGGCGGCGGCGACGTCAACGGTCCCGTCGGGGCGGCGGATGGTGATCTCGTCCGCTTTGACGGCGCCACCGGCAAGCTGCTGAAAGGCGGCGGCAAGGTCGAGGCCACCGACATCCAGGCGGGCGTGCTGGGCAGCGTGGCGGCCCGCAATGTCGGCACTGGCCCCGGCGCCATCCCTGACGTTCAGGCCGACGGCAAGCTTCCCGCATCCGTGCTGCCGGCCATCGATCTCTCCACCCGTGTCGCCAAGACCGGCGATTCCATGACCGGCCCGCTTGCCGGCACCGTCTTCAAGTCCAGCGGCACCGCCGCTGCCACCGGCTTCCAGATCGCCAGCGGCGCCGACTTGGCGACGCTGTTCAAAGCCGCCAGCTATACGGCCCTGCAATCGGCGGGAACCTCCGCCGGCGGCGATGGCGCCGGCAATTACACCTCTGTCTCCCTGGGGTCGAGTGGGACGCAGGTGGTTCTCTACACGACCAAAAACTGCAACTGCAATTGCATGGGATAGAGACGCCGTCATGCTCATCGCTTACTCCAAACGGCTTGGCTATCGGGTCGGCTTCATCGTCAGCCTTTCCGAAGGCGGCTTCACCGCGTCGGTCTACCGGCAATGGGTTGATGGCACGCATTCCGAGGACAGCAAAATAGACGGAGCCTCGGTCGCCGGTGTCCTGGCCGGGCGAGACCTGATCGTCTCGCCCCCGGTCATTTTTGATTTCGCCGAGATCCAGGGTCGCCGCGAGTTCTCTGACTATGGGTTCTGGTGCTCCACCCTCGATCCGTTCGATATCCACAAACCGCTGGGAATCTGGTTCAACCGTTTCGCCGAGACAGCCATAACCCGGCGTGACCGGGAGGAAAGTCCGCGAAACATGGAGACGGCGCCGTTGCACGTCTACGTACCGTTCCTGTCATCGACCTTCGCGGACTGCGCCTTGCACATCATGACACATCCCGACTGGCCGCTGGTCATCGACCAGAGCCCGGTCGAGCAGGAGGTCGAGGCGACCCGCTCGGCGGTACTGCCGCGGGTCAAGGTAGCCGGTGCCGTGCAGGTTGTCGCCGACGGCTATACCACGATCCCCATCCAGGTCGTGGATCGGCAGGGAATGCTGATTTCCTCGGCCGTCTGCGATCTCTATCTGGCCGAGACCGGGGGCTATCTGCCCATGCGGCGTGTTCGGCTGACCGATGGGATGGCCTCGTTCAAGGTCGGCGCCCTGGGCCTGGGGCCCGGCGACAGGTTCAAGATCAAGCTCGGTTTCCGGCATTTCTCCGGTCTCGCCGACGTCAATGTCGAGGTGGTGTGATGTTCAAGCTGCACCTGGAGCAAGCGGACGGCACACCGCCCGGCGGTTTCCCGGATTGGCGCGGTAATTGCCGCAGGGCGCTGCCCTGCACCCGCCAGGGACTTGTCCCTGGACCCCGTTCCCGAAGAGGCAATTCATGCATTGGGCTGCCGCCATGATCGGCCTGCCATGGTCACCCCATGGCCGGGGGCCGGACCTGTTCAATTGCTGGGAATTCGTCCGCATGGTGCAGGCCCAGCATTTCGGGAGGGTCCTGCCCGACATCGCCAATCCCGAAGATACCCTCGCCATGGGCCGCATCTTCCGCGATCACCCGGAACGGCGGCGCTGGGTCAAGGTCGACGTGCCGCAGGAAGGCGATTGCGTCCTGCTGCGCCGCTCCCGCCATCCCATCCATGTGGGCGTCTGGCTCGCCCTGGATGGCGGCGGCGTCCTGCACTGCGCCGAGGATTCTGGGGTGGTGTTCCAACGCCCCGACGCGCTGCGCCTCAATGGCTGGGCGATCGAGGGCTTCTACCGGTTTTCGCCATGAATGCTTCCGTCATTATCGTCACCAATCCGTTCGAGCCGGTGACCAGTCGCTCCGTCCATGCCGTCGAGGCGGGGATGACGGTAGGGGCCTTGCTGTTGGAATGCGGCATCGCCGCGGAAAGCTGGGCCACCGGGCCGGAAATCCGCATCGGCACCGACATGGTGTCGGCGGACGTCTATGCCCTGCGGGTGATCGGCGCGGGCGACATCGTCACCGTGATCCGCTGGCCCATGGGTGGCGGCGGCGGTGGTGGCGGGGGCAAGAACCCCATGCGGGTGGTGCTGACCATCGCGGTGATGGTGGCGGCCTTCTATGGCGGCGCGGCCCTGGCTCCCTATGTCGGCTCCGCCTTCGCCGAGGCCGGCATCGGCCTGACCATGGAAGCCGCCACCGCCATCGGCGCGGGAGCCATCACCCTGGCCGGCACGGCGTTGATCAACACCGTGGTCCCGGCCCCCAAGCCCTCCATCCCCTCCATGAGCTGGGGCGGCAGCGGCGCCATTCCGGCGGCCAGCCCCACCTACAGCCTGCAGGCCCAGGGCAACCAGGCCCGACTTGGCCAACCCATCCCGGTCATCTATGGCCGCCACCTGATCTATCCCGACCTGGCATGCGAGCCGTACCAGGATTATGTGGGCGGCGAGCAGTTCCTCTATCAGCTTCACGTCGTCGGCCAGGGCGAATACGAGATCGGACAAATCCGGATCGAGGACACCCCCATCTCCTCCTTCGAGGAGGTGCAGACCGAAATCGTGCCGCCCGGCGGCGAGGTGACGCTGTTCGACCCCGACGTGATCACCGCCGCCGAGGTGGCAGGTCAGGAACTGATAGCCCCCAATCTGGTGGCCTCCGGCGCCGACGGTTTCGTCGGCCCGTTCACCGCCAACCCGGTGGACACTTCTGCGGGGGCGCTGGGCATCGACGTGGTGATGCCGCGCGGCCTCTATTACGCTAACGATTCCGGCAGCCTTGATGCCCGCACGGTTCAGTGGCGCGTCGATACCCGCCCCATCGACGACAACGGCGATCCGCTGGCCCAGTGGTCGGTGCTGGGCAATGAAAGCCGAACCGCCGCCACCAACTCCCCCATCCGTCTGTCCTTCCGCTATCCGGTCAGTCCGGGCCGTTACGAGGTGCGCCTCAAGCGCCTGGATACCAAGGACACCGCCGAGCGAGCCGGGCATGAAATCCGCTGGGCGGCGCTGCGGGCCACTCTCGTCGGCCAGCCCGATTTCGGCGCCGTCACCCTGCTGGCGGTGAAGATGCGGGCTACGGACAACCTGACCCAGCGCTCCAGCCGCATGATCAACGTCATCGCCACCCGCAAGCTGCCGGTGTGGTCCCCGTCCAGCGGCTGGTCGGCCCCTCAGCCGACCCGTTCCATCGCCTGGGCGTTCGCCGATGCCTGCAAGGCCCAGTACGGCGGCAAGCTGGCCGATGCCCGCATCGACCTGCAGGCTCTTGCCACCCTGGATGCCGTTTGGCAAGGGCGTGGCGATTCCTTCGACGCGGTGTTCGACACCAGCATGACGGTGTGGGAAGCCCTGACCCGTATTGCCCGCTGCGGCCGGGCCGTGCCCATCCAGCAGGGCGGCATCGTCCGCATCATCCGTGATGCGCCCCAGACCATGCCGGTGGCCATGTTCGGGCCGCGCAACATCGTCAAGGGCTCGTTCAAGATCAAATACGTCATGCCCGGCGAGGACACCGCCGACGCGGTGACGGTGGAGTATTTCTCGTCGCGGACCTGGAAGCCCGACGAGACCACGGCCAAGCTGCCCGACAGCCAGGGCGATAGTCCGGCCAAGGTCAACCTGTTCGGCTGCACGGCCAAGGACCATGCCCAGCGGGAAGGCCTCTACATCGCCGCCAACAACCGCTACCGCCGCCGCCTGGTCACCTTCCGCACCGAGCTGGAGGGCATGATCCCCACCTACGGCGATCTGGTCGCCATCACCCACGACATGCCCCGCTGGGGCCAGGGCGGTGAGGTGGTCGGCCACCACGGCGACGTGCTTGGGGAGGGCCTGACCGTGAAGTTGCTCGATCTGCTCGGCGATGCCGCCGCCATCGCGGCCAATCCCGTCGTCGGGCTTGCCAAGGTGGCGCTGGACGTTGTGCCGGACATCGCCAGCCTGTTCGGCGACGATGCCGAAAAGGCCGTCGGCAAGCTGGCCGACACCGTCCGCGCCATCACCGGCACCGACGATCCCGACAAGGCCCGCGAGGCGCTGACCGACCCCAATCTGGTATTCCAGCTTCGCTCCCAGGCTCAGGCATTCGCCCATGCCGAACGCATGCAGCAGATGGCCGGTGCGCTCACCACCCTGACCGCGACCCTGGCCGACCGCCAGAATGCCCGTGCCCGCGACACCGAATTCATCAAAACCGGGCGCAGCAACACCCGCGCCAACGTCCTGCTGGTGACGGCTGGGGCGGGCATCGTCGGCGGGATTGGATTCATGGTGTTCGGCCATGTGGACGGCAACACCGCCGTTGGCGGCTGCATCATCTCGGTGGTGACGCTGCTGGCAGGCAAGTTCGCCACCGCCTTCGATTTCGAGTTCGGCGGTTCGGCGGATTCGGAGCAGACCCGCACATTGCTGGCGCAGGCGCCGCCGATTGGCAGATAGTTCAAATCAGATTGAGCACGACGCGGCCGACCGGGGGGAAACCCTGGTCGGCCGCATTTTGTGTTTTGGGGATCCGAATGGAATCTACATCATCCTATGCCGTCAATACGGCCATGACGGACCGTGTGAGATTAATCACATCAACTGCCCAATGACCGGAATGTAACGCATGCATTCCGGTGGGAGACGGTAAGGCTGTAATTCGTCGGCTGGCTCGGCGGAAACCCTCAACTATCGGTGCGCCCAGGCCCAGGCCGGCAGGATATCGGTGCTGCGATGCCCCCTTCAACGTTATGAGGACATGCTTTCCAGCATAATCCTCATGGCGTTAGGGGATATCGAATGATGACGTAGTGAGACGATCAGGTCATGGACCAACTCTGGCTTGATTTCCAGGTTGATACCATCCGCCGCTAAGATCGCGTAGGCGAGGCGCATCGCCACGAACTCGTTGACGAAAAGCCAAAGCGGGTTAGCTGTGGTTGGGCTTTGGTTACCAAACGGATGAGCGATCTTGTGCTCATCCATCATCTCCACGAAATGGGCAAGGCGAAAGACGCGAAAGGGCTTAAGCTTCCGCAGCCAGAATGCGTAAGCACCCGCCACCTTGTAAGGATTTGGGAAATCTATCCCGGGAATGGCCGTAAGGTGCGCGCTAGCCTTCCGGGCCACCTCTTCGACGATTTCCCAGTCCGCCACTATTTGGCAGCCCCAATCTTCGGCAACACGGTTTCGTGCTGCAGAGAATGCCTCTCTGACAGCCTCAAGATCGGCAGTATCGAACACTAATCTTGTGCCTTTGAGAGCATTTGCGCAACAGCTCCCCATGCAGCACCCTCACCAGCGGCATTGCTATGCAGAACTTCGGCAACGCGGCGAAAATCGGTGGCCGGGGCGGTGTTATGCGCATAGGGACGGTTGATCTTCTCAACCTGCTCCTTCGACAAGCCGCTCTTATTCTCGTCCATTGAAAAGCCTTTCGACCCTCTTACGCTCGGTACTAAACTCGCTCTCATTTTTGGGAAGCGATTTTTTTGAGCGCGAGACTTATAAGGCGGATGGTACAGCCGCGCAACCGGTTCTGTCACGTCTGATGACGGGGAAACGTAACTTACCTTCGCTTCGGGTGGTTTTGACCTACCTTTATGGGCTGCCAGGTGGGGGCGTTCAAAGCCTGGAGCGGGCTTCTACATGTGCCGTCCGAGGGCAGTCCACAGGCCTTCGGTCTGCCTCACGGCTAGCCATGTGTATCAATCTCTGGATGAGGGATGTGGCCAAGTGGAGTTCTCTGGACATCCTCTGATCCGAAATCATAGGCACCGGGCATCCAGCGACGCCCTCGGGATATCCTCCCACCGACTCGTATAAGACGGGCTTTTCCTCTCCTGGCGCATCTTCCATGGAGCATCTTGCCGTGAAAGCCCAAATGCCAAAGCTCCGCGACCAAATTTGGCATTGACCGCATCCAGTGCCTGCATCAGATGGGTGGGAGGCTTTGGGACTGGGGCGGAAAATAAATCTCGCGGCACTGCTTCAGGCCGGATTAATTCCAACAACACGACGCCCGCCTACGGCGTCCATCCGACCATGATCCATCAATGGAAGAAGGCCCTTTTGGACGGGGCTGCTGATATCTTCGAACGCGGCGGCAAGAAGAAGGCCGAGGTGGACGAAGACACGGTACGGTCCCTGCACGCCAAGATCGGGGAGCTGGCCGTGGCCAACGATTTTTTGTCTCGAAAGCTCAAGCCGTGGACCGGCAAGTGAGGCGGACCATGATCGAGCCGAAACACCCGGCGCTGTCGATCGGCGCCCAATGCCGTCTGCTGTCGATTGCACGCTCCTCGTTCTATTACGAGCCCCAGGGCGAGACGGAGACCAACCTGGACCTGATGCGGCAGATCGACCGCCAATTCCTGGAGACGCCGTTCTATGGTGTCCGTCAGATGGCTTGGCATCTCCAGAACGAGGGCCATCCGGTCAACGTCAAGCGCGTCCGGCGGCTGATGCGGCTCATGGGCCTGATGCCGATCTACCAGAAGCCCAATACCAGCAAGCCCGCCAAGGGCCACAAGACCTATCCCTACCTGCTGCGGGGCCTGCGGATCGACCGGCCCAATCAGGTCTGGTGCGCCGACATCAACCACCAACGGCCTCACGCCGCCCATGGCGGCAGAACCCCTGCCGTGGTCTACTGGAACACCATCAACCAAACCGATCAGCAGGCCCGGAGAGTAGCTTAAACTTCCCCGAAATCTGTCCAGCCAACGGGGAGTAGCTCAATATCCTGCTGTCCTTCGCCCAGTTCGAGCGCGAGGTGATCGGCGAACGTGTCCGCGACAAGGTGGCGGCGTCGCGCCGCAAGGGGATCTGGATGGGCGGGCCGGTGCCGTTCGGCTACCGTTGCGCCGACCGCAAGCTGCTGGTGGTCGAGGATGAAGCCGCCACCGTGCGAATGATCTTCGAGCGGTTCATCCGAATCGGCTCCGCCACCCTGCTGGTCAAGGAACTGGCCGAGGAGGGCATCACCCGTCGGGGCAAGAAACTGGATAAGGGCGGCCTCTATAAGCTGCTGGCCAATCCGCTTTATATCGGCAAGGCGGTCCACAAGGGCGTGTCCTATGACGGCGAACACGAGGCGATCATCGACCAGGCCCTGTGGGACAAGGTCCGCGCCGTGATGGAGGTCAGTCCGCGTACTCGCGCGAGCCGCACCCGAGCGCAGACCCCGGCGCTGCTGAAGGGGCTCATCTTCGCCCCTGGCGGTCGGGCGATGACGCCCGCCCATACCCGCAAGGGCGGGAAGCTTTACCGCTACTACGTCACCATGAACGTAATCAAGGAAGGCCCCGATGCCTGCCCGGTGGGACGCGTTCCTGCCGCCCAGGTTGAGAACGCGGTGATCGACCAGTTGCGCTCGCTGCTGCGCACGCCGGAGGTGGTGGCTCGCACATGGAAAAGTGTCCGCGCCGAGAGCGAGGCGATGACCGAGCGGGAGATCGCCACCACTCTGGGCCAGCTTGATCCCCTTTGGGACGAACTGTTTCCCGCCGAGCAGGCCCGCATCGTCCAGCTTCTGGTCGAACGGGTCGATCTCTCGCCCCAGGGCATCAATATCAGCCTGCGCACCGACGGGTTGGCCCTGCTTGCCGGGGAACTGAAACCCGCCAAGGGGCGGAGGGCGGCGGCATGACCACCACCGTGTTCGTGCCCATGACTTTCCGCCGCATCGGTGGGCGCAAGCGCATCATCCTGCCCGATGGCAGCCTCTATAACCCGGAAACACGGGTGCCAGTGGACAACCCTATTGTCCGGTCGTTGGCACGAGCCTTCCGCTGGCGACGCATGCTGGAATCCGGGCAGCACGCCTCGATCAATGAACTGGCCAAGGCCGAACGGGTGGACCGCGCCTTCGCCAGCCGCGTCCTGCGGCTCACCCTGCTGGCCCCAGATATTGTTGAGGCTATTCTGGCGGGGCGTCAGCCTGAGAGACTGACAGTGCGGACGCTGCTGGGGCCCTTTCCAGTGGACTGGACGGAGCAGAGGCGGGGGTTAAGTCTGGATGCGTGAGTTATTCCACCACATATTGGATTGCACAAGAAAGCGGCCGGCTCTCGCTTGATGGGCACCCCACGCAGTTGGATCGTCGCAATATTGGTATGATTGCGTATCGCCTTCGTCCGAGCCGTCAGCTATGCAGCCTTCTCGCAGACACTCGACACCACTGCTTCACCTTGGATGCGGATATTGAGAATCTGGCGTTCATCCCTGATCTGGCGGAGGTCGAACGTGACGCCTAGCGGAAACAGGTATCTCCGAACGAAATCGGCCGTTTCATATGCCCTGAAAGTTAAATTTTCGGCATAACCACCGCTATGGATGTTAAATGATCCGCTCAGAACTTCGGTTTTTTCCAGACCAATTGCGGCGTAAAACTTTGCGTGTGACTGCTGCTTGAAGAATGCGTCGTCCGAATGAAGTTGCTCCAGCATTGGCGCGAGGATGCCGAACTTTCGAAGCGTGGCGATATCCAGGCCAGTGTGCTCTGCCGCCTTCAGGAAGCCGTTCCAGGTTCCGCGTCGCGTGACGAGTATGGTCCGGCGCGGATCCGTGTGCCCCAGGACGAGATTCCAAAGGTCCATCCGGTCTTCTTCACGACCGCGATAGTCCAGGCCGATGAACGGAACCACCAGCATGACGACTTGATTTCTGGCTCGCCATCTTAAGAGAAGCTTCTTGAATATCTCGATGCACTGGTCCCGCGAATAGATGCCGTCAACGTCCGTCAATTGCGTCGTATCATCAGGCCCTGCTAGGACGAACTTCGACGCCTTATTAGGGAAATCGTCGGCCTCGACGTAATCATGGACGAACGAGACATCGTGTGCAGAACAGCCGCATCGAGCCTCAAGGGTGATTCGGATAGCGTCCGCTTTGGTCTCGTACCCCTTCAAGTAGGCGGTGATGTGTCGCCCAAGCGCATCGTTGACGGCATTCAGTGCCCGCGCGAGTTCCTGATAAGCTGTGTTCTCAATATCCTCACCGCACGCGGGGCATGTGTAGATTGCCCGCTCCGCCAAGTCGAACATACCATGGTCGTCCTTTTGACCGCTCTGTATAACGAGCATGCTGTCCGAGAGTTCGTCGCCGGTAGAAAGGCCGTGCGCAGTAAGAACGTCACCCATGTTTTCGAGATCGTCATCCCAGACGCCGACGACCGTCCCTCCGCTGACTACTCGAGATGCGTCATGAGGGTTGGCTACACGCATGAAGGATTTCGTTCCGCAACCATCGCACGCGATGACGAAACCGCCGCGATCATTCATGCCACCTGGGTAGCGGCCGATCGACACATGGATGCGCTCGCCACATCCCGGATGTCGACAGATCGCAATCACGTCTCTATGCGACACTTCCATTGTCAAATTCTCCGCTTTCCCAGGTAAGTCCGCATCCATATTTGCCCGATTTTCGTCAGTGCCCGAGGAGCGTCTGCATCCTGCTTTGTAGGGCTTTAGTCAGGGCTGCGCGTCCTTCTCCGTTGTTGTGATACCGGACGTAGCGAAGGTGACGCAGGTCGAACGGAATGTCGTGTTCGCTCTGAGTAATGAGGATAACCTCGCGCCCGAGCGTATGGGCGATTCCCGCCTCGTAGAACACGTTCGGATTTCTACCTGAGCAGTCGCAGATGACGATCCGGGATCGGTCGATGAGGGCAACTACGTCCTGTATGATGGCGGCATTCTCCCAGATATCATCAGCCCGTCGGCACCGAAGACCCACGTTTTCAGCGGCTAGCTTGATGCTGTCGTACACGGGATTGAACCCTGCATCGAAGGGCATCATTGCCGACGCGAGGGTCGGCTCAATGTTTTCGTGCTCTGGAATCTGAAACACCGTCGGGCGTTGACGGCGGGGCCGCACATTTCTGAGCAGGAAGCGGTAAAGGTCTACTTCCTTCACGGCCCAATGGTTCCGCGAAAACTCGAAATCACGGGGCATGTCCAGTTCCCCACGATTCGCGTAGATCATGCAGTTTTGCAGCGTCGGCACTTCTGGGTCAAAACTGACCTCCAGAGACAGGTCGCTGCCGCTAATTCGAGTTCGGTTGATCTGGCCAACGTAAGCAAGCTCATCTGTCGTCCCCTCTTCGCAGAAGAGGCACGGCAGTGTGGTCAGGCGATCCAATAGGGGGCTACCATCGCGCCGAAATTGGTCTGCAATATGGTCATCGGTGTACTCGAACATCCGCGCCATGGGGATGACGACCCGACCAGACGGCCAATCAACATTAAACATCAAGAGGTTAAACATGGTCGCCACCGCGATATTTATCCGCAACAGCATCTACCATAAAGTGTGCAGATTGTCATGCCAGTAGCGGAGATATTCCTGGCAAAGCGGGCGATGGCTGCTGGCCCGCACTCTTCCGCCACCAGACTCCATCCACCCCCATCAACCCGCCCAAACTACACGCCGCAACATATTTCTTGCATCGCCGCAAATACAACGACTTACCGACCTGTTGATACAAATCGGCGTGTCAATAGGTATGGAGAAAAAACCGCTATAGAGAGAGAATTTGGCCCATTTTCGGCAGGCCCGCGTCAGCACATAGACATGCGAAAACCGCGCAAAGCCTTTGGATTTCCAAGGCTACGTCATATCTATAGAGCCAGTTTTCTTTAAGAGAATGGCGTCCCCACGGGGATTCGAACCCCGGTTGCCGCCGTGAGAGGGCGGTGTCCTAGGCCTCTAGACGATGGGGACGTCGAGGCGCGAGGCCCGCTTTATGTCGGAAAGCGGGCGGCCTGGCAAGCCCTTTTTTCCGCTGTTTCCAGGCGGACCGCAAATACCTTGCCGGCGTCGCGGTCCAGGCGGTGGGCGCGCATCTGGATGGTCTGGGGGCGGCCCTGGCGGTCGGCGGCGATTCCGACGATCAGCCAGAGCAGATCGGGCTCCCAGGCCTGGGCCAGGTCGGTGGCCGAGGGCCGGGCGCTGCCGTCGGGGTGGGAGTGCCAATGACCGACCACCCGCTCCGGGGTGCCGCGCACCGACCGCTCGGCGGCGAAGCGGACCGCCGGGTCCAGTTCGAAGCGGTCGTTGCCGTCCGCCCTGAGCAGATTCTCGGCGTGCATCACCCGGGTGACGGTGACGGTCCGGCGGCCCCGGCCGATCAGCAGGCCGCAGCCTTCGGCCGGCCAGGCGGCCTCGGCGGCGGTGGCGATGTCGGCCATCTGCTCCGCCGACAGGATCAGCATGCGCCCCTCCTCCGCCCTTTAGCGGACAGCCGGCTCGGGGGTGAGCGCGAAACTGCCCGCCACCTTGCCCTGGCCGGGATCGAGCACCAGGATGCGTTCCGGCCCGCCGCCGGACAGGCGCAGCACCACCCGCTCGCCGGCCACCACCATCTGCTCGACCCGCGATCCGGCGGGCACCGGCACGGCCAGCTGGCCGAATTCCGCCACCGGAGCAAGGCCGGAAGCCGACGGAGCGGCCGTGGGCGTTCCCTTCATCGGCGCTTTGCTGTAAAGCCCATAGCCGAGGAGGCCGAGACCGGCCAGCAGCAGCACCCCCAGGAACACCACCAACGCCTTGATCGCTCTCATGGTTCCAGCTTCAATCCCTGTTCATGGACGCACCGTCCCGTGACCCGGCACCTGACCCCCGCCGCCGTCGAGGCCGACGAGGCCGGCAGCCGGCTCGACCGCTGGCTGGCGGCCCGCCTGCCGGAGCTGTCGCGCACCCGCATCAAGGCGCTGATCGAAGACGGCCGGGTCAACCTGGACGGGACGACCATATCCGACGCCTCGCTGAGGGTCAAACCCGGCCAGAGCTTCGCCGTCCAGGTGCCCCCCGACACCCCCGCCGAGCCCGAGGCCCAGGACATCGCGCTGAACGTGGTCTACGAGGACGAGGATCTCATCGTCATCGACAAGCCGGCCGGCATGGTGGTCCACCCCGCGCCGGGCAATCCCGATGAAACGCTGGTCAACGCCCTGCTGGCCCATTGCGGCGAATCCCTGGCCGGCATCGGCGGCGTGCGGCGGCCCGGCATCGTGCACCGCATCGACAAGGACACCAGCGGCCTGCTGGTCGCCGCCAAGACCGATTCCGCGCACCGTGGCCTGGCCGACCAGTTCGCCGCCCATTCCCTGGAACGCGCCTATTGGGCCCTGGTCTGGGGCACCCCCACTCCCCGCCAGGGCGAGATCGAGGGCAACATCGGCCGCAACCCCCACGACCGCAAGAAGATGGCCGTGGTCAAATCCGGCGGCAAGCCGGCGCTGACCCGCTATCGGGTGCTGAGGAGCTTCGCCAGCGGCGCCGTCAGTCTGGTGGAGTGCCGGCTGGCCACCGGACGCACCCACCAGATTCGCGTCCATATGACCAGCATCGGCCACCCCCTGATCGGCGATCCCGTCTATGGGCGCATTCGCGGTAGCCGGCGAGTGGTCCTACCACCTGAGGTGAGGGAAGCCGTGACCGGTTTTTCGCGCCAGGCCCTTCATGCCTACCTACTTGGTTTTTCCCATCCTACTAAAGGATATGATGTTCGTTTCGAAAGCCGTATACCACTTGATATCAATCAACTAATCCAGATTTTAGAGGTTCTATAAAAAACGCCTATACTTGAGCCATGAGCTATGACATTATCGTCTCATCAACCGGTGACGACGGACCCCTCTTGATGGGCCGGTCCGCAAACGAGGGAAAACCCTCCGCGCCGCAAGAGGAGATGAGACGATGACGGCAATCGCTTCCAGTCTGTCGCTCGCGCCCGAAGGCAACCTGACCCGGTACCTTCAGGACATCCGCAAATTCCCCATGCTGCCGCCCGAGGAGGAATACCTCCTGGCCAAGCGCTTCCGCGAGCACGGCGACCTGCCGGCCGCCAACCGGCTGGTGACCAGCCATCTGCGGCTGGTGGCCAAGATCGCCATGGGCTATCGCGGCTATGGCCTGCCGCTGGGCGAGCTGATCAGCGAGGGCAATGTCGGCATGATGCAGGCGGTACGCCGTTTCGACCCCGAACGGGGGTTCCGGCTGGCCACCTACGCCATGTGGTGGATCCGCGCCGCCATCCAGGAATACATCCTGCATTCGTGGTCGCTGGTGAAGATGGGCACCACCGCCGCCCAGAAGAAGCTGTTCTTCAACCTGCGCAAGCTCAAGGGCCAGATGCAGGCCATCGAGGAAGGCGACATGTCCGCCGAGAACGTGGCCATGATCGCCACCAAGCTGGACGTCACCGAGGACGAGGTCATCACCATGAACCGGCGGCTGTCCAGCCCCGACCACTCGCTGAACGCGCCGGTCCGCGCCGAGGGCGAGGGGGAATGGCAGGACTGGCTGGTGGACGACCACGACGACCAGGAGACCGAGCTGGGCGAACGCGAGGAACTGGGCCAGCGCCGGCAATTGCTGACCAGCGCCCTGGCCTCGCTCAACGACCGCGAGCGGGCCATCCTGATCCAGCGCCGCCTGACCGAGGAGCCCGCCACCCTGGAGGACCTGTCCCAGCGCTACGGCATCTCGCGCGAACGGGTGCGCCAGATCGAGGTGCGCGCCTTCGAGAAGCTGCAGAAGTCGGTGAAGTCCGCCTCCGCCCTGGCCGAGTCCCAGAACCGGGCGTAATACCAAACTGCGATGAGCGTGACTCATCGCAGTTTGGATAGGCCCAAAGGGCCGCGCCGCTTATGCGGCGGGAGCCCAGCCGCCGCAGGTGGCGCCCGGCGATTGAGGGCGATGCACTGATCGGTTCCGATCAGTGCATCTTGGTATAAGCCCCCCTTCAGAGACGATGGAAAAAGCCCCCGGCCGATGGTCGGGGGCTTTTTCCGTGCGGAAAGGACGAAGGGCAGGAGAAGGAAAGCCCTCTCCCTTCGTGACCCTTCGCGCCTTCGTGGTGAATCCTCTCGGGCCGGACCGCCGCCTCAGCCCTTCTTGGAAACCTCGTCGCCCCAATCCTCGATCAGCTTCTTCTGCGCCGCCTTCAGGTTGTTCACCCGGCGCTGGCCGCTGGCCGCCAGGTAGCTGGCCACCATGGGCGGCATGGCGGCATAGATGCCCCAGCCGATGGCGGAGCAGCCGTAGGCGGTCATCAGCATGACGGGATCGGTCAGCATGCGGATGGCCTCGTCCAGGGTATGGACGCCGAACCACAGGGTGAACAGGTAGGGAAACACGCCGGCGAAGTTCAGGCCGCCGACGCACAGGAAGGCATACTTGTTGGGGCCCTTCTCGGTGGCCCACGAGGCCAGGGTCGGCAGCATGCCGAAGCCCACCAGGGCCACGGTGGGCAGCGAGAACGGCACCAGGGCGGCCAGGACCATCAGGACCACGCCCTTGTTGATTCCGACACCGCCGGCACCGGCCCTCTTCTTTGCCGCCGCCGCCGCCCGCGCCTGTTCCACTGCCGACATTTTCTTCGCCATGGGGCGAAGCATGGCATCACGGCCCGCCGATGGCAATGCCGCGGGCAGGCGAGCTCAGGCGGAGCGCCCTAAAAAACCGCCGAAATCACCACCACCGACGCGGTGATCATGGCGATGAGAATGCCGGTCACCGCCGCCGTCTGGCGTCCGATCTTGTCGGCCTCGGCGGCGCGCTCCTCGGTTTCCAGCAAGATGTGCTTGATTTCATCCTCGGCCGCCGCGTACTGGGCCTGGGCAAAGGTGAATTCCTGCTCGTCGCGGACCCGTTCATCGACGTTTTCCAGCAGGTTGTAGATCTCCACCACCGAGCCCTTGCGCACCAGCCGGGGCACTTCCTTTTCCAGTTCCTTGCGCTTCTCGCGGCCGTGAAAGCCCTGGACGATGGGAGCGATCATCACGCCGACCCAGGCGGCCAGGCCCGGCAGGGATTCCGGCCCCAGTCGGTACTGCAGCACGGCGAACAGGTTGAGCGCCCCCATCATGGCGACGCTGGGGTTGGAATCGTTCAGCGCCGTGAGGTTGCGGTCGATGTCCGAGCGCATGCGGGCGCCGAGGAAGGCGGCGATGTGGCGGTCCACGGGAATCTGCTTGCCGTCGGTCCGCTTGGACGCCGCGACGTTGAGCGCCGGCAGCAATTCCTTGACCTCGACCACGTATTCCTCGCCCAACAGCGAGCTTTGGCACGGCAGGGCGTCGTTCAGCTCGTACAGGCAGCGTTCCAGCCCGTATCCCATGCCGGTCTGCGACAGGTAGGAGCGCAACTCCTTGAAGTTGGATTCCATCAGCGAGTTGTCGGGCTGGTACTCGCCGCGCATCTCGAACCACAGGCGCGGCACCTCGCGCAGGATGATCTCGGTCAGCAGCCGGGTGTCGCCCCGGCTGGCCATCACCGCCGCCAGCGCCGAGCCGAAGCCGTCGGGCATGGCGTTGAAGCCCTTGTAGCGGATGGGCGCGGCCTGATCCAACAGGATCAGGACCTTGCACAGCATCAGGTCGGTAGAGCTTTTCTTGTCGGTGGAGGAGTTGAGCGCCATGCGCACCACCTCGGCCACCACGTTGGCCTTGTCCTTGTCCTCGACGGCGCGGCGCAGCCACAGTTCCAGCTTGCCCTCGACCACCGGCGGAATGGCCTGATCCCAGTTCCTGGACATGGCCTGGGACAGTTCACGGCCGTTGAAGTATTCCTTGCCCATGAAGGGGAAGCCGCGCGCCGCCCGCTTCTCGCCCCGGGGCTGCAGCGGCGACATGCGCCGCCCCGACAGCCACAGATCCAGGTCCTCGGCATCCCAGCGCTGGTCGCCGTCGTCGCACAGCAGGCCGCGCAGCAGCTCGATCAGGGGCAGCGGCAGACGTTCGTCGCCGATCAGCATGTTGTAGCTGCCCTGCTGGATCTTGGCGGCCAGGATGGCGTCGTCGTTCATGCCGGCCACCGGATTGCGGCCGAGAATCAGGAAGGCGATGGTGACGCCCAGGGAATAGAAATCCTCGGTATGATTGCCGCTGCCCCGGGCGATGGGGGTGCACATGCCCGATTCGATGGTCTCGAACAGGATGGGCTGATCGAAGGCCGGCGGCGTGCAGACGCAATCGCCGAAGGCCAGGCGCTCGCCGTTGCCGTCGGCGAAGAACAGGTTGGTGGGGCGGATGGAACGGTGGGGAACACCGCGGGAATCCATTTCCTTCAGCGCGGCGGTCAGCGGCTCGATCACCCGCTTGGTGATCTGGTACTCGTCGATGCGCGGCACGTCCGAGCGCATGGAATTCATCACCCGGTTGCCGGCCGGGCGTTCGTAGACCACCGTCATGCACTGGCGGCCGGCGGGCGGCCAGTTCATGGGCCCCCATTCCACCAACTGCATCAGGCCCGGCGAGGACACGCCCTTCAAGGCCCGCATCACGTTGACGCGGGGCGGCAGTTCGGGCTTGCAGATCAGACCGAACAGGGCGCGGCTGGGATCACGCTTGTCCTCGGCGACGAAGGCGTCGGCCGAGGGGGTGGACAGTTCGGGCAGCGGCTGGTTGGAACGGATGGTGAAGCGGTCGCGCAGAACCCCGGGTGGACCGGTCTGCTTGACCACCTCCACCTTGACGTCATCGCCATCCTCGTCCTCGGCCGGATCGATCTCGATCTCGGCCTCGTCGATTTCCGACATCTGCCCCTTCCATGGGCCGGTCCCCGTGACGGGACCGGACTGCTTCTCAGTCTAAAGGCGGAAAGGCCGTCCTACAATCAGATCGCTGCGCCGTCAGGTGGCGAAGGGATCATGCACCAGGATGCTGTCCTCGCGCTCGGGGCTGGTGGACAGCAGCGCCACCGGCGCCTCGATCAGTTCCTCGATACGGCGGATGTACTTGATGGCGGTGGCGGGCAGGTCCTTCCACGAGCGCACGCCGCGGGTGCTCTCGGACCAGCCCTCGATGACCTCGTAGATGGGCTCCACGCTGGCCTGGCCGGTCATGGAGGCCGGGAAGTGGTTGATCACCTTGCCGTCCAGCTTGTAGCCGGTGCAGATCTTCAGTTCCTTGAACCCGTCCAGCACGTCCAGCTTGGTCAGCGCGATGCCGGTGATGCCGCCCACCTTGACCGCCTGGCGGACCATGACGGCGTCGAACCAGCCGCAACGGCGCGGACGGCCGGTGACGGTGCCGAATTCGTGGCCGCGCTCGCCGATGCTCTTGCCGATCTCGTCGAACAGCTCGGTGGGGAACGGTCCCTCGCCCACCCGGGTGGTGTAGGCCTTGCAGATGCCCAGCACGTAGCCCACCTGCCCCGGACCGACGCCCGATCCGGTGCCGGCGTTGCCCGACACGGTGTTGGAGGAGGTGACATAAGGATAGGTGCCGTGGTCCACGTCGAGCATGGCGCCCTGCGCCCCCTCGAACAGCACGCGCTTCCTGGTGTGGCGCACCTCGTCCAGGTGCTGCCAGACCACGTCGGCGAAGGGCAGGATCTTGGGCGCCACGTCCAGCAGCTTGGCCAGCAGCTCGGCGCCGTCCACCTCGGCGGCGCCCAGGCCGCGCAGCAGGGCGTTGTGGTGGCGCAGCAAGGTGGCGATCTTGGCCTTCAGCACGCTCTCGTCGGCCAGGTCGCAGACGCGGATGGCGCGACGGCCGACCCGGTCCTCGTAGGCCGGGCCGATGCCGCGGCCGGTGGTGCCGATCTTGGCCGAGCCGCTGGCCTCTTCGCGCGCCTTGTCCAGATGGGCGTGCAGCGGCAGGATCAGGCAGGCGTTCTCGGCGATCTTCAGCACGTCGGGGGTGACGTCGATGCCTTGCGCGCGGATGCGCTCGATCTCGGCCAGCAGGGCCCAGGGATCGATCACCACGCCGTTGCCGATGATGGAGAGCTTGCCGCGCACCACGCCCGACGGCAGCAGCGACAGCTTGTAGGTCACGCCGTTGATGACCAGGGTATGGCCGGCGTTGTGGCCTCCCTGGAAGCGCACCACCACGTCGGCGCGCTCGGAAAGCCAATCGACGACCTTGCCCTTGCCCTCGTCGCCCCACTGGGCGCCGACCACAGCCACGTTCGCCATCACTCGTCCCCTAACCTAATTCCACGTCGACGATACCGTCGGGGCCGAGGCGATGCCCACAGCCCTGACGCCTTGCTTCCAGCACTTCATCGGCCACGGGGTCCAGCCCCGAGACCGTGACCCAGCCCTGGGCGCGGAACGCCTGGGCCCAGGCCCGGGGCGTCCCCGCCGGAACGAACAGCCGCCTGGCCGGCTTCGGCCCGGGCAGCGCGGCGAGCACCGAATCCATGAACAGGGTGGCGCCGGTGGCGGGCTCGCCCCCACCGCCCTGATAGCGACCGCCGCGCCCCAGCTCGGCGCCGATATTGCGGGCGAACAGGGTGAAGCTGAGACCGGTATGGTACTCGAAGCCCCGGTTCTCCACCGGATCGATGGTGAGCGTCAGGGTGGGCAGGTCGGCGGCGACCAGTTCCACCACCCGGGCCAGCCGGTCGCGCTCGCGGGCGGCGGCGGGCGGCAGATCCAGTCCACCAAGCTCGGCCAAAGCGCGCCCGGCGGGGCCGGCGGCGGCGATCAGGGATTGCAGCAGCGGCGCGGCGGCACCGCCCAAGGTGGCCACCATGGCGCTGTCCTTATGGTCGAGGACGGCGCGCAGGCGGTCGGCGGCCTCGCCGGTGATGCCATAGGCGGCGAACACCGCCGGAACCAGGGTGGGCAGGGCCAGATCAGCCGAGACGCCGGAGACCCCCAGATCGGCCAGGGCCTCGGCGGTCATCACCAGCACCTCGGCATCGGCGCTCGCGGCATCCGATCCGATCAGCTCGATCCCCACCTGGCCGAACTGGCGCTCGGGGCGCAGCTGGCTGCCCTTGACCCGCAACACCTGGCCGGCATAGGAGAGGCGCAGCGGCCGGGGCTGGCTGCCCAGACGGGTGGCGGCGATGCGGGCCACCTGCGGCGTCATGTCGGCGCGCAGTCCCATCATCTTCTGGCTCATGGGGTCCATGACCCGGAAGGTCTGGGACGAGGTGCCGCCGCCGGCGCCGTCCAGCAGGCTTTCCTCGAACTCGATCAGCGGCGGCTTGACCCGGTCATAGCCGTGACGGGCGAAAATGCTCATCAGGCCGTGGACGACGGAAGCTTCGAACTCCGCGTCGGGGGGCAGCATGTCGCGCAGGCCGGCGGGCAGCAGGGCCCGATTGGCGGTCTCGGTCATCTCTTGGTGTCGCAACCTGGAACAAGGGAAGAGCGTCCGAGGGACGCCCGCCCGGTTATCTGGCATCTGCCGATGTATCGCGTTTGGCCCCCCGGGGCAAACGGAATCGGGTTCCAGGCCGCTTAAAACCGCCGCCGGTCGCCCAGATCGTTCAGGCACTTCATCACGCCCTCGGATGCGAGGGCGGCGCGTTCGATGGCGGCCAGCGCCCCATCCAGGTCGCCGCCGCGGAACGCCCTGGCGGCATCGATGCCGTGGCGATGCACCTCGCGGTGCGGAGCCTCCAGGGCGGCATAGGCGGGATGCCTGAGAATGCTCTCGTCGGTGAGCGATGTACACCACTTGCCCAGGCGGCAACTGGTATGGTCGGCCAGTTCGTCGGGGTTGAGCACCTCGCGCCCCACCACCATGTCGGCGAGGCGCTTGCGCCACAGCATGTGGTCCGACTTGGCCACGTGCAGGGTGAAGTCCTCGATCTCCAGGGCGCTCATCTCGTTGAGCGAGGCAAGAATGCCCTTGGACGCCATGTCCATCTCGTCGACCACGTCGGAGATGGTGGCGACATTGCGGGCCGACAGGGTGGCGATGGCGCCGACGCCTTCCGACACGTCGGCGGACGCGGCGGTCTGCTGGTTCAGGATGCCGGCGATCTCGGCCATCTTCATGGAGACGCCGTGAACCTGGTCCACCAGCCGGCCCATGCCCTGGCTGGTGGTGTTGATGACCCCCTCGCCATGCTCGACGGCGCTGGCGCCGTCCTGCATGGTGCGGACGATCTCGCCCATCTCGACCCGCAGGTTCTCGATGCGCGAACGGATGTCCACGGTGGCGCGGGCCGTCTGGTTGGCGAGGTTCTTGACCTCGTTGGCGACCACGGCGAAGCCCTTGCCGGCCTCGCCGGCCCGGGCTGCCTCGATCGTGGCGTTGAGCGCCAGCAGGTTGGTCTGCGACGCGATGTCCTCGATCTGATTAACGATGTCGCCGATCTGGACCGAGGCCTGGGCCAGGGAATCCACCTTGCCGGCGGCGGCCTGCACCGCGCTTGCGATGGCGCGCATGGCGCCGATGGCCTGATCGGCGGCGCTGCGGCTTTCCGTCGCCACCTCCTGGGCCGAGCCGGCATCCTCGGCCGCCGCCCTCGAAGTGGCGGCGATCTGCGCCACGCTGGCCACCAGCTGCTGGGCGGCGGTGGCGATGGTCTGCGAGCGCCGGTCCACCTCGTTAACATCGCGCATCATGCCCGCCGCCTTGGTCACCGCCTCGTTGACGTTGACCGACAGACCCACTTCCAGCTTCAGGGTGGAGCGGGCCTGGCCCTCCAACTGCTCGGCCAGAGCCTTGATCTTCGACGTGGTCGGGCAGTTGCCGGCTGGCACCGACCGGTATTTTCCTGCCAGCAGTTGGTCGATAGCGGTGTCGATGGCCGCCAGCCGGCCGATCGAACCGTCGTCACGGGAAACAGCCTCGGTCAGGGGGTGCACCTTAACCGCCGTATTGCCACCGAAAAGCCAAGCCATTCCGCACTCCTGCCAGAACGCCCCTACTTCGGACACTTCCTACGTAGAAGACCCTAGGTCGATGTCGAGCCTTAGGTATTATGATTCTGACCTTTTGTCACGAAACTTTAGCGATTGCGATCAAACGACAAGGGCCGCGGTGTCGCCACCGCGGCCCTTGCGACGGACGGAAAGCCGGTCAGGCGAAGGTCAGGAACTTGGCCTGCACCACCTGGGGCAGGGCCCGGACCTTTTCCAGCAGTTCGGGCGACACCGGCTGGTCCACCTGGGTCAGCAGGATGGCGTCGCCGCCCGCCTCGGCGCGGCCGAGGTGGAAGGTGGCGATGTTGACGCCGTTGGCGCCCAGCAGCGTGCCCAGCGCGCCGATGAAGCCCGGCTTGTCCTGGTTGGTGACGTAGAGCATGTTGGCGCCCAGCTCGGCCTCGATGGAGATGCCCTTGATCTCCACCACGCGGGCCTTGTCGCCGCCGAACAGGGTGCCGGCCACCGAGCGCTCGCGCTTGTCGGTGGTGACGGTCAGGCGCACCAGGGTGTGGTAGTCGCCCTCGGTCTCGGTCTTGACCTCGGACACCTTGATGTTGCGCTCCTTGGCCACCACCGGGGCGTTGACCATGTTGACCGCCTCGTTCATGGGCTTCAGCAGGCCCTCGAGGACCATGGCGGTCAGCGGCTTGGTGTTGAGCGTGGCGACGTGGCCGAGATACTCGATCTTCACGTCCTTGATGCCGGTCTCGGTCAGCTGGCCGGCGAAGCTGCCGATCTGGTTGGCCAGCGTCATGTAGGGCCTCAGCTTGGGCGCGTCCTCGGCCGACACCGACGGGATGTTCAGCGCGTTGGTGACGGCGCCGGTCAGCAGGTAATCGGCCATCTGCTCGGCCACCTGCAGGGCGACGTTCTCCTGGGCTTCCGAGGTCGACGCGCCCAGATGCGGGGTGCAGACCACCTTCGGATTGCCGAACAGGGCGTTTTCCTTGGCCGGCTCGGTCTTGAACACGTCCAGCGCGGCACCGGCCACCTGGCCGGATTCCAGGGCCGCCAGCAGGTCTTCCTCGACCACCAGGCCGCCGCGGGCGCAATTGATGATGCGCACGCCCTTCTTCATCTTGGCCATGGCCTTGGCGTCGATGATGTTGCGGGTGGCGTCGGTCAGCGGCGTGTGCAGGGTGATGAAATCGGCGCGGGGGAACAGCTCGTCCAGTTCCACCTTCTCGACGTTCAGCTCCTTGGCGCGCTCATGGGACAGGAAGGGATCATAGGCGATGACCCGCATGCGCAGGCCCTGGGCGCGGTCGGCGACGATGGCGCCGATATTGCCGCAGCCGACGATGCCCAGCACCTTGCCGGTCAGCTCGACGCCCATGAAGCGGTTCTTCTCCCACTTGCCGGCGTGGGTGCTGGCATTGGCCTCGGGGATTTCGCGGGCCAGGGCGAACATCATGGCGATGGCGTGCTCGGCGGTGGTGATGGAATTGCCGAAGGGGGTGTTCATCACCACGATGCCCCGGCCGGTGGCGGCGGGCACGTCCACGTTGTCGACGCCGATGCCGGCGCGGCCGACCACCTTGAGGTTGGTGGCGGCGGCCAGGATCTCGGCGGTGACCTTGGTGTTGGAACGGATGGCGAGGCCGTCGTACTGGCCGATGATGGCCTTCAGCTCGTCGGGAGCGAGGCCGGTCTTCACGTCGGTTTCGATGCCGCGATCCTTGAAGATCTGAACGGCGGCGGGGCTCAACTTGTCGCTGATGAGAACCTTGGGCATTGGTGCTTCCTCAGATGGAGTTCGGGCGCCGCCTTTTTGCAAAGCGGCGCCCGGTTCACGGTATTATTGGATCAGGAGACCTTGGGCTCGAACTCGGCCTTGACCTGGGCGAAGGCCCAGTCCAGCCAGGGCAGGAGCTTCTCGATATCGGCGGTTTCCACCGTGGCGCCGCCCCAGACCCGAAGGCCGGCGGGCGCGTCGCGATAGGCGCCGATGTCGTAGGCCACCCCTTCCTTGTCGAGCAGGGTGACGATCTTCTTGGCCGCCGCCGCCTGGTCGTCGGCGGACAGCTTGGCGAAGAACGGCGCCTTGACGATCATGCAGATGGAGGTGCAGGAGCGCACCTTGGCCTCGTCGGCCAGGTTGGCGGCCCAGTCGGACTTGTCCAGCCAGGACTGCACGGCCTTGAGGTTGGCTTCCGAACGGGCGATCAGGGCCTTGAGGCCGCCGATGGACTCGGCCCACTTCAGGGCGTCGATCTGGTCTTCCACGGCGATCATCGACGGCGTGTTGATGGTCTCGCCCTTGAAGATGCCTTCGATCAGCTTGCCGCCCTTGGTCATGCGGAAGATCTTGGGCAGCGGCCAGGCCGGCTTGTAGCTCTCCAGGCGCTCGACGGCGCGGGGAGACAGCACCAGCATGCCGTGGGCGCCTTCGCCGCCCAGCACCTTCTGCCAGGACCAGGTGACCACGTCCAGCTTGTCCCAGGGCATGTCCATGGCGAACACGGCCGAGGTGGCGTCGCAGATGGTCAGGCCCTTGCGGTCGGCCTTGATCCAGTCGCCGTCGGGCACGCGGACGCCGCCGGTGGTGCCGTTCCAGGTGAAGACCACGTCACGGTCGCAATCCACCTCGGCGAGGTTGGGCAGCGAGCCGTAGGGCGCCTTGAAGACGCGCACGTCCTCGATCTTCAGCTGCTTGGTGATGTCGGTCACCCAGCCCTCGCCGAAGCTTTCCCAGGCAAGCGCGTCGATACCGCGCGCGCCCAGAAGCGACCACATGGCCATCTCGACGGCACCGGTATCGGAAGCGGGAACGATGCCGATGCGGTAATCGGCGGGAATGCCCAGCACGGAACGGGTGCGGTTGATCAGCTCTTCCAGCTTGGTCTTGCCGATCTTGGCGCGGTGCGACCGGCCGACCGGCGTGTCCTTCAGCGCATCGACCGTCCAACCGGGTCGCTTGGCGCAGGGGCCGGAAGAGAAATTGGGATTGGCGGGCTTGGCAGCCGGCTTGGAAACGTCGCTCATAAATATAACCCTCCCTCGCAGAAGGGACGCGGCCCGTTGGGGGACCGTGGCCCGGGCGGAGTGTATGAGGGCGAAGGGGGTTTCGCAATGAAGCATTTGGCCGCCGTGCATATTCCTTGCCGGTGGGTGGCGCGCCCCGCCGGGCCTTGGTATTCTCCACGATGATGAACACCCTTTTCGACGCCACCGCCGCCCTTCGCGCCATGGCCTCCACCAGGTCTGGAGGGGCGGGCTCGCCGTTGCGCGACGCCGCGTTCGAGGCGGCGCGGGCCCTGGTGGGGGCCGCCATGCCCCGCGGTCCGGATGCCGTCGTCGCGGCGGTCGCCGAGGCCCAGGCCGAGGCCGAGAGGCTGTGGGCGTCGGTACGCGCCACCCCGGCCTTCGCCCTGGGAACCCCGCCCGCCGGTTGCGCCAAGGGCTGCGGCTGGTGTTGTCACCAGCGGGTGGGCGCCACCGTCACCGAGGTGTTCCATGTGGCCGATTCCCTGCGCCGCCGCCCGGACGGCGCCTCGCTGATCGAACGGCTGAAGGCCTGGAATTCCGGTCGGCCCTGCGTCTTCCTGGTGGACAACGCCTGCGCCATCTACGACGTCCGCCCCATGAAGTGCCGGGGCGTCTATCAGGTGGACGTGCGCTGGTGCATGTCCACCTTCGCCAAGCTGGACGCGCCGCTGTTCGGCCCCGCCCCCAGCCCCGAATTCCAGCAACCGCCCAAGGACGTGTTCGACGGCGCGGTGTTCGGTCTGGCCCATCCGCTGCACATGGCGGGCCGCGACTGTCCCGGCGTGGATTTCGTTCCCGCCCTGAAGGCGGTGATCGACCGGCCCGACGCGGCGCGGGCATGGTGGCGGGGGGAAGCGGTTTTCCCCGCCGAAGTCCGCCTGCACGACTGGTTTCCGCCGGTGGCGAAGGCCAGGCCGACCAAGGCCAAGGGTCGTGGACGCTGAGACCATCCCCATCGACGTCCGGGTGCGGGCCGAGCAGATCCGCGTCCTGGCCCGCAACCTGCCCTTCACCGCGATCACCGGCGCCGTCATCGCCCTGCTGGCCGCCCTGGGTGCCGCCCCGGTGGCGGGCGAGGACGTCTGGTGGTGGGCCGGGGCCTTCGTGGCGGTGACGGCGCTGCGCCTCGCCATGCTGCGTTTCTACTGGACGGTGGCCGACCGCGACCTCCGGCCCGATTTCTGGGGACCCTACATGGCCTTCAATCTGGCCCTGTCGGGTTTCATGTGGCTGATCTTCGGGCTGGCCGCCTTCGATCCCCACCACGCCGGCCTCGCCCTGTTCATCGCGGTGATCCTGACCGGGCTGACGGCGGCGTCGCTGGCCAGCCTGTCGGCCTATTTCCCCGGCCAGATGGCCTTCGCCCTGCCCACCATCCTGGGCTTCATCATTCCCGTCGCCCTGTCGGGCGAGCGGATGATGACCATCCTGGCGGTGATGGCCGCCGTCTTCCTGGTGGTGGTGACCCTGTCGTGCCGGGCGGCCGAGCGGGTGCTGGTCCAGTCCATCCGGCTGAGCTTCGAGAACGAACGGCTGATCGGCGACCTGCGCCGCGCCACCGCCGAGGCCGAAAGCGCCAACCGCGCCAAGTCCGACTTCCTGGCGGTGATGAGCCACGAACTGCGCACCCCCATCGCCTCGATCCTGGGCTTCGTGCAACTGGCCGGCATGGCGCCCACCCTGGCCAGGGCCAGGGCCATGCTGCCCAAGGTGGGCCGCGCCGCCCGCCACCTGCTGGCCATCGTCGATGACATCCTGGACATCTCGCGCATCGAGGCGGGCAAATATTCCCTGGACCTGACCCCCTTCGACCTGGACGAGATGCTGGGCCATGTGGAGGATCTGACCCGCCCCCTGGCCGAGGAGAAGGGCGTGGCCCTGTCGCTGCGCCGGGCCGAGGGCGCGCCCACCCGGCTGGTGGGCGACGCCCTCCGCCTGGGGCAGATTCTCATCAATCTGGTGGGCAACGCCGTCAAGTTCACCAGCCGGGGCAGCGTGCGGGTCAACGTCCGCACCCTGCCCATCGACGACATCAGCCTGATGCTGGAATGCGAGGTGGCGGATTCCGGCATCGGCATTCCCGCCGACCGGCTGGAAGCCATCTTCGAGCCTTTCACCCAGGGCGACGGCACCACCACCCGCCGCTATGGCGGCACCGGGCTGGGCCTGTCGGTGTGCCGCACCCTGGTGGAGATGATGGGGGGCGAGATCACGGTGGAGTCCCGGCCGGACCACGGCAGCGTCTTCCGCTTCTCGGCCCTGCTGGGGGTCGCCCCCGCCCTGGATGCCCAGGCGGCCGAGGAGGCCGAGGCCTACGCCTCCCCCGACTTCCGCGCCCTGGCCGGTCGCCGCGTCCTGCTGGCCGAGGACAACCCCCAGCTGGCCGAGATCTATTCCGAATTCCTGGGCATGAACGGCATCGAGGTCATCCGGGTGGACAACGGCGCCCAGGTGGTGCCCTGCGCCCTGGACCCGGCCCGGCGCCCCGACCTGATCCTGATGGACATGGAGATGCCGCAGATGAGCGGCCTGGACGCCACCAGGGCCATCCGCGCCCACCTGAGCCGCGACGAACTGCCCATCATCGGGCTCACCGCCCACGGCTTCGCCTCGGCCCGCGAGCTGTGCATCGCGGCGGGCATGAACGACCAGCTGGTCAAGCCGGTGGACTTTCAGCTGCTGACCCGCTCCATCATCCGCACCCTGGCGGGAATTCCCCCAGCGGATGCCCATGGTTGAGGGGGCCGTGGCCGCTCCCTAATCCGGGTGCCGTCTCGATGGCCTTGACCAGATAGGCCCTGGCCCGCTCCACCGCTTCGGCGAGAGGCAGGCCCCGGGCCAACCCGGCGGCGATGGCCGACGCCAGGGTGCAGCCGGTGCCATGGGTCGAGCGGGTTCTGACGCGCCGCCCGGCATAGCGCCGCACGCCCCCGCCATCGGCCAGGACGTCCACCAGGTCGTCGCCCTCCAGATGCCCACCCTTGAGCAGCACCGCCTTGGGTCCCAGAGCCAGCAGATCCAGCGCGGCGCGCTCCAGGCCGTCCACGCCGCCGATGGGACGGCCCAGCAGCACCTCGGCCTCGGGAATGTTGGGGGTGAGCAGGCGGGCGCGCGGCACCAGCAGCGACACCAGCGCCCCGGCGGCGCTGCCCTCCAGCAGGGCGGCGCCGCCCTTGGCCACCATCACCGGGTCGAGCACCAGCGGCACCTCGGGGGCCAGCGCCGCCAGCCCCTCGGCCACCGCCTCGACGATGGCGGCCGAGGCCAGCATGCCGGTCTTGATGCAATCGGCGCCGATGTCGGACAGCACCGCCTCCATCTGGGCCCGCACGAAGGACGGCGGCACCTCGTGAATGCCGCTCACCCCGTGGGTGTTCTGGGCGGTCAGCGCGGTAATGGCAGTGGCGGCGTATCCGCCCAGGCAGGTCACCGCCTTGATGTCGGCCTGGATGCCGGCGCCGCCGCCCGAATCCGAGCCGGCGATGATCAGAACCCTTCCACGCATGACCGGACTCCGTTGCAATCGAAAGATTTAATGCTTTTGACACAAAATTAACATGACCGTTACACACTGCATCTGGGTGACATTTTGTCGCAAGAGGCGAAATCAGGTGTTCACCCTCTTGTGCGGCGCAATACAGGTGCGTATATTCGCCTATACGAAAGCATGGTTACACATCCCACGAGGCACGTCATGCAGTACAGATGGGAAGAGATCGATCAGCTTGCCGCGATTCTCGAGGCGGAGGCCGCCGGCCACCCGGTGGACACCGACCGCGCCCGCGATCTGGCCGAACGCCTGATCCGGCTGTGCCCCGACATCGCCCGGACCATGCACCGGGTGGTGGAGCGCTTCGCCCCCGAGGCCGCCACGGCGGCGGCCTAGGGACCGGAACGGGACAAGGGGGCAGAAGCCCCCTTTTTCATACCCTCAGCCCGCCACCCCGCGGATGGCGTCCACGATGGCATCGACCGAGGCCTCGACCAGGGTCTCGTCCTCGCCCTCGGCCATCACCCGGATCAGCGGCTCGGTCCCCGACTTCCTGATCAGCAGGCGCCCCTGCCCGGCCAGCCTGGCCTCGGACTCCGCGATGGCCCCCGTGACCGCAGGCGCGGCCAGCACCTCGGCCACCGAGCCCTTGGCCACCCGCACGTTCTTCAGCACCTGGGGCAGCGGCGTGAACAGCCGCAGCATCTCGCTGGCCGGCTTGCCCGACTGGACCAGCGCCGCCAGCACCTGCAGCCCGGCCACCAGGCCGTCGCCGGTGGTGGAATGGTCGGACAGGATGATGTGGCCCGACTGTTCGCCGCCCACGTTGAAGCCCTCGCGGCGCATGTGCTCCAGCACGTAGCGGTCGCCCACCGCCGTGCGGATGGTCTTGAGGCCCCGCTGGCCGAGGAAGCGTTCCAGGCCCAGGTTGGACATCACGGTGGCGACGATGCCGCCCCCCTTCAGCTGGCCGGAACGGTGCCAGAGATCGCCGATCAGCGCCATCAGCTGGTCGCCGTCGATCATGTGGCCCTGCTCGTCGCACAGCACCACCCGGTCGGCGTCGCCGTCGAGCGCGATGCCCAGATGGGCGCCATGGGCCACCACCTGCTCGCGCATGGTCCCGGTGTGCAGCGAGCCGCAATTCCGGTTGATGTTGAAGCCGTCGGGACTGACCGCCACCGGTATCACCTCGGCCCCCAGTTCCCACAGCACGGTGGGGGCCACCTTGTAGGCGGCGCCGTTGGCGCAATCGACCACGATCTTCAGGCCGTCCAGGCGCAGGCCGCGCGGGAAGGTGTACTTGGCGTATTCGATGTAGCGCCCGGCGGCATCGTCCAGGCGCTTGGCGCGACCCAGATGGTCGGAACCCACCCGGTAGGAGTCCAGGCCGTTGAACATGGAGGCTTCGATGGTCAGCTCGTCCTCGTCGGAGAGCTTGAAGCCGTCGGGGCCGAACAGCTTGATGCCGTTGTCCTGATAGGGATTGTGCGACGCCGAGATCATCACGCCCAGATCGGCGCGCATGGAGCGGGTCAGCATGGCCACCGCCGGAGTGGGCAACGGCCCCAGCAGCACCACGTCCATGCCCACCGAGATGAAGCCCGCCGTCAGCGCCGGTTCGATCAGATAGCCCGACAGGCGGGTGTCCTTGCCGATCACCACCACATGGCGATGGTCGCCGCGCGTGAAATGCCTTCCGGCGGCCATGCCCAGCTTCATGGCCATCTCGGCCGTCATGGGGTCGGTGTTGGCGGTGCCCCTGATCCCGTCGGTGCCGAACAGCTTGCGCGTCATGCCCGTTCTTTTCCCTCTGCCCGAAAAGGGGAATTGGATAGCAGGACGGGGGCGCCAGGGGAAGGAGAAAGGCTCGTTACACTTTCATACAGTCCCGCGACGAAGCCGACATACGGGCGTTACCGCCCTCCTCCATCCTATTCCTGTCCATGAGATCGAGAGGGCATCATGACCTGCTTCGAGACGGCGCTGCGCCGCTACTCCACTCCCGGCACCGCCATCCTGTCGGTGGTGGTCGGCATCACCGGGGTGATCCTGTTCTTCCATCTGGCCAAGGAACCGGCGGAGACCATCCATGAATGGCTGGGCATGGCGTTCATCGCCGTGGCGGTCCTGCACGTCGTGCGCCACCGGGCCTCGTTCGCCCAGATGCTGCGCCAGCGCCACATGCAGGTGATGGCCGGTGTCACCGCCCTGGGCATCGCCGCCTTCATCGCCCTGGCTCCGCCCAAGCCGTCGGCCAATCCGGCGGCCCGTCTGGCGCGGGCGGCCGAGCGGGCGCCCATTTCCCAGCTGGCGCCGGTGATCGGCAGCAGCACGGAAGAGGTGATCGAGCGGCTGCGGCTGGCCGGTATTCCGGCCGCGCCCGGCGACCATGTCGCCGCCCTGGCTTCCGCCGGACACAAGCGGCCAGTGGAGATTCTGGCCATCATCCTGCCCCAGGAGCGTTGAGGGAGGCAGCCTGCCGGCTTTCCGGCCGGAAACGACGACGCCCCCGGAGGTTTCCCTCCGGGGGCGTCTCGTTTCGGCGAAGAGTCTTAAAGACTACTCGACGATCTTGGCGACCACGCCGGCGCCGACGGTACGGCCGCCCTCGCGGATGGCGAAGCGCAGGCCCTGGTCCATGGCGATGGGGGCGATCAGGGTCACGTGCATCTTCACGTTGTCGCCCGGCATCACCATCTCGGTGCCTTCCGGCAGCTCCACGACGCCGGTGACGTCGGTGGTGCGGAAGTAGAACTGCGGACGATAATTGGTGAAGAACGGAGTGTGACGGCCGCCTTCTTCCTTGGTCAGAACGTAGGCCTCGGCCTCGAACTTGGTGTGCGGCGTGATGGAGCCCGGAGCCGCCAGAACCTGGCCGCGCTCCACGTCCTCGCGCTTGGTGCCGCGCAGCAGGGCGCCGATGTTGTCGCCGGCCTCACCCTGGTCGAGCAGCTTGCGGAACATTTCCACGCCGGTGCAGGTGGTCTTGACGGTCGGCTTGATGCCGACGATCTCGACTTCCTCGCCCACCTTCACCACGCCACGCTCGACGCGGCCGGTAACCACGGTGCCGCGGCCCGAGATCGAGAACACGTCCTCGATCGGCATCAGGAACGGCTTGTCCTTCGGACGCTCCGGCTGCGGGATGTAGGCATCGACTTCGGCCATCAGCTTCAGGATGGCGTCGCGGCCGATTTCCGGCTGCTTGTCTTCCAGGGCGCACAGGGCCGAGCCCTTGACGATCGGAATGTCGTCGCCGGGGAAGTCGTAGGACGACAGCAGCTCGCGCACTTCCAGCTCGACCAGATCCAGCAGCTCGGGATCGTCGACCATGTCGCACTTGTTCATGAACACCACCAGGGCGGGCACGCCCACCTGACGGGCCAGCAGGATGTGCTCGCGGGTCTGGGGCATGGGGCCGTCGGCGGCCGACACCACCAGGATGGCGCCGTCCATCTGCGCCGCGCCGGTGATCATGTTCTTCACATAGTCGGCGTGGCCGGGGCAGTCCACGTGGGCGTAGTGGCGGTTGGTGGTCTCGTACTCGACGTGGGCGGTCGAGATGGTGATGCCACGGGCCTTCTCTTCCGGCGCCTTGTCGATCTGGTCGTAGGCGGTGAAGGTGGCGCCGCCGGTCTCGGCCAGGATCTTGGTGATCGCCGCGGTCAGCGAGGTCTTGCCATGGTCGACGTGACCAATGGTCCCGATGTTGCAGTGAGGCTTGGTGCGTTCAAATTTAGCCTTGGCCATCGTATCTTACTCCGGTCTCGAATAGGTCAGGTTAGCCGGCCAGCTTCGCGCGGATCTCGTCCGACACGTTCTGGGGCACTTCCGAATAGTGATCAAAGGTCATGCTGTACTGGGCGCGGCCCTGCGACATGGAGCGCAGGGTGTTCACGTAGCCGAACATGTTGGCCAGCGGCACCATGGCGGTGATGACGCGGGCGTTGGCGCGCTGGTCCATGTCGTTGACCTGGCCACGGCGGCTGTTCAGGTCGCCGATCACGTCGCCCAGGTAATCCTCGGGGGTGACGACCTCGACCTTCATCATCGGCTCGAGCAGCTTCGGACCGGCCTTGGCGATGCCTTCGCGGAAGGCGGCGCGGGACGCGATTTCGAAGGCGAGAACCGACGAGTCGACGTCGTGGTAGGCGCCGTCCACCAGGGTGGCCTTGAAGTCGATCATGGGGAAGCCGGCGATGACGCCGTTATCCATGGCCGAGCGGATGCCCTTGTCCACGCCGGGGACGTATTCCTTGGGCACCGAGCCGCCGATGACCTTGTTCTCGAAGACGAAGCCGGCGCCCTTCTCGGCGGGCTCGAACTTGATCTTGACGCGGGCGAACTGGCCCGAGCCACCGGTCTGCTTCTTGTGGGTGTAATCGACCTCGTAGACCTTGGAGATGGTCTCGCGGTAGGCCACCTGCGGGGCGCCCACATTGGCTTCCACCTTGAACTCGCGCTTCATGCGGTCCACGAGGATTTCCAGATGCAGTTCGCCCATGCCCTTGATCACGGTCTGGCCGGATTCGGCGTCCGAGGTGACGCGGAACGAGGGATCCTCGGCGGCCAGGCGAGCCAGGGCGATGCCCATCTTCTCCTGGTCGGCCTTGGACTTGGGCTCCACGGCGACTTCGATGACGGGCTCGGGGAACTCCATGCGCTCGAGCACCACCAGCGAGCTGGGGGTCGGGTCGCACAGGGTGTCACCGGTGGTGGTGTCCTTGAGACCGGCGAAGGCGACGATGTCGCCGGCGCGGGCTTCCTTGATTTCCTCGCGC
Source organism: Paramagnetospirillum sp. (assembly GCF_058402745.1). NCBI lineage: Bacteria > Pseudomonadati > Pseudomonadota > Alphaproteobacteria > Rhodospirillales > Magnetospirillaceae > Paramagnetospirillum > Paramagnetospirillum sp. The sequence continues at coordinate 186,216 of NZ_JBZVFI010000008.1, forward strand.
GAGTTGGCGTGCATCAGCAGCATGCGGCCGACGCGCTCGCGCTTTTCCTTCACGGTATTCTGGATGTAGCTGCCCGACTCGACCACGCCCGAATAGACGCGCACGAAGGTCAGCGAACCCACGAAGGGGTCGTTCATGATCTTGAAGGCGAGACCGGCGAAGGGCTCGTCGTCGGTGGAGTGCTTGGCGATCTCGTCCTCGGTGCCGAACTTCACGCCCTTGATGGCGGGAATGTCGACCGGGGCCGGGAGATAGTCGATGACGGCGTCGAGCAGGGGCTGCACGCCCTTGTTCTTGAACGCCGAGCCGCACAGCACCGGCACGAAGGTCCGGGTGATGGTGCCCTTGCGGATGCAGGCCTTCAGCACGTCCAGGGAGGGCTCTTCGCCACCCAGGTACTGCTCCATGGCCGCGTCGTCCATCTCGACGGCGGTCTCGATGAGCTGGGCGCGGTATTCGGCGGCCTTCTCGACCAGATCGGCGGGGATGGGCTGATCGGAGAACTCGGCGCCGAGGCTCTCGTCCTTCCAGATCACCGCGGTGTTGCGCAGCAGGTCGACGATGCCGACATAGCCGCTTTCCTCGCCGATGGGCAGGTGCATGACCAGCGGACGGGCGCCCAGGCGGTCAACGATCATATCGACGCAGCGATAGAAGTTGGCGCCGATGCGGTCCATCTTGTTGACGAAGCAGATGCGCGGCACGCCGTACTTGTCGGCCTGACGCCACACGGTCTCGGACTGGGGCTCGACGCCCGCCACCGAGTCGAACACGGTCACCGCGCCGTCGAGCACGCGGAGCGAACGCTCCACCTCGATGGTGAAGTCCACGTGGCCGGGGGTGTCGATGATGTTGATGCGGTGATCACGCCAGAACGCGGTGGTCGCGGCCGAGGTGATGGTGATGCCGCGCTCCTGCTCCTGCTCCATCCAGTCCATGGTGGCGGTGCCTTCGTGCACTTCGCCGATCTTATAGGACTTGCCGGTGTAGTAGAGGATGCGTTCGGTGGTGGTGGTCTTGCCGGCATCGATGTGGGCCATGATGCCGATGTTGCGATACCGCTCGAGGGGCGTTGTACGGGCCATGATGGTCTCGTTCTCCGGTTACCAGCGGTAATGGGAGAAGGCCTTGTTGGCCTCCGCCATACGGTGGGTGTCTTCGCGCTTCTTGACGGCGGCGCCACGGTTGTTGGCGGCGTCGAGCAGCTCACCGGACAGGCGGTCGATCATGGTGGTCTCGGAACGCTTGCGCGAGTAATCGATCAGCCAGCGGATGGCCAGGGCCTGGCGGCGATCGGAACGCACTTCGACGGGCACCTGGTAGGTGGCGCCGCCGACGCGGCGGGACCGCACTTCCAGGGCGGGCTTCACGTTGTCGAGAGCCTCGTGGAACACCTTCAGCGGGTCCTGGCCGGTCTTGGACTGGATCTTGTCCAGGGCGCCATAGACGATGGCCTCGGCGGCGGACTTCTTGCCGTCCAGCATCAGGCAGTTCATGAACTTGGCGACCACATAGTCACCAAACTTGGCATCGGGGGTGATTTCGCGCTTTTCAGCGGCGTGACGACGAGACATCTGATGAACTCCTTACTTCGGACGCTTCGCGCCGTACTTCGAACGACGCTGACGGCGATCCTTGACGCCCTGGGTATCGAGCGTGCCGCGGATGATGTGGTAGCGGACACCGGGAAGATCCTTCACACGGCCGCCGCGGATCATCACCACCGAGTGTTCCTGAAGGTTGTGACCTTCGCCCGGGATGTACGAGGTAACCTCGAAACCGTTGGTCAGGCGCACGCGGGCGACCTTACGAAGCGCCGAGTTCGGCTTCTTCGGAGTGGTCGTGTACACGCGAGTGCAAACGCCGCGCTTCTGCGGGCAGGCCTCCATGGCGGGGACCTTGTTGCGCGCCGCCACGGGCTGGCGCGGCTTACGGATCAATTGATTGATCGTGGGCATTCAGTCACTTTCCCTTCACACAGGTCCCTTGACGAAAACCAGAAAAAAACCCGCCGGCGGTTTCCCGCCGGGGTTTTCTTGCGGTTCGGTCGCCGACCCGTTCGGCGTTGTCATCAGTGTTTCGCAAGCCTCGGGACAACGAAAACCGTCCAGGCGGACGGATACCGGTCCCCCGAGAAGCGCGCATCCTATTTATCCGCCTGCCCCCCGTCAAGCGAAAGAGTCGGGAAGATCTCCGCCCGGTTCCGTCAGAGCGGAACCGGGCTAGGCGCAAGGCGCCGCGCCGCTTATGCGGCGAAAGCCAAGCGTGCTGAAGGCACGCGCCCGGCGCCTGAGGGGCTGATGAGATTCAATCGCGGCGAGTCGAATCTTGGTAACCTTTCCATGCTATGGTGAGGGTGGTTCAGCTCGCCGAGGTTCGCCATGCAAACCCCGAACGCCGACGTCACCGGCTCCCTTTCCGTCGAGACGCCCAACCGCCCGGGGCGCGTGGTGTCGGGCATCAGGGAGGCCGCCGACAGCACCGGCGTGTCGTTCGGCTATCTCCTGGCCCAGGCCACCCAGGAAAGCGGCCTCGACCCCCATGCCCGCAACACCAAGTCCTCGGCCGCCGGACTGTTCCAGTTCACCTCGGGCACCTGGCTGGACATGGTCAAGCGCCACGGCGCCAAGCACGGGCTGGAAGACGCCGCCGAGTCCATCGTCAAGGGCGCCGACGGACGGCTGGACGTACGGGACAAGGCCATGAAGAAGGCCATCCTCGACCTGCGCAAGGACCCCAGGCTGTCGTCGCTGATGGCCGCCGAGTTCGCCAAGGACAACGCCAAGGTCCTGGAACGTCGCCTGGGGCGCGAGGCCACCGCCTCGGACCTCTACCTCGCCCATTTCCTGGGGGCGGCCGGCGCCGCCCGGGTGATCGAGGGCATGGAGGACAATCCCAGGCATTCGGCCCGTCACCTGCTGCCCGACGCCGCCCGCGCCAATCCGGAAGTGTTCAACAAGGCCCGCACCGTGGCCGGCCTCTACAAGAGCGTGCAGGCCCGTTTCAAGACCGCGCTGGGCGACGATGCCGACGCCGCCCACGAACCGGCCATCGAATCCGGCAATCCGCAGCTGGCGGCCTTGCGCCCCGTGGCGCGGCCGGAGACTCCGCCCGCCTCCACGCCCACCGAGGCGGCGCTGACCCAGGTGGTGCAGGCGGTGGCGCCCGTCACCCAGGCGACGGTCACCCAGGCGACGGTCCGGACCGTGTCGCCCTCGGATTTCGCCAAGGCGCTGCAGCCGGACAGTCCGTTCTTTCCCGCCGCCATTCCCCCCGCCCCCACCGGCAACCGGCCGCAGACGGTATCGTTGCGCGACATCGTCGAGGCGATCAAGGCGGGCGGCGACGTTTAGGGCTTGTACGACTGAAGCTGAATCGCATTCCTTCCGCCCCCCGGACTTGATCCGGGGGTCTGGATTGCCGGGTCAAGTCCACTGCTGTCCGGTTCAATTTGAGGCGGCGGACGTGGAGTCGTGGGACACGGATGTCACGGATGCGGTGCTTCGCACCGCTCACGGATAAACACGGAAATACGCTCGTTTCCGGTCACCTCCCCAACCCTGCCCCAGGATGACCATATGGGATTTCCATAATCCGCGATCATCCGTGGCCGCGAAGCGGCATCCGTGTCCTGTGTGTTCCATGACCGGATCAAACCCGCATTGGCTCTGCCATTCGGGCCTCTCATGGAAATTTAAACCGGACGGCAGTGGGTCAAGTCCGGCAATGACGGTCAAGGATGAGACGTCAACCTAACTCGGACAGCCTCTAGCCGGGGCGTCAAGCGGATCACCGGAAGAAATCCTCCGCCGCGATGGCGAAGTTGAGGCCGTCGGCGTCGCGGATGTGAAAGGTGGTGATGCCAACCAGATTGCCCGAGGCATCGAACAGCCCCCCTCCCGAGGAACCGGGGGAGATGGGCGCGGTGGTCTGGACGTAGCGGGTGCCCTTGATCTGGCGCAACCCCGAGATCAGGCCCTGCCCCAGAGTGGCCTCCAGCCCCTTGGGCGAGCCGATGGAATAGACCGTCTCGCCCACCCGCAGGTCGTCCCACGCCCGGATGCCCGGCACCGCGGACAGCCGACCGGGCGACACCGTCATCAGGCAGCGGTCGGTGACCGGGTCGCCGCCGGCGGGTGTCGCCCGCAGGGTCTGGCTGCCCTGGCGCAGCAGGATCACCGCCATTTCGTCGATGACGTGGCAGTTGGTGACCAGGGTGCGCTCATCCATGGCCACGGCGGAACCGAACCGCCCCTTGCGCGCCTTCAGATCGTCCTCGCTGCGGGCCGCCACCACCACATAGACCGAGCGGCCGACCGTGGCGAACACCTCCTCGGCCCCCAGGCGCGACCGACTGGCCGGGCGCTGCAGGGCGGCGGGCAGAGGATGCCAGTCGGGAACGCGGGCCGCCACTCCCGAGCCAAGGCCGGCCGGAGTAACGCCGATGGCGGGCGGAGCCTCCGCCGGCCCCTGCCGCTCGGGGATACGCCCGGGCTTCCAGGCGGCGGCCGATTCCTCGACCCGGGCACGCAGGTCGGCGGCGAGATTACGGGCCAGATCGCCGCGCAGGAAATAGGCCTCGGTGGTGCAGTCGCGGTAATGAAAGCGGCTCTCGAACACCGGATGGTCGTCGGGGCGCGGCTCGGATCGTCCGGCCAGACCGGCGACGGTGGCCCAGTAAAGGGCCTGGGAGCGGTTCTTCTCCACCCAGCCGCCGCGATCATGGCCATGGGCCAGACGCAACTGGGCAAGGCAATTGCCCTCGGTTGCCAGACCGTTGTAGAGATCGGCGGCCAAGGCCGGCTCCTCGGTCTCCGCCAGCACGGCGCGGACCAGCCTGGCCCAGGGGGCGCCGCCCGCCACCGCCTTGGCCAGATAGGCGCGGGCCTTGGCCGGGTCCTTGGCCGTGCCGCGTCCGTACCAGTGGGCATCGAACAGCCGGCGCAGCGCCGGACCGTCGCCGGCGGCGGCGGCCTGCTCCCACCAGGACAGGGCGGCGGCGGGATCATAATGACGCTGGGTGGGATCGCCCATCACATCGCCCAGCAGCCGGGCAGCAACGGCATCGCCCCCGGCGGCGGCGGTGGAGCACTGAGCCAATTCGGTCGTGGTGGACGGACGCGCCACGCAGGCGGCCCGGGCCGGCAATGCGCCGCCCATGGCGATCAGAATCGCCACCGTCCAGACCCACCGCGAGCTCATGGCTTCTCCCTTGATGCTCCACCCGGGATTGGCGCCCCGGGATTTGAGGGAAATGATAGCGCCTCGACGGCTTAAGGTCTTCACCCTATTTCGATTCGTTAAAAAAAGTCATCCCCGCCTCCTTTCGGAAGCGGGGATGCTGTCTTTTCCGAACCGGCGAGGGTTTACTCGGCGGGCGGAGCCTCGGGGGCGGAGCCTTCGGCGGCCGGCGGGATGGCCGGAACCTCGGAACCGTCCTCCACCTGCATGTCCTTGTCGCGCTTGGCGGCGATGGCGCGCAGGCGGTTCATCACCGCGCCGGTGCCGGCGGGGATCAGGCGGCCGACGATGACGTTCTCCTTCAGGCCCTGCAGGCTGTCCACCTTGCCGGACACGGCCGCTTCGGTGAGCACGCGGGTGGTCTCCTGGAAGGAGGCCGCCGAGATGAAGGAGTGGGTCTGCAACGAGGCCTTGGTGATGCCCTGCAGCACCGGGGTGCCCGACGCCGGACGGCCCTGCTCGCGGATGGCCTTCGAGTTCTCGATGTCGAACTCGACGCGGTCCACCTGCTCGCCCACCAGAAGGGTGGTGTCGCCGGGGTCGGTGATCTCGACCTTCTGCAGCATCTGGCGGACGATCACCTCGATGTGCTTGTCGTTGATCTTCACGCCCTGCAGCCGGTAGACCTCCTGAATCTCGTTGATGAGATACTGGGCCAGGGCTTCGACGCCCAGGACCTTCAGGATGTCGTGCGGCACGGGATTGCCGTCCATCAGCGGGTCGCCGCGGCGGACGTAGTCGCCTTCCTGCACCGAGATGTGCTTGCCCTTGGGGATCAGGTACTCGATCGGATCGCCGTCTTCCGGGACCACCAGGATGCGGCGCTTGGACTTGTAGTCCTTGCCGAATTCCACGCGGCCGTCGCAATCGGAGATGATGGCGTGGTCCTTGGGCTTGCGCGCCTCGAACAGCTCCGCCACACGCGGCAGACCGCCGGTGATGTCGCGGGTCTTGGACGATTCGCGCGGAATGCGCGCCAGCACGTCGCCGGCGTTGACCTTGGTGCCGTTTTCCACCGACAGGATGGCGTCCACGCTCATGAAGTAGCGGGCTTCCAGGCCGTTGGCCAGCAGCAGTTCCTCGCCCTTCTCGTCACGCAGCGTGACGCGCGGGCGCAGCTCGGCGCCGCGGGGCTGCTGCTTCCAGTCGACCACCACCTTGCTGGCGATGCCGGTGGCCTCGTCGACCACCTCGCGCATGGACAGGCCCTCGGTCAGGTCGACGTAATGGGCCACGCCGGCACGCTCGGTGATGATCGGCAGGGTGTAGGGGTCCCACTCGGCCAGCTTGGTGCCCTTGGTGACCTTCTGGGCCTCGTCCACCAGCAGCTTGGCGCCGTAGGGGACGCGGTGACGGGCGCGTTCGCGGTTGTTGATGTCGAGCAGCGCCACTTCGCAATTGCGGCTCATGACGATGTGGGCGCCCGACGAGTTGACCACCACGTTGCGGTTGATCACCTGGACGGTGCCGTCGAAGGTCGCCTCGATGGACGACTGCTCCGCGCCGCGCTGGGCGGCGCCGCCGATGTGGAAGGTACGCATGGTCAGCTGGGTGCCGGGCTCGCCGATGGACTGGGCGGCGATGACGCCCACCGCCTCGCCCACGTTGACGCGGGTGCCCCGCGCCAGGTCGCGGCCGTAGCAGGTGCCGCACACGCCCTCTTCCGAGTCGCAGGTCAGCACCGAGCGGATCACCACGGTCTCGATGCCGGCGGCGTCGATCAGCTCGACCTCGGTCTCCTGGATCATGGCGCCGGCCGGCACGATGATCTCGCCGTTGAGCGGGTTGACGATGTCGCGCGCCGCCGAACGGCCGAGGATGCGCTCGGCCAGCGAGGCGATGACCTCGCCGCCCTCGATCACCGGGGACACGGTCAGGCCGTTGGTGGTGCCGCAATCCTCCTCGCAGATGATCGCGTCCTGGGCCACGTCCACCAGACGACGGGTCAGGTAACCCGAGTTGGCGGTCTTGAGAGCGGTGTCGGCCAGACCCTTACGGGCGCCGTGGGTGGAGTTGAAGTACTCCAGCACGGTGAGGCCTTCCTTGAAGTTGGAGATGATCGGCGTCTCGATGATCTCGCCCGAGGGCTTGGCCATCAGGCCGCGCATGCCGGCCAGCTGCTTCATCTGGGCGGCGGAGCCACGGGCGCCGGAATGGGCCATCATGTAGATGGAGTTGATGGGCTTGCCGGGCTTGAGCGACGAGATCTGCTTCATCATGGCGTCGGCGACGTCGTCGGTGCACTTGGACCAGGCGTCGACCACCTTGTTGTACTTCTCGCCCTGGGTGATCAGGCCGTCCTGGTACTGCTGCTCGTATTCCTTGGCCTTTTCCTCGGTCTCGCCGACCAGGGTTTCCTTCTCCGGCGGAATGACCAGGTCGTCCTTGCCGAACGAGATGCCCGCCTTGAAGGCGTTGGAATAGCCGAGACCCATGACGCGGTCGGCGAAGATCACCGTCTCCTTCTGGCCGCAATGGCGGTAGACCACGTCGATGACGTTCTGGATTTCCTTCTTGGTCAACAGGCGGTTGATCAGGGAGAAGGGAACGTTCTTGTGCTTGGGCAGGATCACCGACAGCATCATGCGGCCCGGCGTGGTGTCCACGATCTGGGTCACCGGGTTGCCCTCGGAATCCACGGTGTCGAAACGGGCGCGGATCTTGGAATGCAGCGTGATCGTCTTTTCGGTCAGCGCTTCCTCGATCTCGGCCATGTTCACGAAGACCGGCACCTTGTAGAGGATGGCCTTGCCGTCCTTGATGGCCTTCTCGGCGTCGCCCACGTCGGCGAAGGTCAGGGCAAAGCCGGGCTTCTCCACGTTGAACAGGCGCAGGTGGCCGCCCTTCAGGCCGGCCTCCAGCGCGTCACGGGACGACACGTTGACGCGGCGGTGCGCGGTGACCTCGCGACGGGCCAAGCGGTCCAGCAGGCCGTCCAGGTCCTTGGTGTCGATCTTGGCGTTGGGATCGGTCGGGCAGTAGAACAGGACCGAGTTGTTGGCGATGGCGCCCTTCAGCTCGTCCAGCGACCGGATCTTCAGCACCTGGCCGGGCATCTCGTCCCGTTCCATGGTGATGTAGTAGATGCCCAGCACGATGTCCTGCGACGGCACGATGATCGGCTTGCCGTTGGCGGGCGACAGGATGTTGTTGGTGGACATCATCAGCACGCGGGCTTCCAGCTGGGCTTCCAGCGAGAGCGGCACGTGGACGGCCATCTGGTCGCCGTCGAAGTCGGCGTTGAAGGCGGTGCAGACCAGCGGATGCAGCTGGATGGCCTTGCCCTCGATCAGGACCGGCTCGAAGGCCTGGATGCCCAGGCGGTGGAGCGTCGGGGCGCGGTTCAGCATCACCGGATGCTCGCGGATGACCTCTTCCAGGATGTCCCACACCTCGGGACGCTCCTTCTCCACCATCCGCTTGGCGGCCTTGATGGTGGTGGCCATGCCGTAGAGTTCGAGCTTCGAGTAAACGAAGGGCTTGAACAGCTCGAGAGCCATCTTCTTGGGCAGGCCGCACTGGTGCAGCTTGAGTTCGGGACCCACCACGATGACCGAGCGGCCGGAGTAGTCGACGCGCTTGCCCAGCAGGTTCTGACGGAAGCGGCCCTGCTTGCCCTTCAGCATGTCACTGAGCGACTTCAGCGGACGCTTGTTGGCGCCGGTGATGGCGCGGCCGCGGCGGCCGTTGTCGAACAGGGCGTCCACCGCCTCCTGCAGCATGCGCTTCTCGTTGCGCACGATGATCTCGGGCGCGCGCAGTTCGATCAGGCGCTTCAGGCGGTTGTTGCGGTTGATGACGCGACGGTAGAGGTCGTTGAGGTCCGAGGTGGCGAAACGGCCGCCGTCGAGCGGCACCAGCGGACGCAGCTCCGGCGGAATCACCGGAATCACTTCCAGGATCATCCATTCGGGGCGCGAGCCGGATTCGAGGAAGGCCTCGACCAGCTTCATGCGCTTGACCAGCTTCTTGCGCTTGGCCTCCGAGGTGGTCTCCTTGAGGTCGACCTTCAGCTGGGCCTTCTCGGCATCCAGGTCGATGACCGACAGCATGTCGCGGATGGCCTCGGCGCCGATCTTGGCGGTGAAGGCGTCCTCGCCGTACTCGTCCACGGCGCGCATGTACTGCTCCTCGGTGAGCAGCTCGCGGATCTTCAGGGGCGTGAGGCCGGGCTCGACCACCACGTAGTTCTCGAAATAGAGGATGCGCTCCAGGTCCTTGAGCGTCATGTCGCACAACAGGCCGATACGGCTGGGCAGCGACTTCAGGAACCAGATGTGCGCCACGGGAGAGGCCAGCTCGATATGGCCCATGCGCTCGCGCCGGACCTTGGCCAGGGTGACTTCGACGCCGCACTTCTCGCAGATGATGCCGCGATACTTCATGCGCTTGTACTTGCCGCACAGGCACTCGTAATCCTTGATCGGCCCGAAGATGCGGGCGCAGAACAGGCCGTCGCGCTCGGGCTTGAAGGTGCGGTAGTTGATGGTCTCCGGCTTCTTGATCTCACCGTACGACCAGGAGCGGATGCGCTCCGGCGAGGCGATGGAGATGCGGATCTGGTCGAACGACTGGGTGCCGCTGACCTGGCCGAAGATCTTCATAAGTTCGTTCATCGATGAACTCCCGTGTGACCTTTTGGTGCGGCGGGGGGAGCCAATTCCCCCCGCGCGCCGGGTCCTAGATGCTTAGTAGTTCCGCTGGGTCAGTTCGACGTTGAGGCCCAGGGAGCGGAGCTCCTTGACCAGCACGTTGAACGACTCGGGGATACCGGCCTCGAAGGTGTCGTCGCCGCGCACGATGGCCTCGTAGACCTTGGTGCGGCCGGAAACGTCGTCCGACTTGACCGTCAGCATTTCCTGCAGCGTGTAGGCGGCGCCGTAAGCTTCCAGCGCCCACACTTCCATTTCACCGAAGCGCTGACCACCGAACTGCGCCTTGCCGCCCAGCGGCTGCTGGGTGACCAGCGAGTACGGGCCGATGGAGCGGGCGTGGATCTTGTCGTCCACCAGGTGGTGCAGCTTCAGCATGTAGATGTAGCCCACCGTCACCTTGCGGTCGAACGGCTCGCCGGTGCGGCCGTCGACCAGGGTCACCTGGCCGGAGGAGGACCGGCCCGCCTTGGTCAGCATGTCGACGATGTCGCTTTCGCGCGCGCCGTCGAACACCGGGGTGGCGATCGGCACGCCCGGGGTCAGGTTGTGAGCCAGCTCGGTGATCTCGTGATCCGCCAGGCCGGCGATCTCGTCCTCATAGATGGCGTCGCCGTAGACGTCCTTCAACTTGGACTTCAGCTCGATCATGGTCGCGGCGTTGCGCTTGTACTTGTCGAGCATGCCGCCGATCTGCTGGCCCAGGCCGGCGCAGGCCCAGCCCAGATGGGTCTCGAGGATCTGACCGACGTTCATGCGCGAGGGCACGCCCAGCGGGTTCAGGACGATGTCCACCTGCTGGCCGTCTTCCAGGTACGGCATGTCCTCCAGCGGCACGATGCGCGAGATGACGCCCTTGTTGCCGTGACGGCCGGCCATCTTGTCGCCCGGCTGCAGCTTGCGCTTCACCGCCACGAACACCTTGACCATCTTCATCACGCCGGGCGGCAGTTCGTCGCCGCGCTGCAGCTTCTCGACCTTGTTCTCGAAACGCTCCTGCAGCTTGTCGACCTGCTGGTCGAAGGCCCGCTTCAGCGCCTCGCAATCGGCCATCACCGCATCGTCGTCCACGGCGATGTTGCGCCAAGTGGAGGGGTGCAGCTCGTCCATGTTGGCATCGGCCAGAACGGTGCCGGCCTTGATGCCCTTGGGGCCCGAGACCACCTTCTTGCCGAGCAGCAGAGCCTTGAGGCGGGCGAAGAACGACCGCTCCAGGATGTGGCGCTCGTCGTCGCGGTCCTTGGCCAGACGCTCGATCTCGGCCCGCTCGATGGCGAGCGCGCGCTCGTCCTTCTCCACGCCGCGGCGGGAGAAGACGCGGACCTCGACGATGGTGCCCGACACACCCGGCGGCAGACGCAGGGACGTGTCGCGCACGTCCGAGGCCTTCTCGCCGAAGATGGCGCGCAGCAGCTTCTCTTCCGGCGTCATCGGGCTCTCGCCCTTCGGCGTCACCTTGCCCACCAGGATGTCGCCCGGCTTGACCTCGGCGCCGATATAGACGATGCCGGCCTCGTCCAGGTTCTTCAGAGCCTCTTCGCCCACGTTGGGGATGTCGCGGGTGATTTCTTCCTGGCCCAGCTTGGTGTCGCGGGCCATGACCTCGAATTCCTCGATGTGGATCGAGGTGAAGACGTCGTCACGGACGATACGCTCGGAGATCAGGATCGAATCTTCGAAGTTGTAGCCGTTCCAGGGCATGAACGCGACCAGCACGTTGCGGCCCAGGGCCAGCTCGCCCAGCTGGGTCGAGGGGCCGTCGGCGATGATGTCGCCCTTCTTGATCAGATCGCCCACCTTCACCAGCGGACGCTGGGTGATGCAGGTGTTCTGGTTGGAACGCTGGAACTTCAGCAGGTTGTAGATGTCGACGCCCGACGCCGAGGCCTGGGTCTCCTCGGTGGCGCGGATCACGATGCGGGTGGCGTCCACCTGATCGACCACGCCGGTACGCTTGGCGGTGATGGCGGCGCCCGAGTCGCGGGCCACCGCCTGCTCCATGCCGGTGCCCACCAGGGGAGCCTCGGCGCGGATCAGCGGCACCGCCTGACGCTGCATGTTCGAACCCATCAGGGCGCGGTTGGCGTCGTCGTTCTCCAGGAACGGGATCAGCGCGGCGGCCACCGAAACCAGCTGCTTCGGCGACACGTCGATCATGGTGATCTCGGAGGGCGGCACCATGACGAACTCGCCCGCCTGGCGGCAGGACACCAGATCCTCGGCGAAGGAGCCGTCGGGGTTCAGCACCGAATTGGCCTGGGCGACGGTGTAGCGGCCCTCTTCCATGGCCGAGAGGTAGACCACGTCGTTGGTCACCTTGCCGTCGATCACCTTGCGGTAGGGCGCCTCGATGAAGCCGTACTGATTGACGCGGGCATAGGTGGCCAGCGAGTTGATCAGACCGATGTTCGGGCCTTCCGGCGTCTCGATCGGGCAGATGCGGCCGTAATGGGTCGGGTGCACGTCGCGCACCTCGAAGCCGGCGCGCTCGCGGGTCAGACCGCCCGGCCCGAGGGCCGAGAGGCGACGCTTGTGGGTGATTTCCGACAGCGGGTTGGTCTGGTCCATGAACTGCGACAGCTGCGAGCTGCCGAAGAACTCGCGCACCGCGGCGGCGGCGGGCTTGGCGTTGATCAGGTCGTGCGGCATCACCGAGTCGATGTCCACCGAGGACATGCGCTCGCGGATGGCGCGCTCCATGCGCAGCAGGCCGACGCGGTACTGGTTCTCCATCAGCTCGCCCACCGAGCGGACGCGACGGTTGCCCAGGTGATCGATGTCGTCGATCTCGCCCTTGCCGTCCTTCAGCTCGACCAGCACCTTGATGACGCCCAGGATGTCTTCCTTGCGCAGAACGCGCACGGTGTCCGACACCTCGGGGGTGTTGAGGCGCGAGTTCATCTTGACGCGGCCCACGGCCGACAGGTCGTAGCGCTCGGCGTCGAAGAACAGGCCCTGGAACAGGGCTTCGGCGGTCTCCAGCGTCGGAGGCTCGCCCGGACGCATCACGCGGTAGATGTCGATCAGGGCCTCTTCGCGGGAAGAGTTCTTGTCGATGGCCAGCGTGTTGCGCATGTACGGGCCGACATTGATGTGGTCGATGGCCAGCACCGGCAGCTCGCTGATGCCCGCCTTCTCCAGCTCGGCCACCAGATTGGCGGTCAGCTCGTCACCGGCCTCGGTGAAGATCTCGCCGGTCTGCTCGTTGATGATGTCCTCGGCCACGTACTGGCCGATCATGTCCTCGGGGGTGACGACGATGTCGGTGAGGCCCGCTTCCTTGAGCTTCTTGCCCAGGCGAGGGGTCATCTTGGTGCCGGCGTCGGCCACCTTCTCACCGGTCTTGGCGTCGATCAGGTCGCTGACCAGCTTGACACCCTTCAGGCGCTCGGCGTCGAACGGGGTCTTCCAGCCCTTGGGGCCGCGGCTGTAGGTCACCTTGCCGTAGAAGTAGGACAGGATCTCTTCCGAGGTCATGCCCTTGATTTCATTCTGCTCGAGTCCCCTGCCCTCGGCGGCGCGCGAGGCGCGCAGCTGGGCGGTGTTCAGGCCGTCCAGCGCATACAGCAGCGTGGTCACCGGCAGCTTGCGGCGACGGTCGATGCGCACGTAGACCAGATCCTTGGCGTCGAACTCGAAGTCCAGCCAGGAACCGCGATAGGGAATGACGCGGGCGGCGAACAGATACTTGCCCGACGAATGGGTCTTGCCCTTGTCGTGGTCGAAGAACACGCCCGGGCTGCGGTGCATCTGCGAGACGATGACGCGCTCGGTGCCGTTGATGACGAAGGTGCCGTTGGAGGTCATGAGCGGCATGTCGCCCATGTAGACGTCCTGCTCCTTGATGTCGCGGATGGAGCGCGAGCCGGTGTCCTCGTCGATGTCCCACACCACCAGGCGGAGCGTCACCTTCAAGGGGGCGGCGAAGGTCATGCCGCGCTGCTGGCATTCCTCGACGTCGTACTTGGGCTGCTCCAGCTCGTAGCGCACAAACTCCAGGGTTCCGCGCTCGGAGAAGTCCTTGATCGGGAAGACGGACTTGAAGACTTCCTGCAGACCGACATTGCCGCGCTGCTCGGGAGCGGTGTCCATCTGGAGGAAATGATCGTAGGAGCTCTTTTGCACCTCGATCAGATTCGGCATCGGCGCAACGGTGGGGATCCGCCCGAAGCTTTTGCGCACACGCTTGCGACCCGTATAGGATTTAGCCATTGCCGCTCCTCGTCCTCTTCGTGGGGTTTAGCCCAACAAACTCGTCCTGCCCGGGTTCACCCGGGATGCCCCCTGCGGAGCCCTGCCCCGTAGGGTAGGTTTTAGCCACCCCACAGGGGTAGCTGGTAAAGCGCCAGAAGGCCGGGATGCGACAAACCCGCATCCCGGCCCCTGGATAAACACCAGAAGGCGTTCTTACTTGACCTGCACCTTGGCGCCGGCCTCTTCCAGAACCTTCTTGATCTTCTCGGCTTCTTCCTTCGAAGCGCCTTCCTTGACGGCCTTCGGAGCGGCCTCGACCAGGTCCTTGGCTTCCTTCAGGCCCAGGCCGGTGATGGCGCGGACTTCCTTGATGACGTTGATCTTCTTCTCGCCGGCATCGGCGAGGATCACGTCGAACTCGGTCTTCTCCTCGGCGGCCGGAGCGGCGGCGCCGGCACCGGCAACGGCGGCGACGGCCACCGGAGCGGCGGCGGAAACGCCCCACTTCTCTTCCAGCATCTTCGAGAGCTCGGCGGCCTCGAGAACGGTCAGGGCGGACAGGTCGTCAACCAGCTTGGCAAGATCAGCCATTTGATAAAACTCCTAGTAAAAGCTTGAAGCTTGGGATTGGTTCAAAAATCTCACGCGGCGTCCTTGTCCGCCTTGGCCTTCAGGACGCGGGCCAGCTGGCCCGCGGGCGCCTGAAGAACGCCGGCGATACGGGTGGCCGGGGTCGAAATCATGCCGAGCAGCTTGGCGCGCAGCTCGTCCAGCGACGGCAGCATGGCAAGCGCCTTGACACCGTCCACGTCGAGACGATTCTTGCCCAGCGATCCACCGAGGATCTTGAGCTTGTCGTTCGTCTTGGCGTAGTCGGCGACGACCTTGGCGGCGGCGACCGGATCGCGCGAAACGGCGATGGCGGTCGGCCCGACGAACAGGTCGGCGATGGCTTCGAACTCGGTACCCACAAGGGCGAGCTTGGTGAGACGATTCTTGGTCACCTTGAAGGTGGCGCCAGCCGCCCGCATCTTCCCGCGCAGATCGGTCATCTCGGCGACCGTCAGACCCGAATAATGGGTGACGACCACCAGCCCGACCTCTCCGAGCGTTCCCTGCAGCGAGCCGACCCACTCTGTCTTTTGTGTCCGGTCCACTTTCGTCTCCAAACATAGAGCCGAAACGTCCCCGCCATCATGGCGGCTGGTTCCGGTCCATTGCCCATGGCCTGGTCGGGTGGCGAACCACCCGGCAAGGCCGGTGGCCTGTCCCAGAAGCTTCAAGCCGTGCCGATTCCCAAGGGAACCGGAAGCGTTCTTTTGACCTCTGTCTGCGCAGGCGGGAAATCCCTTCAAGCCCGTTTGACGGGGCACCTACGGTCTCGGACAGGTTGGAAGTCCCCCGAAGGGAACTTCCGCCTTCCCCCCTTCCCTTCCGGGTCGGGGAAACCTTTACCCCTGGCCTCAGGCCAGGGTGGCGACGTCGAGCTTGACGCCCGGGCCCATGGTCGAGCTGATGGACACCTTCTTGAGGTAGGTGCCCTTGGCGCCCTGGGGCTTCGCCTTGTTGATGGCATCGACGAACGCACGCACGTTCTCGGCCAGCTTCTCTTCCGAGAACGAGGCCTTGCCGATGCCGGCGTGAACGATACCGGCCTTCTCGACGCGGAACTGGACCTGACCGGCCTTGGCGGCGCGGACGGCCTCGGCCACGTTGACGGTCACGGTGCCCAGCTTCGGGTTGGGCATCAGGCCGCGCGGGCCCAGCACCTTACCGAGGCGGCCCACCAGGCCCATCATGTCCGGGGTGGCGATGCAGCGGTCGAAATCCATGGTGCCGCCATTGACGATCTCGAACAGATCGTCGGCGCCCACCAGATCGGCACCGGCCTTCTTGGCCTCCTCCGCCTTGTCGCCCTTGGCGAACACGGCGACGCGCACGGTCTTGCCGGTGCCGTGGGGCAGTTCGACCACGCCACGGACCATCTGGTCGGCGTGACGGGGATCGACGCCGAGGTTCAGCGCGATCTCGATGGTCTCGTCGAACTTGGCGACGGCGCGGGTCTTGATGGCCTTCACCGCATCGGCGAGGCTGTAGAACTTGTCGCGGTCGATATCGGCATAGGCCGACTTCAGGCGCTTTCCTTCGCGAGCCATGTGCTTACTCCACCACCTTGAGGCCCATGGAACGGGCGGAACCGACGATCATCGTGGACGCGGCCTCGACGTCGTTGGCGTTGAGGTCGGCCATCTTCTTCTCGGCGATCTCACGGATCTGGGCCATGGTCACCTCGCCCACCGTGCCCTTGCCGGGAGTGGTCGAGCCCTTGCCGATGCCGGCCGCCTTCTTCAGGAAGTAGCTGACCGGCGGGGTCTTGGTCACGAAGGTGAAGGTACGGTCCGAATAGGCGGTGATCACCACCGGAATCGGCATGCCGGGCTCCAGAGTCTGGGTCTGGGCGTTGAAGGCCTTGCAGAATTCCATGATGTTCAGGCCGCGCTGACCCAGCGCGGGACCGATCGGCGGCGAGGGGTTCGCCTTGCCGGCCGGGACTTGGAGCTTAACGTAGCCCACGATCTTCTTTGCCATTTCACAATCCTCTCTCTGTCACCAGAGTTGGCGGTACGGCGTTGGCGCGCCTCCCGCCCTCCAAACCGCCCCCGGACATCCGGGACGCGGAAAACAAAAAGCACCGGTGCCGCCCGCGCCAGTCCGGCGGGGCGGCTTCCGGTCACGTCCCTCAGATCTTCTCGACCTGAGAGTATTCCAGTTCGACCGGGGTGGAGCGACCGAAGATCGACACCGCCACCTTGAGGCGGGCCTTTTCCTCGTCGACTTCCTCGACCAGGCCGTTGAACGAGGTGAAGGGGCCGTCCGAGACCCGAACCTGCTCGCCCACCTCGAAGGTGATGGAGGGCTTGGGGCGCTCGACGCCTTCCTGCACCTGCTTGATGATGCGCTCGGCTTCCCGCTCGGTGATCGGCACCGGACGGCCCTTGCCGCCCAGGAAGCCGGTGACCTTGGGAGTATTCTTGACCAGATGCCAGGTGTCGTCGGTCAGGTTCATCTTCACCAGGACGTAGCCCGGGAAGAACTTGCGCTCGGCATTCACCTTGGCGCCACGGCGAACCTCGACCACCTCCTCGGTGGGCACCAGAACCTGCTCGAAAGCCTCGGCCATGCCCTTCTGTTCCGCCTGCTCGCGGATGGACTGGGCGACCTTCTTCTCGAAGCCGGAATAGACGTGAATCACGTACCAGCGGGCGGTAGCCATCTCGTCCTCAGCCTCCCAGACCGAACAGGAGCTTTACGCTCGCGGCGAAAATCTGGTCGATGACCAGGAAGAAGACGGCAGCGATCACCACCATCACGAACACCATGCCGGTGGAGACGGTGGTTTCGCGCCGGGTCGGCCAAGTGACCTTGGCGACTTCCTGGCGAACCTGCTTCAAGAAAAGGGCCGGAGACGTTTTTGCCATATCTCTACAGTCGAAAGTTGGCAGGAGTGGAGGGGCTCGAACCCCCAACCCCCGGTTTTGGAGACCGGTGCTCTACCAGTTGAGCTACACTCCTGCAGCCTTCACCGGCCCCTGGAGACAGGGACCAGGATCAGACCCGGCGCGACCGGAGCCACGCCTTATACAGACACTCGACGGCCTTGGCAACACCGCCGAAGCGATGCGGCCAAGGCTGGATCGAGAGATTTACTCGACGATCTTGGCGACCACGCCGGCGCCGACGGTACGGCCGCCCTCGCGGATGGCGAAGCGCAGGCCCTGGTCCATGGCGATGGGGGCGATCAGGGTCACGTGCATCTTCACGTTGTCGCCCGGCATCACCATCTCGGTGCCTTCCGGCAGCTCCACGACGCCGGTGACGTCGGTGGTGCGGAAGTAGAACTGCGGACGATAGTTGGTGAAGAACGGAGTGTGACGGCCGCCCTCTTCCTTGGTCAGAACGTAGGCCTCGGCCTCGAACTTGGTGTGGGGCGTGATGGAGCCCGGAGCCGCCAGAACCTGGCCGCGCTCCACGTCCTCGCGCTTGGTGCCGCGCAGCAGGGCGCCGATGTTGTCGCCGGCCTCACCCTGGTCGAGCAGCTTGCGGAACATTTCCACGCCGGTGCAGGTGGTCTTGACGGTCGGCTTGATGCCGACGATCTCGACTTCCTCGCCCACCTTCACCACGCCGCGCTCGACGCGGCCGGTGACCACGGTGCCGCGGCCCGAGATCGAGAACACGTCTTCGATCGGCATCAGGAACGGCTTGTCCTTCGGACGCTCCGGCTGCGGGATGTAGGCGTCGACCTCGGCCATCAGCTTCAGGATGGCGTCGCGGCCGATCTCCGGCTGCTTGTCTTCCAGGGCGCACAGGGCCGAACCCTTGACGATCGGAATGTCGTCGCCGGGGAAGTCGTAGGACGACAGCAGCTCGCGCACTTCCAGCTCGACCAGATCCAGCAGCTCGGGATCGTCGACCATGTCGCACTTGTTCATGAACACCACCAGGGCGGGCACGCCCACCTGACGGGCCAGCAGGATGTGCTCGCGGGTCTGGGGCATGGGGCCGTCGGCGGCCGACACCACCAGGATGGCGCCGTCCATCTGCGCCGCGCCGGTGATCATGTTCTTCACATAGTCGGCGTGGCCGGGGCAGTCCACGTGGGCGTAGTGGCGGTTGGTGGTCTCGTACTCGACGTGGGCGGTCGAGATGGTGATGCCACGGGCCTTCTCTTCCGGCGCCTTGTCGATCTGGTCGTAGGCGGTGAAGGTGGCGCCGCCGGTCTCGGCCAGGATCTTGGTGATCGCCGCGGTCAGCGAGGTCTTGCCATGGTCAACGTGACCGATGGTCCCGATGTTGCAGTGAGGCTTGGTGCGCTCGAATTTAGCCTTGGCCATTTTTCAACCCGTCCGATCGCGGCGCTGCCGCATGTGTCAAACCATGGTCCCGGTCGGGTACGGCGGCGGGGAGTGGAGCGGGTGAGGGGAATCGAACCCCCGTCATCAGCTTGGAAGGCTGTTGCTCTACCATTGAGCTACACCCGCCTGATCGTCCCGCTGGGCCGCACCGCCTGGTGCTCGACCTGAAGAAACCGTTCCCCGTCATCCGGCCCGAACCGGGGCACCCGGCCCTCATGGGGAGGATATTTGGTGGAGGGGGGAGGATTCGAACCTCCGTACTCATAAGAGGGCAGATTTACAGTCTGCTGCCATTAACCGCTCGGCCACCCCTCCACACCGTCATCCGGTTTTTTGCCGGGGCGACGGGAGGGCTGTACTTATGGGAATTTCCCGGGGCTTGTCAATCCGAAAAGAGCAGGTTAAATGCCGAGGCAACAGGAGAGCCCCATGAAAAAGAGAGACGAGCGCAACCGCCCCCACGCCCAGGGCAAGGGAAGGCCCCCGCAAACGCCGCGTGGCGGCGGCGGAGGCGGCGGTTCCTCCATCTGGCTCTACGGCATTCACGCGGTGAGCGCCGCCCTGACCAATCCCGAGCGGCGCATCCGCCGGCTGGTGGCCACAGCCGAGGCGGCCAAGACCCTGCCCCCCTGCAAGGTCCCGGTGGAGGCCATGGACCGGGCCGACATCGACCGGCTGGTGGCGCCCGGCGCCGTCCATCAGGGCGTGGCCCTGCTGGTGGAGCCCCTGCCCGCCACCACCATCGAGGACGTCATCCGCAGCGCCGAAATGGCGTCTTCCGCTTTGGTGCTGGTGCTGGATCAGGTCACCGACCCCCACAATGTCGGCGCCATCCTGCGCTCGGCGGCGGCGTTCGGCGCCCTGGCGGTGGTGGCCCCCGACCGCCACGCCCCGGACGAGACCGGCACCCTGGCCAAGTCCGCTTCCGGCGCGCTGGAGCGCATGCCGCTGGTGCGCGTCACCAACGTGGTCCGCGCCCTGGAGGACCTGAAGAAGGGCGGGTTCTGGACCGCCGGACTGGCCGCCGACGCCCCCAGGACCCTGGCCGAGGCCAAGCTGTCGGGCAAGGTGGTGCTGGTGCTGGGCGCCGAAGGCGAGGGCATGCGCCGCCTGACCCGCGAGCATTGCGACCATCTGGTGCGGCTGCCCATGTGCGGCGAGATGGAAAGCCTCAACGTCTCCAACGCCGCCGCCGTTGCCCTCTACGAGATGCGGCGGGAAGGATGATTCCCGTCTGGCTCACCGGCGTCGGACAGGTCGCCTTCGCCTTCGCCGCCATGATTCTGGTGGGACGGCTGATCCTGGCCGGCCGCCACGGCATCGCCGTGCAGGCCCTGGCGGGCTGGGGAGCCCTCTGCCTGCTGTTGACCCTGTGGGGGGTGCTGACGCCCCTGTCGCTGCGCATCCCCGCCACGGGCTTCCTGGCGGCCGCCCTGGCCGGCGTGGCGCTGACGCGGAGCCGACCCTGGCGCGAGGACCTGGGGGAGGTGGGGCGCCTGCTGCTGCTCGCCCTGCCGCTGCTGGCGGTGCTGGCCCCCATGGAGCCGTCCCAGCTGGACGTCTTCGCCCTGATCCTGCCCAACGGCGCCTATCTGTTCGACCACGGGGTGTTTCCCACCGCACTCGGGCCGAAGGCCTATTCGGATTCCCCCGTCGCCCCCTACAACACCGAGATCGTCCCCTTCCTGGGCTCCCTGGCGGGGGGGGGCTTCGCTCCGGCCGGCATCGCCCAGTTCACCGTCTGGCTGCACCTGCCCGCCGCCCTGCTGCTGGGCCGCGCCCTCTCCGCCGGCCGGCGTCCCGGCTGGGGCATGGCGGCCTTCGGGCTGTTGCTGGCCACCGCCGTCAATCCCGGCTTCGTGCCCCGCGTCTCCTTCGCCGGCTATGGCGAGGCCCCCCTGGCCATCACCCTGATGGTCGCCCTGTGGCTGGGGGCGCGGCGGATGGCGGATGGACGGGAAGCGGGCCTGCTGGTCGCCCTGGCGCTGGTGCTGGCCGCCCTGGTCAACGTCAAGCAGCAGGGAATCGGCCTGTTCCTCTCCCTGGGCGGGGCGGGACTGGTCGCAGTCGTCACCCTGCCGCGCCAGGAGCGCTGGCCGGTCGTCCGCGACCTGCTGCTGGCCGCCCTGCCCGCCCTGGTCCTGTACGCCGCCTGGCGGGCGCACGTGAACCTGCGCTTTCCCGATGGCGAGCAGATCACCTACATGGAGCGGGCCTGGAAGGACGCCCGCCATGCCCCACAGCCATCAGGGCGATGGCCAGGGGGCCTCGCCATAGCCGGCGAACGCGGGGCACGAAGCCGGGACGACGGCGGTGGCCAGCGACAGCCCGAAGGCCGCCATGCGCCCGCCCGGGACCGCCGGCCGGCGGAGAGGGCGCGGCCCAGCAGCAGGGCGGGTCAGCCAGACGGCGATGCCGCCGGACCCAGAAGGGGACGATCTCGGTGTTGTAGGGGGCGACGGGGGAATCCGAATAGGCCTTCGGCCCGAGTGCGGTGGGAAACACCCCGTGGTCGAACAGATAGGCGCCGTTGGGCAGGATCAGGGCGAAGACGTCCAGCTGGGACGGCTCCATGGGGGCCAGCACCGCCAGCAGCGGCAGGGCGAGCAGCAGCAGGCGCCCCGCCTCCCCCAGGTCCTCGCGCCAGGGTCGGCTCCGCGTCAGCGCCACGCCGGCCAGGGCGGCCGCCAGGAAGCCCGTGGCGGGGATGCGCAGCGACAGGGGCGTCAGCACCCCCCACAGGGTCAACAGCAGGCAGAGGGCTCCCCAGCCCGCCAGGGCCTGCACGGCGATGCCGTGGCGGCCGGCCAGGATCAGCCGTCCCACCAGAATCATGGCGGCGAAGGCGAAGGCGACCTGTCCGACGCCGGTGAGCCAGACGGGAATCATCCTTCCCGCCGCATCTCGTAGAGGGCAACGGCGGCGGCGTTGGAGACGTTGAGGCTTTCCATCTCGCCGCACATGGGCAGCCGCACCAGATGGTCGCAATGCTCGCGGGTCAGGCGGCGCATGCCCTCGCCTTCGGCGCCCAGCACCAGCACCACCTTGCCCGACAGCTTGGCCTCGGCCAGGGTCCTGGGGGCGTCGGCGGCCAGTCCGGCGGTCCAGAACCCGCCCTTCTTCAGGTCCTCCAGGGCGCGGACCACGTTGGTGACGCGCACCAGCGGCATGCGCTCCAGCGCGCCGGAAGCGGACTTGGCCAGGGTGCCGGTCTCGTCCGGGGCGTGGCGGTCGGGGCCGCCACCGCCAGGGCGCCGAACGCCGCCGCCGAGCGCAGGATGGCGCCGACATTGTGGGGGTCGGTGACCTGATCCAGCACCAGCACCAAAGCGGAAGACGCCATTTCGGCGCTGCGGATGACGTCCTCGATGGTGGTGGCGGGCAGGGGCTCCACCAGCAGGGCCACGCCCTGATGGACGGCGCCGGGCGCCACCAGCCGGTCGATGTCGGCCCGGTCCATGGCCTCCACCGGGACCTTGCAGGGGGGCAGGGTCTTGGCCGCCTCGGCTGTGGCCACCAGCCGGCGGATGCGCCGCTCGGGATTGGTCAGGGCGGCGCTCACCGCGTGAATGCCGTAGAGCCAGATGGAGGAACCGCCGCCTCCGCCGCCGCCACGCGGCGTTTGCGGGGGCCTTCCCTTGCCCTGGGCGTGGGGGCGGTTGCGCTCGTCTCTCTTTTTCATGGGGCTCTCCTGTTGCCTCGGCATTTAACCTGCTCTTTTCGGATTGACAAGCCCCGGGAAATTCCCATAAGTACAGCCCTCCCGTCGCCCCGGCAAAAAACCGGATGACGGTGTGGAGGGGTGGCCGAGCGGTTAATGGCAGCAGACTGTAAATCTGCCCTCTTATGAGTACGGAGGTTCGAATCCTCCCCCCTCCACCAAATATCCTCCCCATGAGGGCCGGGTGCCCCGGTTCGGGCCGGATGACGGGGAACGGTTTCTTCAGGTCGAGCACCAGGCGGTGCGGCCCAGCGGGACGATCAGGCGGGTGTAGCTCAATGGTAGAGCAACAGCCTTCCAAGCTGATGACGGGGGTTCGATTCCCTCACCCGCTCCACTCCCCGCCGCCGTACCCGACCGGGACCATGGTTTGACACATGCGGCAGCGCCGCGATCGGACAGAGTTGAAAAATGGCCAAGGCTAAATCCGAGCGCACCAAGCCTCACTGCAACGTCGGGACCATCGGTCACGTTCCGTCGCAAGACCTCGCTGACCGGCGAATCACCAAGATCCCTGGCCGAGACCGGCGGCGCCACCTTCACCGCCTACGACCAGATCGACAAGGCGCCGGAAGAGAAGGCCCGTGGCATTCACCGTACTCGACCGCCCACGTGAGTACAAGACCGCCAACCGCCGCTACGCCCACGTGGACTGCCCCGGCCACGCCGACTTGTGTGAAGAACATGATCACCGGCGCGGCGCAGATGGACGGCGCCATCCGTGGTGTCGGCGGCCGACGGCCCGTGCCCCAGACCCGCGAGCACATCCTGCTGGCCCGTCAGGTGGGCGTGCCCGCCCTGGTGGTGTTCATGAACAAGTGCGACATGGTCGACGATCCCGAGCTCTGGATCTGGTCGAGCTGGAAGTGCGCGAGCTGCTGTCGTCCTACGACTTCCCCGGCGACGACATTCCGATCGTCAAGGGTTCGGCCCTGTGCGCCCTGGAAGACAAGCAGCCGGAGATGGGCCGCGACGCCATCCTGAAGCTGCCGCCGAGTCGACGCCTACATCCCGCAGCCGGAGTTCCGAAGGACAAGCCGTTCCTGATGCCGATCGAAGACGTGTTCTCGATCTCGGGCCGCGGCACCGTGGTCACCGGCCGCGTCGAGCGCGGCGTGGTGAAGGTGGGCGAGGAAGTCGAGATCGTCGGCATCAACCGACCGCAAGACCACCTGCACCGGCGTGAAATGTTCCGCAAGCTGCTCGACCAGGTGTGGCCGGCGACGACATCGGCGCCTGCTGCGCGGCACCAAGCGCGAGGACGTGGAGCGCGGCCAGGTCTGGCGGCTGCGAGCTCCATCGCGCCCCACACCAAGTTCGAGGCCGAGGCCTACGTTCTGACCAAGGAAAGGGCGGCCGTCGACACTCCGTCTTCACCAACTATCGTCGCAGTTCTACTTGCGCCGCCGCGACAGTCACCGGCGTCGTGGGGCTGCCGGAAGGCACCGAGATGGTGATGCCGGGCGACAACGTGAAGATGCACGTGACCCTGATCGAAACCGTCGCCATGGACCAGGGCCTGCGCTTCGCCATCCGCGAGGGCGGCCGTACCGTCGGCGCCGGCGTGGTCGTGTCATTCGAGTAAATCTCTCGATCCAGCCTTGGCCGCATCGCTTCGGCGGTGTTGCCAAGGCCGTCGAGTGTCTGTATAAGGCGTGGCTCCGGTCGCGCCGGGTCTGATCCTGGTCCCTGTCTCCAGGGGCCGGTGAAGGCTGCAGGAGTGTAGCTCAACTGGTAGACACGGTCTCCGAAACCGGGGGTTGGGGGTTCGAGCCCTTCCACTCCTGCCAACTTTCAACTGTAAAGAATTCGCGAAAAAACGTCTCCGGCCTTTTCTTGAAGCAGGTTCGCCAGGAAGTCGCCAAGGTCACTTCGGCGCGCCGGCGCGAAACCACCGTCTCCACCGGCATGGTGTTCGTGATGGTGGTGATCGCTGCCGGTCTTCTTCCTGGTCATCGACCAGATTTTCGCCGCGAGCGTAAAGCTCCTGTTCGGTCCCGGAGGCAGACAGAGAGATGGCTACCCGCCCGCTGGTACGTGATTCACGTCTCTCCGGCTTCGGGAAGACCCTCAAAAGCTCATCCGCGAGCAGGCGGAACAGGAGGGCATGGCCGAGGCTTTCGAGCAGGTTCTGGTGCCCGCCGAGGAGGTGGTGGAAGAGGCGTGGCGCCAAGGTGAATGCCGAGCGCGAGACCTTCCCGGGCTACGTCCTGGTGAAGATGAACCTGACCGACGACACCTGGCATCTGGTCAAGAATACTCCCAAGGTTGACCAGTTTCCTCGGGCGGCAAGGGCCGTCCGGTGCCGATCACCGAGCGGGAACCCAAGCGCATCATCAAGCAGGTGCAGGAAGGCGTCGAGCGCCCCAAGCCCTCCATCACCTTCGAGGTGGGCGAGCGGGTTCCAGGTCTGGGACGGCCCCTTCACCTCGTTCAACGGCCTGGTCGAGGAAGTCAACGACGGGCGGGCCCACTACAAGGTGGCGGTGTCGATC
>NZ_JBZVFI010000009.1:0-175067 GCF_058402745.1 Paramagnetospirillum sp.
CTGGACAAGTTCCGCAAGAAGTGACGGTTTCGGGGCGTGGCCCGTGGCCGCCCCCTTGACGTTGCCCGCAAAAAGGTGTTTGACCTGACGCAGCCGTCCACCCCCGACGGGTGGGGCGGCGCTACCCGTTTCTTCTCAGACCGAGGTCGCCGGCCATGTCCGATTTCGCCTACCACGAGCTGTTCCCCCTGTCGTCCGACGACACCCCCTACCGCAAGATCACGGCGGACGGCGTGGGCACCGCCAGCTTCAACGGCCAGACCGTGGTGACGGTGGCCCCCGAGGCGATCACCCTGCTGACCAAGGAAGCCATCAAGGACACTTCGCACCTGTTGCGTCCCGCTCACCTGCAGCAGCTCCGGAACATCCTCGACGACGCCGATTCCTCGCCCAACGACCGCTTCGTCGCCTACGACCTGCTGAAGAACGCCTGCATCGCCTCGGGCGGCGTGCTGCCCATGTGCCAGGACACCGGCACCGCCATCGTCATGGGCAAGAAGGGCCAGAAGGTGTGGACCGGCGGCAATGACGAGGCCGCCATCTCGAGGGGCGTCCAGGAGGCCTATACCGAGCTGAACCTGCGCTATTCCCAGACCGCGCCCATCGACATGTACGAAGAGGTCAACACCGGCACCAACCTGCCGGCCCAGATCGACCTGTTCGCCACCGAGGGCGACGCCTACAAGTTCATGTTCATGGCCAAGGGCGGCGGCTCGGCCAACAAGACCTTCCTCTATCAGCAGACCAAGGCGCTGCTGAACCCCAAGAGCCTGCTGACCTTCCTGGATGCCCAGATCCGCACGCTGGGCACCTCGGCCTGCCCGCCCTACCACCTGGCCATCGTCATCGGCGGCCTGTCGGCCGAGATGTGCCTGAAGACGGTCAAGCTGGCCTCGGCCAAGTACCTGGACTCGCTGCCCACCTCGGGCAACAAGTACGGCCAGGCCTTCCGCGACGTGGAGCTCGAGCAGATCGTCCTCAAGATGACCCAGGACATGGGCATCGGCGCTCAGTTCGGCGGCAAGTACTTCTGCCATGACGTGCGCGTCATCCGCCTGCCGCGCCACGGCGCCTCGTGCCCGGTGGCCATCGGCGTGTCGTGTTCCGCCGACCGCCAGATCCTCGGCAAGATCACCAAGGACGGCGTGTACGTGGAGGCCATGGAGAAGGACCCGGCCAAGTACCTGCCCGACGTGGACGCCTCCAAGCTGGCCGGCGAGGTGGTCAAGATCGACCTCAACCGCCCCATGGACGAGATCAGGAAGACCCTGTCCCAGTACCCGGTGAAGACCCGCGTGTCGCTCACCGGCCCGATGATCGTCGCCCGCGACATCGCCCACGCCAAGCTCAAGGAGCGCCTGGACAAGGGCGAGGGCCTGCCCGAGTACTTCAAGCAGATGGGCGTCTACTACGCCGGTCCGGCCAAGACGCCCAGCAATTACGCCTCGGGTTCGTTCGGGCCGACCACGGCGGGCCGCATGGATTCCTACGTGGACCAGTTCCAGGCCGCCGGCGGCTCCATGCTGATGATCGCCAAGGGCAACCGCTCCAAGGCCGTCACCGAAGCCTGCAAGAAGTACGGCGGCTTCTACCTGGGCTCGGTCGGCGGCGCCGCCGCCCGTCTGGCCCAGGACTGCATCAAGAAGGTCGAGGTCATCGAGTACCCCGAACTGGGCATGGAAGCCATCTGGCGCATCGAGGTGGTCGATTTCCCCGCCTTCATCGTCGTCGACGACAAGGGCAACGACTTCTTCGCCGAGTTCGCCCACTGAGGCTTGGAGCGGCAGCGTGTCCGCCGACGCGGATGGGCTGCCGCCCATACCCGCCCGGAGCGATGCTCCGGACCTCCTTATGACCTGAATGAGGAGGAATACCCATGTCCCGCCAATTCGCCGAACACGTCTGCGACATGCTGTCCCCCCTCGGCCCCGTCACGGCGCGGGCCATGTTCGGGGGCTTCGGCATCTATCTCGATCAGTTGATGTTCGGGCTGATCGCCTGGGACACCCTGTTCCTCAAGGCCGATGACGGCAACCGCCCCATGTTCGAGGAAGCGGGCGCCGCCCAGTTCAAGCCGTGGGACGACAAGCCCATGGTCATGCCCTATTGGGAGGTCCCCGCCGACGTGATGGAGGACGGGGCGGCATTGTGCGCCTGGGGGCGGGCGGCGTTCGACGCGGCGCTCAGGACCCGCAAGCCGCAGCGGAAAAGGACTGGAAAAGGACGGCGTTGAGGATCACTCTTCACGAAGTGCGTCTTATTCGCAGGAGAGTTGCCCGATGCCCCATCGCCTGCGCGTTCCCGTCTGCAAGCCGGCTCCGCCGCCCGCCAACCTGCCGCCGGAGCCCGGGCATCGTCGCCCCATTCTTCTGTCCATCTGGCGCGGGGCGCGGCAGCTGTGTCCCCGCTGCGGCGTGGGAGCCAGCATGGAGGGCTATCTCGGCATCCGCGCCGTCTGCCCCCATTGCGGCGAGCGGCTGGGGCACATCAAGGCCGATGACGGCCCGGCCTATTTCACCATGCTGATCGCCGGCCATATCGTGGTGCCGCTGGTCCTGGCGGCGGAGCAGGCCTGGCATCCGCCGCTGGAGGTGCAGATGGCGGTGGCGGTCAGCGGGCTGGGGCTGCTGATCTGGCGCCTGCTTCCCCGGGTCAAGGGGGCGGTGGTCGGCCTGATGTGGGCGCACGGCCTCAAGGGCGACGAAGTCCAGGGCGACGTGGAGCGCCACGGTTAGGGGGCGGTGCCGTCGTCTTCTTTCATGTCATGCTGAGGCGTAAGCCGAAGGTGCATGAAAGCCCCTTCGCTTTAACAGGCTGCGGAATAACTCGCCTGCCACTCCATTTACCCGTCACCCCCGCGAAGGCGGGGGGATGGACTCACATTTCAAGTGCAACACCGAGATCGATGGCTTTTCCGAGGAAAGCCTCAAGCGGAGTTCGATATCCGAGGCACTTTCGCGGGGTGAGGTTGTAGTCCATGGCCAGGTCGTCCAGATCGGCCTGGGAAACTGCCGCGAGATCTGTTTTTCGCGGCAGTCCCCGCCGCATTCGCCCGATGGCGTTCTCGACGCCGCCCTTCTGCCAGGGGCTATGGGGATCGCAGAAATAGGTTTTCATGCGAAGCCTTGTCTTCAGGCGGCGATGGGCCGCGAATTCAGAGCCGTTATCGAAGGTGATGGTGCGGCGCTGCTCGGCAGGAAATCGCCGCAGCATGGCGGTCAGGCTGTCGGCGATTGGCTCGGCGGCTTTGCTGAGGTGATGCCGGAGCAGAAGCAGGCGCGAGCTACGTTCGTGCGCCACCAGGACGGCTTGGCGATAGCGGGAGAACAGCATCAGATCGGCTTCCCAGTGGCCGGTCTGGCGCCGGTCGGCGACCTCGGCGGGACGCTCGGCTACCGGCACTCGCTGGGGAATGAAATGCACCGAGCTGCCGCCCTTGCGGCCACGCCAGCCACGCTGAAACTTGGCGCGCGGCAGCAGCCGGTGCAGATAGTCCTTGTGGCTGTTCACGCGCCAGTAGATGTAGCGGTAAATTGACTCGTGGCTGATCACCGGCCTACCTTGCTCAAGCTCGAGCCGCCCGGCGATCTGCTCCGGGGACCATCCCATCGCAAGGCCGTCCAAGGTCAGTTTCCTGAGCGCGCTCGAGCGCTCCAGTTTGTAAAGCTTGCGCCGCCGCCGGGCGCGGGCCTGGATCATCGCCCAATCCACCTTGTAGCCGACTTGGGCGCCACTGTTGCGCTCCAGCTCTCGGCTGATTGTTGACGCCGCCCGGCCCAAGGCCCGGGCAATGGCTCGCCGAGATTTACCGTCTGCATGCAGACGGTAAATCTCGCACCGCTCATCCAGACTGAGCTGATTGTATCGTTGTCCCATCGCAGCACCCATTATAGCGGGTGTTGCACTTCGATCGTGAGCTTAGGGGGTCCATGTTGACACAATTTGGCGGCATCGACACAAGATGCAGTTGGCTGATGCATGGATTCCCGCTTTCGCGGGAATGACGACGTCTTGAGACGAGTTTTTCCGCACCCTGTTAAAGCATCGAGCGTCAAATCAGAGACAGATTGTCACCCTGAGCCTCGGCGAAGCATCTTTCAGGCACCTGCGGCAACCGCCTCAGGCTGAAAGATGCTTCGCTGCGCTCAGCATGACAGCGCGTTTCATATTTGACGCTCGTCGCTTTAGGCTCAGGGTGACAACCCGTCTCTGGTTTATTTAATTCGCCACCAGACGGTAGCCGACGCCGTGGACCGTCAGGATGATGGAGGGGTGACGCGAATCCGCCTCGATCTTGCGGCGCAGGCGGCCGACCAGCACGTCGATGGTGCGGTCGATCACCGCCTCGCCGTCGTGCTGGGTGAGGTCGAGCAGCTGGTCGCGGGTCAGCGCCCTTCCGGCGTTGCGGGCCAGGGCGGCCAGCACGTCGAACTCGCCCCGGGTCAGGCGCACCAGCTCGCCGGTGGGCGAGGTCAGCTGGCGGGCGTCGCAATCCAGGCGCCAGCCGGCGAAATTGTGGATGCCGGTGGCCGAGCGCTCGGCGGCCATGGTGGGGGCGACGCGGCGCTGCAGGTTGCGGACCCGCACCGCCAGCTCGCGGGGATTGAACGGCTTGGTGATGTAGTCGTCGGCGCCGATCTCCAGCCCGACGATACGGTCGGTCTCGTCCTGGCGCGCGGTCACCAGGATGATGCCCACCGACGACTTGGCGCGCAGCTCGCGCGCCAGGATCAGGCCGCTTTCATCGGGAAGGTTGATGTCGAGCAGCACCACATCGGGCACCGTGCGCGACACGATGGCCTTCATGTCCCTGGCGTCCGCCGCCTCGCTCACCTGAAAGCCCTCGCCGGTGAGATAGGCCGCGAGTTTGGCGCGAGTGACGGGTTCGTCCTCGACGATCAAGACGTGTGCTTTTGCCGACACTGCATTCTCCGGCCGACGGCCTGTCTGATATTCACCTCCCGTTTACAGGGTATTGGTGCGCAATTCAATCACTGCCGTAATTCCATTGTGAACTTGGCCCTATAAAAGCTCCACTGGGTTTTCCCGCCGGCCATGGCCTTGGAGGCGGGGTGGAGACGAGATGGTTCCGCGGCACATTCCGATCCTTGGGCGCTTAGACGATGGTGGCGGTTTCGGCCGGCTTTCCGCCCTGGTCGGCGTGCTGCTGGTCGCGGTGTTCTGGGTGGGGCTGGGCATGGACCCCGGTCTCGACCGTCAGTTGCCGGTCGGTGGTGGAGTTGCTCCGGTCGAGGGTGTCCGGGGCGGCAACATGGTGCTGGCCACCATCGTGGTGATGGGAATGGGCGCCTTGGTCCTGCTGCTGGTCCAGGCGGTCTATTGGCAGCGGCGCACCGCCGCCCGCCTTCGCCTGCGCGAGGCCGAGCTGACCGAGCAGCGTGACAGGATGCGCCGCTACGTGGCCGACCTGGAACGTATCGCCGAAGTGGCCGCCCACGACCTGCAGGAGCCCCTGCGCCGCATGGTGTCGTACTCCCAGCTGCTGGCCAGTCATGATGCCGCCGGGCGCGACGACGAGGTGCGCGACTATGTCGGGCACGTGGTCGACGGGGCGCGGCGCATGCGGGCGCTGGTCAGCGGGCTCAGGGAGTTCGTGGCGGTGGATTCCGTTCCGCGCACCGGCGAGGTGTGCTCGGCCTGGGTGGCGGTGGGTATCGCCCGCCAGCGCCTGGCCGAGGTGCTGGCCGATGCCGGGGCGACCCTGGTGGTCGATCCCTTGCCCGACGTGGAGGCCGACCAGGCCTCGCTGGTGGAGATATTCGTCCAGCTGCTGGACAACGCCGTGCGCTACCGCTCGCCGGCGCGCCGGCCGGTGATCCACGTCTCGGTGGTCCGTGATGGGGAGATGGCCCGCATCAAGGTCTGCGACAACGGCATGGGCATCGATTCGGCCCGCATGGTCCGCATGTTCGAGATTTTCTATCGTCCCCATGGCGGTGACGAGGGTGTTGCGCCCGGTGTCGGTACCGGTCTGGCGGTCGTGCGCCGCCTGGTGGAGCGTCTGGGCGGCCAGGTCTGGGTGGAATCGGAGGGCGGTGTCGGTAGTTCCTTCGGCTTCAGCCTGCGCCTGGGGACGCTGCGTGGCGAGGAGGCGAACGCCGCCTGAAGCGGCGATGAAGACGGGGTGGTATCGTCCTTCGGCGATGCCTCCTCGGTGGCACGGTCAGCTTGCGGCATCCCCGAACCCCAAGCCGCGGGCAAGATCGGAGAGGAGGGGGTGCCCCCAACGCCCCCTCCTCGCAGCCACCGGAAATCAGAGGAAATGTTCCTTCGCGGCCATCCCCGAACCCCAAGGCCGCGAGGGGGCTTGGAGAGGGAGCGGCCCCCAAACGCTCCCTCTCCTTCACTTTCGGGCATGGGGACGGTCACGCCGTCCTGCCATCGGTTCGAGATTTCACCTCATCCCGACCAGAGCGAAGATCCCCGTCCGGAGCGGCGGTACCGGTTCTGAACGACCGTGCCGGGACGGGATCCCTCCGCCCGCCGGGCGTCGGGATGACGGGGGCATTCGATGGTCGCAATCAGTTCGCCGTGCCGGGAAGCGCGGGCTCGGGCGGAAGATTGGCCGCCGCCACCCGGCCGAGGTGCCGTTTCAGCTTCAGCAGGGCGGCGGCCAGTTCGGTTCTGGCATCCCGTTGCTCGCTGTCCGAGGTTTTCGGATCGGGGATGGTGGTGAGGCAGACCAGCACCTCGCGCGCCGCCAGCCGTATGTCCGTCTCACCCTGACGGGCGAGATCGCCCAGGGCGGCGATCTCGCGTTCCGGGGCGGCCCGGAAGTGAGTGCGGAGGTAGGATTCGGCGGTGCCGTCATCGTGAAGGATGTGGGCATGCAGGCCCGCGTCGCGGGCGCTGAGCTCGTTCAGCAGGATCATGGCGAACCAGCCGAGGGTGATTTCGGTCAGGTTGATTCCTCGCCGGGTCTTCTGCAGGAAGGTCTCGATCTTGTCCATGTCCACCAGGATCTCCCGGCGGAACTCCTCGCGCTCCTCGGCGTTCATCTCGGGCGGTGGCGGCGGCGGCGCGGCGCAGCCGAGCAGGGCGAGGACCAACAGGGCGACGGCGACGGGGCGCATGGGCTATGGCGCCACGGGATGGGGCGCGCGCTCCAGGGCGGCCAGCACGCCGGCCAGGGAGGGCCCGCGCGACACGATCCGTCCCGACCGCGCGACGCTCCAGGTGGCGCCCCGGGGGCCGGGGGCCGATTTGGTGACGGTGTAGAGAGGGCGTTCGAGAGCGTGGCGGAAAATGGAGAACACCGCGCCGTCGGGCCGCACGTCGATGGCATAGTCACGCCATTCGCCGTTGGCGACCCGTACCGCGTAAAGGGCCAGCAACTGGGTGATCTCGGTACGCTCGAAGTGGACGAATCCCCTGCCAGCCCGGAATTCCGACATGCGGATCAATGTTGCCATCGGTCACCCCACCGGTCTTGCCCCTGGAACGACTGTCGCCCACGGGATGGTGCCTGTCGAGTATTTAGATGGGTTTGGCGGTCAGCGGATGGGAGTGGAGGCGGGGACGAAGCCGATCAGGCGGTCGTTGCCTTCGTTGTAGGGCTGGGAATAGCAGGTGGGCCGCGCCAGGGTGCTGTAGCAATAGACCTGGGGTGGCGGCGCCGGCCGGTCGGGCAGGTCCATGCAATAGGCGTCGCCGCGCTCGGCCCTGGGGCTCGAGCAATCCTTGCCGGTGATCCAGCCCACCACGTGGTCGCCGATGGTCTTGTGGGTGTTGATCAGGCTCAGCGCTTCCAGCTGCATGAAGGTGTAGGCATTGGGCAGCGGCCGGGGGCCGGGATTGATGGTGCCGCGCTCGCCGATCCAGGCGCAGCCGCCCACCGCCAGCATGCCGGCCAAAGCCCCAACCAATGCAAAATTGCGCCCGATCATTTCTATGATCCTGCCAGACACTTGAACTATAGTGTGGGACCACGTCAAAACGGAATCAATGGGCAGATTCTGCCGGGGGCGAGACATGGCGGTGACGGCACCACTTTGCGCCGGGGACTGGCAAGGGCCGGATTTCGCCCTGCCCGGAATCGATGGCCGGATCTGGCGTCTGGCCGACGTCAGGGGCGAGCGCGGCACGCTGGTGGCCTTCATCTGCAATCATTGCCCCTATGTGGTGGCCATCATCGACCGGCTGGTCCGCGACGCGGCCCTGCTGCGGGCGGAAGGGATCGGCGTGGTGGCGATCAATTCCAACGATCCCATCCAGTACCCCGAGGATTCCTTCGACAACATGACGATCTTCGCCCGGGCGCATGGGATCGGCTTCCCCTACCTGTTCGACGAAAGCCAGGAGGTGGCGCGGGCCTGGGGCGCGGTCTGCACCCCGGACTTCTTCGGCCTGGACCGGGACGGCCGCCTGCGCTATCGCGGCCGGCTGGACGAGTCCGGCCGCCTGCCCGCCGCCCCGGACGCGCGGCGCGAGCTGCTGGACGCCATGCGGCTGGTGGCGGCCACCGGGCTGGGTCCGGAGCATCAGGTGCCCAGCATGGGCTGCTCGATAAAGTGGCGCGAGGCGCCTTGAGGGGAGTCGTGACGCCGTATTTGCCAAGGGGGCCGGGGCGGACTATGTTACGGCGCGGCTCCAGGCCAACAGCCGGGAGCGTGACCGCCCGCATGGAGTAGAGTTCCTTGACCGAGAAGCACGACGATGCCGCCGCCGACCTCCTGATCAAGGAGGTGGACGAGGATCTGCGGCAGGAAGAGCTCAACAGGCTGTGGAAGAAGCACGGCAGCCTGCTGACACTGGCGGCCGTGGCGCTGGTGCTGGCGGTGGCCGGCTGGCAGGGCTGGCAGGCCTGGGACACCAAGCAGCGCCAGGCGGCCTCGGCTCGCTATTCCGAGACCTCGGCGCTGGTGGAGCAGGGAAAGAAGGACGAAGCCTCCGAGGTGCTGGCCAAGCTGGCCGCCGAGGGACCCAAGGGGTACCGCCTGCTGGCAGAACTGCGCCGGGCCGACATGGCCCAGCAGGCGGGCGATTTCGCCGGCGCCGCCGCGCTGTACGGCAAGATCGCCGCCGACAGCGGAGTCGACAAGGTTTACCGCGACATGTCGGCCATCCGCGCCGCCTATCTGGTGCTGGACAGCAGCGATCCCGCCGCCATCGAGAAGTCGGTGGAGCCGCTGGCGGTGGAGGCCAGCTCGTGGCGTCATTCCGCCCGCGAGATCCTGGCGCTCGCCGCGCTGAAGCGCGGCGATTCCGCCCGTGCCGCCGATCTGTTCGCCAAGATCGCCGAGGACGCCGCCGCGCCGCAGGGGCTTCGCACCCGCGCCGCCGAAATGCTAGCCGCCACCGGGCAACGCGCCAGGAGCTGATTCATGGGAATGACCGTCATGACGCGCAGGATCGCCGGTGTCTTGATCGCCGCGCTGGCGCTGGGGGGCTGCGACAGCTGGCTGGGTGAGAACAAGGCACCGCCCCTGCCGGGCAAGCGCATCTCGGTCCTGTCGCGCGAGAAGATGGTCGAACCCGACATCGGCGGGGCGGTGGCCAAGATCGTGCTGCCGCCGCCCGAGGACAACGAGGACTGGCCCCAGGCCGGCGGCTATTCCAACCACGCCATGCATCACATGGAGGTGGGCGACGCCCTGGAGCGCGCCTGGAGCAGCGATGCCGGCACCAGCGCCGGCAAGCGCCGCCGCCTGCTGGGGCAGCCCATCGTCGCCGATGGCCGGGTCTTCACCGTCGATGCCTCGTCCAGGGTATCGGCCTTCGACGCCAATACCGGCAAGCGGCTGTGGCGGGTCGATCTCACTCCCGAGGACACCTCCGAGGTCTATACCAGCGGCGGCCTGGCCTACGAGGACGGACAGATCTTCGCGGCCACCGGCTTCGCCCAGGTGGTGGCGCTCAACGCCGGCAGCGGTCGGATCGAGTGGCGCCAGACCGTGTCGGGGCCGCTGCGCGGTTCGCCCACCGTGCGCGGCGGACGGGTGTTCGCGGTGACCGTCGATAACCAGACCCATGCCCTGGCGGCCGAGGACGGCTCGGTGCTGTGGGTCCATAGCGGCATCGCCGAATCCGCCGGTCTGCTGGCCGGCAACTCGCCGGCCGTGGACGGCAACATGGTGGTGGTTCCCTATTCCTCGGGCGAGATCTTCGCGCTGCGCGTCGAGAACGGCTCCATCATCTGGCAGGATTCTCTGGCCACCGTGCGCCGCACCGAGATCGTCGGCGCCCTGCTCGACATTCGCGGCCGTCCGGCCATCGACCGGGGCCGCGTCTACGCCATCAGCAATGCCGACATGCTGGTCTGCATGGACCAGCGCACCGGTCGGCGCATCTGGGAGAAGGAGATCGGCGGCGTCCAGAGCCCGTGGATCGCCGGCGACTATCTCTTCGTGCTGACCAACAACAACGAGGTGCTGGCGCTGGAGGCCAAGACCGGCCGCATCGTCTGGGTGACCGAGATGCAGAACTGGGAGAACCCCAAGGACCGCGAGGGCCGCATCGTCTGGGTCGGCCCGGTCCTGGCCTCGGACCGCCTGATCGTGGCCTCGTCCGACGGCAAGCTGGTGTCGCTGTCGCCCTATACCGGTGACATGCTGGGCTGGGAAGAGGCTCCCGCCGGCATCAGCATCGCGCCGGCGATCGCCAACGGGACCCTGTATTTCCTGACCGACGACGCCGATCTCGTCGCCTATCGCTAGAGTACCCTTCATGTCCTTTACCGTGGCCATCGTCGGACGCCCCAACGTGGGCAAGTCCACCCTGTTCAACCGTCTGGTGGGCAAGCGCCTGGCCATCGTCCACGACCTGCCCGGGGTGACCCGCGACCGCCGCGAGGGCAAGGCCAGCCTGCTGGGCATGGAGTTCCAGGTGGTCGACACCGCCGGCTTCGAGGACGAGGGCGGCGATTCCGTCGAGGCGCGCATGCGCCGCCAGACCGACATGGCGGTGTCCGAGGCCGACGTGGCCCTGCTGCTGATCGATGCCCGCGCCGGGGTGACGCCGCTGGACCGCCATTTCGCCGATCATCTGCGCCGTCTGCCCACTCCGGTGATCCTGGTGGCCAACAAGTGCGAGGGCAAGGCGGGAGCGCCCGGACTGTACGAGGCCTACGGCCTGGGCATGGGCGAGCCGGTGCCGGTCTCGGCCGAGCACGGCGAGGGCATGTACGAGCTGTTCGAGGCGCTGCGCGACCACGCCATCAAGGCAGGCGCCCTGACCGAGGACGGCGACGATCCCGAGGAGCCCGAGGCATCCGACGAGGACGACCCGACCCGCCCCCTGACCATGGCCATCGTCGGCCGTCCCAACGTGGGCAAGTCGACGCTGGGCAACCAGCTGCTGGGCCAGGAGCGCCTGCTGACCGGCCCCGAGGCCGGCCTGACCCGCGACGCCATCGCCGTGGAATGGGAGCACCGGGGGCGGCGCATGAAGCTGGTGGACACCGCCGGTCTGCGCAGGAAGGCCCAGATCTACGACGCCATCGAGAAGCTGTCGGTGGGCAACACCATCGAGACCATCCGCATGTCCGAGGTGGTGGTGCTGGTGATGGACGCCGCCGCCATCCTGGACAAGCAGGACCTGACCATCGCCCGGCTGGTGGTGGACGAGGGCCGCGCCCTGGTGCTGGCCATCAACAAGTGGGACATGGTCGACGATCCCCAGACCGCCCTGAAGCGCCTGAAGGACCGGCTGGAAACCTCGCTGCCCCAGGCCAAGGGCGTCGCCACCGTGACCCTGTCGGCCCTGACCGGGCGGGGCGTCGAGCGGCTGATGGACGCGGTGCTGGATACCTGGAACCACTGGAACCGCCGCATTCCCACCGCCCAGCTCAACCGCTGGCTGGAGGACATGATCGAGCGCCATCCGCCGCCGGCCCTGCCGGGCGGGCGCCGCTACAAGATCCGCTACATGACCCAGGCCAAGGCCCGGCCGCCGACCTTCGTGCTGTTCGCGACAAGGCCCGAGGAACTGCCGGAATCCTATTCCCGCTATCTGGTCAACGGCCTGCGCGAGGCCTTCGACCTGCCCGGCGTGCCGGTCCGCCTCTATGTGCGCGGCGGCAAGAATCCCTACGCCGACAAGGACGGCTGACCCAGTCGTGTCATCCTGAGCGGAGCGAAGGATCTTTCACCCGA
Source organism: Paramagnetospirillum sp. (assembly GCF_058402745.1). NCBI lineage: Bacteria > Pseudomonadati > Pseudomonadota > Alphaproteobacteria > Rhodospirillales > Magnetospirillaceae > Paramagnetospirillum > Paramagnetospirillum sp. Next base: position 12,114 of record NZ_JBZVFI010000009.1, read on the forward strand.
TCGCGGTTGAAAGATGCTTCACCTGCGGTTCAGCATGACAGGTGGGGCCCTTATACCAAGATGCACTGATCGGAACCGATCAGTGCATCGCCCTCAATCGCCGGGCGCCACCTGTGGCGGCTGGGCTCCCGCCGCATAAGCGGCGCGGCCCTTTGGTATTACTTGTGCTTGGAGAACAGGTCCAGCGTCTTGCAGATCAGCGAGCCGATGGGGCGGGGCTTGGGGGCCGACAGGCATTCCGCCAGGTAATCGGCCACCGCCTTGTCGGGGTCGGTCTCGGCGGTCTGGCGGGCATCGATGCCGCGGGCCTGCATGCGCTTCATGAAGCCGTCGCCGGCCGATATGGCGATCACCGTCTCGATGCCGTCGAGAGGATGGGGGCCGTCACCTTCGTAATGGTGAAAGACCTGGGCGGGTTCCAGCTCGATCCGGGCGGGGGCGGCGCTGGCTTCGGACTCGTAGACCAACCAGTAACGGGCACGCCCGGCATGGCCGGTGACCTTGGCGAAGCGGGAATCCACGGCAACGGCGATTTTCATGGCAAGTCGTCCTCAATGTGAAGCAATTCATAGACATGGAAAGATCAAACGATCACCAAGGCGAGTCTGGGGCGGGAATACGTATCGGGATGCGCATTCCCTTGATGTGGGGCCTGAACTCGGCGATGATCCGGCAGGCGGAGGAGAACGACTGTGACGGTACGCATTCTGATAGCCGAGGATCAACAGCTGGTTCGGCAGGGCCTGGTTGCCTTGCTGGCGGTTGACGATGTCACCATCGTGGGCGAGGCGGAGGATGGCAGGGGGGCGCTCGAGATGGCCCGGACCCTGTCGCCGGACGTGGTGCTGATGGATCTGTCCATGCCCGAGCTGGACGGTGTGGAGGCGACGCGGCGCATCAAGCAGGTGGCGCCGCAGGTGCGCGTCCTGGTTCTCACCGTCGCCAATTGCGAACGCCGGGTGGCCGAGGCCCTGGCCGCCGGCGCCGATGGCTATGCCCTGAAGAAGCTTGGCCATGCCGAACTGATGGCGGCCATCACCGCGGTGTGCGCGGGCAAGACCTATCTCGGCCCCGGCCTGTCCGAGGATCTGGTCAAGGAGTATCTGGAAGGCTCGGACATGGGCGGCGGTTCGCTGACCGCCCGCGAGCGCGAGGTGCTGCAGCTGATCGCCCGCGGCCACAAGAACCGCGAGATCGCCGACGAATTGGGCATCGCCATCAAGACGGTGGAAACCCACCGCACCAAGATCATGCAGAAGCTCGACCTGCACAATTCCGCCGAACTGGCGGCCTATGCCATCCGGCGCGGCCTGATCGAATAATACGGAATCCGAATGATCAATTCGGTTTCCGTACTCAGCGCCCATTGCGGGCGCGGCCAAGCAAACCGAAGGTTTGCGCCCGGCGAGGGGCATGAATAAATCATACCAAATCCGAATCAATCATTCGGATTTGGCATGATCTCCGGCATCACTGGGATTCCGGCGGCGGCGGCGGGGGATTGCCTCCCTTGCGCCGGCCGCGGCGCAGCTTCTGCTCCACGCCGCAATCCAGGCACACCTGGGCGCGGGCCCGGCGGCAGCGGTCCTTGACCGGGCAATCCTCCGGCGGCTCGGCCCGGGTGGGACGGCCGGAGCGGGTGGAGGGGCGCTTGGGGGGAGGCGGATCTTCCATGCTGGCCCGAGGGGCGAAGGCCTAGTGCCCGCCCTTCTTTTCCTTCTTGTCGTCCTTCTTCTCGTCCTTGCCGCCGCCTTTGCCCGCCACCTGGTCGGGGCGTATGAAGGTCTGCAGGGGCTTCAGCCAATCAGAGGCGTCGTTGGCCCGTTCCGCCACGGCGGCGCGGCCGTCGCTCGAGGCGTTCAACGTGGCGGTGATCTCTTCCAGGGCGGCCCGCTGGGTTGCCTCGTCGCCGCCTTCGGCCCGGACGGCGAACACGGCGCGGACCGGAATGGCGGCGTCCGGGCCGGTGGGGCGCAGCGACAGCATCCAGCCTACCCTGCGGTTGGCGCCCTCGATCACCCCCTCCTTCATCATCAGGGTCTGGTTGGCCGCCATGATGCCGATGGAATAGCGCAGAACCGGGCCGCCCGGCGCCGCCGCCAGCGTCACGCCCACCGGAATGGGCTTGGTGCCGTGCACCACCAGCTCGCCCTCGACGGCGTAGGCGATGCCGTCGGTGCGGGGAAAGCGCGCCAGTTCGTTCCTGAACGAGAAGGTGGCCTCGTTGGAGCGGGTCCAGCCGCGCGGAATTTCCTTGCGCAGCAGGAAGCGCTCCACGGTGCGGCGAAGGGTGTAGAAATGCTCGTCCTCGGTGGGGGTGAAGCTCTCACGCTTGCGCGGCGCCGGCAACAGGCCGGTGGCCTCGATGGTGAAGATGCCGAAGCCGCTGGCCACCGGCGCCTTCTCCACCAGGGCGAAATTCTCCACCGCCACGGCGACGGGGAGGGGGGCGCCGGGAACGCCCTTGACCGGGGCGGTGGCTGCCTGGGATTCCGCCGCCATGGCCCCGGGCGACAGGACGGCCATGGCCGCGAGTGCAAGCAACGCCATCGACCTGAGGGGCATGAGGGAAATCCGATCCTGTTCGTCCCGCGCGACTGGCGGCATTGTGGTCCCTGTACGGGCGGGTTTTCAACTCCCAGATAGGGAGGATGATGGGGCGTGGAAAGGAAAAAAAGATGGAAGGGCAAGCCGGGCCGGTCACCGTCAGCATCACCCGCAAGGCCGTCCCTGGCCGCGAGGCTGATTACGAGGCCTGGATATCGCGGGTCACCGCCGAGGTCAGCCACTGGCCGGGCTATCAGGGGGTCAACGTCCTGCGGCCGGCGGCGGCGACCGATTTCGCCTATGTCACCATCTATCGCTTCGCCAACTGGGAGCAGTGCCACGCCTTCGAGAAGTCGGAGGTGCGCGCCCGCCTGCTGAAGGATTTGGAGGGCATGGTGGAATCCGAGGCGGAGATCAAGAAGGTCACCGGCCTGGAATTCTGGTTCGACCTGCCCGAGGTTCCCGCCCAGGCCCGGCCGTCGCCCCACAAGATGGCCCTGGTGGTCACCCTGGTGGCCTATGGCGTGGTCATGGGCCTGAATCTCACCATCGGGCCGCTGATCGCCGCCTACCCGTTGTGGCTGAAGGCCCTGATCATGGTGTCGGCCCAGGTGCTGCTGATGACCTACATCTTCATGCCCCAGGCCACAAGGCTGCTGCGCCGCTGGCTGTTCGGCTGAGGGGGCGACTTTGCCGGCCCATCCGCTTGAATGTCGATTGGCCTAGCGCCGCAGCGCGCCGGGCAGGGCGTGGCGGGCCAGGGCCACCGACTGGGCCGGCAGGTCCACCTCGTCGGCGAAGGCCCGCAGCGCCGATTCGTCGTCCAGCAGGAAGTCCAGCACCGCCCCCAGCACGTCCGCCTCGCCGGCCCGCCGCCGCAGGGTCTCGCAATCGCAGCCGGTCAGCGCCAGGAAGCGCATGGCCCTGTCCTGGTCGGCGACCAGCCAGGCCAGTGCCCGCAGCGCCGTCACTTCCGCCGAGGCGGGAGAAATCATGGCGTCACGCATGGCCGATCCCCCTGGCCCGGTACATGCGCTCCACCTGGGAGAGCAGCCGCATGGCCCGGTCCGCCGCCGGCCAGTCGCCCCGCCGGGCCAGGTCTTCGGCCCGCCGTGCCGCCACGAAAATTGCTTCCCGCCCGAAATAGGCGACCATCTCATGGGCCGCGCTGGTCCATTGTTCGTCCATGACTGCCTCCGTAACAGAACAAAACGATAAAATAGAACGAACAAAATGGCAATATCGAGTTTCGCCCGGGGTGGTGGCCGGGCTTGAACCGATAACGTGCAGTTCCCATCTCCCATTACGGAGGTATGGGTGGGCGAAAGGGGAGGACCGAATGCGGTTTCGCTGGGCCTTGGCGGGGGTGGGAGGCGCCGCTCTCCTCGCCGTCTTGGTGCTGCTGCGCTGGGGCGGCGTTTTCGACGACCGCAAGCTGGTGGTCGGCGTCCTCAACCATGCCATGGTGGCCGAGGAGGCCCTGGACGGTTTCAAGACCGGGATGGCGGCCCAGGGGTATCCCGAGGGAAGCCGTGTCACCTATCACTATCGCGGTCCGGTGACCGGTCCGGCCCTGGAGGCCGAGGCGGAACGGCTGGCGGGGTTGCGGCCCGACCTGTTTCTCAGCCTGTCGACTCCGGCGGCCAAGGCGGCCTTCGCGGTGGCCCGGCCGCTGGGCGCGCCGCTGGTCTTCGCCCCGGCCAGCGACCCCATCGCCATCGGCCTGGCCGAGACCCTGGGCCGGCCGGGCCGCAACGCCACCGGCGTCACCTTCGGCATTCAGGAGCCGGTGCGGCTGCAATGGCTGAAATCCCTGCTGCCCGATCTCAAGGCGGTGCTGGTGCCCTATAATCCCGACGATGCCTCGCCCCGGGTGTCGGTGTCCAAGATCACGCCGCTGGCCGCCGAGCTGGGGATACGCCTCGATCTGGCCCATGTTCGCAACGTGCCCGAGCTGGAAGTGGCCCTGGCACGGATGGCGCCCGACGTGGGGGCGGTGTTCGTGCCGGTGGACGCCTTCGTGGCGTCCCAGGTGCCGGGGCTCATGCTGGCCACCCTGGACCGGGGAATTCCCCTGACCACGCCCCAGCGCGGCGGCGTGGTGGACGGTGCCTTCATGTCCTACGGCCTCGACATGCGGGCCCTGGGCGGGCAGGGCGCCCGGCTGGCCGCCCAGATCTTCGGCGGCGTTCCCGCCGGCGACCTGCCCGTGGAGACGGCCGAATTCCGTCTGGTCATCAACATGGAGACCGCCGGACGCCTGGGCATTCCGATTCCCGATGCCATCCTGCGTCAGGCCGAGCTGATCCGCGCGGCGAGGGGGGGCGATGGCCGTTGAGCGTTCGCTCCACCGCAAGCTTCGGCTGGCCTTCGTCGCTCTGGCGGTGGGGCCGCTGCTGGTGGCCGGGCTGGTTCTCTCGGCCACCGTCTACCGCCTGCAGGATCGCCAGACCGAGGCCATCCAGCGTCAGGTCGGACGGACCATCGCCTCGGAGTTCCGCAATTACCTGGGCACGCTGATCATCGAGCTGGAGGAACCCATCCGCCGTCAGGGCGTCGCGTCGCTCGACTCCGCCGGGCGGCAGGCCCTGGCCGAGGGGCTGATCGCCTTCGAGCCCATGTTCATCGAGGTGGTGGTGCTCGATCCCTCGGGAAACATCATGGCGCGGGCCAGCCGCTTCGAGCCGGTGGTATCCCAGGGTGCGGCCGGGCTGGCCCATCTGCCCGAGGTGGCGGCGGCCATGGTCGGCGGCGCCAACGCCATCGGCGCCATCCGCCAATACGGCGCCACCAACGAACCGATGATCGGGCTGGCGGTGCCCTCCATCGACCCCAGGAGCGGCCGGCCGGAGGGCTTCGTCCTGGCCCAGGCCCGCTTCCGGCGGGTGTGGGACCTGACCCGGCCGCTGCCCGGCCTCGAGCCGCTGAACAGCTATGTCCTCGACCATGCCGGTCAGGTGATCGCCCATCGCAATCCTTCCGTGGTGCTGGCCCACACCATCCGGCGCCTGCCGGTGGCCGATGGCATCGGCCGGGGGCTGGACGGCGCCTGGGCCTTCACCACCAGCGAGGCCTTCGTGATCGGCGGGCGCCGTTTCCTGGTGGTGGTGGAGCAGCCGCTGCTCAGCGCGCTGAAGCTGCCGGCCGGGACGGTGCTGATCGTCGCCGTGGTGCTGCTGCTGGGCGGCCTGGGGGCCTGGGTCCTGATGCGCCGGGCGCGCCGCGCCATCCTGGCCCCCATCGACGCCCTGGCCGAGGCGGTGCGGGACGTGGAGGCCGGCGACATGACCCGGCGGGCTCCGGTCACCTCGGCGGACGAGATCGGCGCCCTGGCCTCCGCCTTCAATTCCATGACCGGACGGGTGGGCGAATTGCTGCGCGACCTGGGCGAGTCCGAGGAGAAGTTCCGACTGGTCATGGACAGCGCCAGCGATGCCCTGGTGGTGATCGATGCCGAAGGGGTGATCGTGTCGTGGAATCGCGGCGCCACACGCATGTTCGGTTACCAGCCGGAGGAGATCCTGGGGCAGAACGTCACCCGGCTGATGCCCGATTACCTGCGCGAGCGTCACGACGCCATCCTGGCCGGCATCCGCCAGACCGCCGACCATCAGGTCGATACCACGCCGCGCGAGCAGCCGGCCCAGCGCAAGGACGGAACCCTGTTCCCGGTGGAGGTCACCCTGGCCGGGTTCTCGTTCAAGGGAAGCCGCTTCTATTCCGGCATCATGCGCGACATCTCGGCGCGCAAGGAGGCGGAATCCAACATCCGCTTCCTGGCCCGTCACGACGTCCTGACCGGCCTGGCCAACCGTGCGGTGCTGCGCGAGAAGCTGGACGAGACCCTGCCCGAGACCGGGGCGCGGCAGCAGCATTGCCTGCTGTTCATCGACCTCGACAACTTCAAGATGGTCAACGACGTGCTGGGCCACAGCTTCGGCGACCGGCTGCTGGTGGAGGTGGCCGACCGGCTGCGCTCCATCGAGGGGGCCTACAACACCGTCTGCCGCCACGGCGGCGACGAGTTCATCCTGCTGGCCCCCGACATCCAGACCCGGGAAAAGGCGGCGGAGCTGGCCGAGCAGGTGCTGGCCCTGATGGGCGATCCCTTCGCCATCGATTCCCAGGCCATCGAGGTGGGCTGCTCCATCGGCATCACCATGGCGCCCGACGATGGCACCGACGCCGAGACGCTGATCCGCAAGGCCGACATCGCCATGTACAAGGCCAAGGAGAAGGGGCGCCTGGGCTATCAGTTCTTCACTTCCGCCATGGACCGCCAGATGGCGGAGCGTCGCGCGCTGGAGAAGTCCCTGCGCCAGGGCCTGCGCGATGGCGAGGTGTTCATCCATCTTCAGCCCAAGGTCCGGCTGGGCGAGGGCCGGGTCACCGGCTTCGAGGCCCTGGCCCGCTGGCAGAGCGCCGAGCACGGCCCGGTGCCGCCGGGCCGCTTCATTCCGGTGGCCGAGGAATGCGGCCTGGTCGCCGCCATCGGCGACACGGTGCTGCGCCGGACCCTGGGCGCCATGGCCGGCTGGCAGGCGGGCGGACGGCAGCCCCTGCCGGTGGCGGTCAACCTGTCGGCCGGTCAGTTGGGCAATCCCGGCCTGGCCGGCGAGATCGACGGCCTGTTGCGCGAATTCGGCGTGGCGCCCCCGCTGCTGGAACTGGAACTGACGGAAAGCATGCTGATGGGTGACGCCGAGCAGGTGCGCTCCATCCTGTTCCGCCTCAAGGACCTGGGGATCAGGCTCAGCATCGACGATTTCGGCACCGGCTATTCCAGCCTCAGCTACCTGAAGCGCTTTCCCGTGGACGTGCTGAAGATCGACCGCTCCTTCGTCACCGACCTGCCCGGCGACCCCGAGGGCGAAGCCATCTGCCTCGCCATCATCCGCATGGCCAAGGCCCTGTCCCTGGACGTGGTGGCCGAGGGGGTGGAGACCGAGGCGCAAAGCCGCTTCCTGGGCGAGAACGGCTGCGATTTCGCCCAGGGTTACTATTTCGCCCGCCCGCTGCCGGTGGAGCAGGCGGCGGATTACCTGCCCCTGGCCTGCGCGCCGGACCAGCCGGCTTAAAGCGTCGGGCGTCAAATCAGAGACAGATTGTCACCCTGAGCCTTGGCGAAGGGTCTTTCAGGCACAGGCGGCAACCGCCTCAGGCTGAAAGATGCTTCGCTGCGCTCAGCATGACAGCGCCTTTCATATTTGACGCTCGCCGCTCTAACAGTCTGCGGAAATACTCGTCCCAAGACGTCGTCATTCCCGCGAAAGCGGGACCGAAGGGAACGCGGAGCGGACAATCCATGCATCAGCAAACTATATCTTGTTTTGATGTCGCCAAATTGCGTCAACATGGACCCCCTAAGCTCACGATCGAAGTGCAACACCCGCTATAATGGGTGCTGCGATGGGACAACGATACAATCAGCTCAGTCTGGATGAGCGGTGCGAGATTTACCGTCTGCATGCAGACGGTAAATCTCGGCGAGCCATTGCCCGGGCCTTGGGCCGGGCGGCGTCAACAATCAGCCGAGAGCTGGAGCGCAACAGTGGCGCCCAAGTCGGCTACAAGGTGGATTGGGCGATGATCCAGGCCCGCGCCCGGCGGCGGCGCAAGCTTTACAAACTGGAGCGCTCGAGCGCGCTCAGGAAACTGACCTTGGACGGCCTTGCGATGGGATGGTCCCCGGAGCAGATCGCCGGGCGGCTCGAGCTTGAGCAAGGTAGGCCGGTGATCAGCCACGAGTCAATTTACCGCTACATCTACTGGCGCGTGAACAGCCACAAGGACTATCTGCACCGGCTGCTGCCGCGCGCCAAGTTTCAGCGTGGCTGGCGTGGCCGCAAGGGCGGCAGCTCGGTGCATTTCATTCCCCAGCGAGTGCCGGTAGCCGAGCGTCCCGCCGAGGTCGCCGACCGGCGCCAGACCGGCCACTGGGAAGCCGATCTGATGCTGTTCTCCCGCTATCGCCAAGCCGTCCTGGTGGCGCACGAACGTAGCTCGCGCCTGCTTCTGCTCCGGCATCACCTCAGCAAAGCCGCCGAGCCAATCGCCGACAGCCTGACCGCCATGCTGCGGCGATTTCCTGCCGAGCAGCGCCGCACCATCACCTTCGATAACGGCTCTGAATTCGCGGCCCATCGCCGCCTGAAGACAAGGCTTCGCATGAAAACCTATTTCTGCGATCCCCATAGCCCCTGGCAGAAGGGCGGCGTCGAGAACGCCATCGGGCGAATGCGGCGGGGACTGCCGCGAAAAACAGATCTCGCGGCAGTTTCCCAGGCCGATCTGGACGACCTGGCCATGGACTACAACCTCACCCCGCGAAAGTGCCTCGGATATCGAACTCCGCTTGAGGCTTTCCTCGGAAAAGCCATCGATCTCGGTGTTGCACTTGAAATGTGAGTCCATCCCCCCGCCTTCGCGGGGGTGACGAATAAATAGAGTGGTGGGCGAGTTTTTCCGCAGCCTGTTAAAGCAGGATGATCCAAGAGGCGGCTTCAGCCGCTGGACAGTTCCATCTCGGCCAGCAGCCAGTGCTCCAGGTCCTGGCCCTGGGGGCGGCCCCGGCTTTCCCAGATGGCGTAGGCCCGCTCGCGGATGCGGGCGATGTCGTCGCCATGGGCCAGGATGTCCGAGACCTCCCGGTTGATGTCGATCATGGTATTGATGCGGTCGTCATTGCCCTTGGCGCCCAGGCCGTCGGTGGACAGGGCATAGGCCACCTGGCGCTCGTTGGGAAATTGCCAGGCGCGCGTCATGGCGATGTGGGCCAGGGTCCGCCAGACCCGCTGGTTACGTTCCAGCGCCTTTAGAAAGCTGGCGGTGTCGCTGGCCTTGTCCAGTTCCCGGGCCGCCTCGTCGAGGGCCAGCGCCCCGGTCTCGGCCAAGGTCAGCCTTTCCGAATTCAGGCTTGCCATCGGGTCCCTCCCGATTGCCGGATTGTCCACATTCTTCAGGGATAATCCTAGGGCGAACGCCAGGGGGTTTCAATGCCGCTTAAGTGATGGACGGATGACAGTTTCCCCACTGATCCAGATCAAAGCGGCCCGGCGGCGGTCCTGCTAACCTTGACATGCATCAAGACGTGTTTTCCGAGGGGGAGGACAGTATGGTTATCGACGATACGGCCGTGATCGCCTTGACGTTCCTGGGATTCATCCTGGCGGTGACCGGCGGCCTCGCGTGGTTCGTGCTGAGCCGGCTCGGCAAGTAGCACGGCGGGACGAGTGGGACGGAACGAGCCGCCGGGCCTTACCCGGCGGCTTTTCCTTTGAGTTCGTTCAGGACGAACACCCGGATGGCCGAGGACAGGTTGGCCCCGCGCGCGCAGTCGATCTCGGCCACCATCTGGTTGATGGACACGCCGCGCTCCGCCGCCATGTCGCGCAGGCACTCCCAGAACTCCGGTTCCAGGGTCACGCTGGTGGCGTGGCCGGCGATCTTGACCGAGCGTTTCAGGGGGGCGCTCACGGCTTTGCCGCGACCGTCTGGGCCGGGGCGCCCTCCCATTGGGAGTGGGCCGGGATGCCTTCGCCCTTCATGACGATGGTCAGCTTGCCGATGCGGGCGAAGTCGCCCACCTGGGTGTCGTAGAGCACGGTGGAGCCCGAGCCCACGGTGACGCCGGTACCCAGCCGGACCCGGCCCACCTTCATCACCCGGTCCTCGTACAGGTGGGTCTGCAGCGCCGACAGCGAATTGATGGCGCAGAAATCGCCCACCTCGACGCAATCGAACTCGGTGATGTCGGTGGTGTCCATGAACACGCCCCGGCCGAAGCGGCAGCCGTACAGCCACAGGAACCAGGGCAGGAACGGCGTGCCGCGCAGGTGGTCCAGCAGCACCTTGCCGGCCAGGCCCCAGTACATCACCGCCACGGCCTCGGTCCTGAGCGCCCACCACGACCACATGGGCTTGGCGGTGGGCTGGTAGGCTCCCATCATCAGCCACTTCACCGCCACCGACGACAGGGCCAGCGACACGGAGATGGCCACCGAGGCGGCGGCGAACAGCGGCAGGACGATGGCGTAGTCCCGGGCCAGGATGCTGGGCGCCAGCAGGTCCACGGTCATGATGCCGAAGGTGATGAACAGCGCGGTGGGCAGCGAGACGGCAAAGGCCTCGAACACCGCCCGCCACACCCGGCGCCACAGGGGCGGCGCGAAGGTCCAGCCGGCGCCCACGTCGTCGAAGCGCTGGCGCACCGGCAGCTTGAAGGGGGGATTGCCGAACCAGGTGTCGCCGGGCGACATCTCGTCGTTGGCGGGCGGCCGCGACTTGATGCCGATCAGGGCGCCGGTGGGGATCACCGCGCCGGGCGGCACCACCGCATCGTTGCCGACGAAGACGCGGGCCTCGGTCTTGACCGGCTCCAGCACCATCCAGCCGCGGCGGACGCATTCGTCGCCCAGCACCACCTCGTCGGCGATGAAGCAGCCCGGCCCGATCTCGGTCAGATCGTAGCGTCCGGCCAGATTGCAGGAAATTTCGGCGTCCTTGCCGATCTTGGCCCCCATCAGGCGGTACCACAGCCGCATGTAGACGGTGGCGTAGAGCGAGGACAGGGTTTCCAGCATCAGCTCGGTGGCCAGGGCCACGATCCACTTGCGGACGTAGAGGCTGCCGTAGATGGAATAGCTGCCCGCCGTGACCACCGGCAGCACCGACCAGCGCACCACGGCGATCAGCAGCACGGTGACGGCGATCAGCGCCATGGCGGTGGGCCAGGCCAGCAGCGGCAGGATGGTGGCGTATTCGCCGCCCACCAGATAATCGCTCAGGCGCTCGAAGATGAAGAAGGCCGGAAAGATGGGCAGCAGGCTGATGGGCGGCAGCACCACCAGCATCAGGCCGTAGAGGACGGTGAGCCCCAGCTTGTGGCCGAAGGAGGCGTGGGCCGGGGCGGGCAGCGTGCTCTCGTCCACCATGCCCACCTTGCGTCCCGGCGAGCCGTCCCAGTGCTCGTAGCGTCCCACCCGGCCGAAAGGCGCGATGGAGGTCAGGTCGCCCAACTCGCCGCCGGTCTCGATCACCACGCCGTGGCTGATCATGCACGAGGTGCCGATATAGGAATCGTCGCCGATCTCGATGGTGCCGATCACCAGTTCGTCGCCCACCACCTCGGCATTGGCCAGCCGTGTCTTGCCGCCGATGGCCACGCCGTTGCCGATGCGCACCAGATCGAAGGCGCCGGCCTCCATTTCCGACAGCACGCAGTCGCTGCCCACCTTGGCTCCCAGCAGGCGCAGGTAGAGGCTCATGATCGGGGTGCCCTGGAACCACTTGATGTGGGCGACGCTGACCACCCGCTGGGCCAGCCACCAGCGGAAATAATAGACGCCCCACAGCTTGTGCCGCCCCGGCCGGGTCCGCCCCAGGACAAGCCATTTGAGCGCGATGGAGGCGGAAATGGTGCCGATGTTGATCACCGCGTAGGTGGCCATCAGGGTGCCGATCTCGCGCCAGAAGCTGGCGTCCTCGCCCGACAGCAGCATGTAGGAGATGAACACGCCCAGCCACGGCGCGGTGGTCAGCGCCAGAATGAACGGCATGGCCGCCGCCTGGGCCAGACCGCACAGGAAACGCCGCTTCAGCGAGGGGGGCGTGAAGGACAGGTCGGCGGCCCTGGCCCCGGGGGCGGGCGCCCGGGCGGCCAGCAGGGCGCCCATGGCGCGAAGCGTGCGCGCCGCGTAGATCTCGTTGAGCGTCAGGCTGGCCAGGTCCGGCGTCTCGCGCACCGCCGAGACGAACTTGGCGGCCAGCAGGGAATGCCCCCCCAGATCCAGGAAGAAATCGGCCTCGAAGGGGATGACCTGACCGGGGAACACCCGGCGCGCCGCCTCCAGCAGGGCGGCCTCGATGGGATTGGCGGGCTCCTCCTGCTCGGCGCCCCCCACCGACAGGTCCAGCGGCAGGTCCTTCAGCGCCTTGCGGTTCAGCTTGCCCGAGGTCAGGCGGGGCAGTTCCTCCACCACCAGATAGTGGGACGGCACCATGTAGGCGGGCAGCTGGGCGCGCAGGCCTTCCCGCAGCGCGCCGGACTCGATGGCGGCCCCGGCCTCGGGCAGGATGGTGGCCACCAGCCGCTCGATGCCGTCGTCGGTGCGCAAGGAGACCGCCGCCTGATTGACGCCGGGCAGCGCGGCGAGCCGGGCCTCGATCTCGCCCAGCTCGACGCGGAAGCCCCTGATCTTGACCTGGTCGTCGATGCGGCCGTGGAAGACGATGTCGCCGGTCTCGTCGATGGCCGCCGCGTCGCCCGAGCGGTAGAGCACCGGGGCGGAACCGTCGGTATCCCAGGGGTTGGGAATGAATTTCTCGGCGGTGAGTTCGGGGCGGCCGAGATAGCCCGCCGCCACGCCCGGCCCGCCGATCAGCAGCTCGCCGGTGGCGCCGGGCGGCACCGGCCGGGTGAAGTCGTCCACCACGTGGCAGACGTAATTGGGAATGGGCCGCCCGATGGTCACCGGCTTGCCCGCCTCCACCTCGGCCACGGTGGCCACCACGGTGGTCTCGGTGGGGCCGTAGGAATTGAAGATGCGCCGCCCCGGGCGGCACCAGCGCTCGGCCAGGGCGGGGGGGCAGGCCTCGCCGCCCAGGATGATCACCCTGAGGCCGGGAATGTCACCGGGAAGCAGGCTCAACAGGGTGGGCACGGTGTCCAGCACGGTGATTCCGGCCTCGGCCAGCACCTGGGGCAGGCGGTCGGCCTCGGCCAGGGTGCGCCGTCCGGCGATCCACAGCCTGGCCCCCACCAGATAGGGGACGAAGATCTCCTCCAGCGACAGGTCGAAGGCCACCGAGGCGCCCTGGAACACCACGTCGTCGGAGCGCAGGCCGTAGATGGAATTGGCGGCGCGCAGGTAGTGGCAGATATTGGCGTGGCTGATGACGATGGCCTTGGGCTTGCCGGTGGAGCCCGAGGTGTAGATGGCGTAGGCCGGGTCGGACGGATTGGCGCCCTGGGCGCGCGGATCGGGCGAGGGGCCGTCCGGCGCGCTCTGCTCCAGGGTGGGCAGGATCAGGGTGTGGGCCGGCATGGAACCGGTGATGGCCCCCATGGTGAAGGCGTCGACGATCAGCGCCTTGGCGGCGCAATCGGCCAGGCACTCGGCCACCCGCTCGGCCGGCGCCTCGGTGTCGAAGGGGATGTAGGCGGCCCCCGAGGCCAGGATGCCCAGCAGCGCCACGTGCAGGTCCAGCGAGCGGCTCATCCACAGGCCGACGAAATCGCCGCGCCCGATCCCCCTGGCCGCCAGGGCGCGGGCCACCGCCTGGGCGCGGGCCGACAGTTCCGCATAGCTCAGGGTCTCGTCGCCGAAGGTGGCGGCGGGCGCATGGGGAAACGCCCCGACGCTGGCGGAGAAGATTTCCCACAGGGTTTCGTCGTGGATCAGCGAGGGGTCGCGGAGGCCGAAGAGGGCGGAAGGCAAGGGCTGTGTCACATCGTTCCCGGTGCTGGCGAGGGTTCGGCGCGGGCGGCAACGGCCAGAACCTCGTCGATGGGGAGGGTATACCAAGTCACGGCATAACATTCACCCCCTACATGCATATGGGTGGGGCGCCAGGGGGGCGGGGCGGCGAGGTCGTCCGGATGTTCCAGGCCGGGCTCGGCCAGGCCATGGACGATGCCGGTGCCGCGCGCCTTCAGAACCGCCTCCTTGGCGGTCCACAGCCGGGCGAAGGCCAGGGGGCGGTCCATGGGGGGCAGGGCAAGCAGGCGCGCCCGCTCGGCGGGGGCGAAGGTCCGGGAGGCGCCCTCCCACACCGGGCGGCAGCGCTCCACCGTCTCGATGTCGGCCCCCACCGGCCCGGCGCGCGAGCCGGCGATCAGCAGCAGCCCGTCCACCGAAGAGCAATTGAACCAGTAGCCCGGGTCGGCCCCGGCCAGGAACGGCTTGCCGGAGGGCTCGCGGCGGATGGCGATCTCCGCCTCGGGCCGCCCCAATTCGGCGGCCAGATGGGCGAGCAGGACGCGCCGCCGCGCCCCGGCACTGGCGGCGATACCGGCATAAAGCCGGGTCTGTTCGTCTAATCGCATCGACTCCGTCATGGGCTTACGGCATTCTAAGAGGCTATTCACTCGGGATGGATGGCCAGAATGGCGCGCGAACCTGAGATCGTCACCCGTTATCGCCGGCTGGCGCTGGAGAATGATCCGGTCGCCCAGTTCAAGCTCGGCGATCTTTACCGCCTGGGCTATCAGGTCAAGCGCGATCTGGACGAGGCGGTGGTGTGGCTGGTGCGCTCGGCCCGCCAGGGCAACGCCGAGGCCATGGCCCTGTTGAAGAAGATGGCCGCCGAGGGTGTGGACGTGCGCCGCCGGGTCGATGACCTGCCGGGCAAGGTGCCCCATGTGGAGCGCCCCGATTACGGGACGCCGGCGGCCGAGGAGACCCGGCCGTCCCAGCCCGAGCCGCAGCCCGAGCCCGAGCCCGAGCCGGAGCCCCCCGTCCAGGCCGGCCCCAAGGTCATTCCCCTGCCCGAGATCGAGGTGGAGACCGACCCGCTGCGGATCGGCGAGACCATGGTCGATCCGGCCGCCTTGAGGGGCGCCGCCGACAGGGGCGACGCCGCGGCCATGGTGGCGCTGGGCAACGCCTACCGCGAGGGTAACGGCGTGCCCCCCGACCTGGGCGAGGCGGTGCGGCTTTACACCCTGGCGGCCAAGGCGGGCGACGCGCGGGGCCAGTTCTCCCTGGGGGTGATGTACGACCAGGGGCTGGGGGTGGCGCAAAGCAACGCCCACGCGCTGAAATGGTACCGCGAGGCGGCCAAGCAGGGCGACGCCCAGGCCCAGTTCAATCTGGGCAACATGATCCAGCAGGGGCGCGGCGTCGAATCCAGCGCCGAGGTGGCGGTCAAATGGTTCCGGCAGGCGGCCGATCAGGGCGACGCCGGGGCCATCTTCGCCCTGGGGGCGCTCTACGAGTCCGGCAAGGGGGTCGAGCGCGACGAGACCCAGGCGGTGGAACTCTACCGCCAGGCCGCCGACCAAGGGCTGGCCAGCGCCCTGCACAACCTGGCCAACATGCTGCGCCAGGGACGCGGCACCGACCCCGACCCCACCGAGGCGGCGGTGATGTGCCGCCGCGCCGCCGAGCAGGGCTTGCCCGAGGCCCAGTACAATTACGCGGTGATGCTGGCCCTGGGCATCGGTGTCGAGAAGGATGACGAGGCCGCCATCCGCTGGTTCCGCCGGGCCGCCCAGTCGGGCGATCCGCGCGGCGAGGTGCAGGCGGCGGCGCTGGAAAGGCGCCGCGCGGCGGAGGCCCCGTCATGAGCGGCCCGAAGATCTCGTACGAGGTCCAGGTCCTGACCGACAAGAACTGGGTCATCGCCGAGATGGCGCCCGACGAGGCCAAGGCCAAGGCCTTCGCCGAGAACCTGTTGCAGGCGGGCAACCATGCCGCCGTGCGGGTGGTCAAGGATCACGAGCGCATCGACGGCACCCATTCCGAAACCATCCTGATGGAGAAGAAGTCGGCGGAGAAGGCCGCCGGCGATCCTCAGCTCACCACCATCACCGAGGCGCCGCTCTGCTCGGAGCTGGAGGATTTCTACGCCCAGCCGGCCCGCACCACCATGGGCAAGCTGCTGCGCAAGTATCTCGACGAGGCGCTGGTGACGCCGTTCGAGCTGCTGCACGACGCCAAGGAGATGAAGCGGTTCGGCGACAAGGGCAACCTGCTGTTCTCGGCCATCGACCGGGTCGCGTCGCTTCAGGCCAAGGCGTCGGGCGAGGAGTCCAAGGCCCGCAAGGATGTCCTCGACAAGACGTGGGAGGAGATGGGCAAGCGGGCGCGGGATTTCGCCGCCAGGAAGCCCAAGCCGCCCGCCACCTTCGCCGAGGCCCAGGATTCGGCCAAGGGCGACCCGTTCACCTTGCGCTCCTACATGACCCTGGCGCTCTTGGAAAAGCGCTCGTGGTTCGGCAAGCTGGACCTGCTGATCACCTGGGCGGCCGAGCCCGAGGCCAAGGGCAACATGGTGGAGATCGACGCGGTGATCGCCGATCTCACCGTGCCGGCCCAGGTCATCCAGGACCTGCTGGGATTCCAGTCCAACCTGTCGGCGGCGCTGTGCACCATCGTGGCCCTGACCGAAGGCGGGGCGGAAGCGGCCAAGTTCGCCCCCCAGACTTTCACCGATCTGAACAAGCTGTTCGCCGAAGGGGCGTTGCCGCAAAGCCGCGACGTGCTGATGGGCCGCGTGATCCGCGAGGCGGGGGGCACCAATCCCCTGTCGCGCAACGATTCCTCCCAGGAATACGAGATGTTCCACAAGCTGCTCACCCGGCTGGTGGACAAGGACCGGGTGGTGGGCGGCGCCCCCATGGCCGAGGCGCTGCTCCAGCGCGGGGCGCGGGTGCTCAATTCCGGCGGGGCCAGCGTCTCGGCGCCCCAGGCGCTGCAATTGCTGCTCGGCGCGCTTCCCGACGGCTGCGTGCGGCTGCAGTTCCTCCTTACCCTGGCCGGCTCCAATCTGGGGCGCAGCATGGGGGAGATCCTGACCGAGATGCTCGACGCCCATGTGCGCCGCTCCAACCACATCGACGCCTGGGTGCCGGTGCGCCTGGCGCCCCCGGCCCGCATGGCGGCGCTCACCAACGCCAACAAGCTGCTGCGCACCTGCCCCAATCTGGTGGACGAATTCAGGAAGGAACTGGCCGACCGCGTCGACGACGTGATGGTCCGCTACCTCACCGCCGAGGAGATCATCGAGAAGGTGGACAAGCCCGACGACCCGCTGGCCATGCGGGCCATCCGGCTGGTCAAGTTCTGCGGCTCGGGCGTGCTGATCGAGGGCAAGTCCCTCAACATGGCCAAGGCCCGCGTGATCGAGCATCTGCGCCAGAAGCAGTTCGAGGAGAAGTTCGTCGCCTCCATGCCCGACCCCAGCCAGGGGGAAAAGCACCTGCGCGACTTCCACCGCCTGCTGGTGGAGTGCGGATTCGGCTGAGGGCTTGGGTCCTGCACCCTCCCCCCCCTTGTCATCCCGACGCCCTGGGCGGAGGGATCTCCGCTTGGCATGCTGTTTCCTGCTCTGAAAAATCGGTCCAGGATGAGATCCCTCGCCCAAGGCTCGGGATGACAGGGAGAGTCTCGGCGGTACCCCAAAGAATCACTGGCGGTGCGCCGCACAATCGTTGTAACTACCAGCCATCGGCCGCGCGATCCCGCCCGGCCGCGATGAGGCGTGGGGAAATGGCTGGACCTGTTCTCGTCACCGGAGCGACCGGATTCGTCGGCGCCGCTATCGTCCGCGCCCTGCTGGCCCGTGGCGAATCCGTGCGCGTGCTGGCGCGCCCCACCTCGGACCGGCGCAACGTCGCCAACCTGCATGTGGAGGTGGTCGAGGGCCGGCTGGAGGACGCGGCCTCGCTGCGCAAGGCCATGGAAGGCTGCCGGGTGCTGATCCACACCGCCGCCGATTACCGCATCTGGGTGCCCGATCCCAAGGCCATGATGCGGGCCAACGTGGAAGGCACCCGCGCCCTGATGCAGGCCGCCCTGGCCGAGAAGGTGGAGCGCGTGGTCTACACCTCGTCGGTGGCGACGCTCGGTCACATCGACGGCGGCGTGGCCGACGAGGACACTCCCAGCGACATTTCCGACAAGGTCGGCCCCTACAAGCAGTCCAAGTTCCTGGCCGAGGAGGTGGTGCGCCGCATGGTGGCCGAACAGGGTCTGCCGGCGGTGATCTGCAATCCCTCCACCCCCGTGGGGCCGGGCGACGTCAAGCCCACCCCCACCGGCCGCATGATCGTCGAGGCGGCCTCGGGGCGCATGCCGGCCTATGTGGATACCGGCCTCAACATCGTCCATGTGGACGACGTGGCCGAGGGCCATCTGCTGGCGCTGGACAAGGGACGGGTGGGGGAGCGCTACATCCTGGGCGGCGACAACCTGACGCTGGCCGACATCCTGAGGAAGATCGCCGAGATCACCGGTGGCAAGCCGCCGCTGATGAAGCTGCCGCGCTGGCCGCTCTATCCGCTGGCCCTGGGCGCCGAGACCTGGGCCCGCGTCTTCGGCGGCGAGCCCTTCGTCACCATCGACGGGCTGAAAATGTCCAGGTGGCACATGTTCTTCTCCTCGGCCAAGGCCGAGCGGGAGTTGGGGTACCGCCACCGTCCCGCCGACGAGGCGCTGGACGCGGCGGTGGAGTGGTTCAAGAGCATCGGGGAGGTCTCATGAGTCTGGCATCGCTTGCCGGCGTGGTCGGGGCGGGAGCCTGGGCCTGGCTGTTGACCATGCGCGGGTCGTTCTGGCGGATCGAGGATGCGCCCCAGGCCGTGGTGCCCGAGGTCTGGCCCCAGGTGGTGGCGGTGATTCCCGCCCGCGACGAGGCCGACGTCATCGGCGCCACCATCGAATCCCTGTTGTCCCAGAATTATCCCGGCGATTTCTCGGTGGTGCTGGTGGACGACCATTCCTCGGACGGTACCGCCGAAGCGGCGCGCAAGGCCGCCGAGGAGATGGGCCTCGCCGCCCGGGTCACCGTGGTCGAGGCCCCGGAGCTTCCGCGTGGCTGGACCGGCAAGATGTGGGCCCAGAATCACGGCGTCCAGGTGGCGCGGTCCAAGTTCCCCGAGGCCGACCTGCTGCTGCTGTCCGACGCCGATATCCGCCATGGGGCGGGCGAGCTGCGCCGCACCGTGTCGCGCATGCTGGCCGAGGGCCTGGACATGGCCTCGCTGATGGTGCGGCTGTCCACGGTCAGCGTCTGGGAAAAGGCCATCGTGCCGGCCTTCGTGTTCTTCTTCCGCATGCTCTATCCCTTCGCCTGGGTGAAGGATTCGCGCTCCACCACGGCCGCCGCCGCCGGCGGCTACGTGCTGATCCGCCCGGCCATGCTGGAAAAGATCGGCGGCATCAAGGCCATCAAGGACGCGCTGATCGACGACTGCACCCTGGCGGCGGCGGTGAAGGCCCATCACGGGCGCCTCACCCTCGATCTGGCCGAGGAAACCATCTCGACGCGCCGCTACGAGGGGCCGGAGGGGCTGTGGCGGATGATCTCTCGCTCGGCCTATACCCAGCTGCGCCACTCGCCCGCCTTGCTGGTGGGAACCGTGGTCGCCATGCTGCTGGTCTTCGTGGCGCCGCCCCTGCTGGCAATGAGGAACGGCGGCGGCGCGTCCACCGGCGCGCTGGCCTGGGCGGCC
This sequence comes from Paramagnetospirillum sp., assembly GCF_058402745.1. Taxonomy (NCBI): domain Bacteria; kingdom Pseudomonadati; phylum Pseudomonadota; class Alphaproteobacteria; order Rhodospirillales; family Magnetospirillaceae; genus Paramagnetospirillum; species Paramagnetospirillum sp. Next base: position 31,837 of record NZ_JBZVFI010000009.1, read on the forward strand.
ATGACCATCGCCTATTACCCCATGGTGCGCTATTACCGGCTGTTCCCCGCCTGGGCGCTGGCCCTGCCGCTGGTGTCGCTGTTCTATCTGGGCGCCACGCTCCATTCCGCCTGGATGTACTGGCGCGGCCGGGGCGGCGAGTGGAAGGGCAGGGTGCAGGACACCCACGGCCAGGGGGCGCGCCCTTGAACGCCATGAGCCCGACCGTCTTCACCATCGATCCCGCCCAGTACGAGCTGGTGGCCGGGATGGTGCGCGCCTCGGGGACGTCGTTCTACTGGGGCATGCGCCTTTTGGACCGGCCCCGGCGCTACGCCATGTACGCCATCTACGCTTTCTGCCGGGTGGTGGACGACATCGCCGACGAGCCGGGTGAGCCCGAGGTCAAGCGGGCAGGGCTGGCCGAGTGGCGGGTGGAGCTGGACCGGCTTTACGCCGGCGCCCCCACCCACCCCATCGCCAAGGCGCTGCATGGGCCGGTGCTGCAGTACAACCTGCCCAAGGAAGACTTCCTGGCGGTGATCGCCGGCTGCGAGAGCGATGCCCAGCCCCAGGTGACGGGCCTTTCCATGGCTGATCTGGAGCTTTACTGCGACCGGGTGGCCTGCGCCGTCGGCCGCCTTTCGGTGCGGGTGTTCGGGCCCCTGCGGCCCCGGTCCATCGAGACCGCCAACGCCACCGGCATGGCGCTGCAGCTGACCAACATCCTGCGCGACGTGGCGGTTGACGCCAGGATCGGGCGGCTTTACCTGCCCGTGGAGCTGCTGACCAGGCACGGCATCGCCAGCCGCGATCCCATGGAGGTTCTGGCCCATCCTAATCTGGTGGGGGTCTGCCGCGACCTGGGCGAGACGGCGCGGGGCTATTTCGTCGCCTCAGACGCCGCCCAGGCCGAGTGCTCGCGCGCTCACATGCGCCCGGCCACCCTGATGAAGGAGATGTACCGCGAGATCTTCAAGCGGGTCGAGGCCGAGGGCTTCGTGCCGCGTGATCCGCCGGTCAAAGTCTCGAAAGCCTTCAAGCTGTGGTGTATTCTCCGCCACGGTTTGCTCTGAGCCATTATTTGAGGTCGAACAGTGTCTCCCAGCGAAATCAATCCCCGTGACTTCACCGCCGCCGCGTTCCGCGATCCCCTGGAGCGGGCGGTCAACGAATCCGCCGAGGCCCTGCTGAAGCAGCAGCGCGAAGACGGCCACTGGGTGTTCAAGCTCGAAGCCGACGCCACCATTCCGGCCGAATACGTGCTGTACCTGCACTATCTGGACGAGCGCGATCCGGAACTGGAGAAGCGCATCGGCGTCTACCTGCGCGAGATCCAGGAGGATCACGGCGGCTGGCCGCTGTTCCATCGCGGCGACCTCAACATCAGCGCCTCGGTGAAGGCCTATTTCGCCCTGAAGGCCATCGGCGACGACATCGACGCGCCGCACATGAAGAAGGCCCGCGAAGCCATCCTGGCCCATGGCGGCGCGGCGACGGCCAACGTCTTCACCCGCACCCTGCTGGCGCTGTTCGGGCAGATCCCCTGGAAGGGCGTGCCGATCATGCCGGTGGAGATCATGCTGCTGCCGCGCTGGTTCCCCTTCCACATGGACAAGGTCAGCTACTGGTCGCGCACGGTGATCGCGCCGCTCACCGTCCTGATGACCAAGCGGCCCCGGGCCCGCAATCCGCTGGGCATCCATATCCAGGAACTGTTCGTCACCCCGCCCGAGCAGGTCAGGAACTGGTACCTGGAGCCGGTGCGCTCCAACTGGGCCTACCTGTTCCGCGGCATCGACATGATCCTGCAGAAGGTCTACCGCTTCTTCCCCAAGTCGGTGCAGGACAAGGCCATCGAGAAGGCGGTGGCCTTCGTGGACGAGCGCCTCAACGGCGAGGACGGCTTGGGCGCCATCTTCCCGGCCATGGTCAACGCCGTGTGGATGTACGACGTGCTGGGGGTTCCCAAGGACGATCCCCGCGTGGTCATCGCCAAGCAATCCATCCGCAATCTGGTGGTGGAGGAAGGCGAGCGCGCCTGGGTGCAGCCCTGCCTGTCGCCCATCTGGGACACGGCTCTCGCCACCCACGCCATGCTGGAGGTGGGCACCCCCGAGGCCGACGCGGCGGTGCGCAAGGCCGCCGACTGGATGGTGGCGCGCCAGATCACCGACGTGGTGGGCGACTGGGCGGTGCGCCGTCCCGGCCTCGCCCCCGGCGGTTGGGCCTTCCAGTACAACAACCCCCACTACCCGGATGTGGACGACACCGCCGTGGTTATGGCCGCCTTGGACCGCATCGACCCGGTGAAGTACGCCGAGCCCATCGAGAAGGGCAAGGTGTGGATTCAGGGCATGCAGTCGGAAGGCGGCGGCTGGGGCGCCTTCGACGCCGAGAACACCAGCTACTACCTCAACCACATTCCCTTCGCCGACCATGGCGCGCTGCTGGACCCGCCCACCGCCGACGTCTCGGCCCGCTGCGTCTCGGTGCTGTCGGTGCTGGGCGAGCGGGGCAAGGACAAGGTGGCGCACGAAGGCGTCGATTACCTGCTGCGCGAGCAGGAGGCCGACGGCTCGTGGTTCGGCCGATGGGGCACCAATTACGTCTACGGCACCTGGTCGAGTCTGTGCGCGCTCAACGCCGCCGGACTGCCCCATGACCATCCCGCCTTCCGCAAAGCGGTGAAGTGGCTGGAATCCAAGCAGCGGGAAGATGGCGGCTGGGGCGAATGCGGCCGGTCCTACTGGGACGACCAGCCGCGCGGCATGGGCGGCCCCTCCACGCCGTCGCAGACCGCCTGGGCGGTCCTCGGCCTGATGGCGGCGGGCGAGACCAAGTCGGCCGCCGTGGCGCGCGGCATCGACTACCTGATCCGCACCCGCAACGAAGAAGGCCTGTGGGACGAGGAGCATTACACGGCGGTGGGTTTCCCCCGGGTGTTCTATCTCCGCTACCACGGCTACCGCCAGTTCTTCCCCATCTGGGCCCTGGCGCGGTATCGCAACCTCACCACCGGCAATGCCGGACCCGTGATGCATGCCCTCTGACCACGCCTTTCCCGAAACCTGCTGGGGGCCGGGATTGGGCAAGGGCGCCCGCGTCGGCGTCATCGTCGGCATGACCAGCGAGGGCGCCCTGCTTCCCGCCGGCACCCATTGGGCGGCGGCGGGCGGCGTCACCCGGCGGGTGACCGAACTGGCGGAAAAGCTGGTGGCCGAAGGGGCCGAGGGGCTGCTGTCCTTCGGCATCGCCGGCGGCCTCGACCCGGCCCTGGCGCCGGGGGACGTGGTGGTGGGCTCTGCCGTGCAGTGGGAGGGCGAGACCTTCGAGGCGGACGGCGTGTGGAAATGTCGCCTGCTGTCGGGCATTCCCTTTTCGCGCGCCGGCGTGGTGGCGGCGGTGCCGCGCATCGCCGCGACGCCCGAGGCCAAGCGTGCTCTCTACGAAGGCGGCGCGTCCGTGGTCGATATGGAAAGCGGGGCCATGGCCCGGGTGGCGGCCAGGGCCGGCAAGCCCTTCGCCGTGCTGCGCGCCGTGGCCGATCCGGCCCGGCGGGGCCTGCCCCGATCGGTGTTCGTGGGGCTTGCCCCCGACGGTTCCCCCCGGCCTTGGGCGGTCATGGGGGCGCTGCTGCGCCGCCCGTGGGAACTGCCGGGGCTGATCCGCGTCGGCCTCGACAGCCGCGCCGCCCTAACTGCCCTGGGAGACGCGGTGAAGGTTGTTGGTCATTCCCTCGGCGTGTAGGCGCTCGAGGTTCTGGGCCAGCAGGGCGTCGTAGTTGTTGACCGCCGGCCGCTGTTTGTCCAGCGGCAGATCGGGGGCGAAGGGGCCTTCGGTACGCGGGCCGCGCAAGGCCACCACCGCCGCCTTGATGGGATTGGTGATGCAATCGGCCACGGCGGTGGGCTCATAGCCCGAATGCACCATGCAATCAGCGCACTTCTCGTACTTGCCGGTGCCGTAGGAGTCCCAGTCGGTCTCCTCCATCAGTTCCTTGTAGGTCTTGGCGTAGCCCTCGCCCAGCAGGTAGCAGGGGCGCTGCCAGCCGAACACGTTGCGGGTCGGGTTGCCCCACGGCGTGCACTGGTAGGTCTGGTTGCCGGCCAGGAAGTCCAGGAACAGGGACGACTGGGTGAATTCCCACTTCTTGCCCTTGCCCAGGCGGAACAGCTTGCGGAACAGTTCCTTGGTGGCGCGGCGGTTGAGGAAGTGCTCGGTATCGGGGGCGCGCTCGTAGGCGTAGCCGGGCGAGATGGTGATGCCGCCGATTCCGATGGTCTTGGTGAAGTCGAAGAACTCCGCCATGCGCTCGGCATCGGCGTTGTTGAACAGGGTGCAATTGATGTTGACCTGGAAGCCGGCCGCCTTGGCCGCCTTGATGGCCGACACCGCCTGGTCGAAGGTGCCTTCGCGCGACACGGCGCGGTCGTGGTCCTCGCGGTCGCCGTCCAGGTGGACGGTCCAGGTGAAGTTCTTGTGCGGCTTGAAGGAATCGAGCTTCTTTTCCAGCAGCAGGGCGTTGGTGCAGACGAAGACGATCTTGCCGCGCGCCAGGGCGCCCTCGACGATCTGGTCGATCTCGCGGTGGAGCAGCGGCTCGCCGCCGGCCAGCACCACCACGGGGGCCGGGCATTCGTCGATGGAGGCCAGCGCGTCGGCCACCGAGATGCGGGAATTCAGGATGGCGTCGGGATAGTCGATCTTGCCGCATCCCGCGCAGGTCAGGTTGCAGCGGAACAGGGGCTCCATCATCAGGACCAGCGGGTAACGCTTGTTGCCCACCAGGTGCTGCTTGACGATGTAGGAACCGATCTTGATGGATTGATGAAGGGGAACGGCCACGGGTTGGACCCTGATTTCTGCCTCGACGCGCCCCCCGCCCAATTCCGAAGACCGGCCGGGAAGCGGGCGGATCATACAGGCCGGACTTGGAAAGTTTCAACGGTTTAAGGAGTGTGGACTTTCCGGCGACGGGCCGAAGGATCAGCGCGCCTTGTCCAGAGCCGCCAGCACCTCGGCCTCACTCAGCAGTTCGGGCAGGGCGATGCCGTCGGGGGCGCTGGGGCCATAGACGGCGTTGAAGGGAATGCCGTAGCGCCCGAACGAGGCCAGATAGCGGGAAATGCTCTCGTCGGGCCGGGTCCAGTCGGCGCGCAGCGCCACCACGCCGGGTGACGACAGGCGCCGGGCCACCTCGCCCCGCTCGATCACCGCCGCCTTGTTGACCTTGCAGGTGATGCACCAGTCGGCGGTGACGTCCACGAACACCACCTTGCCGTCCGACACCAGCCGCGCCACGGTCTGGGAATCGAAGCGGCCCCAGGGCACCGGGCCACCGGCTTCAGCGGTGGTTTCCCCATTGGCCGAGCCGTGGAAGGGGGCGGCCAGGGCAAGACCGGCCAGGGCCACCACGCAAGCGGTCACCGCCGGCCGCGCCGCCGCCGGCAAGCGGTGCCGCAGGCCCAGAACGGCGACGGCCGCCGCCATGGCGCCGCCGGTGACCAGGGCGGCCAGCATCCCGGCCTGCACCATCAGCACGGTCAGCAGCCACAATCCGGTGCCGGCCAGGGCGAGGCCCAGCACCTTGCGCACCGTGACCATCCAGCGTCCGGGCTTGGGCAGCTTCAGGGCGGCATCGGGCCAGACCGCCACCGCCAGATAGGGGGCGGCCATGCCGATTCCCAAGGCGGTGAAGATCAGCACGATCTCGCCGGGGCCCCGCGCCAGGGCGAAGCCGATGGCGGTGCCCAGGAAGGGGGCGGAGCACGGAGTGGCCAGCAGGGTGGCGAAGGCCCCCGACAGGAAGTGGCCGAGAACGGTATGATGGGCACCGCCGCCGCCCCGGCTGAACAGGAAGGCGGGCATGGGAATCTCGAACATTCCCCAAAGATTGGCGGCGAACAGGGCGAGCAGCACCACCATCAGGGCCAGGAAGCCCGGCTGCTGGAACTGGATGCCCCAGCCCACCGCCGCGCCGGCCTGTTTCAGGCCGATGGCCAGGGCGGCCAGCGCCAGGAACGAGACGACGATGCCCGCCCCCGAGGCGACGAAGCTGGCCCGCACGTGGGAGCGCTCGCCGCCGCCATGGCCGAGCACGCCCAGCACCTTGATGGACAGCACCGGCAGCACGCAGGGCATCAGGTTGAGGATCAATCCGCCCAGCAGCGCCACCAGCAGCATGCCGGCCAGTCCGGGCGCCTCGCCCGCCGCCGCCATGGGTGCCGCCGTGCCGGGGACGGGGGTCATGGCGGTCTCGAAGGAGCGCAGCCCGTCGGTGACGGTGACGCTCATGGGCGCGCCGGCCAGGGGCTTTCGCAGCGAACCGGCGGGGACCGGAATTTCGAACACCGCCCGGCGGCGGTCGGGTGACAGAGTAACACGGGGCTGGCCGAAGGCGGCGACCTCCTCGGCCTCGACGAAGGCGTCGGGATCGGTGAACGGCTCGATCGACGACACGGAAAGGCGCAGCGCCGACTCTCCCAGGGTCTCGGCGGCATCGAGGGACAGGCCGTGGCGGCGTCCGTCGCCCGGCACCAGGGCGGTGAAGCGGCCGATGTCGTGGGCGAAGGCGGAGGGCCCGGCCGGGCCGGGCGACAGGTCCAGGGCAAGCTCGACATTCTGCGGCACGCAGATCTGGGCGCAGGCGAGGAAATCCACCGCCAGGCGGGCCGCCACCGGGCGGGTGGCATCGGGCGCACGGGCGTCCAGCGGCAGGATCACCTCGCCGGAATAGCCGTAATTCTGCAGCCCGGCCAGCACGAAGCGATGGGGGGCCGGCCAGCGCGGCTGGGGATTTTCCAGATTGGCCGAGCCGGTCCAGTCCAGCTTGGGCGGGTAGCCGGCGTCGCCCGGCGTGCGCCAATAGATCTTCCAGCCGGGCTCCAGCTTGAACTGCAGGCCGAGGTGCAGGCGGGAGGACTCGCCCATTCCCGTGGTGGCCGAAATCAGGCGGACCTTGCCGGATTCGCCGGCCGCCCACTCGGATGCGTCCGGCTCCTGCGCCCATGCCGCCGGTCCCGCCACGGCCAGCAGAACCGCCATCAGCACCGTCCGCAACCAGATCATCCGCACCATCGCCGCATTCCTTGGATTTTCCGTGCGGGGAACAACAGCACCCTCGCCCCGCCGGTGTCAATGACGGCGCGCGCCGTCTTCCCGGCTTCGCCCGATGCGGGTCGGATGTTACGGAATGGCGGAAGGAAATCCCTCCGCCCCGAGGCGGAGGGATGGCTGGAAAATCTACCGCGCCCCGGCCGAGGACAGGGGCTTGGCCCGGCGCGAGGCACGCTCCAGATCGGCATTGCCCTTGGGTGCCGGCTTCTTGAGGGATGGCGGAATGGGCGGCGGGGCGGCGGCCATGGCGGGCACGGCGGCGTTGCTGGGCACCCCGGTCACCGCCTGCGGCGCGGGGCGGATCGGCGCGCTGGCCGGCATGCCGCTGTCCAGGTCGATGGCATAGGCCAGCGCCGCCAGGGTGGCCGACTTCATGCCGGGCATGGAACGCGGCCAGGGGCGCTGGGTCTCCAGGTGCTTGGCCAGCTTCTGCACCGCCCACAGGGCGCAATGGGGGCCGAAGGCCTGGCGGAAACCCTTGGTGTCCAGCTTGGTGTAGGCGGTGAACAGGAACACCGTCACCGGCTTCAGCGCGTATTCCATGGCGGGGAAGATCATGTCCACCGCCTTGTTCTCCATGACGGCGATCTGCGACACCGCCTTGCGCAGCGCCACGTCGTCCAGGTCGGGGAAGACGGCCTCCAGGCCCTGCTTGGTGAAGGCCTCCATCAGGGCGTTGGAATCGATGCTGCCGTCCACGGCGCGCAGGCGCCGCGCGTCCTCCAGCAGCAGCGGCAGGCGCCCGTCGGGCCCCAGCCCCTCGGCCGCCAGGATGTCGATCTGCGAGGAGTCCCGCAGCTTGAGAATGCGCGATCCCAGGACGCGGACGGTGCTGGGATGCAGGGTCGAATAGCTGGGAATCAGCTGGGCCTGCCACTCGTAGCGCAGATTCTCGCGAAACACGTCGTAGAGCTTGTCGCCGGGACCTTTCGGGGCGACGTAGGGGGCGCGATGGATGGGCTTCTTGATGCCCAGCTTGATGGCGGTCTTGTGCAGCAGGCTGGGCGCCTCGACGATCACGGGCGGCGCCTCGGGGGCCGGCATGGCCTCGCGGAAATAGCGCTTGGCCGAGGCCCGCACCACCAGGGCCACCACGTGGTCCAGGGTGCGGCCGCACCACAATTCCTCGTCGCCCTCGGTGGCGGGGCGCTTGTCCTTGCGCAGCACCACCTTGCGGAACAGGTCCGGCTGATTGCGGAACACCTGGAAGCATTCATGCAGCAAACCGGGTGTGTTCAGGACGTGGTCATAGACCTCGTGCGGCGGAACCGTGGAAAGTTGTGCGATGTTGACGCGAAGGATGTCGGCGACCTGGGTCCGCAATGTATTGCGGACCGCTTCCAGCCCATCATCCGTCCGTGGCTCCGGCCCTGGCCCTTTACGGGCTTTGATGCTTGCGCTCACACTCTCCCCCCCGGGAAGTGATGACTATGTGCCCATAACCCTACATCCAGAATGGTCATGGATTGGCGCAAACATCAACAAATTGTTAATAAATCCATACTTCAGTCTGTATCCCGCCATATGTGTCTTAGTTGTGACAGTGACACGAATCGGTTGCGGACCCCAGCTGGCCGGGCAACAGGCGCAACGCCGTCATGCCGACGGTGGCGATGGCCAGCGCGATGGCCACGCCGCCCAGGCCCAGCATCACTTCCCAGGCGCTGGGGGCATAGGCGTGGACATGGCCGTCGGCGAAGGTGGACGACGTCTCCATGCCGGGGAACAGGTCCAGCGGCCAGGCCTGTCCGCCGATGACGATCACCCAGACCTGGGCGAGGCCCCCCAGCACCACCAGGATGGAGGCCATCATGGCCCGCTTGCGCGCCGCATGGCCGCAGCCACCATAGGCGATGACCAGCGGCAGGATGCCGCCCATCCCCACCTGGCCCACCCAGAACAGGGTGGTGTGGATTCCGCCGTTCCACAGGATGAAGGCTTCCACCGCGCCGCGCCCGGCGAAATACAGTTGGGTGACGTGATGAAGCGCGGTGAAATAGAGGTTGGCGGCGACGAACAGGCCCAGCAGCCGCACCAGCCGGGCGGGCAGCTCGTCGCCCATGGGCCGCCGCGTCATCCTGAAGGCGACATTGAGCACGATGATGAACACCGCCAGCCCATAGGCGAAGGACATGGCAATGAACAAGGGCGCCATCACCGCCGCGCCGTAGGCCTCGCGCGCCGCCAGGAAGCCGAAGATGCAGCCCGTGCCGGTGGTGAGGATCAGCCGCCAGCCGAAGGCGACCAGGGCGGCCGGCTTGTAGAAGCGCCTGGCCCGCCAGTCCATCATGGTCCACAGATAGACGCCCACCACCGCCATGAAGCCGGAATAGAGGATGACGTTCCAGGCGAAGATGGACTTGAAGTTGAAGTGAGTCATGGCGATCCCCAGCCGGTCCGGCCTGCCCAGGTCGAGGACCAGCACGGCGAGGCCACCGGCCAGCAGCGCCACCGCCAGCAGGGCCGACAGACGGCCCAGGGGCTGGTACTCCGCCCGCCCGAACACCGAGCCCATGGAGGCGACGTTGAGCGCGCCGGAAGCCGCGACGATCAGGAACACGGCGAAGACGTGGGGCAGGCCCCACACCACCTGATTGGTCATGCCGGTGACCCAGTGGCCCTGGTGCTCCATGTGCCAGACGGCGCCCAGCGCCACGGCGACCACCGCGCCAAGGCCCGCCATCAGGGCCAGCCAGCCCCGCGTATAGGGGCGCACCTGGGTATACGTGGTGGTGCCGGTGCTCATGGCTCAGATCCCCTGGTAGCGGATGGCGGGCTCCAGCCCCAGATCGGCGCGGATGCGGGTGGTGGCCTCGCGCGCCACCCGTTGCGTGATCTCGGACTTGGGGTCGTTCAGATCGCCGAACAGCATGGCGCCCTTGGCCCTGGAGACGCAGGCCTCGACGCAGGCGGGAAGGCGGCCCTCGTCGATGCGGTGGACGCAGAGCGTGCAGCCCTCCACCGTGCCCTTGCCGCGCGGCAGATGGGGTTGCTGCCCCGTCTGATCCTCGTGGGCGAAGGAGCGGGCCTTGTAGGGACAGGCCATCATGCAATAGCGGCAGCCGATGCAGATGTGGCGGTCCACCAGCACGATGCCGTCGGCCCGCTTCATGGAGGCGCCGGTGGGGCAGACGTCGACGCAAGGAGGCTTGGCGCAGTGCTGGCACATCACCGGCACCGAATGGGTGGCCCCGGTGGCGGGATCGCGCACATTGACCTTGCGGATGTACTGGGCGTCGGTCAGCGGCCGGTCGCGGCCGGCAAGCCCCATCTCGCCCTTGCAGGCTTCGACGCAGACGGTGCATTCGGCGCCGCATTTATGGGTGTCGATCAGCAGACCCCAGCGCTGGCGCGCCGAAGCCGGTTCGCCTGGAGCGCGGGCCTGGGCGGGGGCGGCGACCAGCACCGCGCCCGAGGCGAGAATCACCTGACGGCGGGAGAGATCGGTCATCGCGACGCCTCCCTGACCGGGGTTTTGGGCGTGGTGGCGTGGCATTCGAAGCAATCGGGCTTCGCCGCCACATAGGCATGGCACGACTGGCAGAACTGGCCGGGATCGTTGACCGGCACCATTTTGCCCGCCGAATCGGTGGCGGCGTGGCATTCGACGCAGGCCCTGAGCGACGCCTTGGCCCCCCGGATGCCGAGACGCAGCGTGTCGTCGCGCTGGTGCTTCAGCATGTCCGGGTGGTCGCGCCGCATCACCTCGTTGGGGGCGATGCAGGAATCGCCCTTGGCCTTGGGCCAGTGGGGCAGGTCGGCGGCCGTGGCCGCCGCCGCGCTCACCATCAACAGCACTCCCAGCAGCAGCCGAGCCAGCATCCCTATTCCCCCAGCCCCATCTGGATGTAGCCGGTGGGGCAGACGTCCTTGCAGATGTGGCAGCCGATGCACTTGGCGTAATCGGTTTCCACATAGCGCCCGGTGGTGCGTTCGGACTTCTTGACGCGGCTGACGGCGGTCTGCGGGCAGAACACCACGCAATTGTCGCATTCGAAGCACAGGCCGCAGGACATGCAGCGCTTGGCCTCGTCCACCACCTCGGCATCGGAGAGCGTCAGCAGGCGCTCGTCGAAATTGCCGATCACCTTGTCGGCGTCGATGTGCACCTCGTGGCGGTGATGGCGCGCCGTGCGGGTGAAGTGCCCCAGGAACAGGTCGTCGTGGGGGATGATCTCGGCCGCCGCCCGGTTCTCGAAATTGTGCACGGCGAACTTGGCGTCGCAGGTGCCGCGCACCGGGCCGGGCTGGTAGGGAGCCGGATCCAGGTTGCTTTCGTGCAGCTTGGCCAGCAGGTCGAAATGGTGGACGTCCACCTTGGGCCGCTTTGCCACGTCGCCCTTGTCCAGGAATTCGCCGATGCCGGCCGAGGCCACCCGGCCATGGCCGATGGCGGTGGTCAAGAGGTGCGGCCTGACCACGTCGCCGCCCACGAAGTGCTTGGGCTTGCCCGGCACGCGATAGGCCTTGTCGGCGTTGATGAAGCCCTTGCCGTTGTCCATCTCGGGCAGGTCGGCCAGATCGCCCGCCTGGCCGATGGCGGCGACCACCAGATCGGCGTCCAGGGTGAATTCCGTCCCTTCGATGGGCTTGGGCGTCATGCCCTCCATGGTGCACTGGCAGAGCTTGAGGCCTACCGCGCGGCCGTCGGCGCCCTTGATCACCTCCAGCGGCATGATGCCGCCCCGGATGTCGACGCCCTCGCGCCTGGCGTCGTCGATCTCGCGCTGGGCGGCGAACATCTTCTCCACCGGGAACAGCGAGGTCAGCGTGACGTTGGCGCCTTCGCGCCGCGCCGTGGCCGCCACGTCGTGGGCCACGTGGCCCAGGATGACGTTGTCGGCGCGGTCCTGCTCGGACACCGTCTCGATATGGCCCAGGCGGCGGGCCACCGAGGCCACGTCGATGGAGGTGTCGCCACCGCCGACGACGATGATGCGACCCGGAACGTGCTGCAGGCGGCCTTCGTTGAAGGCCTTGAGGAAGGCCACGCCCGACACGCAGTTGACGGTGTCCTTCCAGCCGGGAATGGGCAGGCCGCGCCCCGCATGGGTGCCGATGCCCCAGAAGATGGCGTCGAACTTGTCTTCCAGTTCCGACACGGTGATGTCGGTGCCGATGCGGCACTTGGCGCGCACCGTGATGCCCATGTCGAGGATACGGTTGATCTCGGCGTCCAGCACCTCGCGGGGCGTGCGGTAGCCGGGGATGCCGTAGCGGACATAGCCGCCCAGCTCGGCCTTTTCCTCGAACACGGTGACGGCGTGGCCCGCCCGCCGCAGGTGATAGGCCGCCGACAGACCGGCCGGGCCGCCGCCCACCACGGCGACATGCTTGCCGGTCTCATGCTCCGGCTTGGGGAAGGCCAGCTTGTTGGCGATGGCCCAGTCGCCGATGTAATGCTCCACCGAATTGATGCCGACGTGTTCCTCGACCATGTTGCGGTTGCAACCCTGTTCGCACGGCGCCGGACAGACGCGGCCCATGATGGCGGGGAAGGGGTTGGCCTCGGTCATGCGGCGGAAGGCGTATTCCTGCCATTCCATGCCCGCCGGGGGCTTTTCCACGCCGCGCACGATGTCCAGCCAGCCACGGATGTCGTGGCCCGAGGGGCACGAGCCCGAGCAGGGCGGCGTGCGCAGCACGTAGGTCGGGCATTTGTGCGACCAGCCGGCCTTGAAGATCTCCTCCTGCCAGTGCTTGGGCTTGAAATCGCCATCCTTGTAGCGGCGGTAGTTCCGCCCCTCGGTGGTGGTCTCGGCGTTGGCGGCCATGGTGGCTCTCCCTCTCGTTGTTCTGTCCTTCTTGACCGTTTCCCCCGTCACCCCCGGACTTGATCCGGCGGGCCATGGATGCCCGGGTCAAGCCCGGGCATGACGATGAACAGGGGGCGGGTTCTTCTGCTCGGACAGTCCTTTTCGTTGTTGTCAGTCGTTGTCGCCGAGCACGATGGCGTTGCTCACCAGCTGGTGAACGCTGACCACCATCTCGCGGTCGAAGTCGTAATAGGGCAGGATCTTGGTGAACTGGGCCTTGCAGATGGCGCACATGGCGGCCATGTGGGTGACGCCTTCCTTGTCCACCACGTCCTTCAGCGCCTCCATGCGAGGGGATGCGCCCTTGACGCGCAGCTCGATCAGCTCGTCGGTCAAGAGGCCGCCGCCGCCGCCGCAACAGAAGGTCTTGTCGCAGATGGTGTCGGGATGCATGTCCACCAGCTTGGGCACCGCCGCCTTGATCACCTCGCGCGGGATGGTGAACTGGCCGCCCGGCCGGTCGCCCATGCGGGCGCCACGCGCCACGTTGCAGGAATCGTGGACGGTCAGCACCATGCCGTCATTGCCCGACTTGTCGAGCTTGATGCCTTGCCTCGCGATCAGGTCGGAGGTGAATTCCAGGATGTGCTGGGGCACGGGATAGCGGGGGTCGAGGAAGTCCCAGGGACCGGCCAGGGTGTTGAGGAACGAGTAGGCGACGCGCCAGGCATGGCCGCACTCGCCGAAGATGATGCGCTTGACGCCCAACTCCCGCGCCGCCTCGCGGATGCGCATGGAGATTTTGCGCATCTGCTCGTAATTGCCGATGAACATGCCGAAATTGCCGGCTTCCGACGCCTTGGTGGACAGCGTCCACGACACGCCGGCGGCATGGAACACCTTGGCATAGCCGATCAGGCCCAGCACGTGCGGCTCGGCGAAGAAATCGGCCGAGGGGGTGACCAGCAGAACCTCGGCCCCCGCCTCGTCGATGGGCAGCCTGACCGGCACGCCGGTCTCGTCCAGGATGTCCTCTTCCAGCCCTTCCAGCGTGTCGATCAGGGCGGGGGCGGGCAGGCCGAGATTGTTGCCGATCCTGTGGACCTTGCCGATGATCTCGTTGCAGTACTTCTGGCCCTGGCCGATGGAATCCATGATGTCGCGCGCCGCCATGGAGATTTCGGCGGTGTCGATGCCGTAGGGGCAGAACACCGAGCAGCGGCGGCACTGGGAGCACTGGTGGAAGTAGCTGTACCACTCGTCCAGCACCTCCCTGGTCATGTCGCGCGCTCCCACCAGACCGGGGGCGAATTTTCCCGCCGGGGTGAAATAGCGGCGATAGACGCTGCGGAACAGGTCGGCACGGGCCACCGGCATGTTCTTGGGATCACCGGTGCCCAGGAAATAGTGGCACTTGTCGGTGCAGGCGCCGCATTTGACGCAGATGTCCATGAACACCTGGAGCGAGCGGTACTTGGACAGCAGCGAGCCCATGTGGTCGACGGCGCGCTTTTCCCAGCCCTCGGTCAGCTCGCCGGGAAAGCCCAGCGGCTGCTGGTGCGCCTCGGCGGCCACATAGGGCTTGGAGGCGGCCATGGCGTCGGCCTTGATCGCCGGAACCGGATGCTCGGCGGGGTCGCCCAGGACGGGGATGTCGAAGGGGGCGGCGGCCATCACTTTTCCTCCAGCCGGGCCGCCCAGGGCGCCAGATGGCGCACTTCGCGCGGATTGTCGGTCTGGTTGCGCGTCGGGCTGAAGAACAGGCCCGGCGCATGCAGCAGCTTGGAGAACGGGAAGACGATCATCAGCACGCAGACCAGCAGGAGGTGGAGGCCCAGCAGCGGATCATTGGGAAGGGGGCGCAGCTCGAACCCCATCAGGCCGGTGAAGAAGGCCTTCACCGCCACGATGTCGGTGTGGACCACGCATTTCATCAGCATGCCGGTCACCCCGATGCCCAGCAGCAGGACCAGCATCAGGATGTCCGAGGGCCGGGTGACGTAGCGCACCCGCTCCGACACGAACCGTCGGGCCAGCAGCAGGCCAAGGCCCGCCACCATGGCCAGCCCGGCCGGCTGGGCCAGGGGCTGGACCAGTTGGGTCAGAAATCCGACTTCCGCCTGGAAATAGCGGAAGTGGCGGATCAGCACCACGGCGAGCCCTAAGTGGAAGACAAGAGCGAACAGCCACAGCGGCTTGTTGGCGCGATAGAGGCTTTCGAACAGCACCGCCTCGCGCCCCAGGCGGAACGCCACGCCGCCCTTGGTGAGCGGGGCCGGCGTGGTGGGAATCTTCAAGGGCGCCGGCGTGCGGGCGTACTGGGCGATCTTCATGGCCAGCCCGGCCACCAGGACCAGGGTCGAGACGCTGAAGAGAATGGCGAAAAAGATCGTCACGACGGCACCCTTCCTCGTCACCCCCGGACTTGATCCGGGGGTCCATGGATGGCCGGGTCAAGCCCGGCCATGACGATAGTGAACAGTGTCAGCTACACGCAGCCGGTGGGCTTGGGCAGGCCGGCGATCTTGCACGCCTGCTTGCCGGGGCCGTAGGGGAACAGCTCGTAGAGGTATTTGTTGTTGCCCTTGTCGGGCCCCATCTTCTTGGCGATGGCCTTGGTCAGCACGCGCACGGCCGGGGCGATCTGATACTCGGCGTAGTACTCGCGCAGGAAGTTGACCACTTCCCAGTGCTCGGGCGTCATGTTGATGCCTTCGTCCTTGGCGATCTGGCCGGCCAAATCCTCGTTCCACTGGTTGATGTCGGTGAGGTAGCCCTCTTCATCGGCCTCGATGGTGGCGCCGTTGCTGGTATAAGCCATGTGTTCCTCTCCTTGGTCTTTTTCTCAGAATTCCCCTCCGCTTCCGTCACCCCCGGACTTGATCCGGGGGTCCAGGGATGGCCGGGTCAAGCCCGGCCATGACGGGGGCGGGTAAGGTTACAGCCAGGCGTTGGTCGCCCTGGTTCCGGCCGCCAGATCGACGAATCCGGCGTAATCCACGACGATGATGTCTTTTACCACCTTCGCCGGGTCCAGTCCCCTGGCCGCCAGATCGGGGCCCAGCACATGCAGCTTCATGGTCTTGGCGGCATCGGCCATCTTGCCCTCGAAGGCGGTGCCGGACAAAGCGGCGATGACCGCGTCCTCCATCAGCAGGATGGCATCGCCCGGCTGGGCGTGGCCCAGGCAGGATTCGAGGCAGGACCGCTCGAAGGGGGATTTGTTGACGGTGTGAAGTGTTGCCATTTTCGTTCCCCTCAAGCGGTCAGAACCACGTCCATCTCGGCCATCAGCCTGCCCATCTCGGCGCGGCTGAGAACCTCGACGGGGACCAGCAGATCGTCCTCGGTCAGGCCGCGTTCGGCCAGGCTTTCCGCCTCCACGTACAGCTTCTCGATGTCGTAGCCTTCCAGCGCCCGGTAGGTGGGCGAGAAGTTCTTGACCCCGATGCCGGCGGGGGTCTGGCCCTTCTTGATCTGCAGCACGCCGTCGTCCAGGAAGGCCAGATGCACATCCTGGTCGAAGGCCGCCGAGATCAGCACCATTTCCAGCACCTCCAGGGCGTAGACGGTGCCGTGGGGGGCCTTGCGGTTGACGAACATGAACTTCTTGACGATGCCGCTTTCCATATCGTCCATGGCTTTAATCCCCGAAAGTCACGAGACGGTCGGCATGGATGCCGGCCTCGATCAGCTGGCCCAGGCCCGAGATGCGGAAGCCCGGGGCCAGATTGGCCTCGGTGATGCCGCGCCGCAGACCGGCGGCGACGCAGACCACCAGATCGACCTTGTGATCCTCGGCCAGTTTCTGCCAGTTCCTGGTCACGTTGCGGTCGTCGCTGGGCGGCTGGCCCAGGCTGGTCGCGTTGTTGACGCCGTCGTAATAGAAGAACACGCGGAAGATCTCGTGGCCCTTGTCCAAGGCCGCCTTGCAGAACTGGAAGGCGCTGTCGGCGGCCTGGTGGTTGTAGGGGCCTTCGTTGACCAGAACGGCGAACTTCATTGTTCGTCCTCCTAGAAGTGCAGGTGCGCGGAGGCGTTGAGATTGGCCCGGCCGCCGCGCCAGTTGTCCACATGGTACTTGGTGAACGGCAGTTCCGTCAGTTCGAAGAAGCGCGGCCAGCCGATGCGCTCGATCCACTCGCCCATGCGCTCCCAGGCGCGGGCATCGGCCTTGTAGACGGCGAGGATCTTCTTCACCACCTCGGCCACTTCCGGCCAGCGCGGCGCGTTGTTGGGCAGGCCCGCCGCCACCAGCTTGTGGAACATGGGCTTGGAGCGGGTCGACGAGTGCTTGCCGCCCACCCAGATGGCGATCTTGGAATGGATGGGATCGTTGATCTGCATGGGCGGGCAGGGCGGATAGCAGGCGCCGCAGCACACGCACTTCTTCTCGTCCACTTCCAGCGAGGGCTTGCCGTCCACCAGGGCCGGGCGGATGGCCGCGACGGGGCAGCGGGCGATCACCGCCGGACGCTCGCAGACGCCCGCCACCAGCGCGTGGTTGATCACCGGCGGCTTGGTGTGCTGGACGTTGATGGCGATGTCGCCCTGGCCGCCGCAATTGATCTGGCAGCAGCTGGTGGTGATCTTGACGCGGTTGGGCATCTCCTCGGACTTGAACTCGTCCACCAGCTCGTCCATCAGCGCCTTGACCACGCCCGACGCGTCGGTGCCGGGGATGTCGCAGTGCAGCCAGCCCTGGGTGTGGCTGATGAAGCCCACCGAATTGCCGGTGCCGCCCACGGGGAAGCCCTCGTCCTCCAGGCGCTGGATCAGGGCCGGAACCTTGGACTCGTCGGTGGTCATGAACTCCACCGAGGAGCGCACGGTGAAGCGGATGTGACCGTCGCAGAAGGCATCGGCGATGTCGCACAGCCGGCGGATGGTGAACACGTCCATCTGGCGCTGGGTGCCGGCCTTGACGGTGAACACCGCCTCGCCGCTTTCCGCCACGTGGCGCAGCACGCCGGGGCGCGGGCGGTCGTGGTGGGTCCACTTGCCGTAATTGCGCACCAAAGCGGGGTGCATGAATTGCTTGGAATCCGGCACGCCGCTTTCAACGGGACGACGAAGTTGGCTCATGGTCGTTGCTCCTACTCGGCGGCCGAATTTTTACGCTCGGCCCACTTGCGGGCCTCCTCGTCCCATCCGTCGGTGCGGACGTAGGAATTGGTGCGCGGCTGGTTGATCATGTTGACGTCGAGCGGCAGGCCCAGGGCCTCGAGATAGTTGACCAGCCCGATACGCTCGATCATCTCGCCGGTGCGCTCGTGCTCCAGCGCGTTGTCGGCGAAGAAGTCCAGCATGTCGTGGGCGAGCTGAACCAGCTTCTCGTAATCCTCCTCGGTCTCCAGCTTCATGAAGGGAACCACCACGGTGCCCATCAGGTCGCCGATCTTCAGCGTGCGCTTGCCGCCCACCAGGATGCAGATGCCTCTGTCCTTGCCGGGTTTCAGCGCCTTGGTGCAGACGTTGATGCAGTGCATGCAGCGCACGCAGGACTTGTTGTCCACGTCCAGCGTGTCGTCGTCGTTGAGCCCCAGCGCCTGGGTCGGGCACATGCGGATCACCTGGTTGATGAATTCCTTGCGGCCCAGTTGCTTGACCTTGGCCTTCACCTCCTCCTGGTCGACCTGCATGTCGTCCTTCCAGGTGCCCAAGATGGCCACGTCGGCCCGCTGGGTGGCGTTGGCGCAGTCGTTGGCGCAGCCCGAGAACTTGAACTTCAGCTTGTAGGGCAGCGAGGGGCGGTGAATGTCGTCGGTGAAGTCGTTGATGATGGCGCGGTGGGCGGCCAGGGTGTCGTAGCAGGCCTGCTCGCAGCGCGCCGGGCCGACGCAGGAGGCGGCGGTGCGCACGCCGGCGCCGGCGCCGCCCATGTCGAAGCCCATCTCGTTGATCTTGTCCCAGGCGGCCTGGACCTGTTCGGTGCGGCAGCCCTGGAACATGATGTCGCCCGATTGGCCGTGCAGCGCGATCAGGCCCGAGCCGTGCTCCTCCCAGATGTCGCACATCTGGCGCAGCGTCTTGGTGTCGTAGAAGAAGCCCGGGGCCGGCATGATGCGCAGCGTGTGGAATTCCGAGCTTTCCGGGTACTGGTCGGCCACCTCGGAAAAGCGCGGGATGACGCCGGCGCCATAGCCGAACACGCCGACCGTGCCGCCCTTCCAATAGCCCTTGCGGGTCTGGTAGCTGTGCTCCAGCTGGCCCAAGAGGCTCTTCATGATGCCGGAATGGGCCTTGCCCTCCACCTCGGCCAGGCGCTTCAGGCCCGTCACGAAGCTGGGCCACGGACCGCTTTCCAACTGGTCCAGCATGGGGGTGGGCGGCATCTTCTTGGTCATTACGTCTCGCTCCCTCGCATTCGTCACGAAGCGCTCGCACGCGCGCCTTTCGCCGGGCGCGGCAATACGCTGGATGAATATCCGATCCGTTGGGAAGCCTTGCTCCCGGACCTCTCCTGATTCGTCCGGCCGTTCTATGCGGCTCGTTACATTCGAGGATGATAATATTTAGGGAGGCACCGATCCAAGTGGATTCTTTAGCGAATTCGCATGAAAATGGCGGAGGAGGAAAAATTTCAATGATTCCAGGATGTTTTCGCCTCGACGACGATGACTCCTACGCCCGTTGGCGGGATGGCCGGCTCGCCGGGGCGCCCGCCGGGACCGCCGATCTGGTGGTGGAGGTTGGCGACATCGCCGCACTGACCCCTGGGGAAAGGGGGGCGCTGCGCCAGCGTCTGGAGCGGGCGAACATGGCGGTCTACGCCGAGGGGCCGAAGCCGGGCCGCGATGACAAGGTGGCGCTGAAGGCCCTGGCCGCCCGACTGGGCCTCGCCTCGCTGGATGCCAACGCCCTGGCCGACGACGACGGCATCACGCCGCTTTCGGTCCACCGCGAGGGCACGCGGGCGCGCTACATCCCCTATACCGAGCGCCCCATCACCTGGCACACCGACGGCTACTACAATCCGCCGGAGCGCACCGTGCGCGCTTTGCTGCTCCATTGCGCCGGAAGGGCGGCCGAGGGCGGCGCCAACCGGCTGATGGACCACGAGATGCTCTATATCCTGCTCAGGGACGAGGACCCGGAGCTGATCCGGGTGCTGATGCGGCCCGACGCGCTGACCATTCCCGGCAACGAGGAGGAGGGGTTGACCCGGCCCGAGACGGTGGGGCCGGTGTTCTCGTTCAACGCCGACGGCACCTTGCACATGCGCTACACGGCGCGCATCCGTAACGCCATCTGGTCGGAGGAAGCCGCCCCGGCGGCGGCCGTGATCAGACGCCTGCTGGAGGGGCCGTCGCCCCACATCTTCGAACACGTGCTGGAGCCCGGTCAGGGGCTGGTCTCCAACAACCCGCTGCACACCCGCGAACCGTTCCGCGATGATCCCGCATCGCCCCGCCTGCTCTACCGGGCACGCTATCACGAGAGGATTTCATGACCACCGACGATCCCCAGTTCGCCAAGGAAGAGGTCACTCCCATCGCCACCCTGGCGGCGCCGTGGAGCCGCGAGATCAGTTTTTCCGCCGTGGAGCATGAAAGCGGCCTGCGGATCTTGCGCATGCGCATCAAGGAGGGCCGAGCCCGCTTCACCATCGTCGATCTGGACGAGAAGACCGTGGGCGAGATGATGAGGGTGATGGGGGAATGGGCGGGAAGATAGTGGGGCGGGCAAAAAAATCCCCGGGGACCTTGCGATCCCCGGGGTGTGTAGGGTGGAGTAAAGTGTCTTAGTAGATATCGTGCTGCGTGTTGTACACGTTGAACTTGCCGGTGGGCGTGATCAGCTTGGGATCCTTGATCACGGCCTTCAGCTTACGAGTCTTGTCGTCGAGGATGACGATGGCCGACGGGTCGGTCTTGCCGGCCCAGATCGAGAACCACACTTCATCGCCCTTCTCGTTGTACTCGGCGTGCACCGCGCGCTTCACCGCCTTGGTCTCCGGCAGGTCAGCCATCTTGGCGATGTTGATCACTTCCGGGCCCTTGTCGAGGTTCTTGATGTCGTACACGGTCACCGACTCGGCGGCGGCCGCTTCCGGCATCAGCGGGGCGTCAGCCCACAGATTGTTCGACTTGGGGTGGGTCTTGACGAACAGCGAACCAGCACCGTGGTTCTTCAGCTCGGCGACGACCTTCCAGGCATTGGCCTTGTTCTTGGCCGGATCCGTGCCGATCAGGGTGATCACGTCGGCACCGAGGTGCGAAGTGGCCCACACCGGACCGAACTTGGGATGGTTGAAGTTGGCGCCGCGGCCCGGATGGGGCTTGGACTTGGTGTCAACCAGGGCGGCCAGCTTGCCGTCCTTGGTATCGACGACGGCCACCTTGTTGGAGGCGTTGGCGGCGACCAGGAAGTAGCGCTTGGACGCGTCCCAACCACCGTCGTGGAGGAACTTGGCCGACTCGATGGTGGTCTCCTTCAGGTTCTTGATGTCGGAGTAATCCACCAGCTTGATCAGGCCGGTTTCCTTCAGGTTGATGACCCACTCGGGCTTGATCATCGAGGAGACGATCGAGGCCACGCGCGGCTCGGGGTGATACTCGCCGTCCACGGTCACGCCGCGGGTCGAGACGATCTTGAGCGGCTTCAGGTCGGCGCCGTCCATGATCACGTACTGCGGCGGCCAGTAGGAGCCGGCCACGGCGTACTTGTCCTCGAAGCCCTTGAACTTGGAGGTGTCCACCGAGCGGGCGTCCATGCCGATCTTGATGGTGGCCACCACGGCGGGGGTCTCCATCCACAGATCGATCATGTCCAGCTTGCCGTCGCGGCCGATGACGTAGACATAGCGGCCCGAAGCGGACAGGCGCGAGATGTGCACGGCATAGCCGGTCTTGATGATCGTCCAGATCTTCTTGGTGTCGCCGTCGATGAGGGCGACCTCACCCGAGTCACGCAGGGTGACCGAGAAGACGTTCTTCAGGTTGATCTTGTTCATCTGCTTCTTCGGACGGTCTTCCGGCTTCACCGCGACCTTCCACGAAGCAGTCATTTCCTTGATGCCCCATTCCGGCGGAACGTCGGGGGTCATCTGGATGTAGGTGGCCATGTTCTTGATTTCATCCTTGGTCAGGATGTCATCGAAGTTCACCATGCCACCATCGGTGCCATTGGCCAGAATCTTCTCGAGACGGGCCTGGCCAAGCTTGGCGGTATTGGCCGGCTCGAGGTTCTTACCAGTGGCACCCTTGCGCAGCACGCCATGGCAGCCGGCGCAACGCTCGAAATAAATCTTCGCGCTGGCTTCCTTGGCTTCCTTGCTCAAAGTCGGCGCTTCCTGGGCGAACGCAGCACCTCCCATCGCGAACGGCAGCGCCGTCAGCAACAATGCGTTCCGAACTCCCTTCCACATACGGCAACCCTCCCTTACGTCAAACAACACCGTGGCCGGAAAGCCCCCCACGGGGCGGCGGCCAAAGCACTAAGGTCCGCGAACAATGGGCTCCTCGAGGCGATTGGGATGTGACTATCGTCAAATTCCGTCGAGGAAAGTATTGATACGGCCCTCGGTACATTCTCAGGAACGACCGCCGGCGGCCTCGAAGCAGGCGCGGCGCAACAGATCCACGTCGTCTATCCGGACGGCATTGCCGGAAGTATGGACTCCCAGCACGCGCAGCCGGCCCAGCACCCGGGACAGGCTTTCGCGGCGGATTCCCACCCGGCTGGCCAGGACTTCCTTGTTGAAGGGCAGCAGCACCTCGACCCGTCCCTCGGTGGCCGGGGTCTGGGCCAGCAGGAACTCCGCCACGCGCTGCCAGGGGGTCAGGCCCTTGAGGTCGGCGATCTCGCTGGCCAGGCGGCGGTTCCACTTGGCCAGGGCGGCCAGCATGCGGTAGGCCAGGGCGTGGTCCGAATGAAGGGTGTAGAGGAAGGCGCGGCGCCCGACCCGGATCAGGGTGGCGTCCTCGATCACCTCGGCATGCAGGGGGAAGCGGCCGGTGGACAGCATGGCGGCCTCGGCGAACGAGGTGCCGGGGCCGAAGATCTCGACGATGCTTTCCCGCCCGTCCTGGGCCAGGGCGAACAGCTTCACCGCGCCGTCCAGCACGATGTAGAAGCAGTCGGCCTCGTCGCCGGCGCCGAACAGCAAGGTGCTGCGCCGGCGCGAAATGGTGGCGGAATCGGCCAGCAGGCGATTGAGCACGTCGGGCAGGATGCCGTCGAACAGCGGCAGCGCCGCCACCACGTCCTGGGCGCTGCGCGAGCCCTTGAAGACCCGCTGCGGCGTGGAAAGCGTGCGGTCGCAATCGGCGGTCGGCCCTTCGCAGGACGGCCGGCAGGGGCACGACGCGGGGCCGCCCGGAGCCTTCGGGTCGGTGGATCCGCTAGGCGGTGAACGCAGCGCAGTCGCCATAGGTCCTCAGCTTCGCCACATCGGCGATCTCTACCTTGTCGGTGCGGCTGGCCACCACACCCTTGTCGCGGAGCTTGGCAAAGGCCCGCGACAGGGTCGCGGGGTCCATGCCCAGGTGATCGGCCAGATGCCGCTTTTCATAAGGCAGCCGCACCACCGCCCGGCCGGAGGCCTCGCCGGCCAGGGCCAGCAGGTAGCTGGCCAGGCGCTCGGCGGTGGACTGCATCTTCAGCTCGGTGATCTCGCGCACCTGCTCGCGCAGGTGGCCGGCCATGGCCGAGATCATGGCGATGGCCACGTCGAAATGGGTCTCCAGATAGGCCATCAGCGTGCCGGCCGGCATGGCCAGCAGGGTGACCGGGCCGACCGCCCGCGCGGTGGTGGTGTAGGGGGTGCCGGTCAGCACCGCCTCCTCGCCCGCCGTGTCGCCGGCCGCCAGCCGCAATTGCGGCGTCGTGGGGCAGGGGTCGAGCAGAACCTCGCCCGCCAGCACCAGGAACAGGAAATCGGCGGGGGTACCCTCGGCGAACACCACCTCGCCGTCGTCCAGCGTCAGCGTGTCGCGGCCGTCCAGCAAGGATGCGACGTCTCCGGCCGGAACCGCCGAGAACAGCAGGCTTCGCCTCAACGCGCACAGGGTGTCGGAGTTCATCGTCCCTCCCGCCGCCGGGGGGATTCGACGATGCCGCCCCCGAACTTTCATTATCATCTCTCTAAATAGAGCCCGGCGACTTGATCTTGGTTAAGGGGGGACTCGGCGGGGCGGGGCAAGGCGATGGCTCGCCAATGCATGCTTCAACTAATTCTAATATTTCGGAGCCCAAGCAAATCCAAGGTAAATTGATCAAGATCACGTCGATTGCCGCGAGCGATGATTACAGTCCGTCACATTCCGGGGTCCGCGCGTGTCTTCCGGAGGGCGCCCACGCGAGCGGGCAGTGAGGATTAGGCGCGGGCCTGACCGGAGGTGTGTCGGGGGCGCCGGGGCCTTGAGAACCTGCCCGGTGTTCCGATCAATCATTGTCCAAGGTCAAGTCGGGAACCGGCCCCCCGTGGTATCGGTTCGGCTCGAGGGTGGACAACTAGGGTACGCTGGGGAGCGCAATGGCTACTGAATCCTTGCTCGGAAAACTGCTGAGGATGAAAATCCTGGGGGCGTCGCTGTTCGGCGCCGGGGTGATCTTCGTCGGCGGCATCATGTTCTGGGGCGCCTTCAACACGGCGATGGAAGCCACCAACACGCTTGGCTTCTGCATCAATTGCCATGAGATGAAGGACAACGTCTATCAGGAGTACGTCAAGACGGTCCACTACACCAACCGTTCCGGTGTGCGGGCGTCCTGCTCCGACTGTCACGTGCCCAAGGACTGGGTCCACAAGTTCATCCGCAAGATCGAGGCCAGCGGCGAGGTCTTCCATTGGCTGATGGGGACCGTCAACACCCCCGAGAAATTCGACGCCAAGCGCTATCAGCTGGCCAAGCGCGTCTGGGCCACCATGAAGAGCACGGATTCGCGGGAATGCCGCAACTGCCATGCCTTCGACCAGATGAACCCGGCCGTCCAGAAGCAGCGCGCCAAGAAGCAGCACGAGAACGCCCAGGCCGAGGGCGGCACCTGCATCGACTGCCACAAGGGCATCGCTCACAAGCCGGTTCACCACCTGCTGGAGCAGGAAGAGGAGCAGAAGGCCGCCGAGGAGGCCAAGAAGAAGGCCGAGGCCGAGGCCAGGAAGGCCGCGTCCGCCAAGCCCGCCGCCGCGACCGCTTCGGCTCCGGCCGCCGCGACCGCTGCGGCTCCCGCCGCCGCCGGCGGCGCCCTGCCCCCCGTCACCGGCAAGGCCGTGGACTGGAGCAAGGTGGCCGAGACCAAGACCGTGCTGTTCTATCCCGGCCAGACCGCCATGGAATGGGTGCTGACCGGCACCGACCACGGTGGCACCCGCGCCTTCAAGAAGGGTGACCGCTGCTTCGAGTGCCACAGCAACGAGACCGCCGACATGGGCGCCAAGATGGTGTCCGGCTCCAAGGCGGAAAAGACCCCCATTCCGGGCAAGCGCGCCGCCATTCCGCTGTCCGTCAAGGCGGCCTATGACGCCGACAACCTCTACATGCGGCTCGAGTTCCCGGGCGGCCCGCACAATCCGGTGCCCTTCGCCCAGGGCGGCAAGCAGGATCCGGAGAACGAGATCAAGGTCGCCATGATGATCGACAACGGCAAGGTCGACATGGGCGCCCGCTCGGGCTGCTGGACGTCGTGCCATGCCGACGCCCGCGACATGCCCCAGGCCCCCGCCGCCCCCGGCGCGGTCCCCGGCATCGACACCAAGGCCGGCTACGTCACCAAGTACGTGCCTGAAAGCCGCACCCAGTTCGACACCACCGCGCGCAACAACTGGGACAAGGTCAAGCCTCAGGCCGATCTCGACGCCCTGCTGGCCGGCGGCACCTTCCTCGACCTGACCCGCTGGAAGTCCTCGGGCGCGTCCGAGCAGGGCTACGTCCTGGCCGAGCGCGTGCTGAAGCCGGGCAACGACGTGGCCTATAGCGGCAAGAAGGAAGGCGACAAGTGGGTGGTGACCATGGTCCGCCGCCTGAAGGCGACCCAGCCGGGCCAGGTCAACCTGACCGCCGGCCAGTCGTACAGCGTCGGCTTCGCCATCCATGACGACTTCACCAACGGCCGTTTCCATCACGTGTCCGTCGATCTGAAGCTTGGCCTGGACGCCGAGGGGGAGATCAAGGCGGTCAAGATGTAGTCTGACCGATGAAACCGGATGCGGGCGTGGGGACGTCCGCATCCGGCAAATCTTATCCTGGGAGGGAAATGCAGATGGGTAAGTTCGCGTTTCATGCCGCCGCCGCGGCTTTTGCCGTCTCGACCCTGGCGGCCGGTGCCGTCCACGCCGCCCCCAAGGCGGTCAACTGGGACGGCGTTCCCGTTTCCGAGACCATGCTGTTCTATCCCGGCCAGACCTCCATGGAATGGATTCTGACCGGCTCGGACCATGGCGGCGTGCGCGCCTTCAAGAAGGGTGACCGCTGCTTCGAGTGCCATTCCCAGGAAGCCCAGGACATGGGCACCAAGATGGTGACCGGCGCCAAGGCCGAGAAGACCCCCATCGCGGGCAAGCGCCCCGCCTTCCCGCTGAAGGTCAAGGCGGCCTATGATGCCGAGAACCTGTATCTGCGCCTGGAATTCCCGGCCGGCCCCCATGCCGACGTGCCCTTCGCCAAGGGCGGCAAGCTCGATCCCGACAACGAGATCAAGGTCGCCCTGATGATCGACGGCGGCAAGGTGGACATGGCGGCCCGCTCGGGCTGCTGGACCAGCTGTCACTCCGACGCCCGCGACATGCCCACCGCGCCGGCCGCCGCCGCGCTGGGCGCCGCCAAGGGCATCGACACCAAGGCGGGCTACGTCACCAAGTACGTGCCGGAAAGCCGCACCCAGTTCGACACCACCAAGCGCGACAACTGGGACAAGGTGAAGCCCCAGGCCGACCTGGACGCCCTGCTGAAGGGCGGCTCGTTCCTGGAACTGCTGCGCTGGAAGTCGTCGGGCGCCGCCGAGCAGGGCTACGTCCTGGCCGAGCGGGTGCTCAAGCCCGCCACCGACTTCGCCGCCACCGGCAAGAAGGAAGGCGCCAACTGGGTGGTGACCATGAGCCGCAAGCTCAAGAACGGCCAGCCCGGTTCCGTGCCGCTCGAGCCGGGCAAGAGCTACGCCGTCGGCTTCGCCATCCACGACGACTTCGCCAACGGCCGCTTCCACCACGTCTCGCTGGACCTGATGCTCGGCCTCGGCGCCGAGGGCGAGATCAAGGCGGTGAAGCTGCCGTAACGGGAAAGGGGAGGCTGCCATGGGCCGCATCCTGTCCATCGCCGTGATCGTCCTGGCCGCCGCCGTACTTCCGGCGGCGGCGGGCGAGACCGTCCGGGTGGGTATGGACAAGAATCTGTTCATGCCCCAGGTGCTGCGGGTCAAGCCGGGCACCACGGTTGAATGGGTCAACGACGAGAAGCGCACCAGTCACAGCGTGTTCTTCGAGGCCGAGGGGCTGGCGGAATCCGACCGCCTGTTCCCGGGGGAAAGCTGGAAGCGGACCTTCGACAAGGCGGGTACCTATCCGTACCGCTGCGGACCGCATCCGGAAATGGTCGGAACCATCGAGGTGGCGCCGTGAGCAACAGGGGGAATGGGGGCGACATGGCCAATGATGCGAGGCCGCTGGTCCATCTGGTTGGCGCGGGGCCGGGCGATCCCGACCTGCTGACGGTCAAGGCGCTGCGCCTGATCCAGTCGGCGGACGTGGTGGTCTACGACCGTCTGGTGGGCGACGGCATTCTCGATCTCATTCCGGCCGGCACCACCCGCATCTGCGTCGGCAAGGAGAAGGGCCGCCATCTGCTGCCCCAGGACCAGATCAACGACCTGCTGGTCAGTCTGGCCCGTCCCGGCCGCCGGGTGGTCCGTCTCAAGGGCGGCGACCCCTACGTCTTCGGGCGCGGCGGCGAGGAGGCCATGTATCTGGCCGGCTACGGCATCGCCTCCGAGGTGGTGCCGGGCATCACCGCCGCCGCCGGCTGCGCCGCCGCCACCGGCATTCCGCTGACCCACCGCGAGGTGGCGCGCAGCGTCCGTCTGGTCACCGGCCATCTGCGCGACGACCAGAGTCTGGATCTGGACTGGGATCGCCTGGCCGATCCCTCCTGCACCCTGGTGGTCTACATGGGGGTGGGCACCACCGGCCTGATCTCGCGGGGCCTGATCGGCGCCGGACTCGACCCCGCCACCCCGGTGGCGGTGGTGGAGAAGGGCACCACGGCGGCCCAGCGGGTGCTGCGCGGCATCCTGGCCGAACTGGAGGCCGACGTGGCCCGCTGGCGGGTGGAGCCGCCCTCCCTGCTGATCATCGGTCGTGTGGTGGCGCTGGCCGCCGAGCAGGACATGGCCGAATGGGCCGGCGCCGCCGAGGCGTGAGATTGGTGACGTTCCAAACTCTTGCTCAACGTCAAGCCATCGCCGCTCAGGGAATGATATTCCTCGGTCAGCCTGTGGGAGGGCCGAGGATGCGGATGCTTGCGGCATTGACGGGAGCGGTGGTGATGGCGCTGACGGCGTGGCCGGTGATGGCCGAGGTCGCGCCCGCGCGTCAGGCGAAACTCAAGGACATGGTGGACCAGGATTGCGGCTCGTGCCACGGCATGACCCGCCAGGGCGGCCTGGGCTCGCCCCTGCTGGCCGAAGACCTGAACAAGCTGTCGGCCGAGGCGGTGATCGAGACCATCCTGGAAGGCCGCCCCGGTACCCCCATGCCGCCGTGGAAGACCATGCTGAGCCGGGAAGAGGCCGCCTGGATCGCCGCCTATCTGATGGGAGAGCAGAAATGAAGCGTCCAGCCTGTCATCCCGAGCGCAAGCGAGGGATCTCGTCCTGGCGTGCCTTTTCCGGTTTGGCCCCGATGGTCCAGGCGGAGATTCCTCGCCTGCGGCTCGGAATGACACGGATGGCCGCCCTGCTGGGCCTCGGTCTGCTGTCGGCCTGCCAGCCCGCCCTGCGTGGCACCGGCGACCTGGGCCTGGTGGTGGAGCGCGCCGACGGCCGCCTGATGGTGGTGGAGAACAGCACGTCCACCAAACTGGCCAGCGTCTCCGGCCTGGGCGACCTGTCCCACGCCGCCCTGGTCTATTCCCGCGACCAGCGCTTCGCCTATGTGTTCGGCCGCGACGGCGCGCTGACCAAGGTGGACATCCTGACCGGCTCCATGGTCGGTCGGGTGATGCAATCGGGCAATTCCATCGGCGGCGCCATCTCCCAGGACGGCACCCTGGTGGCGGTGGCCAATTACACCCCGGGCGGCATCAAGGTGTTCGACGCCGCCACCCTGCGACAGGTGGCCGACATTCCCGCCATCGGGGCGGACGGCAAGGCCAGCAAGGTGATCGGCATCGCCGACCTGTCGGGGCGGCGCTTCATCTACAGCCTTTACGACGCCGGCGAGATCTGGATCGCCGATCTGTCCGACCTCAAGGCGCCGAAAATCACCAAGTACACCAATATCGGCAAGCTGCCCTACGACGCGCTGATCACCGGCGACGGGCGCTGGTATCTGGCCGGGCTGTTCGGCGAGGACGGCATCGCCATGCTCGACCTGTGGAACCCCGACAAGGGGGTCCGGCGCATCCTCGACCATTACGGCAAGGGCAAGGAAGCCCTGCCGGTCTACAAGATGCCCCACCTGCGCGGCTGGGCGGTGGCCGGCGACGAGGTGTGGCTGCCGGCCATCGGCCACCATCAGGTGCTGGTGGTGGACAAGGGCAAATGGACGGAAAAGGCCCGGGTCGATCTGGCGGGCCAGCCGGTCTTCGCCATGGCGCGGCCCGACGGAAGGCAGGTATGGGTCAACTTCGCCGTTCCCGACTATTCCAAGGTCCAGGTGATCGACACCCAGACCAAGAAGGTGATCAAGACCCTGGAGCCCGGTCTGGCCATCCTGCACATGGAGTTCACGCCCAAGGGCGAGCGGGTGTGGCTGTCGGCCCGCGATTCCGACAAGGTGGTGGTCTACGACACCGAGACCCTGGAGCAGGTGGCGGAAATTCCGGCGTCCCGGCCCAGCGGCATCTTCTTCACCAGCCGCGCCCACAGGACGGGGCTTTAGCCATGGATCACCTCGACCAGAGGCTCCTCAACGAGTTCCAGCAGGACTTTCCGCTGGAGTCGCGGCCCTATGCCGTGCTGGGCGAGCGGTTGGGGATCGACGAGGACGAGGTGATGGACCGCCTGGCGCGACTGACGCGCGGCGGCTCCATCAGCCGGGTGGGCGCGGTGTTCCGGCCCCACACGGTGGGTGGATCGACCCTGGCGGCCATGGCGGTGCCCGAGGATCGCCTGGACGAGGTGGCCGAGCTGGTCAACGCCTTCCCCGAGGTCAACCACAATTACCAGCGCGAGCACCGCCTGAACCTGTGGTTCGTGGTGACCGCATCCTCCAAGGCGCGGGTGGCCGAGGTGCTGGCCGAGATTTCCCGAAGCACCGGGCTCCAGGTCCTCGACCTGCCGCTGCTCGAGCATTTCCACATCGATCTGGGATTCGACCTAAAATGGTCTTGAGCGACAGCGACCACGCCCTGATCTCGGCCCTGGCCGAGGGCCTGCCCCTGGTCTCCCATCCCTACCGGGCGGTGGGGGCGCAGCTGGGCATCGACGAGGCCGAGGTGATCGCCCGCATCCGGGCCATGCGGGAATCCGGCATCATCCGCCGCTTCGGCATCATCGTCCGCCACCACGAACTGGGCTTCAGGGCCAACGCCATGTCGGTGTGGAGCATCCCCGACGGCGTGGTCAGCGAGATCGGCCGCCGCCTCGGCGACGCCCCCGAGGTGACGCTGTGCTATCGCCGGCCGCCCCGGCTGCCCGACTGGCCCTACAACCTGTTCTGCATGATTCACGGCCGCGACCGGGCGGCGGTGGAGGAGACCATCCAGTCCCTGATCGGGCGCTTCGATCTGGCCCAGTATCCCCACGCGGTGCTGTTCTCCACCCGGCGCTTCAAGCAGACCGGGGCGCGCTACGGACGGCCGATTCCGCGGGCGGCGGCGGAGTAGGGGACATGGACGACATCGACCGCGCCATCATCAATTCCCTGCAGGGCGGCTTTCCCATCTGCGACCAGCCGTTCTCGGCCATCGCCGAGCCCCTGGGCCTGACCGGCACCCAGCTGATGGCCCGTATCCGCAAGCTGAAGGAAGACGGCATCATCTCGCGCTTCGGCCCCATGTGGCACGCCGAGCGCATGGGCGGCGAGCTGACGCTGACCGCCATGAAGGTGCCCGAGGAGCGCTTCGAGGAGGTGGCGGACATCGTCAATTCCTTCCCCGAGGTGGCGCATAATTACGCCCGCGAGCACGCGCTCAACATGTGGTTCGTGGTCGCCACCGAAAAGCCCGGCCGCAAGGCCGAGGTGCTGGCCGAGATCGAGGCCAAGACCGGCATTGCCGTCCACGACATGCCGAAGATTCAGGAGTTCTACGTGGGCCTGAGGTTCGAGGCATGACCACCCCCCTCGATTCCATCGATCGCGCCATCGTGGTGGCCACCCAGGACGGGCTGCCGCTGGTGGACAAGCCCTATCACGAGGTGGCGCGCCAGGTGGGCATCTCGCCCGACGAGGTGATGAACCGCATGGAGCGCATGCTCCACGAGGGCGTCATCCGCCGCATCGGCGTGGTGCCCAACCACTACGCCCTGGGCTACAAGTTCAACGGCATGACCGTGTGGGACGTGGCCGACGAGGATATCGCCGAGGCCGGGCGCCGGGTGGGCGAGCTGGATTTCGTCAGCCATTGCTACCACCGGCCGCGCCACCTGCCCGACTGGCCCTATTCCCTGTTCGCCATGATCCATGCCAAGGAAAAGGCCGACGCCGACGCCCTGGTCCAGCGGGTCGCCGACGCGCTGGGGCCGCTGTCGCGCGGCCACATGGTGCTGTTCTCGTCGCGCATCCTCAAGAAGACGGGGCTGCGGCTATGAGCGGAAGACTGTCATGCTGAGCGTCGGCGAAGCATCTTTCATTCTCAGGCGGTTACCGTTCCTGCCTGAAAGATCCTTCGGCGTCGCCTCAGGATGACACGTTAAAGGAGTTCGCCTTGTTCCGCGTTTCCCAGTTCATGCACGAACTCGTCGCCCCCAGCCCGGTGGGGCCGCGCCGCGATCCGCCCGGCCCGGTGGTGATCTGGAACCTGATCCGGCGCTGCAACCTCACCTGCAAGCATTGCTATTCCATCTCGGCCGACAAGGATTTCGCCGGCGAGCTCACCACCGACGAGGTGTTCGGCGTGATGAAGGATTTGAAGTCCTTCCGCGTGCCGGTGCTGATCCTGTCGGGCGGCGAGCCGCTGCTGCGCCCCGACATCTTCGACATCGCGGTGCGGGCCAAGGAGATGGGCTTCTATACCGCGCTGTCGTCCAACGGCACCCTGATCGACGATCCAATCGCCGACCGCATCGCCGAGATCGGCTTCAATTACGTCGGCATCAGCATCGACGGCATCGATTCCACCCATGACCGCTTCCGGGCGCGCCAGGGCGCCTTCGCCGAATCCATGGGCGGCATCCGCCGCTGCGTCGAGCGCGGCGTCAAGGTGGGGCTGCGCTTCACCATGACCATGGACAACGCCGCCGAGCTGCCCCAGGTGATCGGGCTGATGGAAAGCGAAGGTGTGGCCAAGTTTTACTTCTCGCACCTGAACTATGCCGGGCGCGGCAACAAGAACCGCCTGGACGACGCCACCGTGCAGGTGACGCGCAATTCCATGGATTACCTGTTCGACGTGGCCTGGGCCCATGCGGCCGCCGGGCGCGAGCGGGAATTCGTCACCGGCAACAACGACGCCGACGGCCCCTATTTCCTGTCCTGGGTCCGGCGCAACCACCCGGACAAGGCCGAACACATCGCCGGCAAGCTGCGCCAATGGGGCGGCAACGCGTCCGGCATCAACGTCGCCAACATCGACAATCTGGGCGAGGTCCACCCCGACACCATGTGGTGGAACCATAAGCTGGGCAACGTGCGCGACCGTCCGTTCTCGGCCATATGGCCCGACACCTCGGATGCGCTGATGGCGGGCCTGAAGGCCAGGCCCCGGCCGGTGGAAGGGCGGTGTGCGGCCTGCGCCCATCTCGACATGTGCAACGGCAACACCCGGGTACGGGCCCAAAGGGTGACCGGCAACGCCTGGGCCGAGGACCCGGGCTGTTACTTAAGCGACGAGGAGATCGGACTGGCATGAAGATCACCGACCTGTCATCCCGAGCGTTGCGAGGGATCTCCGCCTGCTCCGGCTTGCGTGTTCTGCTGAGGCGTGCCAGGACGAGATCCCTCCTCCCGATGGTCGTCGGGATGACAATTCTCGGCATCCCCGCCCTCGCCGCCGAGGATGCTCCCCGCCTTTATGCCGAGCATTGCGCCGCCTGCCATGGCGGTGACCGGCTGGGCGCCATCGGTCCGGCCCTGCTGCCCGAGAATCTGGGCCGCCTTCGGAAGGCCGAGGCCGAGAAGGTCATCGCCCAGGGCCGTCCCGCCACCCAAATGCCGGGCCATGCCGACAAGCTGAACCCCGAGCAGATCAAGGTGCTGGCCGAGTACGTCTATACGCCGCTGGCGGCGGTGCCCGCCTGGGGCATGGCGGAGATCAAGGCCACCCACGTGGTGAACGCCGATCCCGCCACCCTGCCGGCCCGGCCGCAATGGGACGCCGATCCCCTGAACCTGTTCACGGTGGTGGAGACCGGCGACCACCACGTCACCATCCTGGACGGCGGCTCGTTCAAGCCGCTGACCCGCTTCCAGAGCCGCTTCGCCCTGCATGGCGGGGCCAAGTACTCGCCCGACGGCCGCTTCGTCTATTTCGCCTCGCGCGACGGCTGGATCACCAAGTACGACCTGTATTCCCTGCAGGTGGTGGCCGAGATCCGGGCGGGGGTGAACACCCGCAACGTCGCCGTCTCCCACGACGGCCGCTTCCTGATGGTCGGCAACATGCTGCCCCACACCCTGGTGGCGCTGGACGCCCGCGACCTTTCGCCCATCCAGGTGATTCCGGTGGAAGGCGAACGGGTGGGCGGCAAGGTCCCCACCTCGCGCGTCTCGGCGGTCTACACCGCGCCCATGCGCGCCAGCTTCGTGGTGGCGCTGAAGGACATCCTGGAAATCTGGGAGATTCCCTACGCCGATGATTACGGCCCGGTGATGAACGGCTTCGTCCATTCCTACGAGAAGGGCCTGGAGGAAGGCATCAGCGCCGAGGGCCGCTTCCAGGCCATCCGCATCCGGACGCCCGACTACCTGGACGACTTCTTCTTCGACCGCACCTACGAGCGGGTGATGGGGGCGTCGCGCGACGGCACCAAGGGGCTGGTGGTGGACCTGGACATCAAGCGCAAGATGGCCGAGATCGACCTGCCCGGCATGCCGCATCTGGGCTCGGGCATCATCTTCGCCAAGGACGGCAAGGATTACATGGCGACGCCGCACCTGAAGGAGGCGGTGATCAGCATCATCGACATGCAGACCTGGAAGACGGTCAAGCGCATCCCCACCCTGGGGCCGGGCTTCTTCATGCGGAGCCACGAGAACACCGGCTATGCCTGGATCGACGTGTCCATGGGCAAGGAAAAGGACGCCATCCAGATCATCGACCTGGCCGCCATGGAGATCACGAAGACGCTGCGCCCCGCCCCGGGCCGCACCACCGCCCATGCCGAGTTCGACCGCTCGGGCAAGCATGTGCTGATCTCGGTGATGGAGCAGGACGGCGAACTGATCGTCTACGACGCCGCCAGCTTCGAGGTGGTTACCCGCATGCCCATGAGGCGGCCGGTGGGCAAGTACAACGTCTTCAACAAGATCAACTATTCCAGCGGCACCAGCCACTGAGGTTTCAAATCGGGGGCGTTTGCCCCCGGTCTCCCCATCGGGAGGCGCAGCCTTTCAAGTGTCATGCTGAGCAACGCGAAGCATCTTTCAACCGCGGCTTTGCCGCTAGTGCCTGAAAGATCCCTCGCTATGCTCGGGATGACATCGGGCATCCAATAGCTTGGCCGCTAAGCGAAGATCCGGCCTACCACGCCCCCGGCGCCGCCCTTTGTGAGGCGAAGCGTTCGGCCAGGAAGTCGAGGAAACTCCTGACCTTGGCCGACAATTGATGGCGCTGGAGGAAGACGGCGTGGATGTCGGCCTCCACCCCCGACCAGCATTCCAGCACCCGCACCAGTTCGCCCGAGCGCAGGTAAGGCGCGATGTCCCATTCCGAGCGCAGCAGGATGCCGTGCCCGGCCAGCGCCCAGTCCACCGCCACCTCGCCGTGGTTGACCGCCAGTGCGCCGCTCACCTTGACCGAGGCGTTCCCCTCGGCCGACACCAGGGCCCAGGTGTTGAAGGAGCCTTCGTTCTCGCGGATGACGATGCACTGATGGTCGCGCAGGTCGGTGGGGCGCTGCGGCGGCGGATGGGCGGCGAGATAGGCGGGGGCGGCGCACAGCAGGCGGCGGTTGGCGGCGATCTTGCGGCGCACCAGCCCCGAATCCGGCCCCAGCCCGAAGCGGATGCCGATGTCCATGGCCTCGGCGGTGAGGTCGAGCGGACGGTCGGAAAGGTGGAGGATCACCTCCACCTCGGGATGGAGGCGGACGAAATCCGACACCGCCGGGCCGAGATGGCGCCGCCCGAATCCGAATCCGGCATTGATGCGCAGCATGCCGCGCGGGCTTTGCCGCCCGGCGGCCAGGTCGCGTTCCAGGCTTTCGATGTCGTCCAGGATGCGGCGGCCTTCCTCCAGGTATTTCTCGCCCTCGGGGGTCAGGCTCTGGCGCCGGGTGGTGCGGTTGAGCAGCCGCACCCCCAGCCGGGCCTCCAGGGCGGCGAGGCGGCGGCTGATGGCGGGCGGTGACAGCCCCATCTCGCGCGCCGCCGCCGTCAGGCTGGCATGACGGGCCAGTTGGGCGAAGAAGGCGATGTCGAGGGCGCTGCTCAATTATTGCTCCATACGCAAGAGTTCAGTGAATTTGACGCCATTGAACGGCATGAACGCAAGGGTGATCATTGGGCATCCTCCTTCATCGAAGGCCCGGCCCGTGACCCTCTCCCTGCTTCTCTCCCTCTTGCCCGTGCTGCTGCTGGGCGGTGCCCTGGGATTCCTGGGCGGCCTGTTCGGCATCGGCGGCGGCATCGTCGCCATTCCCCTGTTGGCGACGTTCTACGGCATGGATCAGGCCATGGCCCAGGGTACCGCCCTGGTGATGATGGTGCCCAACCTGCTGGCCGCCTGGTGGCGCTACATGCGCCGCACGCCGGTCGATCCCGGCGTTGCCGTGCGGCTGGCCGCCCTGGGCACGCTGACCACCTATGGCACGGCGCAGCTGGCCCAGATTCTGGACCAGACCGTCCTGCGGCTGCTGTTTTCCGCCTTCCTGGCGGTCCTGGCCTGGGGCATGGTCCGCCGTCCCGCGCCGGTGGCCGGGGGCGTCCGGCCGGCGCTGATTCCCCTGGTCGGCCTTGCCGGCGGCGGCAGCATGGGCCTGCTGGGGGTGGGCGGCGGGCTGGTGACGACGCCGATCCTCATCCGCTGGTTCGGGCTGGACCAGCGGGCGGCCCAGAGTCTGGCGCTGGCCCTGGTTCTGCCCTGTTCGGCGGCCGGGCTGCTGTCCTATGCCCGCGCCGGCAACGTGGACTGGAGCATCGGCACGGCGCTGGGCCTGGGAGGCCTGGCCAGCGTCTCGGCCGGAGTCGCCCTGGCCCACGCCTTTCCCGAGAGGGTTATGCGGCGGCTGTTCGCCGGGTTGCTGGTGGCGACCTCGGTGGCCATGCTGGCCGGGCGCTGAGGCGTTCAGGCCTGTTCGCGGTCGGGCAGGGTGAAGAAGAAGGTGGTGCCCTGGCCCGGGGCCGAGGTCAGCCAGATGCGGCCGCCGTGGCTTTCGACGATGCGCTTGCAGATGGCCAGCCCGATGCCGGTGCCGGGATAGGCGTTGCCGGTGTGCAGGCGGCGGAACACCTCGAAGACGTAGTCGTGGTACTGGGGATCGATGCCGATGCCGTTGTCGCTGACCGCGAAGCGCCAGCCGTGGCCGTCGCGCTCGGCCGTCACCCGGATCCGGGGGGCCTCGCCGCAATATTTGAGGGCGTTGCCCAGCAGGTTGACGAAGACCTGGCGCAGCTGACCCTTGTCGCCCGCGAGCCTGGGCAGGTCCCCCCGTTCCACCCGGGCATGCTTCTGCTCGATGAAGGGGCGCTGGCTCTGGAGGATGTCGTCCACCATCTCGGCGCAGTCCACCGTCTCGATGGCGAGGCCGGCCCCGCCGGCCCGGCTGTATTCCAGCAGGTCGCGCACCAGGTTGGACATGCGCAGGGCCTCGTCGACGATGAAGCGCAGGTAGTCCCGGCCTTCGTCGCCCAGAATGTCCCGGCACTTGCGCTCCAGCAATTGCGAGAAGCTGACCAGACCCCGCACCGGCTCCTGCAGGTCGTGGGCCGCCACGTAGGCGAAGCGCTCCAGTTCGGCGTTGGTGCGCGACAATTCGGCGATCACCTCCTGCAGGTCGCTTTCCGCCCGGGTGCGCT
Organism: Paramagnetospirillum sp.; assembly: GCF_058402745.1. Classification (NCBI taxonomy): domain Bacteria; kingdom Pseudomonadati; phylum Pseudomonadota; class Alphaproteobacteria; order Rhodospirillales; family Magnetospirillaceae; genus Paramagnetospirillum; species Paramagnetospirillum sp. Next base: position 69,184 of record NZ_JBZVFI010000009.1, read on the forward strand.
CGTGAATCTCGTGCCGTAATTCGTCGTTGCGGTCGTGCAGGTCCTGCACCGCCAGATCCAACTGGCGGGCGATGTTGTCGTAGGCCCAGCGCAGCCGGTCGATCTCGTCGCCATGTTCGGGAAAGCCCAGGGTCTCGTCGAACAGCGAGGCCTGGGTCATCAGGGATTCGGGCACCAGCTTGCCGACGTTGCGGGCCAGTTCCTCCACCCGACGGGTGACGATGCGGCTGAAGATCACGTACATGAACGCCGCCACCAGAAAGGTCTTCAGCGCGTTGCTGACCAGGATGGCGATGGCCTGTTCCAGCAGGCGGTCATAGATGCCGTCCAGGCTGGCCGTCACCTCCATGGTGGCGATCTGGCGGGTCTCGCCCCTGACCTCGCGGGACAGGGGGTATTGCCGGTTGAGCTGGCGCTTCGACGTGACGGCCCCCGACGCCCAGCTATTGCGGCCGTCGGAGGTGGTGATCACCGCGTATTCCACATGGGACAGCTGGGTCAGGGCGTCGAGCGCCAGGGCGATCTGCCGCTCGTCGAAGGTCCAGACGCTGCCGGTGATGGGCGGCAGGAAGATCTTGACGTTCTCAAGCTGATCGTCCATGTCCGCGCGCTGCAGGCGGTATTCGTGAAGGAGCTGATATCCAGTCGCAAGAATCGCCAAAAACGTGCTGAACGCGACGATGAGCACGATCAGGCGGCGGCCGATCTTGTTTTCTCGCCCTTTCTTGCGGAGCATCATCATCATCATGATACTCGCACCCTACCCTTATCCCGGAACGGATACGAGCCGAAATCTTTCGCATGGCCTACTTTGGACTGGGCCTGGGAATGCCGTCGATGCGCAAGGTTTCCGCGATGGCTTCCAGCCTGGTCATCACCGCCTCGGCGTCCGGATAGGAGCGGCTGAGGACCAGATGGACGTCCAGCCGGTCGATGACGTCGAATTCCAGGTCCGGAATGGGGTGGTCGGCCAGCACTTCCTGGGCGGGACCGGCATAATCCAGCAGATAGTCGGCCCGTCCGCGCTCCAGCATGGCGAAGGCGGATTCGTGGCTGACGGTGGGATTGTTTCCGACCCGGTTGGCCGGGTCCCTGATATAGGCGAGGAGGCCGCCATAGCTGTAGCCGTGGATGGTGATCACGTCCTTGCCGGCCAGGTCTTCCTTCTTGACGACGGGGGACAGTCCCTTGCTCCGGTAGATCCTGAGTTCGGTGCCGGCCACCGGCATCCTGCTGATCAGGCAGCACTGCTCCAGCGTGGCCCCCTTGACCAGCATGGAGAAGTCGGTCCGTCCGTCGCGCAGGTATTCGAACATCCGCGCCGCCGGCAGGCCGCGCGCCCGCCAGGGGATGCCGGCCTGCTGGAACAGCGGCGCGGCGAGGCGCAGCAGCGGGTTGTCGGGTTCTCCCCGGGCGTCCAGGCGGGTGGTCCAGACCGACTGGTCGGGATAGGAATACTCGATGGCGCGGGGCTCGGCCGCTGCCGCGCCGCAAATGGCGAGAAGAAATCCCGCCAGAAGCAGGGATGATCCGCGCCGGCCCATCAGCCATCTCCGATTCGTTCGCGAAAGTCTTCGTCGAGAATACCGCAATGCCGGCGCCCTGACATCTTGTGTTTCCCTGTGGTCTTCCTGTCCGGCGGGGCTTATTCTCGCTCTGACGCGGCAGGGCAGGAGGGGCCGGCATGGTCATGGACCAGGAGTTGCACGCCGGGCTGGAACCGGGCCTGCGGTTCGCCATGCTGATCGGCCCGGACGGCGGCGTCCGCGACCTGCGCTGGTCCGAGGTGGAGACCTGGCGGCCCGCCGACGGCTTCCTGTGGGTCCATCTGGAACGGGACGAGCCCCAGGCCAGAAGCTGGCTGTGCGAGCGCTCGGGCATCGACCCGCTGGTGGCCATGGCGCTGACCGCCGAGGAATCGCGGCCCCGGGTCGAGGACGTGGGCGACGCCCTGATGGTGGTGCTGCGCGGCGTCAACAAGGCCCGCGCCGGCGAGGGCGAGGACCGCTCGGCCGAGACCGAGCTGGTCCCCATCCACATCTGGATCGAGTCCGACCGCTGCATCTCGCTCCGGGACAAGAACCATTCGCTCAACGCGCTGCGCGACCTGCGGCTGGCCATGATGATGGGCAAGGGGCCGCGCACCGCCGGCGCCCTGCTGGCCCGCATCGCCGAGAAGGTGGTGGACCACCTGGGGATTCTCACCGACGAGATCGAGGACGGCATCTCCGACCTGGAGGACCGCATCGGCGAGGGCCTCGCCGGCACCGACCTGCGCGAGGACATCGCCTCGGCCCGGCGCAAGGTGGTGCAGCTGCGCCGCTATCTGGCGCCCCAGCGCGACGCGCTCTACCGCCTGCGCCACGACGACGCCAGCTGGCTCGACCCCGAGGCCAAGATGCGCCTGCGCGAGGTCAACGACCGCCTGATCCGCCATATCGAGGATCTGGACGAAATGCGCCAGCGCGCCACAATCCTGCACGAGGATTTCACCAATCTGGTGGCCGAGCGCTCGGCCCAGTCGTCCAACCGCCTGACCGCGCTGGCCGCCATGGTGCTGCCGCCCTCGCTGCTGGCGGGCATGATGGGCACCAATATCGGCGGCATTCCCGGGGCGCAGGAGCCGCTGGCCTTCCTGGTCCTGTGCGGCGTGGTGCTCGGCATGATGCCGGTTACCTATCTCCTCCTCAAATGGATCAAATGGCTGTAGCCCGGCGGCGTCGCGATAATTCGTTACTTTCCGCCGGGCACGGATTGCGCCAACCTGGACGAGGTGTTTGGGGAACGGGGAACCATGAAGAAGGCCGATGACGGCGGCGAGGGAGAAGGTGCCGCCCGCCGCAGGGGTAAGGGCGCCGCCGGGCTGGGGCCGCCGCAGGAGGCCTATGTCGCCTTCGCCTTCGCCGCCGCCGACCTGCTGATGGAGGCAGACCATGCGGGGCGGATCATCTTCGCCATCGGCGCCTCCATGTCGCTGGTGGGCCGTCCGGCCCGGCTGCTGGCCTCCATGACCCTGCCCGAACTGATCCGCCCCGAGGATCAGTCCCGGGTCCGCAACGCCCTGAAGCGCATGGCCAAGGGCGACCGCGTCCGTCACACCCTGCTGCACGTCACCCTGCCGGGCGGCGGCAGCACGCCGGTGGCGCTGTCGGGCTATCCCCATCCCGACCATGAGGGGCGCCTGCTGCTGGTGCTGACCCATTCCGGCACCCTGATGTCGCCCACCGTCCGCCAGAAGGATACCGGCCTGCTGGGCCGCGAGGGTTTCGAGGCCCTGGCCGGCGACCTGATCAAGGAAAGCGCCAAGGACGGCGACGAATCCTACCGCATGACCCTGCTGGACCTGCCGGAACTGGCGGAGCTGCGCAGCAAGGTCGGCGCCGAGGCCACCGCCGACTTCATCGCCCGCTTCACCGATTATCTGCGCCAGTGCTCGGTGGGCGGCGGGGCCGCCGCCGACCTGGGCAACAGCAAGTACGGCCTGATTCACGGCCCCGAGGTCACCGCCGGCGAGATCGAATCCGCCATCAGCGGCCTGGCCCGGGAGGTGATGGGGGCGCCCATGAGCCCTGAATCCGCCTCGGTGTCCATCGATGGCGGCGGCATTTCGGCGCAGGAGGCCACCAGCGCCCTGATCTACACCCTCAACCGCTTCACCAGCGACAGCGGGGCCACCATTCACGAACTGTCGGCCATGGCGCGCCCGACCCTGTCCCAGACGGTGGCCAAGATGCGCGAGGTCAAGCAGACCATCGGCAAGGGCGACTTTCAGCTTTATTTCCAGCCCATCGTCGATCTGTGGAGCAACGCGGTCCACCACTTCGAATGTCTGGTGCGCTTCGGCGACAGCGGCAATTCCCCCTACAGCACCGTGGTGTTCGCCGAGGATACCGGGCTGGTGGGAGAACTGGACCTGGCCATCTGTTCGCGCGCCATCGAGTTCATGCGCCAGGGGGTGGGCGCGGAACCGTCGCTCCGCTTCGCCGTCAACCTGTCGGGGCGCTCGCTGTCCAGCCCCAGCATGGCGGCGCGTCTGCTGCAGATGATTCACGCGGCGTCCGATCTGCGCGGACGCCTGCTGTTCGAGGTGACGGAAAGCTCGGCCATCGCCGATCTGGTGGCGGCCAACGCCGTCATTCAGGAAATCCGGGGGCGCGGCCATCCCGTGGGCATCGACGATTTCGGCGCCGGCGCGGCGGCCTTCCACTACTTACGCGGCCTCAAGGTCGATCACGTCAAGATCGACGGCTCGTATGTGCGCGAGGCGGCGGGCAAGGGGGAATCGCTGCCCTTCCTGCGCGCCATCACCCAGCTGTGCCGCGAATTGCGCGTCGCCACCATCGCCGAGCACATCGAGGACGAGGCCACCGCCAACCTGCTGCGGGTCTACAACGTGCGCTACGGCCAGGGCTACTACTTCGGCAAGCCCATGCGGCCGTCGCCAAAACTGCACGGCAGCCGGGCGCCGTGGGCGACGCCGCTCACCCAGTGGCGCAACGGCCTGCTGTTCTTCGGCAACGGAACCACGTCCGCCGCTGGGGGGTAGTCGTCACGACTTGCATGTTGAAATCTCCATTCCTCGGTCGTAATGAAGTCCGGCCAAGGTTTGGGAGTGAATCGTGCTGGCGTGGACGGAAAGTTTGAGTGTCGGGGTTCCAAGGCTCGACGAGCATCACCAGCATCTCTTTGCCCTGTTGGCCCGTATCGCCGAAATGGTCGAGGAGCGGGAACTGACCCTCGACGCCCTCCAGTCCGTCTTCGCGGAGCTGAACCGTTACATCACCTATCACTTCGCCGAGGAGGAGGCCATGATGGAGCGGGCCGGCTTCCCCTTCCTCGACCTGCACCGCCATTCCCACCGGACCATCGCCCTGCGGGTGGCCGACATGGCCGCCGCCCTGACCGCCGACGACATGGAGACGGTCGCCCGCGACCTGCACGGCTTCCTGACCGGCTGGCTGGTCCATCACATCGAGATCGAGGATTTCGAGTACCGGCCCTTCCTGGCCGGAGGGCAGTAGGAACCTCTGGCGAAAGTATCGTTTCGCACTTGCAAAAATAGTATTGCATATGGGGCCTCGATTGATATTTCGGGGGTGCCCTGTTATGCTTTCCCGCAAAAGAAATAAAAGTATTCCAGGGAAGGCGAGGAGGTCCGATGGCGCCCCTTACTCAGGGACACGAGACCGGTGTGCCCGTCATCGATGCCGGGAACGAGGGGCTGCGATTCCTGCTCGGCCGGGTTTTCCAGCCGGGGGTCGAGTGCCGGCGCGGCGTGGCCGGTCGCGGTGATTGCGATTTCAGCCGCTGTTCGCGCATTCAGGCGATCATGCGCTACGTGGAGCGCAATTTCGCCCGGCAGGAACAGGTGATGACCGAATCCGCCTATCCCGACGCCCGGCGCCACCTGGACGATCATGCCGGCCTTCTCGATCATCTTGGGGTTATGCTGCACGCCCAGGTCTGCGCCGACAAGGACGCCGCCAAGGTCCACGATTTCATCGCCCACTGGGTGGTGGAGCACGCCCAGCGCTGCGACCGTCCTCTGGGCCGCTGGGCGGTGACCCGCCGGGTGCTGGAGCCGAAGCGATAGCCGGCTTGCTCCCCCTTTCGAACCCGAGGTTTCCCCCGGAAGGCGCAAGGGGTGGGCGGCGCCCCGGCGGGTGCGCGCCTAGGGCCTTGGGCAGGGGTAGGGAGTGTTTGATTTTCCCCCGTGAACAGGGCATCCTGCCTTGCGCTGTCCAAGGTCCGGGGGGAGGGGGGCGAGTCCCGCCCAAATTCTGGGAGGACGATGCGGAAGCGGCTCGCGGGCCGCGCCGCCTTTTTTGCTGATTTCCGTACGGGCCCAAGGCGCCGGCGGAAGGCTCGGACGGACAGCGAGTGGCGAATATTCACGAAGGTCAGGGCGGACTCATGGGCGATAGAAACATGACCAGAGGCGAGACCGAGGCGGCGGCGCACGGGATGGGTGCCGACGAGGCCGAGGCGAAGGAAACGGCGGCCCCGGCGGCCCCTCCTCTGGCGGTCCTGCGTCCCGACCCGCTGCCGTCCGGTGGCGGAGCCCCGGCCTCCGGGGGCGGAAAGTCCGCCCAGCTGTTCGCCCTGCTGGTCACCATCGCCTGGCTGGGATTGTGCGGCTACTGGGCCAACACCTCCATCGGCTGGGGCAACCTGCTGTTCATGCAGCCCCAGGAGATCGGCGGCATGGTCGGCGCCGCCTTCCTGCCGCTGGCCTTCCTCTGGCTGCTGATCGCCTATTTTGATCGGGGCCGCGAGTTGCGCTCCCTGTCGGCCGACATGCGCGAGCAGCTGTCCCGCCTGACCTATCCCGCCGAGGGCGCGGAGGCCCGGGTGTCGCGCATCGCCGATTCGCTGCGCGCCCAGGCCCGCGACCTGACCCAGGCCTCCACCGAGGCCGCCGCCAAGGGCGAGGCGGTGCGCGAGATCATGGCGTCGCAGATCGAGGCCATGACCGGCGTGGTCGGCCGCGTCAACGACGAGGCCCAGACCGCGGTCGAGGCGCTGCGCAAGGAAGTGGACCGCCTGACCCAGGCCGCCGACGGCGCCACCGCCCGCGCCCGCGAGGTGGAAACCCTGCTGCGTATGCAGACTCAGGACCTGACCACCGTCACCGACACCTCGGCCCAGCGCATCCGCGAATTCGGCGAGTTGCTGCGCGGCCAGATCGAGAGCATCGACACCACCTCGGCCCGCGCCGCGTCCCGCGCCGACACCGTGGCCGAGCAGGTGCGCGGCCAGGCCGAAGCCCTGGACAAGGTTTCCCAGGCGGCGGTGGCCCGCGCCGAGCAGGTGGTCGCCATGTTCGAGCGCCAGAGCGTCCAGCTGGGCAGCTCGGCGGAGCAGGCCACCACCCGCACCGAAGTGGTCGCCAACGCCCTGGCCGAACGGGTCGAGGCGCTGGAAAGCCTGTTCACCCGCCAGAACACCGACCTGGACCAGGCCGCCGAGCGCCTGGCCGAGCAGACCGCCCGCATCTCCGCCTCGCTGCAGCAGCAGGCCACCGGCCTCGACCAGATCACCGAGCGCGTCCTGTCGCGCGTCAAGATCGTCGAGGAAGCGCTGGGCGTGCAGTCGCGCGAGCTGGGCTCGGCCTCGGATCAGGCCATGGGCCGCTTCCGCGAGATCGAGGAGACCCTGGCCCGTCACACCGACAATCTCCGCACCGCCGCCGACGATGCGTCCAGCCAGCTGGGCGCGGTGGGCGAGGTGTTCGTCCAGCGCCGTGACGACGTGGATCAGGCGGCCGAGCGGGCCATGGCCCGGGTGCGCGAGGTGGGCGAGGCCTTCCAGGGCCAGACCCGCGCCGTCGCCGCCGCCTCGGACCAGATGACCGCGCGCGGCCGCGAGGTGTCCGAGACCCTGCGCCTCTACATCGAGGACCTCAACAAGGGGGCCGAGAAGGCCGCCGCCCAGGCCGAGAACATCCGGACCTCGCTCCGCAAGCAGGCCGACGAGCTGGCCGACGCCGCCAATGTGGTCTCGACCCAGTCCAAGCTGTCGGAAGCCTCGCTGAACCAGCAGTCGCGCCACCTGATCGCCACCTCGGATCAGGTGATGGCCAAGGTGAAGACCATCGCCGACACCCTGCGCCAGGGCACCAACGACCTGATCGCCACCTCCTCCAAGGTCGGTGTCGAGCTGGACGCGGTGGGCGAGACGCTGCGCCAGCGCACCACCGACGTCTCCGCCGCCGCCGTCAAGGCGATCTCGGATTCCGGCGGGGTGGCCGAGCTGCTGGAGAAGCGCTCGGAGCAGCTGCAGCACGTCTCCGACCAGCTGGGCTCGCGGGTTCGCGCCGCCACCGAGGTGCTGCGCAAGCAGACCGAGCAGGTGGTGGCCACCGCCGATCAGGCCGAGGCTTCGGTCAGCGCGGTGGGCGAGACGCTGCGCGTCCAGGCCCAGGCCCTGGCCCGCGTCGCCGACGATTCCTCCGACGTGCTGAAGGCCTTCGGCTCGTCCCTGCAGCAGAACGCGGTGCAGCTGGGTGAAGCCGCCCAGCAGGTGTTCGCCCAGTCCCAGACGGCGGGCGACGCGCTGCGCTCCATCAGCCGCGATTTCGAGGAAGCCTCCAACAAGACCGCCGCCCAGGTCACCGCCGCCGGCGACATGCTGCGCGCCGGCATCCGCGAGCTGACCGCCTCGGCGGAGCGCATCACCGCCCAGGTGCGCTCGGCCGGCGACGGCCTGCGCCGCCATGCCAGCGAGATGCAGGAAAGCACCGAGCGGACCGGCGCCAAGCTGGAAGCCGCCTTCGAGATGGTGCGCACCAAGTCCAACGATCTGGGCATCACCGGCGACCGTCTGGCCCAGCAGGCCGAGAGCTTCTCCAACAGCTTCTCGCGCCAGGTGGAGGAACTGGTCAACGCTTCCAAGCTGGCCGAGATCCGTGGCGCCCAGCTGGAAGAGAAGCGCGCCCAGCTTTCGGTCGAGCACTTCCTGCAGAACGCCGCCTTCATCGTCGAGAAGCTGCAGTCGCTGTCGGTGGACATCGGCCGCATCTTCAACGCCAATATCGACGAGAAGGCGTGGCGCGAGTTCCACGCCGGCGACCAGTCCATCTTCGTGCGCAAGATCCTCAAGAATCTCGACAAGCACCAGATGGCGTCCATCAAGAACAAGTTCGAGGACGACGGCGATTTCCGCGAATACGTCACCCGCTATCTGGCGGAGTTCGAGGCCCTGCTCAATCAGGCCCGCAATTCCGATCACCAGGACGTGCTGACCGGCACCTTCACCTCGTCCGAGGTGGGCAAGCTGTATCTGGTCCTGGCCCGCTCGCTGGGTCGTCTGGAATAGCGTTCAAGGCTGTAACGCAAACGGCGCCGGAGCGATCCGGCGCCGTTTTTCATGGTCAGTCAGGTGGGCGGATAGCCCGGTGTGCTACCCCAGCACCGCCCGCAATTGGACCAGCCGCGCCTCCAGCTCCTCGGGGCCGTAGGGGCGGGCGGGAACGGCGCCCCACACCGGCTTGGGCCACGAGGCGTCGTCGGTGTTGCGCGCGATGACGTGGACGTGCAACTGGGCCACCACGTTGCCCAGGGCGGCGATGTTGATGCGGTGGGGGGAAACGGCCTGCCGCAGCGCCGTGGAGGCGCGGGCGATCTCGTCGAGCAGGGTGGCGCGGTCCTGCGGGTCCAGATCGGTGATCTCCACCACCCCCTCCCGCCGGGGAACCAGCAGCAACCAGGGATAGGTGCTGTCGTTCATCAGCAGCACCGAGCAGAGCGGCCATTGGGTCACCGCCACGGTGTCGGCCAGAATCCTGGGGTTCAGCTCAAACATGCATTCAGTCTCCACGTTGCGCGGGCCTTGGTGTTCAAGGTATCAGGAAGCGCCGCTTTCGAAAGGGCTTTCCCATGCGTCGCCACCGCATCAATCCGTTCCGCCGTCTGTTCTCGACCCTGGGCCTGCTGCTGCTGGTGGTCGCGATCGGCATCGTGGGGCTGGAAGTACTGGCCGGCTGGGCGGTGAAGCTGATCAGGGACAAGCGTCCGGCCTTTGCCGCCAACCTGTCCGACGGCGACCTGGGCAGGCTTTACAACACCGCCGACGTGGCGCGCTACCGCGACATCCTGAGGCAGGGCTGGCGGCAGTTCGATACCGTCTACACCCCCTTCGTGGAATACCGCACCGCCTCGTACCGGAGCGCCCATTTCAACGTCTCCGACGCGGGAATCCGCGGCAATGGCGGCGAGCTGCCCGACCCGGCGGCCGAGGGGCCGAAGGTCTTCGTGTTCGGCGGCTCCACCACCCTGGGGGCCGGGGTGGCCGATTCCGAGACCATCCCCGCCTATGTGGAACAGGCCCTGGGCGCCGCCGGGCGCGGCGACGTCAGGGTCTTCAATTTCGGCACCGTCTCCTACTATTCCACCCAGGAACGCATCGCCCTCGAGCGGCTGCTCACCGCCGGGATCAGGCCGGACATCGCGGTGTTCGTCGACGGTGACGCCGATTTCTATCATTGCGCCGTTCCCGACCGCAGCGCCTGGAACGACCGCCTGACGCAGATCACCGGCGCCCGCTCGCGGCTGCCCCTGTGGCGGGACCTGGCCGCCCGCTCCCACGTGATGCAGATGATCCGCCACCTGGCCGGCGACAAGTCGGTGCTGGTGCGCGAATGGGGACGGTTCTGCGAGACCGATGCCGAGGTGGACGCGGTGATCCGCCGCCTCGATGCCAACCGCCGGATGATCGATGCCCTGGCCGAGCGCGTGGGCTTCAAGGTGGTGTTCGTGCAGCAGCCGGTGCCCACCTATGCCTACGACAACCGCAAGCGCCCCTTCCCGGTCACGGAAGAGGCGCTGGGCTACCACATGAACGCGGCCCGCGGCTATCCCCGCATGGCCGACATGAAGGCCGCCGGGCAATTGTGGGACAAGGGCCTGCTGTGGCTGGCCGAGCTGGAGCCCGTCGAGGGCAACGCCTATATCGACGCCATCCATTATTCGCCGGCCTTCAACAAGGCCATCGGCGAGCGAATCGCCGCATGGCTGGTCGAGGGCGGCTTGCCGGGGGCGAGATAACCCCCGGTAGCTTTTCGCGGCGCGGCACATCCGCAACATAATTTATCGCCCCGCTGCATCGGTGCCCTGCAATTCCTTTTGTTGCACACACCGTCCGAGGCGGACAGAATGGCCGCCACAATCGGGGGCGGGAGCCTTGGAATGCGGGATCGTTCCAAGGGGGCTTCGGTCAAAAATTAGGTCTGGGAGGACGCATGGTTTCGGCCAAGCCGGGCAAGACCATTGCCGCGACGGCTCCGGCGGGTGGGGCCGGGGCGTGGGATGACGCCGCTTTCCGTTGGAACGAGGCCCTGGTCGAACTGGCCGGGGCGCCGGACGCGCCGTTGAACATCGGCGCCATCTGTTCGGACCGTCGGGTCGGGTTGGGGCAGGGCGGCCGCACCGCCATCCGCTGGCTGGGGCGCCGCCAGGAGCCGCGCGACATCACCTATGGGCAACTGGCCGAGCAATCGGGGCGGATCGCCCGCGTGCTGGCCGATCTCGGCCTGCAGCCGGGCGAGACCGTCGCCGTGCTGCTGGGCCGCGTCCCGGAACTCTACGGCGCCGCGCTCGGCATCTGGAAGGCGGGCGGGATTTATTGTCCGCTGTTCGCCGCCTTCGGCCCCGGCCCGGTCAAGGCCCGCCTGGAACTGGGCAAGGCCGCGATCCTGATCACCTCCGACGATCTTTACGCCCGCAAGGTGGCGTCGTCGCGGGCCGCGCTGCCGCATCTGCGCCATGTCCTGCTGGTCGGCGAGGACGGAGCCGCCCCGGCCGTGGCGCCGGGCTGCGCCGATCTGCTCGCCCTGGCCGAGGCCGCCCAGCCCATGGCGGCGCTGGCGACCGGGCCCGACGCGCCGGCCTTCCTCCACTTCACCAGCGGCACCACCGGCACGCCCAAGGGCGTCCTGCACCCCCATCGGGCGGTGCTGGCCCATCTGGTCACCGGGCGCAAGGTGTTCGGCCTGAGCGAGGCCGACGTGTTCTGGTGCACCGCCGATCCCGGCTGGGTGACCAGCACCTCCTACGGCATCATCGCGCCGCTGGCCTGCGGCGCCGCCCTGATCGCCGACGAGGCCGAACTGGAGCCCCGGCGCTGGTACGGCATCCTGCACGACGAGAAGGTGACCGCCTGGTACACCACGCCCACCGCCATCCGCACCATGATGCGCTATGGCGCCGCCCTGGCCCGGTCGTACCGCGAGAATTCGCTGCGGGTGGCGGCCAGCGTCGGCGAGCCGCTCAACGCCGAGGCGGTGATGTGGGGGCAGAAGGCTCTGGGTGTGCCCTTCCTCGACACCTGGTGGCAGACCGAGACCGGCGCCATCACCATCGCCAACGGCCCCGGCACCGACCGGCGGCCGGGCAGCATGGGCCGGCCTTTGCCCGGCGTCGAGGCGGTGATCATGCGCTGCGAGGGCGGCACGCCCAAGCCGGTGGACGCCGTCGACGCGGTGGGCGAACTGGCCATCCGCACCTGCTGGCCCTCCATGTTCTCCGGCGCCCTGGGCGAGGAGACACGCTACGGCGACTCGTTCCGCGACGGCTGGTACTTCACCGGCGATCTGGTCAAGCGCGACAGGGACGGCTTCATCTGGTTCGTGGGGCGCGCCGACGACATGATCAAGTGCGGCGGCCTGCAGATCGGCCCCTTCGAGGTGGAAGGCAGCCTGATGGACCACCCGGCGGTGGCCGAGATCGGCGTGGTGGGCAAGCCCGACATGCTGGTGCGCGAGGTGCCGGTGGCCTTCGTCTCGCTCAATCCCGGCTTCGAGGCCGGCGACGCGCTCAGGGCCGAATTGCTGTCCTACGCCCGCCAGGAACTGGGGGCGGGCATGGCGCCGCGCGAGATTCATTTCGTCGAGGAACTGCCCAAGACCAATTCGGGCAAGATCATGCGCCGGGTGCTGAAGGCCAAGGCCGTCGGCGAGCCGGAAGGCGGCGACATCCTGTCCACCCTGCCGCCCTGCCCGGGGCGCTACGACGACGAGTGAACAAGAAAACGGGGCCGAAAGGCCCCGTTTCAGTGACTCTGCCTGTCATGCTGAGCGACAGCGAAGCATCTTTCATCATCCGGCGGCCGGTTGGGCCTGAAAGATCCTTCGGTTTCACCCAGTGCTGTCCGGTTCAATTGCCTGGGTTCTGGCGGACGGGATTTTTCACCACCAAGACACCAAGGACACCAAGAGGACATTCCAGGTGCGTCGTGCCCGGACTTGTTCCGGGCATCCACGCCCATCCGCAGGGACTATTGTTTCATGAGGCATTCCAGCGGATCCGCGTGGATGGCCGGGACGATGCCCAGCCATGACGGTGAGGTTGGGCGGGGCGATCCGCTCCGTCCTCTTGGTGTCCTTGGTGTCTTGGTGGTTGAAGAGGCTTTTCCGTATCCCCATTCCGGTGGAGCCATCTCAAACCAAGCCTGGGCAAGGCAAGAGACCAGTGCTGGCCGAAGTAAACCGGACACCCGTGGGTTTCACCTCAGGATGACAAGGGAGCGGTTCAGCCCCGCTTGCCGCAGGGACAGCCCCCGGAACCGCCGCCGCAACCGCCCTTGCTCTCGTCCACCAGTTCGCGGACGGTGGAGACGCACTTGCCGCAGCGCGGCTTGGAATCGAAGTGGCGGAACACCGCCTGCGGGCTGCCGGCTCCCTCGGTGACGGCGGCGCGGACCTGGCGGTCGGTGAAGCCGTGACAGAGACAGACATACATGGGGTGCCTCCTATTGCTGCCGGCTGTCGGAGCGTTCGGCGCTGGCCCCCGCTTCCCAGGCGATGGCCTGCAGGGTGCCGGCGCACAGGCCGAGCAGCAGGGCAAAGACCAGCAGGCGAACCGAGACCATGGGACGCTCCGGGCGAGTGATTGATGATCTGGTGCAGATGATAATCACTCGCATTGGATATGCCAATAGATATTTTGGGTGATTCGCAATCGCAGCCGCCGTAGCCGCTTGCCCCGCCTGGAACCCGCCCTGGCGGATCGGTATGGGCTGGTGTAGCCTCGGCCCGGCATACGGCATGAAGGGTGACCGATGACCTTGGAACAGGGGCTGGCGTTCACCATCCTGGGCGCCACCATCGTGATGTTCGCGCTGGACAAGCTGCGCTACGACCTGGTGGCGCTGCTGTCGCTGTCGGCGGGTATCCTGGCGGGGCTGGTGCCGCCCGACAAGGCGTTCCACGGCTTCGCCGATCCGGTGGTGGTGGTGGTGGCTGCCGCCCTGGTGGTCAGCGCCGGCATCGAGCGTTCGGGCATCATCGAGCACCTGATGAAGCCGCTGGCGGCGCTGAAATCTCCCGACGCCCTGATCGCCACCCTGGTGGCGCTGGTGATGGTGCTGTCGGCCTTCATGAAGAACATCGGGGCGCTGGCCATCTTCATTCCGCTGTCCATCCGGCTGGCGCGGGCCGGCGGCATTCCGGTGTCGCAGATCCTGATGCCGCTGTCTTTCGCCTCGCTGCTGGGCGGCGTGATGACCCTGATCGGCACCTCGCCCAACATCATCGTGTCCAGGGTTCGCCAGGACCTGACCGGCCAGCCCTTCACCATGTTCGACTTCACGCCGGTGGGGCTCGGCATCTGTCTCGCCGGCATCGGCTTCCTGGCCTTCGCCTGGCGAGTGCTGCCCAAGGACCGTCAGGGCAGCGGCTCGGGGTCTGGCTTCCGCATCGAGGATTATCTGGCCGAGGTGCGGATCGAGACCCACTCGCCGCTGATCGGCGCCACCGTGGCCGACCTCGAGCAACTGTTCTCGGGGGGCGCGGTGAGCGTGGCGGCCATCATCCGCGACCACGGCCACCGCTACGTCCCCGGCGGGCACTGGGTGTTCTCCGAGAACGACGTGCTGGTGCTGGAGGGCGATCCCATGGCGCTCAAGCCGCTGCTGGATTCGGCCGGGCTGGTGCTGATGGGCGGCGGCGGCTTAGGGAGCGAGGACACCACGGTGATGGAGGCGGTGGTAATGCCCAACTCACCCCTGGTGGGCAGCACCGCCGTCCGATGCGCCATGCGGCGGCGGCACGGCATCGCGCTGCTGGCCATCAGCCGGGGCGGCCGGCACATGATCCAACGCCTGCGCCAGACCGAGTTCAAGGCCGGCGACGTACTGGTGGTGGAAGGCAACGGCGAGGCCATGCCCGGCACCCTGGCCCAGCTGGGCTGCCTGCCGCTGGGCCAGAAGGCCATGCCCTTCGCCCGCAAATCGGCCTGGCTGCCGGTTCTCATCGCCTTCGCCGCCATGCTGTCGGTGGCCTTGGGAGTGATGCCGGTGGCGCCGGCCTTCTTCCTGGGGGCGGTGGCCATGGTGCTGCTGGGTTGCCTGCCGCCGCGCGAGGCCTACGAGGCCATCCACTGGCCGATCATCATCCTGCTGGGCGCGCTGATTCCCATCAGCGACGCCATGAAGAGCACCGGCGCCTCGGACCTGCTGGCCGGCTGGCTGGCCCTGGCCGCCTCCCAGGTGCCGGTGCCCATGGCGCTGGGGCTGGTGCTGCTGGCCTCCATGCTGCTGGCGCCCTTCCTCCACCATGCCGCCACCGTGCTGCTGATGGGGCCGGTGGCCGCCGGCATGGCGGTCAAGCTGGGTCTCGCCATCGATCCCTTCCTGATGGCGGTGGCTTTGGGCGCGGCCAGCGACTTCCTCACCCCCATCGGCCACCAGTGCAACACCCTGGTGATGGGCGTCGGCGGCTATCGCTTCGGCGATTACTGGCGGCTGGGGTTGCCGCTCAGCCTCATCGTGCTGGTGTCGGGGACGCTGCTGATCCTGATGTTCTGGCCGATTTGACCCCCGGCGCCCCTTCCGGGCGCGCGCGCCGATTTAAATTGACTTCGCGCCGGCAAGAGCGCAGGGTCCGCCGGTCCGGACGATTCGCGTCCGGCTTGCTCGCGGGCAGCGCGCAATGGCCGATCCCTCGACGGATCGCCTTTCGCCCCGAGCCTTCTTTCCCTTGCCCATAGCTTCCTGGCCGCGCGTCCGGGAGGAGCCCGACGAAGACCGCATTTTCGCGGCGCTCGTCCCGCCGTCCGTCCCCGCCCTGTGTGGGCGCGAGGGATGACGGCCTGTTGAAGAAAGAGACCTGATGACCGTTCTGTTTTCCGAACTCGGCCTGGCCGAGCCCCTGCTGAAGGCGCTCGAGGCCGAGGGCTACACCACCCCCACTCCCATCCAGGAACAAAGCATTCCCCACCTGATCGAGGGCCGCGACGTCCTGGGCCTGGCCCAGACCGGCACCGGCAAGACGGCCAGCTTCGCCCTGCCGCTGCTCCAGCGCCTGGACACCTTCAAGAAGCGCGCCATGCCCAAGAGCTGCCGCGTCCTGGTGCTGACCCCCACCCGCGAGCTGGCGGTGCAGGTCGGCCAGAGCTTCAAGACCTACGGCTGCCATTACCGGCTGCGCCACGCGCTGGTGTTCGGCGGCGTCGGCATGGTGCCGCAGATCAAGACCATGGCCGGCGGCGTCGACGTGCTGGTGGCCACCCCCGGCCGCCTGCTCGACCTGATCGACCAGGGCGCCATCCGCCTGGATTCGGTCGAGGCGCTGGTGCTGGACGAGGCCGACCGCATGCTCGACATGGGCTTCATCCAGCCCATCCGCAAGATCGTCGCCATGGTGCCCAAGCAGCGCCAGACCGTGCTGTTCTCGGCCACCATGCCCGATTCCATCGTCGGCCTGGCCAATTCGGTGCTGCACCAGCCGGTGCGCGTCGAGGTGACCCCGGTGTCGTCCACCGCCGAGAAGATCGAGCAGAAGGTGCTGTTCGTCGACCGCGAGCACAAGCGCACCCTGCTGACCGACATCCTGGCCGGCGACGACGTGGTCCGCGCCCTGGTGTTCACCCGCACCAAGCACGGCGCCAACCGCGTCGCCGAGCTGCTGGAGAAGGCCGGCATCAACGCCGACGCCATCCACGGCAACAAGAGCCAGGGCGCCCGCCAGAAGGCCCTGGCCGATTTCCGCGATGGCCGCATCAAGGCGCTGGTCGCCACCGACATCGCGGCGCGCGGCATCGACGTGGACGGCATCACCCACGTCATCAACTTCGAGCTGCCCAACGAGCCGGAAAGCTATGTCCACCGCATCGGCCGCACGGCGCGCGCCGGCGCCTCGGGCATCGCCCTCAGCCTGTGCGACAACGACGAAGTGGCCTATCTGCGCGACATCGAGAAGACCATCCGCCAGGCGGTGCCGGTGGATTACGAGCACGCCTACCACGCGCCGCACATCGCCACCCGTGGCCTGCCCGGCGGTCCCCGCGCCACCAAGCCGCCGCAATCCCACCGTGGCGGCGGCGGCAGGGGCAACCATCCGCAGCAATCCCGGGGCGGCAATCCCCATGGCGAGCACGCCTCCCATCCGGCCAAGGGCCGCGACGGCGCCAAGCACACCCATGCGGGCAAGCCGGCCTCGGCCAAGCCCTCCTCCGGTCGTCCGGCGGGCAAGCCGGCCGGCAAGCCCGGCGGCGCCCGTCCCCAGGGCGGCTTCAAGGGCATGCCCGGCGGCAGCCGCAGCGCCGCCAGGGGTTGATCTTGCGGGCGGGACGCCCGCGCTCCATGTTCTTTTGGAGCGCGGGCATCTCGCCCCATGATCGTTCGGAGCGCGGGCGTCCCGCCCCATGATCGTTCGGAGCGCGGGCGTCCCGCCCGCAGGGTGATGTCGGCCTACCCGTTCAGCCCAGCACCATGCGGGCGAGGCGGGGTGCGTTGACGCTGACCGGCAGCGCGCCCCCCTCGATCTCGTCCAGGGTGAACCAGCCGGCGGCCTCGGCATCGTCGGCGGCCACCGGATCGCCTTCGAGGCTCAGGCAGCGCACCACGTTGAGGACGTAGTGGTAGCGGATGCGGCCATGCTGGTCGGGGCTGATGACCTCGAACACATCCACCACGCCTCTGGCCTCGGCGGCCAATCCGGTCTCTTCCGCCAGCTCGCGCAAGGCGGCGGCGGCCAGTGTCTCGCCCACCTCCACCAATCCGCCGGGAAAGCCCCATTTGCCGCGGTCGGGCTCCTTGGCGCGCCGGACCATCAACAGACGCCCCTGGCGCTCGACCAGGGCGAGGACGCCGGGCAGGGGATGGGACGGGTACTCGCGCGACATGGGGCCTTCCTCCTCGCTTGCCCGAACAATAAGACCACCCGAGGTCCATGTCACTTCCGGACGGCTTGCCTCGCGCCTGGGGGCGCTCTAGTATGAACTCCTTCAGTATTCACTCTGGTCAAGTGGGCCGACGGGGTTTTCATGGGGTTGGCCGCCTTGCGGGCGCCGGATGTGACAGCCGGCACGATGCCGAAACCGCACGAACGGATCGCCGTGCGGCTGGGGCTGCTTTTCGCCGCGCTCGCCGCTTTCGTCATCGGAATCGCCGCCCTGGCGGTATGGGGGCTGTGGCCGGATGAGGCCGAACGCAGCCTGGGCTGGCTGCTGGCCGGACTGGTGCCCCTGCTGGTGGGACTCTCGTTCGGCATCGGCATGGCGGTCGGGCAGGGCATCGACCGTCGACTGATGGCCCCGGGGGCTTCGCCGCGGCCGGGAGCCCTCGAATGGTGGAGCGACCCTCTCGGCCTTGACGGAGCGTTCCAGGCGCTGTCGCGCCGCCATGAGCAATCCCTGCGCGACGTGGAGCAGCGTAGCCGGGCGCTGGTCGCCAATGCCGAGCGGGTGGCGCAGCTGGGCAGTGCCGAGCGCGACCTTCTGACCGGAAACGGCGTCTGGTCCAGCGAGTTTCACGCCATCCTGGGCCTGGTGCCGGGCACCTGCATTCCATCCCACGACATCTTCCTGGAGGTGGTCCATCCCGGCGACCGCGCCGAGGTGGCCGAGCTTCTGCGTTCGGTCACCGCCGAGGGAGGGCGGCGCGAGGCGGAGTTCCGCATCGTCCGTCCCGATGGCGAGGTCCGCATGCTGCGCGGCTGCGCCGAGGCGACCCGCGACGCCGCCGGACGGCCGGTACGGCTGGATTCCACCATCCAGGACATCACCGAGCACAAGCGTCTGGAGAACGAGCTGGACGGCCTGATCCGGGAATTGTGGCGCTCCAACGAGGAGCTGGAGCAGTTCGCCTACGTGGCCTCCCACGATTTGCGCCAGCCCCTCAGGGTGGTGGGCAGTTACGTCTCGCTGCTGGAAGAGGAGCTGATGGGCAGCCTGGGCGGCGAGTCCCTGGAATACATGGGCTTCGTCCGGGACGGCGTACGGCGCATGGACCGGCTGATCACCGATCTGCTGGCCTATTCCCGGGTCGGCCGGGTGATCGGCGACGCGCCCTTCCCGGTGGCCGAGGCGGTGGAATCCGCCCTTTCCGACCTGCAGATCGAGATCGAGGATTCGGCCGCCACGGTGGAGGTGACGCCGGCCTTGCCCATCCTCTATGGCGACCGGGGCGAGATGGAGCGCCTGTTCCTCAACCTGATCGGCAACGCGCTCAAATACCGGCGCCCCGACCACCCCCCCCACGTCTCGGTCGAATGCGAGGACGGGGGCGAGGAGTGGCTGTTCCGGGTCCGCGACAACGGGATCGGCATTCCCCCCGAATATGCCGAGCGGGTGTTCGGCATCTTCCAGCGCCTGCATGCCCGCGACGAGTACGAAGGGACCGGCGTGGGGCTGGCCATCGTCAAGAAGATCGTCGATCGCCACGGCGGCACCGTCAGGGTGGAGCCGTGGGAGGGGCAGGGAACGGTCATGGCCTTCAGCTGGCCCAAGGCCCCCCGCCGCCCCGAGGTGGACGCCTGATCCGCCGCGCCGGGCCTTGCGCCGGACGGTGAATTGAGCCAGGGTCTGTGTCGGCTTGCAATCATCCGGACGGCAACGTGGCTTCCAAGGACATTCACGACATCCTGCTGGTCGAGGATGACCCCGGCGATGCCGGTCTGGTCCGTATCGCGCTGAGGCGGTCGCGCCATACCTGCCGCCTGCACCACGTCAAGGATGGTGACGAAGCCATGGGCTTCCTGCGCCGGGACGAGGCGCATCCCCAGGCCCCGCGGCCCGACCTGATCCTGCTCGACCTCAACCTGCCCGGCCGCAACGGCCACGAGATCCTCGAGGAGATCCGGTCCGACGCCGCCCTGTGCTGCATTCCGGTGGTGATACTCTCCACCTCGGCCGCCGAGCGCGACATCAGGAAGGCCTACGCCCTGGGGGCCAGCAGCTACGTGTCCAAGCCCATGGACGTGGAGGCCTTCACCGCCGCCATCCACTCCATCGGGGATTTCTGGTTCGGCACGGCGCAACTGCCGCCATGAACACGCTTCCCATCCGCGTCCTGCTGCTGGAGGACGACCCCGCCGACGCAAGGCTGGTGGTCCAGATGCTGCGCCGGGTCAAGACGACGTCGTTCGAGGTCACCGTGGTCGGCCGCCTCGCCCAGGCGGTGGAGCGGCTGTCGGAGCGCATCGCCAGCTTCGACGTGGTTCTGGCCGATCTGGGCGTCCCGGATTCCAGCGGCATCGCCACCCTGGACGCCCTGACCCAGGCGGCGCCCAGCCTGCCGGTGGTGGTGCTGACCGGCAATGACGACGACGCCATCGCCCTGGAATCCCTGAAGCGGGGCGCCCAGGACTATCTGGTCAAGGGCCTGGGCGACGCCTTCATCCTGTCGCGCGTGGTGCGCTACGCCATCGAGCGCAAGCTGGGCGAGGAGGTGCTGCGCGAGGCCCGCGACAGCGCCGAGCAGGCGGCCCGGGCCAAGTCGGTGTTCCTCGCCATGATGGGCCACGAGATCCGCACGCCGCTCAACGGGGTGCTGGGCATGGCCCGCCTGCTGCTGGAGACCGATCTCGACCCACGGCAGAAATCCTTCGCCGAGACCCTGGTGTCGTCGGGGGAATTGCTGCTGGGCCTGGTCAACGACATCCTCGACTTCTCGCGCCTGGACGCCGAGGGCATGACCCTGGCCGCCGAGCCCTTCGACGTGCTCGACACCGTCGAGGAGGTGCGCCTGGTGCTGGCGTCGCGCGCCGCCGAGAAGGACCTGGCGCTGTCCTGCCGCTTCGGGCCGGGTATCCGTCGCGAGGTGGCGGGCGACCGGCTGCGCCTGCGGCAGATCCTGTTCAACCTGGTGGGCAACGCCATCAAGTTCACCGATCGCGGCGGGGTGGAGATCGGCGTCGAGCCCCTGGCCGCCAGGGAGGGGCAGGTGCTGCGCTTCCTGATCAAGGATACCGGCATCGGCATCGCGCCGGAGATCGGCGCCCAGCTGTTCACCGAATTCTGGCAAGGTGACAGCGGCGCCGCCCGGCGCTTCGACGGGGCCGGGCTGGGGCTGGCCATCTGCAAGCGCCTGGTCGATCTGATGGGCGGCGTCATCGGCTATGACAGCCTGCCGGGACGGGGCAGCACCTTCCGGGTGGACCTGCCGCTGCCGCCCGCCGAGATGCCCTCCGGCGACCGGGTGGCGGCGGAGCGGCCCTGCCGCGTCCTGCTGGTGGACGACAACGAGGTCAACCGCGAGGTGGCCGCCGGCCTTCTGGAGCGGCGCGGCCATCAGGTGGTGTGCGCCCGCGACGGCTATGAAGGGGTCGAGGCGGCGGCGCGGGGCGGCTTCGATCTGGTGCTGCTGGACATGCGCATGCCCGGCATGGACGGCATCGAGGCCGCCCGGGCCATCCGCGCCCTGCCCGGCGAAGCCGGCACGCCGCCGCTTTACCTGCTGACCGCCAATCCGGTGAAGGAGGACGAGGCCCGCTGGCGCGAGGCGGGCATTCGCGGTTGCCTCGCCAAGCCGTTCCAGTTCGATCACATCGGCCGTCTGCTGGGCGGATTGGACGAGGGGGCGCCGGAACCGCCGGCCGAGCCGAAACTGGTGGGGGTGGCCGGGTTGCTGTCCGACATGGGCGATTTGGGCCGCGACCGCCTGGTCGGGCTGGTGGAACTGTTCCGTTCGTCGTCCTCGGCCGATCTGGCGGCCCTGCGCACCCATGCCCAGGCCGGGCGGCTGGCCGAGGCGGGGCAACTGGCCCACCGCATGGCCAGCGCCGCCTCCAGCCTCCACCTCGGTCCCCTGGCCGCCAAGTGCCGGGCGGTGGAGGACGCGGCGCGGGCCGACGATCCGAATACCGCCGCCCAGGCCGAGGAACTGGCCGAATTGTGGACCCGCTCGCTGGAGGCGGTGGGGCGCGTGCTCGATCTGTGACAGAGGCGGGCGGGACGCCCGCGCTCCAACGCGCGTCGTCCTTTCATCGGAGCGCGGGCGTCCCGCCCGCAACCCCGGTCAGCCGACCAGCTTGCGCACCAGATCGCCGATCTCGCCGAGCGGCAGGATCGCCTTGCACAACCCGGTCTGGGCGGTGGCGCCCGGCATGCCGTAGACCACGCTGGTGGCCTCGTCCTGGGCATAGAGCTGGCCGCCGGCCTCGGCCACCACCCGGCCGCCCTTGGCGCCGTCCGTGCCCATGCCGGTCAGCACCACCGCCGCGGCACGGTTGCCCCACACGGCCGAGACGCTGCGGAACATGGGGTCCACCGCCGGCTTGCAGAAATTCTCGGGCGGCGCGTCCGACAACCGGATCACCAGTTCGGCCCCCTTGCGCTCGGCCAGCATGTGCCGGCCGCCGGGGGCGACATAGACGCGGCCGGCGACGATTCTCTCGCCGTCCTTGCCCTCGGCGGCCGCAAGGCCGCTGGTTTGGGAGATGTGCTCGGCCAGGATGCCGGTGAAGGTCGGCGGCATGTGCTGGGTGATCAGGATGGGAATGCGCGGCCTGACGTTGCGCAGCTTGGCGAAGATGTCGAACAGCGCCTGCGGTCCGCCGGTGGACGAGCCGATGGCCAGCACCTCCACCGGACCCGATGGGGGAATCGCGGCGGGCCGGGGCGGCGGAGCGGCGGCCGGACGGGGCGAGGCCGGAATCGGGACCGTCGGGGTGGGACGCAGCTTGCGGGCGGCCAGACTCTTGATCTTGTCGGTCAGGTCGCGCTTGAACCCGCCGGCCCCCGACATTTCCGAACTGGCCGACGGCTTGGGGATGTAGTCGGCGGCTCCCGCCCGCAGCGCCTGGAAGGTCACGGTGGCGCCGCGCTGGGTCAGCGAGGACAGCATGATGACCTTCACGCCGGGCACCGCCTTCAGGATGCCGGGCAGCGCGGTCAGCCCGTCCATCACCGGCATCTCGATGTCGAGGACGACCACATCCACCGGAGTACGGGTCAGGGTGCTGATGGCCTGTTCGCCGTTGGACGCCTGGGCGACGACCGCAATGGCCGGGTCCTCGGCCAGGATGCGCGCCACCACTCCGCGGACGATGGCGGAATCGTCCACCAGCATGACCCTGACGGTGCCGCCGGCGGGGGGTGTCGGAGACCCGGAAAGCATACGGCACCTTTAGATACAGATTTCATCCATATTCGATGGTAGTCCTGGTTTCGCGCCGTTGTCCATGCAAGGCGGGGCAGGGGCGCCATGCGTCTCGGAACCTTGTGATTATGTCGTCGGTATGTAAGTATCGGACCTCATGAAGATCGAGTGGAACTCCCGATACGAGACCGGCATCGCCGAGGTGGACGACGACCACCGCCGGCTGCTGGGTCTGATCAACGACCTGGACGCCGTCCTTGACGGCAGCGGCGACCTGGAGCGGGTCGGCATGATCATCGATGCGCTGGTCGACTACACCGACTATCACTTCACCCGCGAGGAGAGGATGATGGCCGAGGCGGGCTATGCGGAGGCGGCCGACCATGCCCTGGCCCATACCCAGTTCGGGCACTTTCTCGGTGACCTGGTGGGCGGCTGCCTGCTGCATCCCAGCCTGGAGGCGGCGGCAAGGGTGAAGGATTACCTGGGAGAATGGCTGCTGGAGCACATTCTGGTCGAAGACATGAAATTCGTTCCCGCCGTCAAGGCGGTGAAGTGACCCCCAGCATCAGACCTTCGTGAAGAAGGCGTATCGCAGACTGTCGCGGATGAAGAAATCGCATCCGCGGCTTTCTTTTTTCTCCCTGAGGACATCGCCGATGGTGCAGTCCCATCCGCTCCAGAAGGTGCAGTCCCGGCATTCGCGCCGCATGGCCTTTTCGCCTGCCACCGTGTTTCTCCGTGTTGGGTTGGCGGGGCGGAGAATAGCGGCCGTGTGCGACGGTTCCGTGACGGCGCAATGACCGTTTCGGGTCGGGATATCGCAACGATCACGCATTGGCGACCTCGGCGGTGGCGCGGCCTCCTCCGGTTGCCGCAGGTGAGCGCGGTGCTCGGACGGGTGAACAGGTTGCATCCGAAATCGGGTCCGATGAGTGGTAGCGTCGGGAGTGTCAACACTCGCCGCGAGGCCCGCCATGCAGCCCAACGCCCCCTGCCATCCCCGCTGGTTCGAGGATTTCGCCCCTGGCCAGGTGTTCGCCACCGGCGCGACGACGGTCAGCGAAAGCCAGATCCTCGACTTCGCCCAGCGCTTCGATCCGCAATACTTCCACCTGGACGTCCCCGGGGCGGCGCGGTCGCCCTATGGCGGACTGATCGCCAGCGGCTTTCAGACCCTGGCGTTGAGCTTCAGGCTGTTCATCGATACCGGGCTCAACCGCCAGAGCGGCATGGGCGGGCCGGGGATCGACGAGTTGCGCTGGCTCAAGCCGGTGAGGCCGGGTGACACCCTGTCCTGTCTGATCGAGACGCTGGAGGTTCGCCCCTCGTCCAAGCATGCCGATCGGGGCATGGTCGTCTGGACGTTTCACGTCTCCAACCAGGAGGGGGACGTGGTGATGACCTATCGCATTCCCGGGATCGTGGCCCGCCGCCCCCGATGACGGAAACGGCGAGCAGGACTTGACGCGGCGGGCGGCGAGGCGCCCTAATTCCGGCCGGTCTCCCCGGTCCGCGAGGCAAGCGTGCAGCCGTCCATGGTCACAGCCGACTTTCATCAGACCCTGCTTGCCACCATGGCCGAGGGGGTGGTGGTGCAGGATTCCCTGCGCTGCATCATCTTCGCCAACGCCGCCGCGTCCGAGATCCTTGGCCAGAGCCCCGAGGACCTGATCGGCAAGACCTGCAATGTCGAGGATTGGGACGCCACCCGCTTCGATGGGCCGCCGCTCACCAACGACGACCATCCCGCCTCCGTCGCCCTGAGCACGGGCCAGCCGGCCGGTCCCATGGTCATGGGCATCCGCCGGGGGACGGAGCGGGTCTGGCTGCGGCTGCGGGCCTTGCCCATCGTCATTCAGCCCGGCCAGTCGCGGGCGGTGCTGGTCACCTTCACCGAGATTTCCGACCTGATCGAATCCAAGGTCCGCCTGCGCGAGACCCTGGTGCGGCTCGAGCAGGCCCATGCCGCCAAGCAGACGCTGACCGAGCGTCTGGCCGAGTTCCTCGGCCGCCAGCTGGACGTGTCGCTGGAGACCCTGGCGGAGAGCGAGCAGCGCTTCCGCCTCGCCATGGAACTGGGCACTTCCGTGGCCTTCACCCTGGATCTGGACCTGCGCTACACCTGGGCCCATTCCTGCCAGGTCGGCTTCGGCGACGCCGAACTGATCGGCAAGACCGAATACGACTTCTTCACGCGCGAAACCGCGGACATGCTGTGCGCCATCTATCGCGGGGTGATCGAGACGGGCGTCTCGGTTCGCCGCGACGTCGAGGTCCAGAGCCTGGCCATGAGCCGGCCGCAATACTTCGACCTGATCGTGCGCAGCCTGTACGACGCCAGGGGCGAGACCATCGGCCTGATCTGCGCCGCCATCGACATCACCGATCGCAAGCAGACCGAGCTGGAGCTGCGACAGGCCAAGGAGGCGGCGGAACGCGCCTCGGCCTCCAAGTCGCGCTTCCTGGCCGCCGCCAGCCACGATCTCAGCCAGCCCATGCAGGCGCTGCAGATGTATTGCGCCATCCTGGCCGAGCGCCAGCCCGAGCCCGGGGTGAAGGCCAAGCAATGCGCCAATCAGCTGGCGCGACAGCTCAAGGCGCTGCTCAGCATGTCGCGTCTGGACGCCGGCGGCATGACCGTGAGCCCGAGCCGTATCGCCCTGGGGGAACTCCTCGATCAGGTGGCGGCCGCCAGCCGCCCCACCGCCGAGGCCAAGGGCTTGCGCCTGCGCGTGGTCAGGACGTCCCTGGCCTGCGAGAGCGACGCCACCCTGATGGAGCGGTTGCTGGGCAATCTGGTGTCCAACGCCGTCCGCTATACCGAACGGGGCGGGGTGGTCATCGGCTGCCGCCGCCGCCGGGGCCGCATCCGCATCGAGGTCTGGGACAGCGGCATCGGCATCGCCGAGGAGAATCTGCCGTTCATTTTCGAGGAACTCTACCAGTTGAACAATCCGACCCGGCGTGCCGATGAGGGATTGGGGCTGGGGCTGGCCATCGTCGAGCGAATCGCCCGAATCCTGGGGATTTCCGTTTCGGTGCGCTCGGTCTTCGGGCGCGGCTCGGTCTTCGCCTTGGACTTGCCCTGCCCACATGGCGTTTGACCTCGGAGCCGTAGCGGATATTATGCCGGCCCGGGGGGCGGTGCGTGCCGATGGCGCCCGCCGGGATTACACCGGTTGGAGGTCTTTTGCGATGAGGCGTCGTCTGCTTTCCGTGGTGGCCGCCGTGGCGGTCTCGATGGTGTCGGCCTGCGCGACGCTGCCCGAGGACCCCGAGGACCGCGCCGAGGCCGAGGCCGTCAACGACCCGCTGGAGCCCACCAACCGGGCCATCTACGACGTCAACGTCTTCCTCGACAGCAATCTCGCCGAACCCATCGCCGAGGCCTATCGCGACGCCACTCCGGCGTGGCTGCGCCAGGCGATCCACAACCTGCTGGCCAATCTGCAGGAACCCTACACCGCCGGCAACGATCTGCTGCAGGGCAATCCCGCCGCCGCCGCCGACGCCCTGGGCCGCTTCCTGATCAATTCCACCTTCGGGCTGCTGGGCACCCAGGACGTGGTCGCCGAGACCGGCGGACCCCAGCGCCACAAGACCGACCTGGGCGTGACCTTCGCCGTGTGGGGCGTCGAGGAAGGCCCCTACCTCATGCTGCCGTTCTTCGGTCCGTCCAATCTGCGCGACGGCGCCGGCCGCGCCGCCGAATTCTTCGTCGAGCCCACCGGCCAGGTCCTCGGCTCCCAGGGGCTGGGGGTGGTCAACAACGTCACCATGGGAACCGGTATCGTCGACACCAGGGCCGAGCACCTGGACACCATGAAGGAAATCCGGCGCACCTCCATCGACGAGTATGCCGCCATCCGGAGTCTGTACCGCCAGTTCCGCACCGCCGCCATCCAGGCGTCGCTCAACGGGCAGAAGGACAGCCGGGCGCCGCAGCCGGGTCAGGCAGCCGCCGGGGCATCCGGCGCCAGCTCCGCCGCTCCGGCCTCCGCCGCCCCGTCCCAGCCCGTCCAGGGCCACGGCACCGCCGCCCCCAAGGCCGACGAGACCAAGCCCAGCGCCGTCGAGTTCGTCGAACCCGGCAAGTAAGGCCTGCCCGTCCAACCGAAAGCCAAAAGGGGCGGTCCCACGGGACCGCCCCTTTCTTGCATTCTGGTGCCGGTTGCAGGGTTCGAACCCGCGACCCCCTGATTACAAATGGCACAGTATTCGTTGTAGCTGAGTATAGTATTGACATAGTAGTGCTGGTCGCGTGGCGGCTTTGCTGGCAAAATTGCCAAATAAGTTTGTAGGGTGTGTAGGCACTGTTGTAGCTACAGCCCCTACTATGCCACTACTAAGCACGGGGCACGCCATGCCAGTTACCAGACTTACGAAAAGCACTGTCGATGCTATTCCATTCAGTGCTTCTGGACAAGTCATTTATAAAGACAGCCAACTTAAGGGATTCGGCCTCAAGGTCGGGACCGGCACCAAGACCTACATCGCCGAGGGCTCGCCCAACGGTCGCTCGCGGCTGGTGACCATCGGGCGCCACGGGGTCATTACCACCGAGCAGGCCCGCAAGAAAGCCCAGGCCATCCTCCAGGATATGCGCGAGGGCATCGACCCCAACAAGGTCAAGAAGCAGGCCCGCGCCAAGCAATTGACCCTGGCCGAGGCAGCCGAGATCTATCTCGACGCTCCAAAGGTCCGGGCTCCCGCCACCCTGGCCGAATATCGGGCGACCCTGCAACGGTACTTCCGGGACTGGCTCGCCCGTCCGCTGTCGGAGATCACCCGCAAGGACTGCTACGACCGTCACCGCAAGATCGGCAAGGAGCGGGGCACCTACGCGGCCAACGGCGCCATGCGGATGATCCGCGCCACCTACAACCGGGCTCTCAAGCAGTTTGAAGACTTGCCGCCCGTGAATCCGGTCATCGCCGTGGACTGGTTCCCGGAGGAGGCGCGGGACGCCGCCATCGCTGCCGAGGACTTGGCCGAGTGGTACCAGGGCATCCACCGCCTGCCCAATCCGGTCCGCACGGACTACTACCTGTTCGTGCTGCTGTCCGGCCTGCGCCGCCGGTCGGCGGCCGTCATGCGGTGGGAGCATGTGGACTTGCGGGCCGGAACCTTGTTCATCCCCGAGCCCAAGGGCGGCAAGAAGCGCGCCTTCAGTCTGCCGCTGTCGGACATGATGATGGATGTTCTGGCAAAGCGCAGAGAACAAAACATGATCTTTTGTGGTGCCGATAACCCGTGGGTCTGGCCTGCGGCGTCCCGGCCCGGTCACATGGTCGAGCCCAAGCTCAGCGACAACGATGAGAAGCTGGTCAAGGTGCCGTTCACCATCCACGGCCTGCGCCACACCTTCGCGACCTGCGCCAACGCAGCAGAGGTCGGCATCTACGACATCAAAATGCTGATGAACCACGCCCTTAGCGGCGACGTGACCACGGTCTACATCGGCTCGGGGGAGCACCTGCGGCGAGCGCAGCAGAAGGTCACGGACTACATCAGCAGCTGGATGCTGCCCCAGCCCAAGAGCAAGGCGCGGACAGTGGCTGGGGTGTCTCGGCCGAGCGGCGGGGATGCCTGGACACCGGCGGATATCTGGCGGGCAGGGGAGGGCTGACCCGCGATTTTGCCGACAGTCGGGGCGGAGGCGCCCTCTCTTCACGACACCATGCCCAAGGGAGCGAGGCCGGCGGTTATCTTTGCGCATGCGAGCATCTGCGGCGATCGTAGCGGCGGGTGACTGACGACATCCTGTCGTGGGTGCTGCCGGGAGTGAACGGCGGGGAGAAGGTGGCCTAGTCGGGGTAGTGCAGATGGCGGCTTGCCGCCAATGGGTCGGGACCAGAAGGATGGCTTTCTGATGCAGTATGCTTATGCAGGCACCAGTTTCAGATGATTGTGACCTCATTTCGGTGATTGTGTTAGCCGACCTCACCCCTCCTAATATCTTGTTATGATAAAAACATCCCTCTTGGCGAGTGCTGAAAAATTGCGTAAGACTGAAGCTTGGGGTGTGTAACTGCTATCTCAATAGATTAGGCGAGACTCCCCTCTTGTCTCGCGTATAGGGGGCGCTGACCATGCATCTTGTCACCAAGTCATATTTTGAGGCTTTCTGCCGGAATTTTGGTGCGCCTTTTGATGCCAACAAGAATTTTGAGGCATTCGGGAACTATTGTGTCTTTTCTAAGTATTCTGGAGACAGTGTGGAGGTTTCCGACCTTGTATACGAAGGTGCTGACCCTGGGATAGATGGGGCGTTTCTTTTTCTTGATGATAGGGCTGTCTTCTCTGTTGAAGAGCTTTCTGAGATTATTGAGGGAAGCAGGCGGGAGTACGCTGTTTCATTTATATTTACACAGGTTAAGTCATCAACGACTTGGTCGAAAATGGAAGTGGATTCATTCATTGCTGCAGTAGTTGATTTTCTTTCGGAAATACCTGCTCAGCCACATAGCCAATATCTCGCTGATGTTAAATTGATGTTTAACAAGGTGTTCGCTAATATTGGCAGAATAAAGAATGGTCTGCCGGATATACATGCTTATTTTGTTTCTGCGGCACCTGACACCGACGCAGCTGAAATCAACGCAGCTTTCAAAATCGGAGAGGATGCGCTTAAACGGCTAGGGTATTCGCACGAAACTAAATTCATTAAAGCCCATAGGGAGCTTATCCACGAACTGTGGCTCGCCGCTGATGGGCCTGTCGAGGCAAAGTTGCCGACTGTGGGATATGCGCCATTTCCGGCCGCACGTAATATCAATAACGCTTATGTGGCAACCGTTCTGGCAAGAAATTTTATCGATACCGTTCTCAAGAATGCTGATGGATCTCCAAGAAAGAAGTTATTTGAGGAAAATGTGCGAGATTTTCTTGGTGTTGATGCTGATGTAAACTTAGAAATATCGAGAACAATTGATGAAGATGAGAAAAAATCACGCTTTGGCCTTATGAACAATGGAATTACTATTGTAGCATCTAGTGTTAGGCCGGCTGGTCAAGATATTTTTATTAGAGATTTTCAGATCGTGAACGGCTGCCAGACGTCGAATGTTCTAATATCATTGGACGACAAGGTCGATGCGAGCGTGAGTCTGATGGTTAAGCTCATTGAAGCCGATGAGCCATCAGTTATCGATGATATTGTTCGAGCAACTAATAGGCAGTCTAAGGTAGAGGACGCGCAATTTATATCCACATTGGCGGTGCTTCGGAAGTTGGAGCAGTATTTTAATGCGAGAGGCGCGGGCGAACCAAACCGGCTCTACTTTGAGCGTCGAAAGGGACAGTACGGGCCGGAGAATATTGCTCCAGTGCGAATATTCGATGTTCGAGAAACGGCACGCTGCTATTCTGCTGTTGCAATGATGCGTCCTGACATAGCAAGTCGTTATCCTAATCGCTTAACTGGAGAGCTCTTGGGCGATGTGTTTAAGCCCGGTGCCCAAGAGGAGGCGTATTACACATCGTGCTACGCTCACTATAGGTTGAGAATGCTTATTTCAAATAAGAAATTTGATGGCCGATATTCAAAGCTTCGATGGCATATCATGTGTGCAGCATCAAAGTTTTGCGGATTTAAGTTTAAAGAGTTTGGGTGTGCAAGCAAAAATGAGGCGCTATACAGTTTATTCTCATCAAATGAAGGGGTGTGGTTTGATCGACTTGATCAGATGGTGAGGGTGGCAATACCTGATCCAGATATTTCAAGGGATTTGCTTAAGTCTCCGCCGTTGACCGCGACAATTCTAGCAAATATCGATGTCTTGTGAAAAATTCGCGTATTGTGCGAAAAATAGATCACACGATTTTCGGCTCTGAACCGGAAAGTAGCATTCGCGTGTTCGGCCCATAACCCAATGCCCGGATATGTATGCGCCCTGGAGATGTTTCCCCGACATCCGACTTTTCCCAACATCCGTTGTCCCCACGGTACTCCCCCGGGGAGTACCGTGGCCGAGGTACCATACGGCCCCATTCCATACTTCATGCAGGACCGGAATCCCTTGCGACGCTGATTCTGGCTGTGGCTTCTCGATCTTGCGAATGGTTCGCAAGCCCAGGAGACAGCCATGCTCAACAAGCGCAACACCGCCCCCGCCGCCGAGCCGGTAGCCGACGCTACCCCGGCCCAGGCCGAACAGTCCGCCAGCGAGGCCGCGCCCGCGTGGTCCGAGGACGACGAGGCCACCTACGTGCAGATGCTGGCCCGCCGCAAGGCGGCCAAGGCCAAGCGCCCCAGCGGCCCGCCGCGCACCCGGCTGGGCGACGACACGGTGCTGGTGGTGGGCGGCACGGTGACCTCCAGCAAGTCGGTCTACGCCACCATCAAGGCGACGGTGGCCGGGGCGGGCGAGGGCGGCATCACCCGCGCCGATCTCATCGCCAAGCTGAAGTCGGCCACGTTCGTCTCGCCGGCGGCCAAGCCCGACAATGAGGCGTGGCTGAAAGGCTGGATTTCGGGGGCACTGCGGCAAGCCGTGGTGGCGGTGGCGGCCAAGCCCGCCGCCTAGGGTAAGCGGCCCTGTCGAACGCGTTACGGCGGCCCGTGGGCCGCCGTTTGCGTTGGTGGGTGTGGCTGGGCAATGCCGCCGGTTACGGGCGGCAAGGGCGCCCTGGCGCTAGCCCGCGCATTCCGGGTGGTGCTGGTCGAACACCGACTTGTACTCCCCGGCGATGATCGCCCCGATGGGCATATACTTGCCGCCGCCACGATCCGTTATCACCGCATGGTAGGCGGTGAAGCCGGTGTAGCCGCCGAAGCTGTTCTTGCCGTTCACCTCTCCGCATTCGACCAGGAAGCCCTCCTGGTCCTTATACCAGCCTGCGCTGACCGCGACTCACGAAGGGGATTCCCAAGAAGGGCAGAATGTGAGTCACTCTGGCAAACAGCCGGAGATTTGCCGTGGCAGCGCCGATCCCCCTTCGCCTCGATTATGATGGTCCCGTCCTTCGGGCTCTTGCTCGTCGGTCGAGGGATGCTGACCAGACGCGTCGTCTTCTGGCGCTGGCGTCAATCTACGACGGTGGCAGCAGGAGATCGGCGGCCAAGCTGGGCGGGGTTGGCCTGCAAATTGTCCGGGATTGGGTTGTTCGGTTCAACACGCACGGCCCGGTTGGCCTGATCGACCGCAAGGCTCCTGGTCCGGTGTCGAAACTGAACACCGCCCAACGCCAGGCCTTGGTGGACAAAGTGGAGCGCGGCCCGATCCCGGCGGTGGATGGCGTCGTCCGCTGGCGGCTCAAGGATTTGGCCCTGTGGATTTTCGAGGATTTCGGCATCTCGCTGGATGAGACGACGCTGGGGCGGGAACTGAAGGCCCTGGGCTTCCGCAAGCTGTCGGCCCGCCCCCGCCATCATGCCCAGAACGGCGATGCCGTCGAGGATTTTAAAAAAGTTTCCCCTCCGAGCTGGCGGCGATCCGGGCCAAGCTGCCTCACGGAACCGACGTAGAGGTCTGGTGGCAGGACGAGGCCAGGGTCGGGCAGAAAAACAAGATCACGCGGCGGTGGGCCAAGCGGGGAACACGCCCCTCGGCTCCCCATGACCAGCGCACCCAGTCCGCCTACATCTTCGGCGCCATCTGCCCCGAGCGCGGCGTCGGTGCCGCCCTGGTCCTGCCGCGCTGCGACACCCTGGCCATGCAGTGGCACCTGGATGAGATCGCATCCCAGGTGAGGCCGGGAGCCCACGCCGTCCTCATGCTCGATCAAGCGGGATGGCACACCACCGACAAGCTGACCGTGCCGGACAACATCACCATCCTACCTTTGCCGCCCCGCTCGCCGGAACTCAACCCGGTTGAGAACATCTGGCAGTTCATCCGCCAGAACTGGCTCTCCAACCGTGTCTTCGAATCCTACGATCAGATCATCGCTCTGTGCTGCCATGCCTGGAACAAGCTCATCGACCAGCCATGGAAAATCATCTCCATCGGTCGGCGCCAGTGGGCCCATGGGTTTTAATCAATGCAGGTTGGTATTATAGGCCCGCAGATGCCTGAACTGGGCCGAGGCCGGGTCCTTCAACTTATCGCGGACGGAGGTTTCGAACGCCACCAACTGGTCCTTGGTCGGGGTGAAGGCGTGTTCGCGGGCATACTTCTGCTTGGCGGCGGCCTCGATCCGCTGCTGCTGTTCCTTCTGGTCCTGCTCCGCCTGATAGGCCCGCCGCCGGGCGGCCTGATCGTCGATGGCGCACCCAGGCAGCCCGGCCATCACCACAAGCAGGATGGTCGCCGATTTCCAGTTCATGATCCTCTCCGTCTCTAAGGGGTATGGGGTGTCAGTTGGAAGCCACCGGCTTCTCGTTGGGCAGCAGGGGCTCGCCCTTGCTCCGCTTGGCCTGGATTTCCTCCACCGATACCTTGAGCGCCACGAAGCGTTCCGGCGTCGAGGGGTGGGTGGTGGCGTGGGTCACCGACTGGGGATTGGCGGCGCCCATGCGGCGCCAGAAGTCGGGGGCCTTGGCGATGTCGTATCCGGCCCGCGCCATGACGTAGAGGCCGACGTAATCGGCCTCGGATTCGAAGTCCATGATCATTCAAATTGGCGACGATGTTCGTATTGCGAACGAGACCGTCAGTTCGTGGACGGCAATATCGTCCTCTGCACAGACGGAAATCTCCGCTTGATCGGTGACGATTGCTGGCGGCATCACATTAGCGAAGAAGACTGGCGCGTCGCCCAGGATGAACATGGTGCTTATAAGCGGCGGGTTCGGTTCGAGACCATGCTGGAGCGCTACGCCCCTGCTAGCCGAGCGCTACAGCAAGACCTCCGTGATCGAGCGCAGTGGGCAGAAAGCATGGCCTTTGTCGCAACTCTTCCTGCTCTTTTCAAAAAACATATGCCGGAAATCTACGCCCCAATGATCACAGCAGCTAACAGCGATGGTTGGCTACGTGTTGATCGAAGTGTTGAGGATTTCGCCGCGATGGAAGGGCGTCGCGGGCAGCGGGCCGCTCACGAAATTGAGGATTCCCCGAGACGCTATAGGTTGGACCCTGTCGGCCTTCATTTGTTGGTAGGTTCGGCAGCCCTCCTTCCTCCGCAGGACTTAACCAAATTCCTCGACATTGCGTTCGCCAAGATCTGTGCAGCCAACCAGATTCTGTCGGTCACCCCTTGGGCAGAACTCCCTGACCGTTCTTTTGGGGCTAAGGCCGATGAATACGAAAGCCTGAGCCGCTCGGCCATAGACTTCACTACCAAAGTTGTGAAGGCCGCCCAAGACGCGGCGGCGTTCCTCGGTACACGGAACATCTCCGGTATCGTCGGATGGGCCAAAGACACTGACAATGAGGCGAATTACATCGGCGACTGGAAGGCGGTGGTGCGTGGCATCCGACTTGAGACGGTTACTGGGGCCGAGTCCATCACGTTGCCTCAAGATTTCGCAATTCCCGAGTTTCCGGGCCTACGGCAGATGAATGCCGTCTTTGGATAAAATTATCGACACGGGGGAAGGGGGGTGTCGAGTCTGGACGGACTTGATTGCACGTTACGTGTCACCGCAGACAGGAGGGGTGGAGTGAAGTTGATCCATCAAAGGAGGGTGAGTGCGAAGCATTTGGTACCGCGCCCGCAGCCATTAAAGAAGAGTGGGTTAAAGGAGGCGCTATCTGTCACCGCTTCGATAGTGTTTGATGTAAATAAGGCGGCATACCCAGTGCTTGTTGTCGTCGGCATGGCTTTACTAAGTCTATATATAAATGCGGAGGGGGCTGTCATGCCGCCCCCAAGTTCTGGACTTATTATTTTTCTTGTGCTGTTTGCGGGCTGTGCATTGCTGCTTGCTTTAATATTCTCTGCCGCAATACTTATGCCTTTTTATATAAAAGCATCCATTGACATCAATGCGAAGCGGGCTCTGCGGCCTCTATTCGAGAGCGAGTGGAGGCCATCATGGGCATTTTTTGAAATGTATATATTGCTGTATGGACCATTTATCGCGCTAATACTTAGTATGATATTTTCTCTCCCTGATACGTTTAAGTATTTTTCATCGTATGCTTCAGTATTTGTTGGTGTATCCGCATTGTTTTTTGCGGTATGGTCGTATTTAGTGGGGCTTCCGTGGGGGGTGTGTTGGTATTGGGTGATTTTAAATGCAGTTTCAGCTCAATGGGTGTTTGCCATATTATTGATTTTCCTTAAAGTTGCTCCGGACTATGCCGGAGATGTTAGTGACAACGTGGCGCGAATAATAATATTTATCGCAATATTGGCGAATTTAATTCTGCACGTTATAATGAATCTACGTGATATCAAAACCTCAGACATCATGCTTGGGCTATTCTTTCTTATTTTTACGCTCATGCTTTTTCCTGGTCCATACGTTATGGGAGGGACGGCATTACGATTCCTCGGTTATGGGGGGCGTATCTCGGCGCATATCGAGTGGCGAAATGGGCAAGGCCAGAAGATAGAGGAGGACAACGCCTGCATCATTTTAATGATGGGCGAGCATGTGCAGTTCCTATCTTACAAAGATGCGGAGTCTGCATGGAAGGCATGTCATCTTGTACCAAATCAGAAGGATCAAATCGATAAGCCAGTCCGACTGCAGGTCCATATAAGGGAATTAAAGGGGGCTGTTATTTACCCGAACTAATCATGATCGAATTTATTCTGTCGGATCCCAATTCGCCGGATGACGTTTAATGTGGTGCCGCAATGCCCACTCATCCGTATCTCCAGTCGCGTCAACAGCCCGAAGAAGCTCAATCACCTCCCGAATCCGTGATAGCAGCGCACCCTCTGCCTGATTTACCTTCCTCAAGTCCTCCCGCCAGTTATCGGGGGAGAAGGCACCATTCTGAGGCTGCCGGGCGATATCCAAATAGAGGCCTGCAATGAGGTAGGAGAGAAAAGCGCCGAGTTCCCCCAAGCGGGGCCTCTGTGCCTCATACAGGGCAATATCAACAGCGGGGAGGACGCAGAAGAAGTGGTGCCCATTTGGGTTTGAGTCGGTGCGTTGCGGTGGGGCGGCTTCCAGCTTCTCGGCCAAACTGGCAAGGTGATCGCGGACATTCCGCTCAATATGATTCAGTTCGGCGCGGATGGGGGCTGCAACTGACCGTGCGGCTTCGGCCCGCACTTTCCGGGCGTAATGCTCTTGAGCGCGGAAACCTGCCCGCGCCGCCCAGTAGACGGCCACGACCTGGAGAACGGCGCCGATGACGGTCGCCCAGCCATTAGGGAAGTCGCCCAGTATGAACAGTCGCCCCCACACATGGACGGCCAGTCCTGCGACAAAAATCACCAGGGCGAGGGCAAAAGCGGTTGGTAGGTGACGTTCCATTATAAATGTGCCCCTTCAATCAGGGCGCAACGACTGGACTGTCCCGTGCCTCCCCAGAGGCCATTTTGGGCGCAACCCATCCCCCACCGTCAAGCGGGCGCAAAAAGCCACTCCACCCGATAAAGCCGAGACCCCGCTACCGTTAGTCGGGTGTTCAGCCATCTAACAGACTGGCAACATCTCAATAGAAGCGGCATTCCCAAGGAGACCCGACCGTCTCCGCCAAGCCCGCAATCCCCGCCTGGGTGTAACCAGGTGAACGGTTTTAGACGGTTAGGCACCGGGATAATCCGGGACAAGGCGGGATAAGGTGGGACAAGAACCCAAGGAATGCCGCAGGGTTGGGTGCAGACAGGGGAGCTTTAAAAAATTGGCCCAGGCCGAAGCTCTTTTAGACGGAAATCGCCGCCGTAAGCGATGATCGGCGGACGCTTTTAGACGATCATCACTTGTCGATCACCGAAAGCGCCGGGACGGGCTTGAACACGTCCGCCCCCTTCTGATCGACCTCCATTCCGCAAAGCGCCTGGGCCTGCCGCTTCTGGGCGATGATGCCGGGCTTCGTGCCCCCCCCCCGACGAAGTACCCAAGCTTGTGGCCCGCCGCCATGAAGCTGTTGGGAATGGACTTCGGGTTGTCCGCCAACTGAATTTCAATCTCTATCTCGTTCGCCCATCCATATCCGCGAATTCGATACCCGGCATAGCTTTCATAAGCCTTGGCCTTGGCGGAAACCACGTCTCCCCAATATTTGTCGGCCAGAGGCGAGCAGGCGGACTTGAAGATTTCGATGGCCCGCGCCACGGCCTCTTCCTTGATCTGCGGGGTGAAGGTGGAGACGGTGACGGGTGTTCCGGCGATTGCAACGGCTGGAACCATGATGATGGCGACGGCAAGAGCCCTCATGGTGTCTTCCCCTTAGACAGCGCCGCGTTGATCCGCGCGGCGTTCAGGATCACGTAGAACTTGGTGAGCAGAGCCGAAAGCTGGCTTGGCGTTAAAGTGGTCACATCGGCCTCGCCAAACTCGCGATAGACCTGATGATTGAATTCCGCCTCCACCGCCGGGCCTTCGGCGATCAGAAATCCCTTGATCCGCTGCACCAATATATCCTGCTGGTGAGCGATATCATCGGCGGGCGCCATCATGGGAAACACCGGCGCCTGCCGCCCGTTGTCGTTGGCGCCCGCCGCTTCGGCGAGAAGGGCGCGAAGCTGGGCTTTCCGGTCATTGCTCACGATGCCAGCCTAACCAGTTTGGTCAGGGTTGGCGCTAATTCCTCCGGCTTCTTTCCATCCTTGGCCACCATTTCGTAAAGCACGGTGACGACATTGGCCTTTTTCTCCGGGGCCAGTGACAGATTCCGCTCGGCCAGGAACTCCTCCACCACTTCAATGACATCTCGCAACGGGTCGTCTTCCAGAAGCTTGTCGTAATTGGTGGTCACGACATCCACCGGATGCACGGGCAGGCGCCCCGTAGCCAGCCAATCCACCGACACGCCACACCCCTTGGCAAGACGGACAAGCTGGCAAGCCTTCGGCTCCTGGCCTTCCAGCAGGTGCCCAAGGGTACGCAGTGGAACGCCACTTTTGGCCGCAACCGTCTTGTTCCCGCCGGCCAATTTCACGGCCTGTTGGAGTCGAGCGCCAATTTCGGCCTTCAACACCTCATCATCGAAATCCAACCAGATGATTGGGTATGGCTTCGGACTTCCGCTATCGCCTTGATCCGCCATGACTTTTCCACCCTCGCCAATTTTGGCCGAAAACCCGAACCTCGAAACGCCAAAATAGGCTTGCACGAATGCCAAAACTGGCATTAACGTTAGTTACGTTCGTTACCTTTACCGACCATGAAAACCCGGCCTGCCAGGGCCGGGGCTCCAGGGGGAGAAAAGATGGTTTCCGCTGCCCGGCAATGGCATCCCGAAGACATCAAGGCCGAGGTCCGCAAGCGTTCCGGCACCTTGACCGGCATTGCGCGAAAGGCCTGTCTTTCCGACGCTGCCTGCCGCGTAGCCTTCATCAAGCCTCTGCCGACGGCCAACCGGGCCATTGCCGAGTTCATCGGCGTGCCCGTCGCCGAGCTATGGCCCGAGTGGTTCGACACCCAGGGAAACCGGAAGCCATCCAACTCCACGGCCAAGAATAGCCGTCCCGCCGCCTGCGGTCATCGTCAAAAGCGGGGGGCGAAATGAGCAAGCGCAAGCCGGTTCCGGCCGATCCCCGCCAAGAGGCCTTCAACTTCTTCCTGGACCCGGCCCCGGCCGAGGCGCCGAAGGCCAAAACTGGCGCCGGGGATTTCGACCAATCCTTGCGCGACGCGGTGGCCGAAACCCTGGCCGCCGCCCCCATGGGCCGAGACGAGATCGCCGAGGCCATGGGCAAGGCCCTGGGCCGCCGGGTGAGCAAGACGCAACTGGATCAATGGGCCGCCCAAAGCCAGGACGACCGCCGCCTGCCGGTGGATGCACTGCGCGCCTTGGGCCAGGTGACGGGCGATTGGCGCGCCCTGCATGTTCTGGCCGAAGCCTGCGGCTTCAAGGCCCTGACCAGGGACGAGGCCCTTTGCGCCGAATTCGGCGCCCTGGCCGCCATGCGCCGCCGCATCGACGGCCGGGCGCGCGAGCTGACCAGGGACATGGATGGCCTGGTGGAAGGCCTGATCGCCCGCATGAGGGCGGCATCATGAAGCACTTCACCGCCGCCGAGCTGGAAAAGCTGAAACTCCCCGGCCTGACCCTGACCGAGAGGGCCATCCAGCTTCGCGCCAAGCGCGACGGCTGGACGGGGCGCAAACGCCAGGGCACCAGGGGCGGCGGCACCGAATACCCCGTTTCCACCCTTCCCGCCGAGGCCCAGGGCGCCCTGGCCGAGCGCACTATCAAGGCCCGCTCCCGTGAGTTGGTGGCCAGCGCCACCACCCAGGCGGTGGCCAAGATCGACCCGGCCGGGCTGAAATCCTACCAGCGCGACACCATGCAGGCCCGCGCCGCCATCCTGGCCCACATCGACGCCCTGGTATTGGACGGCCACAGCCAATCCAAGGCCATCGGCCGGGTGGTGGCCATGGCCAAGGACGGCGCCTTGCCGCCCGATCTGGCCGAATTGCTGCCCATCGCCAACGCGCGGGCCGGGGCCGGGCGCACCTTGAGCCGCGCCACCCTTTACAACTGGATTTCCGCCCGCGAACAGGCCAGCGGTAACACGGTGGCCCTGGCCCCGGCGGCCCCGGCCGAGGAGCCCATCCCCGAATGGGCCGGGCGCCTGATGGACTACTATGCACGCCCCACCAAGCCGTCCTTGGCCTGGGCCGTGGCGCAACTGGCCAAGGAACTGCGCGCCGATCTGGTCCCCAGCTACGACCAGGCACGGCGCTTCCTGGCGCGGCTGGATACCATCACCCGCAATTCCGGCCGCATGGGGCCGCGCGCGCTGAAATCCTTGCGCGCCTATGTCGCCCGCGACACCTCCGAACTGTGGCCCGGCGCCGTCTATGTGGCCGACGGCCATTGCTTCGACGCCGAGGTACAGCACCCCCGCCATGGCCGCCCCTTCCGCCCCGAGATGATCGTGGTGGTGGACGTGTTCACGCGGCGCATCGTGGGCTGGAGCTTAGGGTTGGCCGAAAACAAATGGGACGTGACAGCGGCGGCGGTGAAGGCGTTCACCACATCGACCGTGTGCGACATCTGGTACGCCGACAACGGCCCCGGCTTCAACAACCGCATGTGGGACGACCAGTTGACCGGCCTGGTGGCGCGGCTCTCCATCACCAAAAAGAACTCGCTGCCCTACAATTCCCAGGCGCGCGGCGTGGTGGAACGGCTTCACCAGACCCTGTGGATCGCGGGCGCCAAGGCCCTGCCCACCTACATGGGCGCCGCCATGGACAATGAGGCCCGCCAGAAGGCGTTCAAGCTGACGCGGGCCGAACTGAAGCAGACGGGTAAATCCCGCCTGCTGATGGAATGGCCGCGCTTCGTGACCTTCGCCGCCGACCTGGTGGAGGCCTACAATTCCGGCCACCGCCATTCCGAATTGCCCAAGACACGTCACCCGGACACCGGCCGCGTTTGCCACATGACCCCCAACGAGATGTGGGCCGACGCCGTGGCCAAGGGCTGGACCGCCGACGTGGTGCCCGAGGATCAGGCCGTTGACCTGTTCCGCCCCTACGAGCGGCGCCAGACCCGCCGCGCCCTGGTGGAGCTGTTCGGCAATACCTATTTCGCGCCCTCCCTGGAAGCCTTCCATGGCGAGGATGTGCTGGTGGGCTACGACACCACCGACGCCACCAAGGTGTGGGTACGCGCCCTGGACGGCCGCTTCATCGCGGTGGCTGCTTTCGAAGGCCACAAGACCAGCTTCTTCCCGGTGAGTGTGGCCGAACAGGCCCGCGAGAAGCGCGCCCAGGGCCGCCTGAACCGGCTGGAAGCCCACCGGGACGAGGTGTTGGCGGAACTCAACCCCACCACCCTGCTGGAACAGCGCCCGCACGCCCTTCCGGCCGAGGATTTGAACCAGGCCGCCCTGCTGATCGAGGCCCTGGCCAATCCCGCCCCCGCCCCACAGGTGTTCGCCGCCGATGGGCGCCCACTGTTCGCCGACGACATGGATTGGGTGCGTTGGCTGATGGAGAACCCTGGCCGGGTGACCGCCCAGGACGCGGAAGGGCTCCGCACTGCAATGCGGAGCCCTTCGTTCCGGCTTGAGCTGGAGATGAACGGGGTGGCGGCAACCACCCTGGAAACCCTGATCAACACCAAGACAGAGGCAGCATAGCATGAGATCGACTTTCGTCACCACCGCCAACGCCCGCGCCTTCATGGCGGGGTTGAAGGCCCTTGAACAGCGCGGCGCCCAAGAGGCCTGCCTGATGGTCGTTGACGGCGAGCCCGGCTTGGGCAAGTCCACCACCATCCAGTGGTGGGCCGTTCAGACCGGCTCCGTGTTCCTCCGCGCCAAGGAGGAATGGACCCCCACCTGGTTCCTGCGCGAGCTGCTGGGCGCCTTGCGCGAAACCCCGGAACACAGCTTCGAGAAGATGTTCCGCCAGGCGCTTCAGGCCCTGTCCAAGGTGGTGGCGGCCGCCACCCGCGACGGCGCGGCGTTCGGCGTGGTGGTGGACGAGGTGGATCACATCAGCCGCAACAAGCGGATGATGGAAACCATCCGCGACCTGTCCGACATGCTGGAAATCCCCTTCGTCCTGGTGGGCATGGGCAAGGTCCGCCACAACCTGACCCGCTTCCCCCAGATCGCCAGCCGCGTGGGCCAATACGTGCAATTCGACCTGGCCCCGCTGGTCGATGCCC
Organism: Paramagnetospirillum sp.; assembly: GCF_058402745.1. Taxonomy (NCBI): domain Bacteria; kingdom Pseudomonadati; phylum Pseudomonadota; class Alphaproteobacteria; order Rhodospirillales; family Magnetospirillaceae; genus Paramagnetospirillum; species Paramagnetospirillum sp. The sequence goes on from NZ_JBZVFI010000009.1 coordinate 110,643, forward strand.
AGGCCCTGGTTTCCACCCTGTGCGAGGTGCCGGTGGCGCCGGATTTGGTGGAATACCTGCACCTCGTGTCCGGCGGAAAGTTCCGCGAAATCAAGGAAGGCATCGCCGCCATCGAACGCTTCGGCAAGCGCAACCCGCCGGGTGACGGCGGCATGACGGTGGCCGCCATGGTTGGCCAGCCGCTGCTGAACGACCGCGCCACCAGCAAGCCCATCCTGGTGAGGGACTGACCATGGCGGGCGAACCCAACACCATCCTGGCCGCCTTGCGGCCCGACCAATGCCTGACCGTGGACGATCTGGCCGCCGCCACCGGCCTGGAGAACCGCATCGTGGTCAAGGCCACCGCCGTGCTGATCGGCCGGGGTCTGGCCAGCCGCGCCGAACGGGGCTGCTTCACCATCACCCCCGAGGGCGAGGCCTTCCGCGACGCGGGCAAGGCGGTGAAATGCGGCCCCAAGGGCAAGCGCGAGGGCACCCGCAATCGCCGCCGCAGGACCACCCTTCAGGACCGCCTGTGGGCGGCGCTGCGCATGCGCGGCAAGGCCTCCATCGGCGAGCTGCTGGAATTGGCCGCCGATCCGGCCAAGCCGCCGGGCAGCGGCTACAGCAACGCCCAGCGCTACCTCTGGGCGCTGGCCAAGGCAGGCATCCTGCGCGAACTGCCCCGCGCCGCCGGAACCTCCATTACCAGCAACGGCTTCAAACGCTTCGCCCTGGTGATCGACCTTGGCCCCGCCGCCCCCCAGGCCCGCCACAAGGAGCGCGTGGTCTATGACCCCAACACCGCCAAGACCTATCCCTACATCGACGGCGGTGCGTCATGAACCCCGGACCCAAGGCGGGCGCCGCCAAGCGGGCGGGCATGCATGTGGCCAACGCCACCAGGGCCTGGGGCGAACATCCCCCCGCCTGGGTGATGGCCCTGGCCAGGGCCGCCGACGCCACCTCCCAGGCCGAGGCCGGAACCCGCATCGGCTATTCCAACGCCGCCGTATCCCAGGTGATCAACAACCGCTATCCCGGCGACATGGAGGCGGTGGAGCGCGCCGCCCGCGCCAAGCTTCTGGCCGAGAAGGTGGATTGCCCGGTGCTGGGCCTGACCCCCGCCGACGACTGCCTGTCCCACCAGCAGGCGGGCTTCGCCACCGCCAGCCCCAGGGCGGTGCGCCTGGCCGCCGCCTGCCAGACCTGCGCCCACCGGCGGGGAGGCAGGCATGGATAAGCGCCACACCCGCGCCGCCGCCGAGAAACTGTCGATCCTTCACGCCGCCCTGGCCCGTAACGCCAAGGCCTGGGACGTGCTGGCCGCGCGCGGCGAACCCGTTTTCCTGGCCGCCGCCGACGCCGTGACCATGGCCGATTTCTTCACCCGCGCCGCCGCCGACACGGCGGAAATCGCCAGCCTGTCCGGCTTCACCTTGTTGGTGGTGCCCCCCGAAACCCTGACCGAAACCCTGACCGACCCCCAGCCCGTCCAGGACGGCAAACCCGCCCTGCGTGCCATTGATGGAGGCAAGAAACCATGAAGTCCCCCTTCAACCGCTTCCGCATCGGCGATGAAGTGGCCACCGACGGCGACGTGAAGGTTGCCGGCGAGGTGGTGGCCCTTCGCGACGTGAGCGAAACCCGCCAGGCCCTGACCGTGCGCACGGCCGAGGGCACCCTGGTGCCCGTCACCGTGGACCTGACCGGCGGCGGCACCGTCATCGTTCTGCCCCCCGCCACCCTGAACGAGGCATTGGGCCTGGCCCAGCACATCGCCGCCGGCCATGATCCCCGCATGCCCATTTCCGCCCAATTGGGCATCCTGGCCAATGCGGTGATCAGCCTGTCCGCCGGGGTGATCCCCCAGCCCATGGAGGCCCACCATGGGGGCTAAATTCGCCCACTTCCCAGGGGGGGGGGCTCAGGGCGCCACCTGCGCCGGATGCGGCCACCGGGCCATTTACCAGCGCACCGTGAAGGACGGCCAGGGCAACCTGGTTCCCGCCGGTCTTCCGTCCACCTGGTGCCAGAAGGCCGCCGATTTCATCGGTGCCCGGCCGCGTACCAACGGTGGAAAGCCCAAGGGCGTGGACTCCCTCCCCGGCGCCACCCCGGCCTGCAAGTACTTCACCCCCGCCGGCCCGCGCCCGGTGGCCATCCAGCCGGAACCGGAGGCCGCCCATGCGTAGCCTGCTGAGCCTTCTGGCCGCCCTGTTCCGCCCCCGTCACCCCATCCCCCACGCCGACCGCCTGGTGCGGTCCCGCGCCATCACCCTTTGAAGGAGCACCTCATGCGCAACACCCCCATTCCCGCCGCCGTCGAGATCAACGGCGTGCGGTACCTGCCCGGCCCCAAGGGCACCCTGGTGCCCACCGCCAACATGAAGGCCCAAGACTTGCTTCAGCATGAACTGGTCTACCGCCTGACCGATTATTCCCTGGACCTTTCCGCCGAAATCGCCCGCTTCAACGGCCATTCCCGCGCCGATCTGGCCGAGTACGACGCCCTGTTGGCCCAGGAATACGGCGTCACCCGCGACCCCGAGTTCAAGGGCAACCGCACCTACACCAGCGCCGACGGCAAGCGCCAAGTGAAGATCGCGCTGAACGACCGCGTGGTCTACGGCCCCGAGCTTCAGGCCGCCAAGGCTTTGCTGGACGAGCTGATCACCGAGAACGCGTCCGGTGCCGGGCCGGTGCTGACCCCGCTGGTGAACCTGGCCTTCCGCGTGGACAAGGAGGGCAAGGTTGACCCCGATCTGTTGCGCGCCATCCGCCGCCTGGAAGTGCCCGACGCCCGTTGGCCCGACATCTGCCGCGCCATCGACGACGCCGAACGGGTGGTGGGCACCACCAGCTATGTGCGGTTCTACCAGGCCGGCCCCACCGGCAAGATGGAGCTGATCCCCCTGGACATCGCCAGCGCCCACCCCACGCCGGAAGCCTTCGCGCGGAGCAGCTTGCGCCGCCAGGTGGAGGAGGCGGACCAGGCCCAGGCCCAGGCCATCGACTTCCTCACCCGCGCCCAGATTTACCTGGACGCCAGCGACATCGACTTGGCCCACGGCCTGATCGACTGCGCCCTGACCACCCTTCGCGGCGGCCCGGCGGGCATCGTCGCCCAGGCCGCCAAGGCACCCAAGGCGGCTGAATAGGGAGGGCAAGGAAATGCGCGCCTATTGCTTCGCTGACGGCACCATCGAATTCGGCCGTGCCCTGCCGAAGGGCGCCCTGCCCATCGCCAAGGGACCGGCCAAGGCGCTTCGCCGCAAGGTGGATGCCGTGGCCCGCCACGCCTACGACGGCAAGACCTTGCTGGTTCCCGGCGTGCCCGAGGCCGTCAACCAGATCGACGCCGTGGAGGCGCTGATCCGCTTCCGCGAATGGATCAAGCCGGGCTTCGAGAAGGAAGGGCTGACCGTGTAACCGGCGAAACGCCCGGTGCCGCCCTCAGCGGTGCCGGGCGTCGGCGAGGGGCTGGCCGCCCCGCCCTGATGATGCCAGGCCAACGGAGATGCCCATGATGGGAAGGCTGATTGAAACCATGTTGCGGCTGGACTGCGCCGCCAACGTGCTGGGCCAGCGCCTGGGGCGCGGCCCTTCGGCCCAACAGATGCGGGACGCCATGCGCGAGCTGAAGCGCGAGACCTCGGCCCTTGCCGTTTCCGCCATGGCGTCGGGCGTGGACCGGGACGTTGATCCCGTCCAGGCCGTCCGCCTGGTTGCCGAATGGGCCTTGGCCAGCGGCGCCGACTGGCAAGCCATCGTCGCCACCATCAACCAGGCGGCAACCCTGCGGAGGTTTTAATGACCGCTTCTACCCCGCCGCGCTCGAACGCGGCGACGATAAACGGATCAGAAAATACCTCTGCGCCCTCTGCCGCAGTGAAGGGTTCTTCCCGCTTGATTTGGCCGAAGCAGATGTTGGCCACCAGTTGCCGCGTCATCGCCGCCGTCTCTTCATCGGAATGCCCGGCCCTGAGCAGCAAAGTGACAATCTGTTTGGTGCGGCGGCGCCTGAGCCGGTGCGGCCAAGCCAAACGCAAAAATCGAAATATTGCACCTTCGATTGTGAAGACGGGAATCATAAGAACGAAGGTCATGGAAATCACAAACATGTATCCATCCCATTCCAAATCAACTGGCTTTGGCATGGGCAGTGGACTGGTGGAGATTTTTATTAGCAACAGCATCGTGCTGGATGCGCCAAAAAGTACAAAAAATATCAACACAATTATGCCGAACAGCACATATCCGCCGACCCAGGCCGCCATTCGGGCCGGATCGCCCATTTTGAAGGTTTCTTCCGCAAGGGAAAACGCAACGCGGCGTGCCAACCATCCGGCTAGATCAGCATTGAGCCGCGATACTTGCAGCAGCGCCCAACGTCCGAGCGGCGCCAGTACTGCTACGCCGCCGATGAAGGTGAAAAATAGGCCGACCCATTGCAGCCATTTGGGAATGTCGGGAAGGAGCTGTTCGATATCCATACCTCATCCTGCCGCAACCAATCAGAGCGCGCAAGATGCCGCCGCTGCCCATTCTCTCCGATTTTCGGAGCCCCGCCGATGACCACCACCCCCGCCCGCCGCAATCTCTATGCCGCCCTGCATGCCGCCGCCGCCAAGGCCGGTCTGGACGACGACGCCTACCGCGCCATGCTGACGGCCCGCACCGGCAAGGCCAGCGCCAAGGAGCTATCGGACGGTCAAATCCGGGCGATGTTGGACCATCTGAACGGCAATAGCGCCCCCACCGCCGGGCGGGCCAGGGATGACAGCCCCACGTCCCGCAAAATCCGCGCCCTGTGGCTGTCGCTGCATCATCTGGGCACGGTGCGCAACCCGTCCGAGGAGGCCCTGTCCGCCTTCGTCAAGAGCGTGGCCAAGGTGGACGCCCTGCAATGGCTTTCGCCCCGCGACGCCTACCGGGTGATCGAGGCGCTGAAGGACATGGCCACCCGCCACGGCGTGGACTTCGCCGCCCATCCTACGCCCCAGGCCGCCTTCATCGCCGCCCAGATCGAACGTCTGAGGTACGCCCTGGGCGACACCCAAGAGTTTCAATCTGTCACATCCGCCGCCACGAAAGCGGTTGCGGATGCATGCAATGGCGGCAAAGCTGTCGCCAAGCTGACAAAAGTGATGGCGAACCTTGGAGAACGCATCCGCGATACGCAAGCCGGGGGCGGGCATGTCCACGGATGAGGATATCCGCACCTGGCCGCGCGGCCTGGCCGACATCGCGCGGCTGATCGGCCCCAAACTGGCCGTGGCTTTGGGCGAGGCCGTGGGCGGGGTGGAAACCTACATCCCCAAGCATCCCGGCCCCGATCACGCCCTGGCCCGCGTCATCGGCCTGCCCGCGTTGAAGGAACTGGCCCAGGAATACGGCGGCCAGACCTTGGTGATCCCACGCGGCGTCCACCGCAACCTGAAGAAGGCCCAAATCCTGGAAGCCAGCGGCAGCCGCAAGCAAGTGGCCCTGCGCCTGGGCTGCACCGCCCGCTATGTCCAGAAGGTTATCAACGACGCCCGCCCCGATACCGGCCAGGAAGACCTGTTCGCCATGGCCGCCAAGAAGATTTGACGCCGGGCGGGAGCGGGATAAGTATTCGCCACGGGGCCTCGCGTTATTCCCCCGGAACACTTCCGGCGCTCCACCAATAGGCGTCCCTCTTTATCCTCGCAAGACAAGACCGGAACCATTCCGGGGGCAATGCGAGGATTTCATGACCACCACCGCCCTTGACCCGCGCTTTCTCAAGGCCGTCGCCATCGTGCTGGCCCATGAGGGCGGTTACGTCCACAACTCCGCCGATCCCGGCGGCGCCACCAATTTCGGCGTCAGCCTGAGCTACGCCCTGGCCGAGCTGGCCAAGGATGGCGATGGTGACGGAATTCTGGACGGCGACTTCAACCACGACGGCGTTGTGGACGAGGCCGATATCCGGGCCATGAGCGCCGAGGACGCCGCCGACATCTACCGCCGCCACTGGTGGGACCGCTACGGTTACGGCCGGCTTGTCCGCGACAGCGTGGCCACCAAGGTCTTTGACCTGTCCGTCAACATGGGGCCGAGGCAGGCCCACAAATGCCTTCAGCGCGCCATCGCCCATTGCTGGTGCCCCGTCGCCGTGGACGGGGTGCTGGGCGTCCAGACCGTCCAATTCGCCAACCAGGCCGATCCCGACAAATTGCTGGACGCCCTGAAGGCCGAGGCCGCCGCCTTCTACCGCGACCTCATCGCCGCCAAGCCGCAGCTCGCCGTCTTCGAACGCGGCTGGCTCAACCGCGCCAACGCTTAAGGGGGAAGTCATGGACTGGAAAGACGTTGGCAGCATCGTCACCGACCTGGTGGGCACCGGGGCGCCGCTGATCGGCAGCCTCCTGGCCGGCCCGGCCGGTTCCGCCGTCGGCCAGATTGTGGCCAGCGCCCTGGGTTGCGACAACACCCCCGACGCGGTTCATCAGGCGGTGAAGGCCGATCCCCAGGCCGCCGTCAAGCTGGCCGAGATCGAAGCGACCACCAAGGTGCAGCTCCAGCAGCTCGCCGTCACCGCCGCCGCCAACGACCTGGCCGCCGACACCGCGCGGCTGGCCGAGATCAACGCCACCATGCGCACCGAGGCCCAAAGCGAGAAATGGTGGGTATCCGGCTGGCGTCCCTTCTGGGGCTTCGCCTCCGCCGTGGCCTTCATCTTCGTCGCCGCCCTGGTCTGCTGGCTGGCCTTCCAAGCGGTGGCCAGTCACAACGCCGAGGCGCTGCGCATGGTGCCCGATCTGGTGTCAGCCATGGCCCTGCTGTTCGGCATTCCCGGCGCCATTTTGGGCGTGGCGTCCTGGCACCGGGGCAAGGAAAAGCGCCTCCGCGCGGGCGAGGGCAAGTCCAATGGATGACATCGACCAGGCCCAGGCCGCCGATCAGCGCCTGCGGGACGCCGCCGTTGAAGCCGCCATCGCCAAGGCCCAGCCCAAGGGCACCGGCGCCGAGGATTGCGTGATCTGCGGCGAGCCGATCCCCGAGGCCCGCCGCCTGGCCGCCCCCCGCGCCATGACCTGCGTGGAGTGTCAGGCGGGCCTTGAGCGGCATTTGGGGAGGTGACGGTGCTTCCCGACATGGCCCTCAAGGATTGGCTGTCCCTGGTCTCCGCCGCCTTCGCCGTGGCGTCCCCCGCCGTGCTGGCCTGGCTGTCCAAGACCTTCGCCAGCAAGGCCAAGGTGGACGAGCTGGCCAGCCAGGTGGCCGACATCACCGGCCGTCTGGCCAGGGGTGAAACCCGCTTCGTGGAGATGGAGGCCGCCATCAAGGCCACCACCAACGCCGCCAAGGAGGCCAAGGACGCCGCCGAGGAGATCGCCGAGGCGGCCAAGAAGGTCCAAGGCGCCGAAATCTCCATTGCCCGGCTGGAAGAGCAGATCAAGGGCCTGGCCGAGAACCTGGAAAAGATCGAGCACTTCACCCGGCTAATGGTTGAGGGGCATCTGAAGATGGGGAGCGCGACGTGAGCAAGGTCAACGAAGTCATCACCGCCGACCGCCGCCTGGTCATCCTGCGCCTGCTGGTGGAATACCGTGGTTCGCTCAATTCCAGCGCGCTGGAAGCGGGCTTGCGCGAGTATCACGGCTATATCGACCGCGCCATGGTCCGCGACGACCTGCGGTGGATGGAGCTGCGTGGCCTGGTCAGCCTGGAAGACCTGGGCCGGGACGTGTTGGACGTGGACGTGACCCCCAAGGGCGAGCGCACCGCCAAGGGTGACGAATGGGTGGACGGCGTGGCCCGCCCCAGCAAGGGCTGAACCATGGCCGCCACCGGCTCCCGGCGCACCCCCTCCAAGGTTGACCAGCTTCCCGCCGATCTGCGCGAGCTGATCGGGCGCCTTCGCCGCGACGGTCGCACCCTGGACGCCATCATGGCCAAGCTGCGCGAGTTGGACTTGCCCGCCGCCGCCATGCCGTCGCGCACCGGCCTGGGCCGCCACCTGAAGCAGTTGGACGCCATCACGGAAGAGATGCGCCGCCAGCAAAGCATTGCCGAGGCCATGGTGGAACGTGGCCTGGTGATGGACGAGGGCCGCACCGCGCGCCTCAACGTCGCCCTGGCCCACGGCCTGCTGACCAAGCTGATGTTCACCGAGGAAGGCACCGTGGCCACACTGGACCCGGAAGAGGCCATGTTCGTGGCCCGCTCCATCCAGTCGCTCGCCAGCGCCGCCAAGGCCGACACCGACCGCGAGCTGAAGGTGCGCGCCGAGGTGGCCAGGCAAGCCGCCGCCGCCGCCGCCAAGGTGGCCAAGGACCAGGGCCTGACCAAGGACACCGTGGCCCTCATCACCCGCGAAATCCTGGGCATCGGCAAATGATCGCCGCCCTGTACGTCGAAACCGATGGCGCCTATTTCGGCCTCCCTGGCGTGGACCCGTGGGACGAAGGCCGGGACGCCCGCTCATATGACGGCCCGTGGCCCGTTGTCGCGCACCCGCCCTGCCAACGGTGGGGCCGGTTCTGGCATGGGTCTCCCCGCAAGCCTCATCAATTCAAGCTGGGGGCCGACAACGGTTGCTTCGCCGCCGCACTGACGGCGGTTCGTAATTGGGGGGGGGTCTTGGAACACCCGGCTGACTCCCAAGCATGGCGTTTCTTCGGCCTGAAGCACCCGCCCAAGGTGGGAGGTTGGGTGCGTGCCGATGCCTTTGGCGGCTGGACCTGCCATGTGGAGCAAGGCCATTACGGCCACCTCGCGAACAAGCCGACATGGCTCTACGCCTGCGGCATCAAACTGCCCGTCCTGCGTTGGGGGAAGGGCGAGCAACGCCTGCATCCCCGCGCGGTTGAGCTGTATGGATACGAGGGCGCGCGCCGCAAGGGCATGATGGCCATGATCGGCGGCAAGGATAAGACCAAAATCAGAAACGCCACTCCGAACGAGTTCCGGGACGTTCTGATGGCGATGGCGCGTTCTGCCGTCCCGGCCTTCGCGAAGGCAAGTTGATGGACGCCAAACCCTTCCCCGGCGGCCACGATGGCCTTCCGCCCATCGACGCCACGCCCGAAATCCTGCTGGGCTACCAGAAGCGGCTACTGGAAACGGTGGCCGCCAATGCCGTGACCATCTGCGAGAAGTCGCGCCGCATCGGCGTCACCTGGGGCATCGGCGCCCAGGCGGTGCTGATGGCGGGTGCCGAGATGGTGGCGGGCGGCATGGACGTGCTGTACATCGGCTACAACCTGGACATGGCCCGCGAGTTCATCGCCACCTGTGGCCAATGGGCCAAGGCCTTCAACAAGGCCGTGAACGAGGTGGGCGAATTCCTCTTCACCGAGGGGAAACAGGACCCCATCCAGGCCTTCCGCATCAGCTTCGACAGCGGCTTCGAGATCGTCGCCCTGGCCAGCCGCCCGCGCTCGCTACGTGGCCGCCAGGGCTTCGTCATCATGGACGAGGCCGCCTTCCATGACGACCTGGCCGAGCTGATGAAGGCGGCCCTGGCCTTCCTGGTCTGGGGCGGCAAGGTGCTGGTGATTTCCACCCATGACGGCGCCGCCAACCCGTTCGCCGAGATGGTCGAAGAGTGCCGCAAGGGCCGCAAGCCCTACGCCCTGCTGCGTATCACCTTTGACGACGCGGTGACCGATGGGCTGTACGACCGCGTGAAGCTCAAGCTGGAAGCGCGTGGCCAGAAGGTGCCGTCCAGGGACGAGTGGGTGGCCGAGATCCGCGCCTTCTACGGCGACGACGCCGAGGAGGAGCTGGACGTCAACCCCAAGCAAGGCACCGGCGTCTACCTGCCCGCCTGGCTGATTGAAAGCCGCATGGCCGATGACATCCCGGTGGTGCGTTGGGGCGTCCCCGATTCCTTCGCCCAGCTTGCCGAGCATCTGCGCATTGCCGAGACGGCGGATTTCTGCGAGCGCGAGTTGAAGCCCCTGCTGGAAGCCATGGACCCCGAACTGCAATCCTTCTTCGGCTGGGACTTCGCCCGTAAGGGCGACCTTTCGGTGAAGTGGCCGGTGCAGCTTCTGCCCAACCTGATGCGCCGTCCGCCCTTCGTGCTGGAACTGCGCAACATCCCCTTCGAACAGCAAAAGCAGATCGGCTTCTACATCGTCCGCCGCCTGCCCCGCTTCCAGGCGGGCGCCCTGGACGCCACCGGCAACGGCGCCTATCTGGCCGAGGTGATGGCCCAGGAATTCGGCTTCGACCGCATCAGCCAGGTGCATCTGACCGAGGCCTGGTACCGCGACGCCATGCCCAAATTTAAAGCCGCCTTTGAAGACGCCACCACCTTGCTGCCCAAGGATGCCGAGATTGGCACCGATCACCGCTCCATCCGTCTGGTGCGCGGCGTGCCGGTGATCCCGCGCGAGGGCAAGGGCGGCGGCAAGGGCGAGGACAAGAAGCAGGATGCCAAGCGCCACGGCGACAGCGCAATTGCCCATGTGCTGGCCGATTTCGCCACCCGCATGGACACCCCCGACATGGACGCTTTCGCCACCGGCATCGGGCAGCGAGAGGCTTTGGGCATGGGCGGCGAGTACGGCGGCACCGGCGGACGCAATTGGGAGGGTTACAACTGATGGCCAGAAAACAGGATGCCGCCGCCAAGGCCCCGTCGCCGCCCATGGAGGAGGTGGCCGCCACCGGCGCCGAGGACATCACCGGCTTCTATGTGGGCGAATTGCGCCTGCCCAGGGACGAGGTATTGCGCTCCCGTGGCGGCGGCGATCTGGCCGTCTACGAAAAGGTGATGGGCGACGACCAGGTGAAATCCTGCTGGCAGCAGCGCCGCACCGCCGCCCTGGCCCGTGAATGGTTCGTCGAACCCGGCGGCCCCGGCCCCCAGGACCAGGCCGCCGCCGACTTCATCCGCGATCAGTTGGAGGCCATCAACTTCGACCGGGTGTGCGAGAAGATGCTGAGCGGCATCTTCTACGGCTATGCCGTTGGCGAATGCCTGTACCGGGCCGAGGACGGCAAGGTGTTGCTGGACGCCATCAAGGTCCGCCGCCAGCGCCGCTTCCGCTTCGACCGCGACGGCCGCTTGCGCCTGATCGGGCCGGGCAATCCCATGGGCGAAGTGATGCCGGATCGCAAGTTCTGGGTGTTTTCGGCAGGCAGCGATGACGACGACGACCCCTACGGCCTGGGCCTGGGCCATTGGCTCTATTGGCCCGTCTGGCTGAAGCGCAACGGCGTGAAGTTCTGGAGCATCTACCAGGAGAAGTACGCCATGCCCACGGCGCTGGGCAAGGCGCCGCGCGGCTCCGACGACAAGGCCCGGCGCAACCTGCTGGCCGCGCTCCAGGCCATTTCCACCGACAGGGGCGTGGTGGTGCCCGAAGGCGTGGAAATCAAGCTGATCGAAGCCACCCGCAGCAGCGGCGGCGATTACCTGAACTTCATCGGGCTGATGAACGAGGCCATCGCCAAGATCATCAACGGCCAGACCATGACCACCGACAACGGCTCCAGCAAATCCCAGGCCCAGGTTCACGAGAACCGCCTGAAGGAGGTGGTGAAGACCGACAACGACCTGTTGTGTGAAAGCCTGATCGCCGGGCCGGTGGCCTGGCTGACCCAATGGAACTATCCCGGCGCCGCCATCCCCCGCGTCTGGCGCGACCATTCCGACGCCCCGGACGAGAAATCCCAGGCCGAACGGGACGAGAAGCTGTTCGCCATGGGCTTCGAGCCGACGCACGAATACATCCAGGACACCTACGGCCCAGGCTGGGTGAAGAAGGACGCCGTCCCGGCCGATTCCGCCCCCCCGGCGCCCACACCATCGCCCGCCACGCCCTCCTTTGCCGAAGGTTCACCGCCCACCGATGCCGCCGATGCCCTGACCGGCCAGTTGGACGCGGTGGCGGGCGATGAGCTGTCCGCCCTGATCGACGAATTGGGCCGCATGCTGGACGACGCCACCGACCTGGAAACGGTGGAGCGGCGCCTGCTGGAGATCGGCGCGGCCCTGCCCGTGGACAACCTGGCCCGGACCATAGGCGACGGCATGATGGTGGCCAACCTGACCGGCCTTGCCGAAGATGCCGGTACCGACGATGCCGGTTGAACCAACCGCAACCCCGTTCGCCGAGGCCATCGCCTTCTTTAAGCAGAAGGTGAACATGCCAACCCGCGCGTGGACCGACCTTTGGCAGGGCCAGCACGCCCGTGCCTTCGTGGTGGCCGGGGCCATGAAGGACGAGCTGATTGCGGATTTGCGCAACGCGGTGGCCAAGGCCATCGAGCAGGGCACCACCCTGGCCGAGTTCCGCAAGGATTTCGACCAGGCGGTGGTCAAGCATGGCTGGAGCTACAAGGGCAGCCGGGGCTGGCGCACCGCCACCATCTACAACACCAATCTGCGCATGGCCTATTCCGCCGGCCATTGGGCGCAGGCCATGGACACCAAGGCCCGGCGCCCCTATGGCCGGTATGTGCATGTGTCATCGGCCCACGAGCGCAAGGAACACGCCGCCTGGCATGGCATCATCCTGCCCCTGGACGACCCGTGGGTATCCACCCATTGGGGGCCGAACGGCTGGGGCTGCAAATGCACCTGGCAAACGCTGTCCGCCCGCGATCTGCAGCGCCACGGCTACCAGGTCTCCGACCCGCCGCCCGTCACCCAATGGGAGGAGCGGGCCGTCAACACGCCCTCCGGGCCGGTGATGGTGAAGACGCCGAAAGGGATGGACCCCGGTTTCGGCTACAACGTGGGCGAGGCGGCATGGGGGCGCGGCGCCCAAAGCCTGGCCATGGAACGCCACGGCCCATGGGAGGCCCTGGACGCCCCCGGCGCCGCCCCGCCCGCCGATCTGGTGCCCGCCGCCCGCCCCGCCGCCGCCCTGGGCAAGCGGGCCGCCGACGAAGCCGGGCTGCGCGCCGCGCTGCGCCAGGCCATCGGCGGCGACGGCACCATCTTCACCGATCCCATCGGCGGGCGCGTCAACATCACCCAGGCCATCGTGGACCACATGCTGGAAAAGCCCGGCCGCCGGGATGGGCGCGAGGCCTTCTTTCCCTTCATCCCCGAGCTGGTCAAGGACCCCGCCGAAATCTGGGTAGGCTTCGCCCGTTCCAGCCAATCCGGCCGTGTGGCGCTCAGGCGCCGCTACGTCAAGCTGCTGGCCCTGGGCAAGGACACCACCCTGGGCATCGTCGCCGATGCCGATGGCGGCCAATGGTCGGGCGTCACCTTCTTCCGGGGCGGGGTCTCGGGCATGAACGCCCTGCGCCAAGGCGTACGGCTCTATCGGAAGTCGGAATAAAGAAGGAACCGTCTGGTGATCACATCACACTTCTGGCACAGCTTTATCGGCCACCCGCTTATGGCGGTCTGCCATCTGGTCGGAGCCTACCAGGTCGGTAACTGGATCCATGACAGGATCTTTCCTGAGCCTGACTGACCTCTTGATGGCGGGAGGTGAGACTATGGCGCCCGCACGCGGCCACGTCGCCCGGCGCCGTCCATCGGAATGCGGCCTGGAACGGCCGGCGCCTGCACCCATCATCATAAGGCTTCCCGCCCTCCAATAGAAGTGTATCATTCGCCCCAACGGCAAACCCCCGCCCGCGCGCCCCTAGGCCGCCCTGGCGGGGCGGGCGGCGGCCACCGGGCGGGCGTTCCGCCTTCGCCCGCGCCAAGACCTTAAAAACCGTTTTAACGGCGACGCTGGCGCCTAAGGCCGGACCACCCCCGGAACTGTTCCGGTCGTTTCAGCCCCACGCCCTTCCGCCACACTCCCCTCACGTCGTTTGGACCGAGGGGAGGACATCTTGCGCCGGATCGAGATTTTCAGGACCGGCAGGCACACCGCCATGCAGGGCGTGACGCTGGATTTCAGCGAGGCCGCCCTGGCCGCCGCCTGCGCCGCCTATGATCCGGCCACCCATGAGGCCCCGCTGGTCATCGGCCACCCGTCCGACACGGCCCCCGCCTATGGCTGGGTCAGGTCCATGTCCCTGGACGGCGGCATCGTGATGGCCGATTGCGGCCAGGTGAACGCCGACTTCGCCGAGCTGGTGAACACCGGCGCCTACAAGAAGCGTTCGGCCTCCTGGTACACCCCCGACAACCCCGCCAACCCGGTGCCCGGCACCTACTACCTGCGCCACGTCGCCTTTCTGGGCGCCCAGCCCCCCGCCATCAAGGGATTGCGGGACGTGGCCTTCGCCGAGGACGAGGGCGGCGTGGTGACGGTGGAATTCGCCGAGGTGAGCCAGTGGCAGCGGGCCAGCGGCTTTCGCGCCCTGGCCGATCTGTTCCGCAAACTGCGCGACCACCTGGTGGAACGGGAAGGCGCCGAAAAGGCCGACCGCATACTGCCCGCCTGGAACATCGACACCGTGGCCGGCCTGGCCGAGGCCGAGGCCAACGCCGACGTGCCCGGCACCCCCAACTATTCCGAAACCACCCCGAAGGAGCCCGCCGTGGCCGACAAGGAAACCAACACCCAGGCCGAGTTGAAGGCCCAGGCCGACAAGCTGGCCAAGGACCAGGCCGACTTCGCCGAGCGTCAGGCGGTGTTCCGCCGTGACCAGAACGCCGCCTATCTGGACGGCCTGGTGGCTGAGGGCCGCCCGCTGCCCGTGCCGAGGGACGACCTGCTGAACTTCATGGAAGCCATCGCCGCCGACCATCTGGTGGTGAACTTCGCCGAGGGCACCAAGCCCGCCGCCGACATCTTCAAGGCGGTGCTGAAGGCCATCCCCGCCACCGTCGAGTTCCGCGAACGCGCCCCCGGCCCCGGTACCGTCGATACCGCGCCCGACCCCACCGAACTGGCCCGCCTCGCCTTGGACTTCCAGGAGGCGCAGCGCGCAAAGGGCATCACCATCAGCACCACCGACGCGGTGGCGCATGTGCAGAAGGACGCCACCAAGTGAGCAACCGCACCATCTCCAAGAGCCGCCGGGCGACCACCGCCCTTCCGCCCTTCCGCATCGTCAAGCCCGGAGCCAATGACGGCGAGGTGGCCCTGGCCACCGCCGCCACCGATGCCCTGATGGGCACCACCAACCAGTTGGACACCGCTTCGGGTTCCCGCGTGGACGTGGACATGGGCGGCATCCCCGAGGTGATGCTGGGCGGCGCCGTCGCCGCCGGTGATCCGCTCACCGCCGATGCCAACGGCAAGGCGGTGAAGGCCGTCCCGGCGGCGGGCGTCAACGTCCGCATCATCGGCTTCGCCGACAGCGCCGGCACCGCCGGTGTGGTCATCGACTACATCTTCGCGCCCGGCGTGATGCAGGGCTAAAGGGAGCATCCCATGAGCACGTCCCCCTTCGTCGTCAATCCCACCCTGACGGCCATTTCCATCGCCTACCGCAACCCGGCCTACGCCCTGATCGGGGAAAAGGTGCTGCCCCGCGTCAACCCGGTGCTGGCCACCATGGAGTTCACCTACAAGGAATACGATCTGGCGGCCGGCTATACCGTTCCCGACACCGCCGTGGGCCGCACCGGCCGCCCGGCCGAGGTGTCCACCCAATCCGTGTCCAAGGCCGGCCAGTGCGAGGATCACGGCCTGGATTACCCGGTGCCCCAGGCCGATATTGACCAGGGCAAGGCGTCCGGCACCGACGTTCTGGGCTTCGCCACCGAGCATACCACCAACCTGGTGCATCTTGCCCGCGAGCAGCGCGTGGCGCGGATCACCGCCGACCCGAACAGCTACGCCGCCACCAACCTCCTGGCCCTGGCCGGCACCGACCGCTTCAGCGACTACGTCAATTCCGACCCGGTGGGCGTGATCACCGAATTGCTGGACACCCCGCTGCTGCGGCCCAACCGCCTGGTGTTCGGCAAGGTGGTGTGGGGCGTCGTGCGCCGCCACCCCAAGCTTCTGAAGTCCATCTTCCCCAACGGCAACGGCGAGGGCATGGCCGCCCGTCAACAGGTGGCCGAGCTGTTCGAGGTGCAGGAAATCCTGGTGGGCGAAAGCTTCATCAATGCCAACCGCAAGGGCCAGGGCATGGCCCCCCAGCGGGTGTGGGGCGACTTCATCGCCGGCCACTTCATCGACCCCGCCGCCAACAACAAGGAAGGCGTCACCTGGGGCATGACCTTGCAGTACGGCCAGAAGCTTGCGGGCACCACGGCCGACGGCAGCATCGGCGCCCGTGGTGGCCAGCGCGTCCGCGTGGTGGACACCGTAGCCGAGCTGGTCGCCTCCAAGGACGCCGGCTTCCTCATCCAGACCGCCACCGGCAACTGACGGGGGACGCCATGCAGTACCGCGTGAAAGACGGGGCGCTCCGCTTCAACGGCCGTCGCATCGAAGACGGCGGCACGGTGGAGATCGCCGATACCGGCCAGGCCAAGCCGCTGCTGGACCTGGGCCGGATCACGCCCATGGACGGAACGGCGGAACCGGACGACAAGGCCGCCAATCCGGCCTATCTCGTGAACATGGATACGGGGTCAATCGCCCCGGTTCCCGAGCCGGAAATCTACGACCAGGCCAAGGCCCATTCCGATCTGCTGGAGCAGATCGGCGAGGTTCTGGCCGAGGTGGACGGCATGCCGCCCTTCCTGGACCTCCTCTCCCAGGTGGTGTGGCTGGCGGCGGATCACCGCATGGCACGCGGCGAGCCGGCCGCCTTGCGGGCGGCGGCGGACGACGCCCCGCCGCCCGACCGTTCCCAGGAACCCGGCGGCCAGACCGAACCGCCCCCCGAACCCGCCCCGCCGCCCAAGAAGCGCGGCAAGTAACCCCTGACCCCAGACCCCGGACGGAACCCCGTCCGGGGCAAGGAACCCGCGAACCATGGCCTACGCCACCGCCGACGACATGACCGCCCGCTTCGGGCTGGACGAGATGGTGCAGTTGACCGACGACGCCGACACCGGCGAGATCGGCCAGAGCCTGGCCGTCGCCTTGGCCGATGCCGAGCAGATGGTGAACGGCTACGCGGCGGGCAGCTACGTGGTGCCCCTTGATCCCGTGCCCGATCTGGTGACGCGCTGGACCTGCGATATCGCCCGGTACTTCCTGCACCGCGACGGCGCCCCCGAGCTGGTGATGAACAATTACAAGGACGCCCTTTCCGGCCTCAAGGATGTGGCCAGGGGCGCCCTGACCCTGGAATGCGCGGGCGTCGAAGCGCCAAGCGCCGACGGCCAGGACGATCTGGCCACCTTCGATCCCCCCACCCGCGTCATGGACGCCTATCCGGGGAACGAATGATGACGGCGGGTGTCAACTTCACGGTGAAACAGGACCCGGCCGAGGAGATCGGCCGCGCCCTGCTCCGTCTTCAGCTTCGCCTGGGCGATCTGCGCCCGGTGATGAGGGATATCGGCGCCGCCCTGCTGGCCAGCACCCAGAAGCGTTTCGAGGACGAGCAATCCCCCAGCGGCGCCCCCTGGCGCCTGCTGTCCGCCGAAACCGTGCTGAACCGCCTGGGCGGCCGGGCCAAGGCCCATACCAAGGCAGGCAATCTGCGCAAGGGGGCCGCCCGGCGTGCCAGCTCCATGGCCATCCTGCGCGACAGCACGCGGCTGTATCAATCGCTCACCTATGTGGCCGGCCGCACCCAGGTGGAGATCGGCACCAACGTGATTTACGCCCGCATCCACCAGATGGGCGGCAAGGCCGGGCGGGGCCGCAAGGTGACTATTCCGGCGCGGCCCTTCCTGGGCCTGTCCGAGGCCGACAAGGGCGAGGTGATGGAGATCGTCAACGATTACATCCGCGAGGCCCTGCCGTGATCGCCGCCATCGAGAACGCCATCATTGCCCGCCTCGCCAGCGCCAAGGCGCGCGGCCTGCTGGGCTATTCCGTCAAGACCATCGCCGGCCTGGCCACCGAGTTCGAGACGGAAGAGGAACTGAAGAAGACCGCCAACCAGGTTCCCGGCTTCTGGGTACGGTTCATGGAAGAGGGGCGCGACGGCGACGCCGGCTACGGCATCCATCGCCACAAGGCCACCTTCCGCGTGGTGGCGGCCGCCAAGAACAAGCGCAACCAATCCGCCAACCGCCACGGCGCCGGGGAGGCGGTGGGAACCTACCAGATGATCCAGGATGCCCGCGCCCTGCTGGCCGGGCAGAAGCTGGGCCTGACCATCGGCTATCTGGTGCCCTCGCGCATCATCACCTTCCCGGCGGTGGACAACGCCATGCCCGGCCTTTCGGTGATGGCGGTGGAATTCACCACCACCTACACCAGCACCGACACCCCCGATCAAGCCACCGCCGCTATTGGCGGCACGGCGCCCGCCGGAACCACCCTGGCCGAGGCCATGGCCATCGGCGCGGGCATCACCGATTTCACCACGTCCCATTCCGATTGGGCGGCCCCCGCCGCCCAGGCTGACACCGTCGTTCTGGAGAACTGACCCCATGGCCGATCTGTACCTGAAGCCCGCCCGCGACGGCGACATCATCCGCGATCCGGTTTCCGGCCGCCCGCTTCCCCCCGAGGGCGAGGCCAAGCCGCGCAACCTGCATTGGCTGCGTCGCCTGGATCGCGGCGAGGTCAAGGAAACCACCGCCGAAGCCATCGCCAAGGGCAAGGCGGCGCGCGAGGAGGCCGAGAAGAAGGCCGCCGCTGAAGCCGCCCCCGCCGAAAAGCCGGACGCCAAAGCCCGCAAGGACAAGGAGTAAGCCCCCATGGCCATCAGTTTTTCCGAAGTCAGCCTGTCGTCCCGCCTGCCGGGCTTCGAGGTGGAGTTTGACAACAGCCACGCCGTGAAGGGCCTGGCCCTGGACCTGACCCGCGTGGTGATGTTCGCCCAGAAGCTGGCCACCGGCACCGCCGAGGCCAATGTCCCGGTGCGCGTGCTGTCCGGCGATCACGGCGTCCAGTTGGGCGGCCGGGGCTCCATGGCCGCCGCCATGACGCGCGCTTTCCGAAAGGCCAGCGACCGCTTGGATTTGTGGCTGGTGCCGCTGGACGACAACCCGGCCGGCACCAAGGCCACCGCCGCCATCACCGTCACCGGCCCGGCCACCGCCGCCAGCACCCGTACTGTGTGGATCGGCGGCAAGCGTATCCAATTCGCCGTTTCCATCGCCGCCACCGCCGATGACGTGGCCACCACTCTGGCCGCCGCCATCAACGCCAATCCCGATCTGGTGTTCACGGCGGGCGTGGACGGCGTCAATCCCGCCAAGGTCAACCTGACCGCGCGCCACAAGGGCGAGGCCTGGAACGGCCTGGACATCCGCCTGGGTTACTATCAGGGCGACATTCCCGCCGATGGCCTGGCCTTCGCCATCACCCCGTTCACCGGCGGCGCGGGCAATCCCGATCTGGTGGCGGGCATGACGGCCTTGGGCGACGTGCAATACCACCATGTGGCCAATCCCTATACCGACGGCGCCAATCTGGCCGCCGTGGTGGAAGAGTTCACCAGCCGCTGGAGCGCGGGGCGCCAGATCGAAGGCCAGGTGTGGAGCGCCCATGCGGGCAACCACGCGGCCCTGACCACTTTGGGCAACAGCCTGAATGCTTTCTGCCTGTCCATCATGCCGTGCTACGGCTCGCCCACCCCGGCCTACGAGGTGGCGGCCATCTACGCGGCAACGGCGGCTTCGGCCATCGACATCGACCCCGCCCGCCCGCTCCAAACCCTGCACCTGAAGGGCATGATGGCCCCGGCCGAGAAGGATCGTTTCGACAAGCTGGAACGCAACCTGATGCTGTGGGACGGCATCGCCACCTTCGTGGTGGACCAGGCCGGGCGCTGCCTGATCGAGCGCGAGGCCACCACCTACCAGGTGAACGGCTGGGGCCTGCCCGATCCCAGCTATCTGGATGCCACCACCCCGGCCACCCTTTCGGTGCTGCGCCGCACATGGCGGGCGCGACAGGCCCAGAAGTTCCCCCGCCACAAGCTGGCCGACGATGGAACCAATTTCGGCGCCGGCCAGGCCATCGTCACCCCCTCCATCCTGAAGGCCGAGAACATCGCGCTGGCCCGTGAATGGGAGGAACGGGGCTGGGTGGAGAACGTGGACGCCTTCAAGGCCGCCCTGGTCGTCGAGCGCAATGCCGATGATCCCACCCGCGCCGATCACCTGCTCCAGCCCGATCTGGTCAACCAGTACCGCAAGGGCGCGGCGCTTATCCAGTTCATCGTTTAAAGGGGGTTTCAATGACGCAATACCTTGGCCGCGCCGACATCGCCTACGACGGCAAGAAGGTGGCTTCCATGCCCGGCGCTTCCCTGGAAGTGGGCGGCGTCGAACGCAAGCCGGTGCTGCTGGCCGACGGCACCGTGGGCTACACCGAAGTGATGAAGGCGTCCGAGTTGGAATGCGAGGTGCCGGTTTCGGCCACCACGCCGCTGACCGAGTTGGAGAGCATCGTCAACGCCACCATCACCTTCCGCTGCGATACCGGCCAGACCTACATGATCCGGGGGGCCTTCCGCGCCAACACCAACAAGCTCACCGCCAAGGATGGCGGCCCCGTGAAGCTGATCTTCAACGGCCCCAAGGCCGAGCCGGTTTAAGGAAGTCCCGCCATGTCCGAAGCCCTGTTGACCACCACCATCATCCTGGCCCGTGCCGTCACCCATGGCGACGCCACCTTCACCAACATCACCATCCGCGAACCCACCATCGGCGATCAGCTCGCTGCCTTCCGCCCCGGCATGGGCGGGCCTGAGGTGGAAATCGCCCTGGTGGCCCAGATTTCCGGCTGGCCGGAAGAGGCGGTGAAGCTGATCCGCCTGCCCGATTACAAGAGGGTGCAGGCGGTGCTGGAAAATTTTCCCTACCCCCAAGCGGAAGTCTCCGGGGCCTGATCCGCCGCTTCGCCGTGGCCTTCGGCCAGCGGCTGGGCGACATCACCGCCATGCCGGCCAGGGAGTTCACCGCTTTCTGGCCGGC
The DNA here is from genome assembly GCF_058402745.1 of Paramagnetospirillum sp. Lineage (NCBI taxonomy): Bacteria > Pseudomonadati > Pseudomonadota > Alphaproteobacteria > Rhodospirillales > Magnetospirillaceae > Paramagnetospirillum > Paramagnetospirillum sp. Next base: position 131,478 of record NZ_JBZVFI010000009.1, read on the forward strand.
AGTGGTCGAATTCGAGAAACAGGGGTAAACCGCCGTGTCCGGGAACCTTGCCACCAACATCATCATCGGCGCCGCGTTGGCCGGGGGCTTCAACGCCACCATCGGCCGCGCCGTCGCCGGAGTGGGCGAGGTGAAGGGCGCGGTGGGCCATCTCGGCCAGGCCCTGGCCGATGTGGGCCAGGCCTGGGCAACGCTGTCCAAGCTGGACGAGGTCAAGGGCATCGCCGCCGATCTGGAACACGAGTTGATGAAGGCGGGCATCACCGCCGACATGAGCAACGAACAGGTGGCGGCGCTGAAGACCCAGCTTCGCGGCCTGGCCGTGCCGGATCGCACCAACCAATCCCTTCAGGATCTGCTGAAGGGCTTCACCGCCCTGGTTTCGGCGGGCATGGCCCAGGACAAGGCCACCGCCATGCTGGAAACCCTGGGCCGTACCGCCACCGCCGCCCAGGCCGATATGGACGATCTGGCCAAGACCGCCTTCATCCTGAACGACACCTTGGGCGTGGCCCCCGAGGGCATGGCCAAGGCCCTGGATCAACTGGCCTTCGCCGGCAAGCAGGGCGCCTTCGAATTGAAGGACATGGCCCGCTACTTCCCCGCCCTGGGCGCATCCGCCAAGACCCTAGGCCTTCAGGGCACCGAGGCCGTCACCACCCTGGGCGCGGCGCTCCAGATCGCCAAGAAGGGCGCGGCGGACCCCGGCGAGGCGGCCAACAACATGAAGAACTTCCTGGCCAAGGCCACCGCGCCGGAAACCGTGAAGAAGTTCGCCGAGCATGGCGTGAACCTGAAGAAGGCACTCAAAGACGCCATGGCCAACGGCGAGAACCCCATGGAAGTGCTGATCCAGAAGGTTCAGGCCATGACCAAGGGCGATCCCTTCAAGATCGGCGAACTGTTCGGCGACATGCAGGTGATGGACTTCCTGAAGCCCATGCTGGCCAACATGGAGGAATACAAGAGGCTGAAGGCCGAGATCGCGGGCGCCAGCGGCACGGTGGTCACCGACTTCTCGCGCATGATGCAGACCGCCAAGGAGCAGGCCAAGGGCTTCGGCATAGAGGTCAACAAGCTGTCCGAGTCCATCGGCGCCAGCCTGCTGCCCGGCATGGGCCAGGCCGCCGCCACCTTCGCCCCCGTGGTGCGCGCCCTGGGCGACTTCGCCGCCGCCTCGCCGGTGGCCACCCGCACCATCGTCACTTTGGGCAGCGCCGCCCTGGTGTTGCCGCCGGTCTTCCGCCTGGCCACCCTGGCCTGGGGCCTGTTCAACACTTCCATCATCGCCAGCCCGGTGGGCCTGGTCATTGCCGGCATCGCCACCGGTGCCGCCCTGATCATCCAAAACTGGAGCGAGGTGAAGACCTTCTTCTCCACCATCTGGAACGGCGTGGCCGAGCATTGGCGCACCATCCTGGCCTTCACCGGCCCCATCGGCTGGGCGGCCATCAAGATCATCGACAACTGGCAAGCGGTGCGCGGCGTGGCCTTGGCCATGTGGGACGGCGTGGCCGCCAAATGGGGCGAGCTGCAGGCCGCCGTGGCGCCCGTGGGCGAGGCCATCGCGGGGGTATGGGCCAAGGTGACGGAAGCCTGGGAGGCGGGCGTATCCAACATCATGGCCATCTGGGAACGGGTGCGCGGTCCCTTGACCGATTTCGCCAAGATGATGGGCTGGATTGCCCCGGACGCCGCCCCGGTGCCGGGCGCCGCCATCGCCTCCGTTCCCCGCGCCGCCAACGACAACCAGACAGCCGCCAACGACAACCAGACGAAGCCCGGCGCGGCGATGGCCGCCGCCGAGGCCAAGGGCGCCGCCGCCATGGCCCAAGGCGGGGGCGGGGCTTCGGCCGCCTCGTCCGCCGCCGCGTCCTCTTCTTCCGGGCCGTCCCACACGGTGCCGTCCCACACGGTGGTGGAATTGATCCTGCCCGCCGGCATGCGGGCAGAAACGCGCTCTGCCGCGCCCGGCGTCCAGGTAATTGCCCGCACCGGGCAAAGCATGCAGGGGGGCGTGTGATGGCCAATTGGCGTGACAACAAGCGCCCGGCCAGCTTCCGGGGTGTACCCTTCGAAGTGCGGGTGCGCGAGGGCCGGGGCGGGCGGCGCGGCCCCGACCATGAATACCCCGACCGCGACGAAGGGTGGGCCGAGGATTTGGGCGGCAAGCTGGAGCGCTATTCCGTCGATGCCTTCCTGCTGGCATCGCGCCTGGGCGGTGATTACATGCCCGCCCGCGAACGGCTGTTGGCCGCGCTTCGTGCCAAGGGGCCGGGGGAATACGTCGATCCCTGGGGCTCCACCTGGATCGTCCAGGTGCGTGATTTCTCGTGGCGCGAGACGGAAGACGAAGGCGGCAAATGCGCCTTCACCATCGCCTTCACCCGGTACAACAAGCCCGGCCTGCACACCGTCACCGCCGACACCGGCTATGGGGTGGGTCTGGCCGCCAATGCCGCCGGGGACCGCCTGGTGGTGGATTTCGCCGAGGGGTTTTCGGCACGCGGCAACGACCAGGTGTCCACCGGCGCCCTCGATCTGGCCGGGGCCGCCCTGGACGACATCAACCTGACCTTGACCCGTGCCAATCCGGCCAATGTGGCGGGGCAGGGCATGGGCGGCATTTCCTCCACCCTGGCCCGCCTGGCCTCCACCCGCGCGAACCTGGCAGCCCTGATCGGGGCGCCCCAGGGTCTGGTCGGTTCCATCCGCACCCTGTTTTCCCGCGCCTTGGGCGGCCTCGCCGGGGGATGGCCGCGCTACCAGGCAGCCCAGGGTCTGACCACCTTTGGCGCTGGCTTCGCCACCATCACGCCCACCACCACCATGCGAGCCCAGGCCGCCGCCAACCAGAACGCCATGGTGTCCCTGGTACGCGGCTTGGCCGTGGTGGAGGCCGCCAGGGCCAGCGCCGACATTCCCTTCACCGTCTATGACGACGCCGTGGCGGTGCGGGCCGAACTGGCCGCCGGGCTGGACGAGCGCATGTTGACCGCGCCCGACGCCACCTACCAAACCCTGGCCACGTTGCGCGCCGCTTGTGTGCGCGACATCACCGCGCGTGGCGCCGATCTGTCCCGCCTTTCCGACGTGATGCCCGGCGCCGACATGCCGGCCCTGGTGCTGGCCCATCGCCTGTGGGGCAACGCGGGCAAGGAGAGCGTGATCCTGGAGCGCAACCCCGTCATCCGCCATCCCGGCTTCATTCCCGGCGGCCTGATCCTGAGGGTGCCCGCCGATGGCTGAACCCGACAACCATGTCAGCCTGTGGGTGGACGGACAGTGCCACGAGGGATGGTCAAGCGCCGCCGTGGCCCTGAACCTTGACCACATGGCCGGCAACTTCAGCCTGACCCTGACCGAGGAATACCTGGTTGACGCTGTTCTGGTGCGCCATCCCATCCGCGCCGGCCAGGCCTGCCGCCTGGATATCGACGGCGTGACGGTGCTCACCGGATGGATTGATCACTGCAACAAGGCCTACGCCGCCGCCACCCACGAGGTGCAGATCAGTGGCCGCGACAAGACCGGCGATCTGGTGGATTGCTCGGCCGAGGTGAAGGAATACCTGAACCAGAAGCTGGAAGTGATCGCCGCCGATCTGTGCCGCCCCTTCGGCATCGGCGTGATGACGCTCACCGACACCGGCGAGGCGTTCAAGCGGGTCGCGGTGAATACCGGCGATACCGTGCAATCCTGCATCGAGCGCATGTGCCGCCTGCGGGGTGTGCTGGCCTGGTCGGACGGAATGGGCAACCTGGTCATCGGCCGAGGCACCATGGGCCGCCCGGTGGCCAGCCTGACACGCGGACGCAACGTGCTTTCCGCCAATGCCGCCGACGACTTCACCGGGCGCTTCAGCGACATCTTCGTGCGCGGCACCCGCGAAACCCCGGACAGTTCCGACGCCACGTCCGGCAGCCAGGAACAGGGCCAGGCCAAGGATGCCGCCCTGGGCCGCTGGCGGCCCAGGATCATCGTGCCCGAAACCCAGGGCAACATCATCAACCTGACCGAGCGCGCCGCCCATGAGCAGCGCGTGGCCCAAGGCAAAAGCCGCGTGGTCACCGCCACCGTGGCAGGCTGGAACCATGATGGCGGCGGGCTGTGGCGGCCGGGCCAGACCGTGACCTTCAATGATGACTGGCTGGCAACGGCGGGCAACTTCCTGATCAGCAACGTCTCCTTTGCCAAACGGGAACAGGGCACCACCACCACCCTCAATATGTACCCGCCGGGCGCCTTCGACCGCGTGGCCCAACTGGGGAGCGACGGATGATGACCCTGCGCGAGATCGTCGCCGCCGTGCAAAGGGAACAGGACTTCCTACTGACGCCGTTGCGCAACCGGGTGAACCTGACCTTGGGCAAGGGCGCGCTCCACCGGGTGAGCGATACCGGCCCCTGCCAGACCATCCAGGCCACCTTCCTGCCCGGCGAAATCCGCGACGGCATGGAGCGGCCCCAGGATTACGGCTTCACGTCCCATCCTCTGCCTGGCATGCAGCCCTTCGCCGGCTTCTTCGGCGGCGACCGCTCCAACGGTTTCGTCATCGCCATGTGCGACCGCCGCTACCGCATCGAGCTGAAGCCCGGCGAGGTGGCCATCTATGACGATCAGGGCCAGAAGGTCCATCTGACCCGTACCGGCATCGTCGCCGAAACCCCGCTCAACGCCACGGTCAAGGCGGGTAAGAGGCTGCGCCTAGAGGCCGAGGACTTGGAGATGCACGCCACCCGTTCCTGGTCCTGGGATGTGGCGGGATTCGGCGAACGCTGGACATGGACCGGCGGCACCTCCTGGGAACACAAGACTTGGCAGAACGGTGCGACGGTCACACCGGACCCGTTGCCTATCAATCCTCCGGAGGGACCGTAAATGGACCTTCAAACCGCCTTTAACGGCCAGACCCTGACCAGCGATTGGGTGGTTTCCGGCGGCCTGTTGGCCGAGGATCATGGGCTGAATACCGCCATCACCCTGTCCCTGTTCACCGACCGCCGGGCCGAGGCGGGCGACGTGATCCCGGACGGCACCACCGACCGGCGCGGCTGGTGGGGCGACGTGATCCCGCCCGCCAACGCCCCTACCGATACCCCATGGCTATCAGGCTCGCGCCTGTGGCTGTTGTCCCGCGAAAAGGCCACGCCCGAAACCGCGCGGCGCGCCGAGGCCTATTGCCGCGAGGCCCTGGAGTGGCTGACCCGCCTGGACGTGGCACAAGCCGTCGAAGTGACGTGCGCCTGGCAGGACACCGGCGTGCTGGAGATCGCCATTACCGTGGTCAAGGCCGCCGAGGCTCCCGAACGCTTTGGCTGGCTGTGGTCCGCCAACGATAACCTGGTTACCGCCTGGAAGGACGTAGCCTGATGGCCTTCACCCGCCCCACCCTGGCCGCGCTGATCGCCGCCGAGGAAGCCGATTTCGACAGCCGCCTGCCCGGCGCCGATGCCCGCCTGCCCGCCAGCAACCTCAACGTCCTGTCCCGCGTCCTGGGCGGTGGCCTGCACGGCCTCTACGGCTTTCAGGACTGGATTTCCCGGCAAATCCCCTTCGACACCGGCGACCGCGAGACGGTAATCCGCTGGGCCGCCATCTTCGGTATCCGGCCCAATGCCCCGGCCTTCGCCCTGGGCACCTTGGCAATCACCGGCAATGACGGCGCGACGGTTCCATCCGGCACCCAAGTGCAGCGCGCCGACGGCGTGGTCTACGTCACCACCGCCGATACCCTTGTGGTGGCCGGCACCGCCGCCGCGCCGGCCAAGGCCGCCGAGGCCGGTGCGGGCGGCAACGCCCAGGCCGGCATCAAGCTGCGGATGGTTTCCCCGCTGCCCGGCATCGCCTCCGATCTTGTGATCGGCGCGGGCGGCATGACCGGCGGTGCGGACGAGGAAACAACCGCCGCGCTGCTTGGCCGCCTGCTGGCCCGCGTGCGACAGCCGCCCCATGGCGGTGCCTCCCATGATTACGTGGCCTGGGCGCTGGAAGTGCCAGGCGTGACGCGGGCCTGGGTACGGCCCGAATGGTTCGGCATCGGCACCATCGGCCTGATGTTCGTCTGTGACGATCAGGTGGGCGGGCTGATCCCCAGCGCCGAAAAGGTGGCCGAGGTGCAGGCCTATATTGACACGCGGCGCCCCGTCACCGCCGAAGTGGTGGTCTTCGCCCCCACGCCCAAGCCCATGGACCCGACCATCGGCGGGCTTGATCCCGCCACCGACGCGGTGAAGGCGGCGGTGGTGGCCGAACTGCAAGACCTGCTGCGCCGCGAGGCCGAGCCGGGCGTCACCATCCTGGCCAGCCATGTGCGCGAAGCCATATCCCTGGCCAATGGCGAGGTGGATCACACCCTGACCCTGGTGGGGAACTTCACGACATTGGGCCACGAGATCGCCACCCTGGGCGATCCGGTGTGGGGCTGACCGGCATGCGCACCACCCCCGATCAATACCTCGCCCACCTTCAGGCGCTGCTGCCCAGCGGCGCCGCCTGGCCCCGCGATGCCAGCGCCACCCTGACCATGGTGTTGCAGGCGATAGCCGATGGCCTGGCCCGCGCCCACAACCGCGCCATGGACCTGTTGGACGAGGCCGATCCAAGCACCGCGCTTGAGCTGTTGCCCGATTGGGAACGGGTGTGCGGCCTGCCCGATCCCTGTTCCGGCCCGGCCGCCACCATCGCCGAACGCCGCGCCCAGGTGGTTGCCAAGCTCACCGCCAACGGCGGCCAGTCCATCGCCTATTTCGAGGAACTGGCCCGCACCTTGGGATTTGACATCACCATCGTCGAACGCCGCGCCCGCTTCCATGGCCGCCGCTGCCACGGCACGCCTTACGGCGGACCCGAGATGCAGTTCATCTGGGAAGTGCATCTGCCCCCCGAACTGGTGCAGCGCCGCCAACATGGCCAGGGCCGCCACGGCGAACCCTTCGCAAGCTGGGGCGCCGAGGCCCTGAAATGCGCGCTGGCCCGCCTCAAGCCCGCCCACACCCGTATCTGGTACGTCTAGGAGAGGACCATGGATTATCCCAGCGATCCCGCCGTAAGGCTGCACAACGGCAAGTTCACCGATGGGGCGGCGGACGGCTCCTACCCGCCGTCCATGGACCCGGCCTCTTGGTCCAACGCCGTGACGGATGAAATTCTGGCCGTCATTGTGGCGGGCGGGCTGACCCCCATCGAAACCAACCCAACCCAGATGCGCGATGCCATCGCTGCCATGATCACCGCCTCCGCGCCCGACTTGGTCGGATATGTCCTAGCCAGCACGTTGCGCGCCCTGGCCTATCTGGGCATCGGCCATGGCCTGGAGAATGACGGCTCCGACAATGCCCGTGTCAAGCTGGACGGCGCCACGCTGGTCCTCTCCGCCGCCGGCCTCAAGCTCAACCTGTCCCAGGCGCTGGTGTGGGCGGCGAGCCAATCTCCCCACGTGGGCACCCCACTCACCGACGAGGCCACTGTGGCGTGGAATATCCAGACCCATGGCCAGTGGGCCAAGCTGACCACCGCCGCCGGGCGGACCATCGGGGCGCCCACCAATCTGGTGGCCAACACCATGTACGGGCTCCAGATCACCACCAACGGCTATACGCCCGGCTGGAATGCCATCTGGGACTGGGGCACCGCCGGGGCGCCCACCGGCCTGACCGGCACGGTCCTCATCATCGCCTGGTACGACGGCACCAAGCTGCGCGCCGCGCCGATGATCACCGGAGGGGCGTAAGATGGTCCTACCCATCCTGTTTGGGGCCGCGTCCCGCCCGTCCTGGGAGACGTACACCGGTGCCCAGGATGGCGCCTGGGTGACGCTGCATGCCAGCAACTATTCGCTCGGCGGTTTGTCGAGCTATCCCAACGTCTGGAGCGGTGCGACCGATACCGACGCCGCCACCATCGGCGCGGTGCATTGCTTTGACGGTTCGGCCGTCACCGCCAACGCCCGCAAGCTGACGATCAGCGGCACGACGCTTGCCACCCTGGGCAATTGGGTGGTCACTCGCAGCGGCGCCAGCGCCCATGGCATCACCATCGCCGACACGTCATGGATATGGGGCATGACCCAATCCGGCACGCCAAGCAATCCTCGTCCGATCGGTATTACACACGACGGCACCGGCATCTTGGCCGCCCAGGTCAGCGGCAGCAGCTTTGTCGCCAACAGCAGCTGGAATTTCGCCTATCCCTTGGATACCGGGCGCGGCCTGATGACGTGCTGCAATAACAATGCGGGCGTCCAGGTGGCGGTCAATAGCCGCAGCGGCACCACGCTGGGCAGCATGGGATCACCCATTACATTGGCCCCCTTTACCTCCGGCTCCGGCACCAATGGCGGTATCGCCGTCCCCTGGAGGTCAGACGCCAGCGCGGCGGCCTATCACACCACGCTCAGCACCGGCTTGGCGCAACTGGCGTTGCTGTCTCATGCCGCCACCACCGTATCGGTGGTTGCCACCGCCGATATCACCGCGACGGCGGACCCGTATACCTGCACGCTGTCCAATCCGCTGGACATGTGGGGCGGGGCATCGAGCCGCTATCTCGCCATCTGGTCGGTGGGGACCGTCACCTATGGGCGATTGATCCGCGTCACCACCACCGCCATCACCATGGGCGCCGTCGTCACATTGTCGAGCGGGGCGGTCCTGTCGTCAAGGCTGTCGGCGGTGGCGCTGGGCAGGGGGACCATCGCCCTGTTGTCGGGGGGCGCGCCGCTGGCCGTGACCTTCGCCTATTACAATCAGGCGGACGGCATGGACCTCACCCTGCGGGTCTCGGCGGGCGGCCTCAAAGCCATCCCGCTGGGCGGCAACACATTTGGGTCGGGCTCTTGGGGCATTGTTCGAATATCGCCCAACCGCATGCTGGTGGTGGCGGGCGGCTCAAGCGGCCTCAAGGGCAAAATCATCTACAACGGAGCGGGGCTGTAACATGTACGACACCGTCTATCTGACCCTGGGCGCCGATGGCGCCGTCACCGCCGTCATCGAGGGCGGCGAGACCTTTGAACATCGGGGCGCCAATTACAGCCGCGCCGCCCTGGACGGCTGGTCCGATGATGACCTTGACGCCGCCGGTATTGCCCGCGCCCGCCGTGTCGCCGAGGAGTACGACGACGCCACCCGCACGGTGGCGGGCTGGGAGGCGGTCAAGGCGGACGATATCTGGACCTATGTCCGCCAGACCCGTCCCCTGACGGCCGAGGAGATGGCTGCCCTGTTGACCGATGCCAAGGCCCACCAGGCGATGCAGCTGGACGCCGCCTGCGCGGCGGCGATCATGGCGGGGTTCGTCCACGCCGCCCTCGGGGCGCCTCACACCTACCCCATGTCGTCCAACGACCGGGCCAACTTGCAGGGCAGGGTTTCCCAGGCCCAGGTGGCCCCCGACGGCACCTATACCATCTGGTGCAAGGACGCGGCCGGCGCCTGGGCTAAACGCCCCCACACCGCCGCTCAGACCATCTCCGTTGGGCTGGCCGCTGCCGCCTGGGTGCAGGCCAACAGCGACAAGCTGTCGGGCGAGGATGGCCTGGGCGGGTTGCTCAAGGCCGTAGCCGATGCCGAAACGCTGGCCGAAGTGGCAGCGGTGGTGTGGTGAAGTTACGCCCGCCGGCCTCGGCCGGCGGGGGGATGGGGCGTTGGCGCGCCCCAAACCGCAGGAGGAAGGCTCCCGCATGACCAGACCCGGCCGGTATTCCGGCCATCCCCGCACCCGTGCGCCGGGTGGGGCAGTTTTAAAGGTCAGAGTTCATGGAGTCCATCCGGTGCGGCGAATGTCGCCGCTTGCTTGGCCGGGGAGAATACCAGGCCCTTGAAATCAAGTGTCCGCGTTGCGGCACGCTGAACCATTTGAGGGCCACCCCGAGCCCCCCGCCAGAGCGCCATGGAGCGTCACATGAAAAGGTTGATGCCTATGGCGCGAAAGCCCCACCATCCCCCACTTCCGGGAATGATCCATCCCCCGGCCAACCATGATCCGGGCTATGTCTATGGCAGCCTGGCGGTGGCCGGTTTCGGCACGCGAGATTTCTACGTGGCCACCATCCCCCGCCCCCAGGCGGTAGAGATCATCCGGACCAACCACTACTCCCGGCGCATCGTCAACAATTCCTACGTCCACCTTGGCATTTTCATGGCTGGAGAACTGGTGGGGGTGATGCAGCTTGGTTATGCCCTCAATCCCCGCCAGGTGTCCAAGATCGTCGCCAACACCGAGGTGGACGAGTACCTGGAACTGAACCGCATGTGGCTTGATGACAAGGCGCCCCGCAACAGCGAGAGCCGGGCCATCAGCTACGCGGTGAAGTACCTGAAGCGGGCCTGCCCCCGCGTGAAGTGGATACAATCCTTCGCCGATGAACGCTGCGGGCGGTTGGGGGTTGTCTACCAGGCGGCAAACTTCCTGTTCCTGGGTAGCCATCTGACCCGCTTCTATGAACTGGATGGCGAGGCCTATCATGAGATGCTGCTGACCGCCCATAAGAAGGGAGGCCAGCGCGGTGATCACCTCCGCGCCAACCTGGACCGCGCCACAAAGCGCACCCTGCGGCAATACCGCTATCTGCTGTTCGTCAAACCGGCCTTCAAACGGGACCTGCGAATGCGGCCCCAGCCTTATCCAAAGCCGTCATGCCCTTAGTTGCGTCGAACTTCGCGGAAGCCGGGCAGGGTCTTCATATATTCGGCCTCCTCGACAGTCATCCACTTGCAATCGGCCAGTTCGCCAATGCCAAGGACACCAACCAGGCGACGCCCGTCGCCTGGTTGGGCTTCGGCCATCACCTGGGATTGGTTGGAGCAAAACGCCGTCACGTCCCGCAGATGGCTCATCTCGATTTCAGTCTTGGCCTTGCGGCCAAAATGCGTTCCGCCCCACACCGCCAACGGCCCAATCACGACAACGGCAATCAGGGCGTCCCGCCACAATCGGCGGGTAAGATTGCGGCTGAGACGCCTCTCTTCTGCCTGCCGGGCGCCCCACCAGCCCTGCCAATCGAAAGCATTGTCATTGGCCGGGGCCGCTTCTCGCAGCAGCGCCCGCAGTTGCTCTTTCCTATCCGCGCCCATCGGCATCACTCCGTTGGCAATGGCCTCTGGGGTAAGGGTATTAAAGGCTTATTAAGAGAACCTCAATTCGGTCGCCTTTGCCGTCCCGGATCGTCTAAAAGCGCCCACCGATTTGTCCAAAATCGCGCGCGCCGCTACACTGGGAATCCCGTGCAGCCTCGCCAAAGTGCCCCAAAGCTACCCCGGCCCCATTTGCCCTACTTTTACCCTGCTAACGCCAAATACCAGCAGGGCCGCCCTGGCTGGTATTTGTATAGTGCATTGTATTATATGGCAAAATTTGGTGCCGGTTGCAGGGTTCGAACCCGCGACCCCCTGATTACAAACCTAGCACTACCAAATTAAATCAATGGGTTAGATAAATCGCAAGGGGGTTATGATCCTCTAAAATCCGCAGAAATGCTTGTATTTTTCACAAGGCCACCACATATTCACAAAGTGAGTTCACAAAACCTGCGGGCATTGCCATGGCTAAAGAGTTTTATCAGGAACTACGAGAGGTTAGCCAAGGCATAGTCATCTATTTACGGGCTGGCCTGAAAGACCCGGTCTGGCAATTTCGTGTGAAAAAGCCCGATGGCTCCGGTTATGCTATAAAATCGACCAGGACCAAAGACCCCACCCAGGCGGCGAAGATCGCCACCGACGCACTTGCTGCCATGACCAACCGACAGCAACAAGCGATGCCGGTGGATGGCAGCCTGTTCGGCGCGGTCGCAGATGCCTTTCTGATCCATCTTGACGACGACGGGCTGAAGGGGAAGAACCCCCTGAAATATTCTGCGTTTGAAACCCCAATTCGCCTGTATTTCAAGCCGTATTTCGGCAAGATGGCAATGGACTGCATCGAACGAGGCGCATTGGAATCATATTATAAATGGCGCAAAAAGAAGGGAGATCCTTCGCCATCAACGCTAAACAACGAAAATACCACATTGCGTGCCATATTTGATTTCGCTGTGACGAAAAAGGCGATCAAGGAACGTGATATTCCCAAGATCAACAACTTCTCCATCAAAGATATGGAGCCACGAGCCACATTAGAAGACGCAGACTATCAGAAGCTCAAGGTGACGGCGTGGGCACAATTTGATGAAGCCCGCCATCTTGCCCGAAAACGCTACCGGAACCGCTTTCGGCTTGGCCCGAATGACCCCCTGTATGGGAACAGAACGTGGATCAATGATCCCGAAGCGTGGCAGCGGTTCCAGTTATACTGCTACGTGGTCATTATGGCCCAAACCGGTATGCGGCCCTCAACTGCCAGGAAACTTAAATGGGGGCATGTCACCCCCAACCCGATAACAGGACACGGTCTGGTGCTGGCTGGAAAGGCTAAGAAGGGCACGAGCAACCGGGCTTGGGCTATCGTCCCCACTAACGAGGGGATTGGTCGGTTGCGGACTATGCGCAGTTGCCGACGCGATCCGGGCAACGATCAGGAGCCTCTGTTTGCGTTTGCATCATTCAAAAAGTCGTTTGAAACCCTGTGCAGCAAGGCAAAGGTTTCCCACGACGTGGATGGCAAGAAACGAACCCTCTACAGTCTGCGTCACTACTACATCACCAAGCAACTTCGGCAAGGTGTGCGGGTGGAGTCAGTGGCAAAAAACACCATGACCTCTGTGCAGATGATCGAGCGCCATTACAATCACAACACCACACTCCATGCCTATAGCGAGTTGAGCAATGGCGGCAACGCCAGCACGCTTGATGCAGTTATCAGGCTGCTGAATATCAGCTCCCGACAAAGCCTATAGAACCCGCCAAATGAGGATGGCGCTTTCACATCAACATCGGGTCCAGCGCCGTTCTTTAGGGGCGTCGGATTAAGGGCCGGGCATCAGCATTTTTGCTGTCATGAACAGCCACAGAGATGACAACCCTAAATAGTATTGTCGCCACCCCCCTGTCCATGAGCCCCTCAATTTTGAGGAAAACGATTTGAAACTGGCCGCAGCCCAAACCACGGCCAGTTCCATGAGATTCACGATGTCAAATAGCGATAACATGGTCAGGATGGCACGCTGAAAGTCCGTTGTCGATAATACTTTAACGAGCATTTAAGTTAGACATATCTGTGACGTCACATCACATAAATCAGCCGATATGAACCTGCCTACCGTTTGGGTAAGCGTTACGAACGGATTGCGGCGTGCGTAGAGGGCTCCGGGTTTCGCCAGCAGCGCCAGCGCGACCGTCATGGATATAAATCGAGCATGAAATCCTTCAGTCCACCTTCATGAAATAGCACGGCAGGTTGCGGCAGTCCGCTGGATCATGGCCGGGTCCGTTTGGCCACGATGATGGAATGAGGCCGCCGTCGCCCCATCGATCCGGTACAGGCGATCGCGACCGGTTTTCATAGCGTGAAATATCTGTTCGGGCGGCATGCCGCCCAATTCCAACACCGAGGACATCTCCGCCGAGGTTTCGGCCAAGGTAACTCGCGCCAAAGGGGACTGATCCGGACGCGAGAGCCACGGGCCATGTAGACCGACCTCGCCAGCAATCACCCTGCGCGGCGCACCGAGCACCGCCACGCCCGCCGCCGAATCCGCCACCGCACCCTTGGGCACCACCGCCTCCAGCCCGGCCCAACCGAACAGCCGGCCGATATAGGCTCCGGCCCAGGCATGCCCGCCGGGGGAATTGATGCGAGCCTGTCGAATGGTCGGGTTGGCGGCCAGGAGGCGGGCGGCGACGCAATGGTCCCATTCCTGGATGAAGCCGCTGATCACCAAGGTCCGGCCATCCGCCGTCACGCTCATCTCCGCAGCCAACGCCGCTGGCAAGGATGACCAGCCTGCCAGGATCGCGGCAATCAGATAGGCGGAGATGGAGCGAATCGACATAAGGCGCACCTCATCCCCATAGGAGGTGCGCCTGCAGCGTCCAGGGTTCAACCGGCCCTGCGAATAATTTGCTGTATCACCAAGGCGGTGCCGTGGCGTCAGCCTGCGCTATTTTCACCCAGGCTGTCTTGGAAGGCGGCGTTACGGTTCCCGCGTTTGCCTCTTCCTTAAGCTTCCCGGCGGATAGCCGAACTTCCTGCGGAATGCCGCCAGGAAATGGTTGGTGTGGATGTAGCCCAGGCGCTGGGCCAAGGTCTTGAGGGGGATTTCGCTGCTTTCTATGGCCTTATGGGCTTCGGCGAGGCGATGCTCGGTGATGAAGGCATGAATGGGCTGCCCGTATTCGGCCTTGAACGCGTTGTTCAGGGATCGGGCCGAGACATTGAATTGCACGGCAAGCTCTTCCAGCGTCGGCAGTTTCCCATGCATGGAGGTGAGTTGCTGGTGGAGCGTCTGCGCCTGCTTCCTCGACAGCGATGCCGGTGGAAACGCCGCGACATTGGTTCCCAGGTGTTCGATCAATGCGGTCAGATATTCCAGCGCCCGTGCCTGGCATAGCAACCGACGGGTGGCCCCATTGAGGTCATGGGGGATTGCATTGTGCAAATGAGCCGACACATGGGGCGGCATCGACCGCACCTTGATCCTGGGGGCTGGCGTCAACTCCAATGCGTCGAGCGTGCGTTCGGCGATGTCGTGGCCGACCAGATGCCCTAGGACCGTCCGGCTGATGGTCAATGCCGTCATGACGACATCCGCCGACCCATCGACGACGGGATCGACGCTCAATCGGTCGGCCAAGCGGAAGAGGTCGATGCCGGGGCGAAAGATAAGTTCTGCGGCGGGGTATTTTTCGTGATGGATGACCTGGCCGCCGACGACCGTCTGAACCATCAGGGACTCGCCGGGGAAAGCCCCCTCCACATGCCCGATATGGATCAATTGTCCCAGCGACGCCGGGGTAAAGCGCCGGGTGGTGCGGAACAGCGTCATTCCCAGAGCGAGCTCGATCTTGGAGAAACTGGCCTCGCCGACCTCGGGTGGCATGGGGTAGGGGTGGCGATCGACGTCGCCATCCCAAGGCTGAAAATTTGCCTCCTCGTCTTCCAGAAGCCAGCTGAATTTGAGGAACTCATAGGCGGAGCGCATCGGCCGTCTCCGGGATTAGCGTCCGCTCAATATCATCGGGAGTGGCCGGTGGAGTCTACATGCGATTGGCCATTCATCAGCCAGCGTGCATTGGCGCGTCTTAACCTTTCCATTTCACGTATCTTCCTCGGCTCGCAAGTGCGACCCAGTTTCAGGTAGAGTCATTCCCTCGCCGTGTCTGCCCTCGTGATGCGGAGATATCCGATCAATGGGCCTGAAATTCGGGCACGAGGGCGAATGAGGCGTTGATGGCGAAAGCCAAAGCCAAACATCCTGGTTGTGATTAGGCAGAATGGGCATGTCGATAATCGAACATTGGGTTGACGCCCCGGAGGTGGGGCGCGAAACCGTGATCCGTCGTCACCCGGAGACCTTCGCCCATCATTCCTTGGGGGACGGGGCGGATTTCTTTCATGTGTTCGCCAAAGGGGTGCCGAACGTCAACTACAAGAAAGTCGTGATGCCCCATGACACCCAGCTCTGGATTCGGGTGTTTCTCGCGGGGGGCGACGAATGTATCCGGCCTGGAATCAGCGCCCCCATTGTGACGGATGAGGAGCGGTTCAGCGTCGGCATCTGCCGCCATCCCGCGTCATTCTATCGAGCCCTGCCGGGAGGGGGCAGCTTCGAGCACGTCGCTTTGGCGCTGACCCCGGAACGGCTGCGTGATTTCTTCGGCGAAACGCGTTGCCCACGTCCCTTGGCCAGGATGCTTGATGATCGCCCCGAGACGCTGGCCCTCACCCCGGCTCGAACGGCCCATATGGGACGCATCGCGCACGATGTTCGCGCCGCCCCTTTTCGCGGGAATGCCTTGAATTTCTTCCTGCAGGGCAAGGTTCTGGAAATGCTGTCGGCGGTGGTCGATCTCATGGATGAGGGCGATTCCGGCGATGACCGCGTGCTGGGCCGGGAGCGTCACCGCCTTTTGGCGGCGCGTGATCTGCTGCTGACCGATCTCGCCTCTCCGCCGGATCTGATGGATGTCGCCCGCCAGGTGGGAACTTCGCCCCGCCGCCTGAACGAGGCGTTCCGACGCGAATTTGGCATGACGGTACAGCAATGGCTGTTGGACCAGAAAATGGCGCAGGCCGCCCAATTCCTGGCTGTCGGCGAATTATCCATCAAGGAAATCGCCTATCGGCTGGGATATTCTCACCGTAGCGCCTTTGCTGCGGCGTTTGCCCAGCGTTTCGGAGTGCCGCCAGCCGGATTCCGTGATGAGCGGGCGAGCGTATATTACGCTCCCGGCACGCCCTCCTAACACTTTAGGCAGGATTTCGTACACCGCCTCGGTTCAATTCGGGCCACCCTCTGCGCTCTAATCCCGCTGTCGAGACATTCGACGCGGAGAGCGCATGCCAAGCGATATTCAACATATCCAGGTCGGCCAAGGATTGGAGGTGATCCTGACGCTCTCCCATGCGCGGAGAGAGCGTCTGAAAGCCATGGTCCAGTTGTCGGTCTCCGATGGACGCTTGGCGGAGACGGGCGGTGATTACGCCTTGGTGGCATGTGTTTCTCCCGCCCGGCTGCGCATCATGCTGGGGCATGGCAACGGTCACGGTTCCAGCCTGGAGAGGCTGCTGTCCGGTGGGTGCGAGCGGGTGGAAATCGCCAATTCCGCCCTGGTGCGCCGTGTCGCCGAGGACCTTTCTCGCACGCCTTATCGTGGATCGGCCTTCAATCTGTATGTCCAAAGCAAGGTCATCGAACTGCTGGTGGACGAGGTTTCGACTTCGGACGAGAGCGATGACCAGCGGCACGCCTTCGCCGTCCGCGACATTCTGTTGACCGATCCGGTTTCTCCCCCGTCCATGGCCGAAATATCCCGCATGGTCGGCGTGCCGCCCCGCAAGCTCAACGCCCAGTTCCGAGCCGTGTTCGGGATGACCGCCTTTGAATGGCTGGTGGACTGGCGTCTGGTTCGCGCCCGCGACCTGGTGATGGATGGCGGCGCCTCCATCAAGGATATCGCCTTTTCACTGGGCTATTCGCACGTCCCCACCTTTTCCGCCGCCTTCACCCGCCGTTTCGGCATGCCCCCGACCCGCTTCCAGGCGAGTCGCAATCAGGATTGATGCCATGACTTCTGTTCCTTCCCGACGCAAACGTCTGAATCTCGGCCTGATGGCCCTTGAGCCGCGCTGGATGTTCGATGGCGCCGCCATGGCCGATGCCGCCCATGCCGCCCCCGACGCGGCGGCCAAGGCGCTGATCCCCGACGCCCCAGCGCCGGTGCAGGTCCGCGCCGCCGATCCCGCCCAGGATGGCGGCAAGAAGGAGGTGGTGTTCGTCGATACCTCGGTGGCCGATTACCAGACCTTGGAAGCGGCGGTGAAGCCCGGAATCGAGGTCCAGGAAATCGACGGCGGCCAGAGCGGCCTGGCCCAGATGGCCAAGTGGGCGGAGACCCATTCCGGCTATGACAGCGTCTCGGTGCTGTCCCATGGCGGTGAAGCCGTCCTGAACCTGGGCAGCGACTACATCACCTGGACAGCGCTGAACGACGCGACCGTGCAGGCGGAACTGGCCCAGATCGGCCACGCCCTGGCGGCGGGGGGCGACATCCTGCTTTACAACTGCAATCTGGCCAAGGGAGACGACGGCCAGCAATTCATCGCCGGACTGGCCGCCGCGACCGGAGCGGACGTGGCCGCGTCCGACAACACCACCGGCGCCTCGGGCGATTGGACGTTGGAGAAGACCATCGGAGAGGTGACGGCCTCGCCGCTGGACGCCTCCAGTCTTGCCAATTACGGCCACGACCTTGTCGGCCCATCGGCGTTCCAGATCAAGATCGACCACCCCTCGAACACCAATGCCTATATCAACACCAATGCCTCGGCGGTTGATTCCAGCGGCAACATATATGTTGCCGGTTCTTTTGACACCGGCGTCGCCCTAGATTCATCCAGTCCCGCCACAATAACCTCGGCGGCGCAGCGCGCGGGCAACCAGGCCGGTTTCATCGCCAAATATTCGTCGTCGGGATCCTTCCTGTGGTCGAAGATCGTGGGCGACAGCGTCTCTCCGCTGGGGACAAACAATCCATTCACGTCCTGCCTTGGTGTCGCGGTCGATAGCAGCGACAATGTCATTGTCACCGGCAGCTTCCAGAAAACGGCCAAGTTCGATCCCGGATCGACCAATGACAACATCACCAGCAATGGCAGTTACGACATATTCGTAACGAAATTCGCATCCGATGGAACCTATGGTTGGACCAAGACCTTTGGCGGCACGGGCAGTGACAACGCCATGGATGTGGCCGTGGTGGGCGGAACCAACATCGTCCTGATCGGAACCTTCAATACCAGCGTGAATTTCGGTGGAACAACGGTCACGGACCGGGGCGGCGGCAACGCCGCCTATGTTTTGTGCCTTGATGCCATTGGCGCGACCCAATGGGTGAATGCCTACGACGCCTACAATTACCCGGCATCGCAGGCCCAGGGAACCGAGCGGGGCTACGCGGTGGACTCGGACGGAACCAGCATCTTCGTTTCCGGCCTGATCTCCGGCGGCTCGACCGTGAACATGAACCCGCAAGGCACGGCGTCCGACCTGACGTCGTCTCTGGGCGGAGACACGATGTTCGTGCAAAAGCTCAATTCCAGCGGCATCAATCAGTGGGCCTTCGCGCTTCCGTTCTCGCCAAGTTCTCGACACAGCATTCTTAGCCATGACGCGGCTGGTAACGTGATCGTCGCCGGCGTTTACAGCGGGACGAAGGATTTCGACCCTAGCGTGGCCACGCACAACCTTAGCTCTTCCGGCGGATCGACGGATACCTATGTCGCCAAATATAGCGGCGTCAATGGGGCCTATATCTGGGCCGACAGCATCGGTGGTGCGGGGACCGACGGCGGCAACGGTATCGCCGTCATCGCCGACGCATCGAACAACGTCTATGTCGGCGGCGTGACCAATGGAAGTTCCATTGACTTGAATCCTGCTGGCGGGGGCACCGTCTCGGGCCTGAGCTCTTATAGCCTGTTCCAGGTAAAGCTGGACTCGTCCGGCGCCTATGTGTGGGGCAAAACCGGGACGAGCAGCGCCCAAATCAACGCGCGCGACATTCTCTTGACCGGCGGCAAGATCGGATTGGTCGGCGACATGGGGGTGGGAACCCTGGGATCGTTCAGCAACTCCGGAACCTCCATGACGTTCAACGCCTGGAATGCCGGGTTTGTCGAGGGATACGCCTCGGATGGCACCCCCTTCGGCGGCACGCCGCCCCCCGGCCCCAGCTTCACCTCGTCCGCGACCGCCAATTTCGCCGAGAACGGCACGGGGACCGCCTATACGGCGGCGGCCACCGGAACCGGCACCGTCACCTATGCCCTGAGCGGAACCGACGCCGGCAAATTCGATCTGAACACCTCGACCGGCGTGCTGACCTTCAAGGCCACCCCCAATTTCGAGGCTCCGGGCAGCGGCGCCAGCTCCAATTCCTATTCCGTCACCATCAGCGCAACCGATGACAATGGCACGGCGTCGCAGGGGGTGACCATCAGCGTCACCGACGTGGCTCCCGCCTGGACGGCTCCGGCTCCCATCACTCTGAACGATAACAGCGCCAACGGCGCCGCAGTGGCGACATTGACCGGGACCGGCGACACCAGTGGGGTGACCTGGTCGATCCAGAGCGGCAACGCCTCAGGTCTGTTCGCAATCAACGCGGCCACCGGCGCCATCACCGTCGCCGACGCCACCAAGTTCGATTTCGGAACGACGCCTTCCTATAGCCTCAGCGTGCGCGAAACCGACGGCACCACCAACGCGGACCACAATATCACCGTCAATGTGAACCATGTCGGCCCGACCTTCAGCTCGGGCGCCACCACCAATTTTGCCGAGAACGGTGCCGGCACTGTCTATACGGCGGCGGCGACCGCCAGTGGTGGCACGGTGAGCTATGCCTTGGCGGGAGCTGATGCCGGTAAGTTCAACATCAGCAGCACGACCGGCGCAGTGACCTTCAAGGTGCCGCCGAATTTTGAAAATCCGGCCAGTGCCGCTAATTCCAATGTTTACAACATCACCATCAACGCCACGGATAACAACGGCACCTCGTCCAAGGCCGTCGCCATCACTGTTACCGATGTGGCTCCAGCCTGGACCGCTCCGGCACCTGTCACCCTGAGTGACAACAGCGCCAATGGCGTCACGGTGGCGACACTGACCGGGACCGGCGACACCAGCGGGGTCACGTGGTCGATTCAAGGTGGCAACGCCTCGGGACTGTTCGGCATCAACGCGGCAACCGGCGCCATCACCGTCGCCGACGCCACCAAGTTCAATTTCGCGACCACGCCATCCTATACCTTGGCGATTCGCGAAACCGACGGCAATACGAACGCGGACCACAACGTCACGGTCAATGTGAACCATTTCGTTGCCGCTGTCGTCGCGCCACCACCGCCGCCACCGCCGCCCACTACGCAACCCGCGCCGCCGGTAGTGGTGGTTCCGCCGGCCCAGCCCCAGCCTGTCGCTGAACTGCCGAAGACCATCGTCCGCGATACCACGCCACCGCCGGTATTCACTCCAATTTCCGCACCGTCACAGGCCCCAGTCGCAGCCCCGGTCGCCGAAGCGCCCAAGGCTCCCGCCGCAGGGCCGGCTGGCGACGCGCCCAAGACGCAAGTCAGCGAGGCCCCCAAGGCCGTGGCTCCCGTTACTCCGGTCGTGGTGGCGCCTCCGGTCATTCCTGTGGTGATGACGACCCAGCTTACGCCTCCGACGGCGGATGGCGGATTCCGCGTACCGGTGGTTACCGCGACTCAAGGCGGGCCTCCGGTCGAGGGGTTGCTCGCCCTTCGTCCCGAGGTTCAGGTGCCTCCACTGGCCGATGGCCCCATGAAGGTCACAATTCCGGCGGATGCCTTTGTCCACAGCCGTTCCGATGCCGTAGTCACGCTGAGCGCGGCTCGCGTAACGGGGCAGCCCTTGCCGTCATGGCTCAATTTCGACTCCCGCTCTGGCACCTTGGCGGGGCAGCCGCCCGCCGACTTCAAGGGGACCATGGTGGTCCGCATCATCGCCCGCGACGACAAGGGCCAGGAAGCCACCATCACCATCCGCATCAACGGCCTGCCGGAGAAAACCGGCGCCGTCCGGGACGGCAACGTTATCAAGCTGGGCCATCACCTCCGCGACAAACCGGTGGGCAAGATCGCCTTCACCCAACAACTCAAGCTGGCTGCCCGCAACGCCGCCATCCGCTTTTCCTGACCCCAGGGGATAGATCACCATGACCATTGCTTCCGCTCGCATGACCCGCCTGCTGGCCGCCGTTTCCACCGTCGCCCTGCTGTCGGCTTGCGCCGTGACGCCGACGCCGTTCACCCAGGATGAATTCTCGGCCAAGGCCAAGGCCGACCGCGCCGCCATGTTCGACGGCCAGGAGGTGATGGCCAAGCCGCTGACCCTGTCCGACGCGGTGGCCCGTGTTCTGAAGTACAATCTGGATAAGCGGTCCAAGATGATGGACGAGGCTCTGGCGCTGGGCCAGACCAGTCTCGACCGCTTCGACCTGCTGCCCAAGCTGACCGCCAATGCCGGTTATACCGAGCGCTCGGCCCCCAACGCCACCAAATCGCGAGATCTGTATACCCAGACCACCAGCACCTCGAATCCCAGCTATTCGGCGGATCGGTTCTCCATCACCAACGATCTGGGCCTGACCTGGAACATCCTGGATTTCGGCGTCAGCTACTTCACCGCCCACCAGAATGCCGACCGGGCGCTCATCGCTCAGGAAAAGCGGCGCAAGACCGTCAACAATTTGGTCCAGGAGGTGCGTTTCACCTTCTGGCGGGCCGCCGCCGCCCAGACCCTGAAGGGCAAGGTAACCGAAATCATCGCCACTGCCGAGAAGGCGTTGAAGGATTCCGAGCGGGTCGAGGCCGAAAAGCTGAAGAACCCCACCGAGACGTTGCGCATCCAAAAGACCCTGCTGGAAAGCATCCGCCAGTTGGAGGCCATCGACCAGGAATTGACCACGGCCAAGGCCGAGCTTGCCGCCCTGATCAACGTGGCGCCAGGCAGCGACTTCAAGTTGGACGTGCCTGAAAAGAACGGCATGACCATCCCCGCCTGGGACATGCCCATCGAGCAGATGGAAGAGGCAGCGCTGATCAACAACCCCGATCTGCGCGAGCAGGATTATCAGAGCCGCATCGCCATTGACGATACCCACAAGGAAATCCTCAAGCTGCTGCCCGGCGTCACCCTGTCCTTCTCGCGTCAATACGATTCCAACTCGTTTCTGGTGGATAACCGCTGGAATGATGTGGGCACCAAGGTCACCTGGAACCTGATCAATCTGCTGTCGGCTCCTGACCGGCTGGCCCATGCCGACAGTGCCGAAAAGGTGGCCGATGCCAAGCGCATCGCGTTGCGCATGGCGGTACTGGCCCAGGTCCATGTGATCTCGCATCAGTTCGCCAGCGCCACCAAGCAGTTCGAGCGGGCCGACAAGCTGTGGGGCATTGAGACCCGTCTGGCCGAAGCCTCGGGCAACCAGCAGCGCGGTGGCACCCAGAACGAGATCGAGCGCATCAGCACCGAGACCTCGGCCATCGCCGCCGAGCTTCGCCGCTTCCAGACCTATGCCCAGATGCAGTCGGCCTATGGCAAGCTGCAAGCCACCATCGGCGCCGACCCGGTGCCGGAGCGGGTGGCGTCGCACTCGCTGGAAGGTCTGTCGGGCGCCATCGTCCTGGCCATGCCGCCGGTGGTGAAGGCCGATGCGGTGCCGCAGGCTGCGCCCGCCGTGATCGAGGCTGTGAAGCCCGATGTTTCGGCCGAACCCGAACAGCGCGACGTGGTTGCCGATGCTCTGGGCTGGTTGGGCCGCACCATTGCCGACAAGGTCCAGGAACTCTCCGCCCCGACCAAGGAGGCCACAGCTCCGACTGTCCAAGCGCCTCCGACCGTGACGGTGCCGGTTTCCATGACCGTCGATCCCGCTGCTTCCCAGGTCGCTCAGGCCAATCCATCGGATCGCCCTATCGATTGGTTGGGGCGCCCCATCAACAGGTAGGCGGTCCGAGAAGGGAGGGATGGAATGGACTTCATCCAACAAATTGGCTGCAGGCTCGCTTCCGCCCCTTCCTTCATTCCTGATCGGGGAAACGACGATGATCGGTGAAGCGCTCGCCCGTGCCGCCAGGAACGCCATCCGTCGGATGACGCTTCGCCGTTTTGACCCAGATTCCCCCGCGAGGTCGGATGGTCAGCTTTCCTTGAAGGACATCGCGATTTTGACCAGGAAGTTGCCGGATTTCAATCTGCCGGAATCCGTTGGAAATGCCAGGACCGAGCAATCATGAACGCCATCCAGCGCAGCCGAAGGAAAGTGAATCTGGGCTTGATGGCTCTGGAGCCACGCTGGATGTTTGATGGCGCTGCCGTGGCTGATTCTGAGCATACAGCCC
The DNA here is from genome assembly GCF_058402745.1 of Paramagnetospirillum sp. Taxonomy (NCBI): domain Bacteria; kingdom Pseudomonadati; phylum Pseudomonadota; class Alphaproteobacteria; order Rhodospirillales; family Magnetospirillaceae; genus Paramagnetospirillum; species Paramagnetospirillum sp. Next base: position 155,004 of record NZ_JBZVFI010000009.1, read on the forward strand.
CGGTAGAGGCCAGCCGCCATGCGTCCATTGCACGTCTGGCGCGGTGAGCATGATGCACAAAGTCATCGCCACGCTGCTTTTTCCGATCCGCCCAATCTCGGGAAAGGGCGGGCTTCTGGCCCGCTGGGGATGGGCGGTCCCGGCCCTGTGCCTGCTGTCCTTCGGAGCACAAGCTCAGGAGCCGGTGATTCCGGTCCAACTGGTGGCGGTGCAGTTCACGACCCTATCTGCCGAATTGCCGGGCAAAATCGACCGCATCACGGTCAAGGAAGGCGACCGATTCAAGGAGGGCCAGACCCTGGTGGGTTTCGACTGCGTCATTCAAAGGGCGCAGTTGGACGAGGCCCAGGCGGTGCTGGGGGCGGCGGAGAAGTCCAAATCGGTGCATAAGCGTCTGCTGGAGCTGAACTCGGCCGGAACGTTGGAAGCCGAGAAGTCAGCCTCGGACGCCGCCGTAGCCCAGGCCAAGCTCAACTCGGCCCGCGCCGTCACCAGCAAATGCGGCATCAGTGCGCCGTTCTCCGGCCGGGTGGTCGAGCAGAAGGCGAGAGCCCATCAATATGTTCAGGCGGGTCAGCCCATTCTCGACATCCTCGACGATTCGACCCTGGAGGCCGAGTTCATCGTGCCGTCGGGCTGGGTAAGAAACCTCAAGCCCGGTCTGGTGGTCCAGGTGGCGGTGGACGAGGTCAAGAAGGTCTATCCCGCCAAGATCGCCCGCGTAGGGGCCAAGGTCGATGCGGTCAGCCATTCGGTCAAGGTGGTGGCCGAGGTTAAGGGCGATTATCCCGAACTGATCGCCGGTATGACCGGCCGGGTGCAGATGCCCCAACCATGATTGATATCGGGCCATGAGCGACAACCCGCTTATCAATCTGCTGGGCTTGGAGGAACACGCGAGGAAGGCGGCCAATTCCACCGAACTGGGCTTTGTCATGGTCAATGACAGCCGGGCCTTGGCTTTCTACCGCCAAGCGGCGCTGTTCATCGAGGGCGAGGGACTGAAGGCGGTATCCGGCGTTGCCGGGATTGAGGCCGGGGCACCGTTCACCTTGTGGCTGGAGCGGGTGTTCAAGCGTCTGGCATCCGATGACGTGCGCCAAGTCGTCCCCGCCGATCTCGATGGCGCCGATGGGGCAGAATGGTCGGAGTGGCTGCCTCGCCATGCCCTGCTGCTGCCGTTGAAGGACCGCGACGGCCAGCGACTCGGAACCCTGCTGCTGGCCCGTGACGAGGATTGGGGCGAGCAGGACATTGCCCTGCTAACCCGTGCTTCGGATTTCTACGGCCATGCTTGGGCCGTGCTACATCGGCCCTCGCCGGTGACGGAATGGAAGCGAAAGATCACATCCATTCCTCGCTACCGGCTGAAGCTGGCGGCGGGAATCGTGCTGGCCTTGCTGTTCCCGGTGCGGCTGTCGGTGCTGGCCCCGGCAGAGGTGGTGGCCCACAATCCGGCGGTGATCCGCTCGCCCATGGACGGCGTCATCGAGAAGGTGCATGTCCGGCCAAACCAGCAAGTGGCCGAGGGAGACATTCTCTTCGAACTGGATCGCACCACCCTGACCGGCAAGCTGGAGGTGGCCAAAAAGGCGCTGTCCACCGCCCAGGCTGAACTGGATCAGGCCACCCAGCAGGCATTCTTCGATTCCAAGGCCAAGGGGCAGCTTGCCATCATCCGCGCCCGCATCGAGGAGCGGAGCGCCGAGGCGGCGCAATTGGAAGATTTGATGGCCCGCTCCCAGGTCAAGGCACCGCGTGCCGGAGTGGCGGTGCTGGACGATCCCGCCGAATGGCAAGGCCGCCCGGTCAATGTGGGTGAGAAGGTGCTGGCGGTGGCATCGCCCAATGACGTCGAGGTGGAGGCTTGGTTGGCCCCTGCCGATGTCATCGCGTTGGAGAAGGGTGACCCGGTCAGCCTGTTTCTCAATGCCGATCCGCTGTCGCCGGTGTCGGCCAAGCTGCTTTACGTCACCTATGAAGCCATTCCCCAGCCCGACGGAACACTGGGTCATCGGGTGCGGGCGGAATTGGCCAAGGGCGAGAGCGGTCCCCGGTTGGGATTGAAGGGCACCGCCCGGCTCGACGGCCATCGGGTGGCGTTGATCTACTGGCTGGCGCGGCGCCCGCTGGCGGTCGTGCGTAACTTCGTGGGTCTGTAACCATGGATTCCGCCGCCCTGCCATTGCCGGGTTTGCGCGATGAGCTATCGCTGCATCCGGGTCCGGCTTCCCTCGACGGCTCGCCCACCTGGACCATCCGCGATCCGGTCCGGAACCGCTATTTCCGCATCGGCTGGGCCGCCTTCGAGGCTTTGAGCCGCTGGGGTGGCACCGCCGGTGACGTCGCCAAGGCGGTGCGTTCCGAAACCACCATCGACATGAGTGACGAGGAGGTGGTGGATGTCGCCAAGTTCCTCCACGGCAATCAGCTGACCCAGGCCAACAGCCATGCCGATACAACGCGGCTGGCCGAGCAGGCGGCGGCGGAGAAACATTCCGTCTTCAACTGGCTGCTGCACCATTACCTGTTCTTCCGCATTCCCCTGGTGCGGCCCGATCGCTTCCTGGGGGCCATGCTGCCGCTGGTGTCCTGGCTGGGCAGCCAGTGGTTTCGTTGGACCACCTTGGGGGCCTTGCTGCTCGGGTTGATGCTGCTGGTGCGGCAATGGGAGGTCTTCACCGCCACCCTGGTCGATACCCTCTCGGTCAGCGGCATGGTCAGCTACGGCATCGCCTTGTCACTGGTGAAGGTGATCCACGAACTGGCCCATGGCCTGACCGCCAAGCGGTTCGGGTGCCGGGTGCCGACCATGGGGGTGGCATTCCTGGTGATGTGGCCGGTGCTCTATACCGACGTCAACGAGACCTGGACCCTGGCGTCGCGGCGGCAAAGGCTCCTGGTCGGGGCGGCGGGGATCATGGCCGAACTCTCCGTGGCGGCTTGGGCCACGCTGCTCTGGGCTTTCCTGCCCGATGGTGGCATGCGCCAAGCGGTGTTTGTGCTGGCTGCCTTCACCTGGGTGTCGTCGCTGGCCATAAACTTAAGCCCCTTCATGCGTTTCGACGGCTACTTCCTGGCCATGGACGCCCTGGAACTGCCCAACCTGCATCCGCGTTCCTTCGCCATGGCCAAGTGGTGGCTTCGCGAAGTGCTGTTCGATCTGGGCGAGCCAGCGCCGGAAGCCATGAACCCAGGCCGCCAGAGGGCCATGGTCGCCTTTGCTTTTGCCGTTTGGATCTACCGCCTGATGCTGTTCCTCGGCATCGCCGCTTTGGTCTATCACTTCTTCATCAAGGCGGTTGGCGTGCTGCTGTTTGCCGTCGAGATCGGCTGGTTCGTGTTCCTGCCCATCTGGAACGAGGTCAAGGAATGGGCCAAGCGTCGCGACGGCATTTTCAAGAACACCCGCTGGAAGCGACCGTTGCTGGGAATCGGCCTTGCCTTGGTGGTCGCGGTGATCCCATGGCGGACCCGGATTGAGGCTCCGGCCTCGGTCGCCGCCGAGATTATGGCGCCGCTATTCCTGCCCGCTCCGGCCCGGTTGGAAGCGGTGCTGGTCGAGCGCGGCCAGCATGTAGCGGCGGGAACAAAGTTGCTGGCCTTCACCGCCCCCGATATAGATTCAAGGCGTGCCATCACCGCCGCCAAGCTGGCGGGAAAATCCGCTGAGTTGGAGGCAGTTAAGCTCGACCCCTTCGGCCGCGAACGGCTGTCGGCCCTGACCGAGGAGTTGTCGCGGCTTGGGTCTGAGAAGGCGGCCCTGGATGCCGAGGCCGAACGTCTGACCATTACCTCGCCCCATGCCGGGATCTTCCTTGATCCACTGCCGGATCTGAAGCCCGGCGCTTGGCTGTCCCCCAAGCAGCAATTGGGCCTGATCCGTGCTGATGGCGCCACCATCGCCACCGCCTATGTGGCCGAGGATGATCTTGACCGGATCAAGCCGGGCGACGAGGCCCGTTTCATTCCTCACGGCCTCGACCATGTCGGTATGACCGGCACGGTGCTGGCCATCGACCGCAATCCGATCAAGGTTCTGACCGATTCGGCCCTGGCCTCGCTCCATGGCGGCGACATCCCCGTGCGGGTATCGGGCCAGATTCTGGTGCCCCAGGGAAGCTTCTTCCGCGTTACCATCCGTCTGGATGGCACGGCCCCCAACCTCAAGCTGATCGGCCATGTCCAGATCAGCGGCCAGGGCCAAAGCCTGATTGGCCGCGCCGCCCGCTCGGCCCTGGTGGTGCTGGTCCGAGAGTGGGGCGCATAATCATCAACCCAGTGAAGGAGATCGACATGAAGATCAAGCAAACCCTGATGGTGATGATGGTGGCGGCCATGCTGACCCCTGCATCAATAGCCCTGGCCCAGAGCGGCCCCATCGACAAGGCTTATGAAGATGGCAAGGCTGCGGAGATCTCGTCGGTCAAGCTGCGTTTAGCAACCCAGTCTGCCACAGTGGCCGTGCAGGAATTGAACGAGGCTGAGGGCTCTTTGCGGCGGTTGAGGGAGGCCAAGGCTTCCGATCAGCGTCGCAAGATCGCTACCGAACTTGAAATGGCGATCACCCGATTGAAAATTGCCGCCGGAGGTCAATGACGCATCACTCCCCCTGAGCCGATCAAAGCTTGTGTGTGCTGAGAAGGATATCACCTGACAGATAGGACCACACCGGCCCGGCACGCCGGGCCAGTATGAGTCAATTCGCCCCCTTACAGCCTGATTAAGCGTAGATGGGCACCCCTTATCCTTGACGATAGTAAAGATCACCATTAGTGCATGGGAACGCTACATACTCGGCATCGAATATATCTATAATATCGCTATTATTTGAATATGATCTATGCGCCCTGTTGACATCACGTGTCCATCCGACGGTGACGCGACCTGTATTAAAATCTGCATCTAAGACCTTTAGATAGCATCTTCCTCGCCTGATCACATAAACCATATCAAGCGGATAGCAGTTTCCACTATAAGCCATTTTAAAGCGAACGGCATCACTCTTGCTTTTGAACACAATGCAATAATAATCATATAAATACCGAGCAAACCCCATTTGCCATGAACCAATCTCATGGCTCGTCAAATGACAAACTGTTGCATGTATATTTTGTTTTGTTAATGCCTCTATAATGTTTTCATATTCACACTCATCTTCATAAAGCTCAGTAGCCAACACATATCCCTGTGAGTATAATGTTGGTATTAATGTTGATGAAATATTAGCGATGCTTTTTTGGATTTTCATGATCAAATCTCTCCTGTTCGCGCCGGGGATGATTCGCCCGGCGCGTGATAATGGGTGATTTAGCTTGCGTTCTGGGGTTTCAGATCAGCGTGAGAGCTGCCTGGATAGCGTTTAGCAGGTCGTGGAAGTCCCCGAATTGCAAAAGCGGGGAGGCGTTTCGGCATCAGCCCACTGGGGTGTGGAGATCGCCATTGGTGCAGTTAAATGCTACATATTCTGCACCAACAAGTCTCGGAAGAATACTATTTGTAGTGTATGAACGATATGCTTTGTTTATATCCCGCACCCATTCAACACAAACCGGAACGGGAGCTGGGAAGTCATCGTCTATATCGCTGTCTTCTCCATCATCGACGATAGTGCTCATCCTATTCTTTACCGAAAGGTATGTGTCGCCGCGTTTAATAACATATATTTTATTCAAGGCCCACGTCTCATCATCGCAAATCATTCTAAACTTAACTGCATCGCTTCTTTTTTTGAATACAACGCAGTGGTATATAACAGGAAGCTCATAGTAACGATTGAAACCATCTGGAGTTGGTGTCTCCCCCAGGTATATTTCATTGCTTTTGAAGATACACATTATGGCGTGTATGTGGTGTTTTTTAAAAGTGTCCTTGATGTCATTCAATTCACAAACACATGTCTCGAACATATCATCAATCTCACATGTCGCTACCATGTGGGCTTGGGAGTATATGGTCGGGATTAGGTTGGCAGTTATAGTTGCGAATGATTTATGGGTTGTCATGATTACATTTCTCCTGTTCGCAATGGGCATACCGACGCCCATTGAGTGAATGCTTTGGTTTTTTCAGGCTTATAGCGGGTTGCCCGCCACCGATGCCTCTGCGGCAGCCTGATCAATTCGACCAAGCCCCCGGAGCTCAGACGGCAAAGGCGCTGCTGCGCCTGTGCCAGGGACATGAACCCCGCGTCTCGCATGACCAAGGTTCAGCAAGGCACCGAAATCCGCCCAAATAAGTGTCTCGTATATGTGCCAATTTGACATTTGAGACATATTCTCATATGCTTCTTAAATACAAACAAGACATGAGGCCGCTATGCTGATCGGATATGCGAGAACATCCACTCTTGATCAGCGGGCCGGCCTTGATGCCCAGTACCGAGACCTGGAAGCTGCCGGTTGCGAAAAAATCTTCACGGAGCAAGTTTCGTCCGTGGATGTTGCTGCTCGCGACCAGCTTGCTGCCGCTTTGGAGTTTGTCCGAGAGGGCGATGTCCTGATGGTGAGCAAATTGGATCGGCTGGCCCGATCCGTCCCTCATCTCCTCCAGATCACCGAATATCTGGAACAGAAGAAGGTGGCCCTGCGGGTTCTCAACATGGCGATGGACACAAGCACGCCGACGGGACGGCTTATGCTTACCTTGCTTGGCGGGATCGGTGCGTGGGAACGAGAAATCATGTTGGAGCGCCAGCGGGAGGGTATCGCCAAGGCCAAGGCCGAAGGCAAATACAAGGGCCGCCGCCCGACGATAAAGCCCGAGGAAATCCGTGCCCTGAAGGACGAGGGGCTTGGGGCGGCTGCCATCGCCCGCAAGCTGGGGGTCGGGCGGGCCAGCGTTTACCGGTTGCTGGCCGAATAGCCATTTCGGCTACCGGCCCGGCGCCATATTTCTCCCCATACTCGGGCTTCTAAAACCTTTAACCCATTGATTCCATGCTCGTATTCGCCTAGATCTTCATCGCTTTTGCACAGTGCCGCAGCCTCGATAGTGGCGTCGAGGCAATCGTTGATGTTCTGTATCAGGGCCAGAAGAACCTCGGCAGATGGGCGGCGGCAACGGGACAGGGATGAACTCAAATAACTTTGGCTGCGATTTGCAAAATCACCAAAGCTGCGACCCGACCCAACCACCCCGAGAGAGTGAAGTTCATCGTAAATATCTTTAAGACTTAGCATTAGATGCCTCCTGCGTATGTTATTGCAGTCATATTTATGCAGGCATCAAGATGCAGAATATTTATCTATTAGCAATTCAACATATACGACATGTTTGTGTATTTATATTAGGCGACATCATGCATTCATCGGATTGTAGTTATATATTATATAACCATCTGTCAGATGATCTAAACTCAAGTGACATACATTTATATAGTCTACCAATCTTTTTTAACCAAACAGGTTCCCATTCATTCCCAAAGCGGACAGGAAGATCTCCTACGCCACCTTCTGAATATCGGCATATTTGTTTTCTAATGTAGCCATATATATTGCGGACTGCCTCGTCAGTTGATTGTTTTTCAAACAATGACTTGACGACCACCCGCCACCGTCCCGGCCATTTTCGCCGCAGTTCTTCCGAAAGCGTATCTACCTCACATCGACCGCACGCCACCAGCAAATGGACATGCAGATTGATGATGACGTCATCGCCGGAAACTGGCGGAACCCCAAGATCATTGAATAGTGATTCTCGGTGACCGTGAACATCCCGGCTTCTTGATAAATCAAACTCAAACGCACCACGAAATCGTAGGCCGGGTAAACGACGGCTCTTGGTTAGACTTGCCCAATCTGACTTAAATAGCTCAATTTCGGCACGGACCTTTGACTCAATGGCCGCGTCAGAATGGCCTGGGCTTGCGGGTATTCCACTCACTATTATCGTGGCAAACGCTAATTTTGACCGCTCAACCGAACGGAAAAACTGCCAACTTCTCGGGAGTTTGCTTTCTGAACCAATTGCTGGCTGCGATATATTCTTTTCCATGTGACCACCTCAAAAATTGCCCCTGGCGCGTTCCAATACGCCAGGAGCCATGTGCTGGGAGGTGGTGCAGCACAAGTAAAAGCATTCAATGCGATACATATATTCATAGTGACCACCTCTTTCGTCGAAAATTGGAACTGACGACAGAGGTATTTAGGCATGTAGTTAATTCACTTGGATGGACCGCGATCTATCACCCGTCGGTTGGCACGCATAATGAGCAAACTCACCAAATGTTCCGTCTGACGCGAAGCAACCTTAATAGTGTCGAGAATATCCAATACCCCAGAGCCTAACTCAGCATCATTCATTAAAAACGAATTATCGCATTGATATTTTCTCTCGACAGACACCGCATCAGCGGCAGAAATCATTAGTTCATTCAATCTCATATTCATCACCTCCATGTATGGCCTGCTACCTATTTATGCAGCAGCGTCACTGATAGATTTCAAGTGAGCGGGCATTTTTGGTGAAGTCAGCCGCCCTGTTTTACGTTGATACTCTTTGACCTGGAAATTGATCCCGCCAAGCATTTTAAACGGGCGGACAATGGCAACGACATGCATCATGATTTCAAGAGAATGCGCCCAGTCAAATATCATATTATCTGTCAGCTGCCACCCAAGCTGCCAGAGCAGTTTTTGTGGATTGTTGTAGTGAATAAACTGATGAAGCTTCCTTTTAATTCTCAACAGCATCCGGTCAACATCAACATTTTTCAGTGCATTTTTTGATACAATCTCTCTGAAGCAGTCTGCAATTAAATCGACGTCTTTTTTCTTTTCTGGGAAAGCCGTCCACAGATTGGCTATGGCCTTGATCTTCAAGGGTAGGTCGGTCAGATGGTCAAGCGATAGTGGCTGCATCTGACAAAAATATCTGACTTCCACATTGCTGGGAGGAGGGCCACCTGCGATGTGGAGCACATCATCAATATATACAATATTGCAAACTGTTCGTAGTTGCGGCGTCAGATCAACAATTTCAACGCTGTGATCGGAAAACTTCATTCTAAAAAATGAGAGATATCTTTTATTTACTGCTGCTATATAGAAGTCATCCACAAGTTCGCCATAACGCCCTACGTAAGGCATCCCCTGGAACCAAGTTTCATATGACTTTCCGCCAAAATGTTTTCGTAACCAATAACACGCATCATCCCTTCTCTTGCTATCAACTGTAATTTTCATAACTTGCATTTTTATCACTTCCTTATTGTTTGTTGTGTTTAAAAAGCCGCATGAGTGCGCTTCTTCATTGGCGCGCACTTATGCGTAACGCCTTGGCGGCGCCCATCAATGCCTATTTATGCAGCCAATTTCCTTCGGTCTCTGAGCGGCTCGGTGCCGTGCCCGTTCATCCAGCTTGAACGCCAGGGTGGCGGACGGGATGTTGCGGCTGACCGATCAGGTGCTACGCGGCCCGAAGATGATGGCCATGGCACCGACGACGCAGATCGCCGCGCCGATGGTGTCCCCGCGGTCGGGGCGAGTGCCCTCGACCACCCACATCCAGATCAATGACGTCAGGATGTAGATGCCGCCGTAGGCCGCGTAGGCGCGCCCGGCGAAGTCGGCGTCGATGCGGGTGAGCGCCCAGGCAAACAGGGCGAGGCTGGCCATGCCGGGCACCAGCCACAGCAGCGACTTGTCCAGGCGCAGCCACGCCCAGAAGGTGGTGGTTGCCGGAATGGGGACAAGCCGAAAAACAATAATGCTATCACCAATAAATATTCTGCACTAAATGCGATAATCACGCATTTATCATTAAATATGCGTGCCTGCATAAATAATCATTGTGATGCAAAAACTGCATTATGCGCTGGGTAGGCACATAGATGTTTTGTTGAGCGAATATATATTTGGAGGTTGGATATGAATAAAGTATTTGATGAAGATAATTGCAGAATATTTGTCGGTCGCCGACAGGATCGCCCCGAGGCTGCCATGGAAAGGCGGCTTAAAGCGCTGGGGAAGCAATACCCGTGGCGCATCACATTGGCCGCAGATGAGGAAGGCTACACCTACTTCCAGAGCCATTTGGCCAACTGCCAAGGCATGATTACAGTCACGGATAACGGCGGCGGAGAGGTTACCCCCAAGCACCTCGACGCGGTGTTTAATAGCCGCCTTGGATATGGTGCATTTACCCTCTGGTCAACCGCACCCGACGATATTGAGATGATTCGGTTGACTCTGCCTCCATCTGAAAGCGCTCCACAGGAGCGAGACACCAAGTATCCGGTGAAAACCACATACTACATTAGGGCCGACGACATTGAGGATTTCGCGGTCAGATTTATGGTCACCGACGATGAAAAATACGTGGGTGACAGAAGAAGAAAAAGAAAAAGACAGGGAGCATCTCTAGAAATCAGAAGCAGACGAGCCAAGAAGAACGATAAAAAGCAAGGCGGGATCAATTTCCAGGACGAAGAGTATCAACGGAAAACAGGGCGGCTGACTTCACCAAAAATGCCCGCTCACTTGAAATCTATCAGTGACGCTGCTGCATAAATAGGTAGCAGGCCAGACATGGAGGTGATGAATATGAGATTGAATGAACTAATGATTTCTGCCGCTGAGGCGGTGTCTGTCGAGAGAAAATATCAATGCGATAATTCGTTTTTAATGAATGATGCTGAGTTAGGCTCTGGGGTATTGGATATTCTCGACACTATTAAGGTTGCTTCGCGTCAGACGGAACATTTGGTGAGTTTGCTCATTATGCGTGCCAACCGACGGGTGATAGATCGCGGTCCATCCAAGTGAATTAACTACATGCCTAAATACCTCTGTCGTCAGTTCCAATTTTCGACGAAAGAGGTGGTCACTATGAATATATGTATCGCATTGAATGCTTTTACTTGTGCTGCACCACCTCCCAGCACATGGCTCCTGGCGTATTGGAACGCGCCAGGGCAATTTTGAGGTGGTCACATGGAAAAGAATATATCGCAGCCAGCAATTGGTTCAGAAAGCAAACTCCCGAGAAGTTGGCAGTTTTTCCGTTCGGTTGAGCGGTCAAAATTAGCGTTTGCCACGATAATAGTGAGTGGAATACCCGCAAGCCCAGGCCATTCTGACGCGGCCATTGAGTCAAAGGTCCGTGCCGAAATTGAGCTATTTAAGTCAGATTGGGCAAGTCTAACCAAGAGCCGTCGTTTACCCGGCCTACGATTTCGTGGTGCGTTTGAGTTTGATTTATCAAGAAGCCGGGATGTTCACGGTCACCGAGAATCACTATTCAATGATCTTGGGGTTCCGCCAGTTTCCGGCGATGACGTCATCATCAATCTGCATGTCCATTTGCTGGTGGCGTGCGGTCGATGTGAGGTAGATACGCTTTCGGAAGAACTGCGGCGAAAATGGCCGGGACGGTGGCGGGTGGTCGTCAAGTCATTGTTTGAAAAACAATCAACTGACGAGGCAGTCCGCAATATATATGGCTACATTAGAAAACAAATATGCCGATATTCAGAAGGTGGCGTAGGAGATCTTCCTGTCCGCTTTGGGAATGAATGGGAACCTGTTTGGTTAAAAAAGATTGGTAGACTATATAAATGTATGTCACTTGAGTTTAGATCATCTGACAGATGGTTATATAATATATAACTACAATCCGATGAATGCATGATGTCGCCTAATATAAATACACAAACATGTCGTATATGTTGAATTGCTAATAGATAAATATTCTGCATCTTGATGCCTGCATAAATATGACTGCAATAACATACGCAGGAGGCATCTAATGCTAAGTCTTAAAGATATTTACGATGAACTTCACTCTCTCGGGGTGGTTGGGTCGGGTCGCAGCTTTGGTGATTTTGCAAATCGCAGCCAAAGTTATTTGAGTTCATCCCTGTCCCGTTGCCGCCGCCCATCTGCCGAGGTTCTTCTGGCCCTGATACAGAACATCAACGATTGCCTCGACGCCACTATCGAGGCTGCGGCACTGTGCAAAAGCGATGAAGATCTAGGCGAATACGAGCATGGAATCAATGGGTTAAAGGTTTTAGAAGCCCGAGTATGGGGAGAAATATGGCGCCGGGCCGGTAGCCGAAATGGCTATTCGGCCAGCAACCGGTAAACGCTGGCCCGCCCGACCCCCAGCTTGCGGGCGATGGCAGCCGCCCCAAGCCCCTCGTCCTTCAGGGCACGGATTTCCTCGGGCTTTATCGTCGGGCGGCGGCCCTTGTATTTGCCTTCGGCCTTGGCCTTGGCGATACCCTCCCGCTGGCGCTCCAACATGATTTCTCGTTCCCACGCACCGATCCCGCCAAGCAAGGTAAGCATAAGCCGTCCCGTCGGCGTGCTTGTGTCCATCGCCATGTTGAGAACCCGCAGGGCCACCTTCTTCTGTTCCAGATATTCGGTGATCTGGAGGAGATGAGGGACAGATCGGGCCAGCCGATCCAATTTGCTCACCATCAGGACATCGCCCTCTCGGACAAACTCCAAAGCGGCAGCAAGCTGGTCGCGAGCAGCAACATCCACGGACAAAACTTGCTCCGTGAAGATTTTTTCGCAACCGGCAGCTTCCAGGTCTCGGTACTGGGCATCAAGGCCGGCCCGCTGATCAAGAGTGGATGTTCTCGCATATCCGATCAGCATAGCGGCCTCATGTCTTGTTTGTATTTAAGAAGCATATGAGAATATGTCTCAAATGTCAAATTGGCACATATACGAGACACTTATTTGGGCGGATTTCGGTGCCTTGCTGAACCTTGGTCATGCGAGACGCGGGGTTCATGTCCCTGGCACAGGCGCAGCAGCGCCTTTGCCGTCTGAGCTCCGGGGGCTTGGTCGAATTGATCAGGCTGCCGCAGAGGCATCGGTGGCGGGCAACCCGCTATAAGCCTGAAAAAACCAAAGCATTCACTCAATGGGCGTCGGTATGCCCATTGCGAACAGGAGAAATGTAATCATGACAACCCATAAATCATTCGCAACTATAACTGCCAACCTAATCCCGACCATATACTCCCAAGCCCACATGGTAGCGACATGTGAGATTGATGATATGTTCGAGACATGTGTTTGTGAATTGAATGACATCAAGGACACTTTTAAAAAACACCACATACACGCCATAATGTGTATCTTCAAAAGCAATGAAATATACCTGGGGGAGACACCAACTCCAGATGGTTTCAATCGTTACTATGAGCTTCCTGTTATATACCACTGCGTTGTATTCAAAAAAAGAAGCGATGCAGTTAAGTTTAGAATGATTTGCGATGATGAGACGTGGGCCTTGAATAAAATATATGTTATTAAACGCGGCGACACATACCTTTCGGTAAAGAATAGGATGAGCACTATCGTCGATGATGGAGAAGACAGCGATATAGACGATGACTTCCCAGCTCCCGTTCCGGTTTGTGTTGAATGGGTGCGGGATATAAACAAAGCATATCGTTCATACACTACAAATAGTATTCTTCCGAGACTTGTTGGTGCAGAATATGTAGCATTTAACTGCACCAATGGCGATCTCCACACCCCAGTGGGCTGATGCCGAAACGCCTCCCCGCTTTTGCAATTCGGGGACTTCCACGACCTGCTAAACGCTATCCAGGCAGCTCTCACGCTGATCTGAAACCCCAGAACGCAAGCTAAATCACCCATTATCACGCGCCGGGCAAATCATCCCCAGCGCGACAGGAGAGATTTGATCATGAAAATCCAAAAAAGCATCGCTAATATTTCATCAACATTAATACCAACATTATACTCACAGGGATATGTGTTGGCTACTGAGCTTTATGAAGATGAGTGTGAATATGAAAACATTATAGAGGCATTAACAAAACAAAATATACATGCAACAGTTTGTCATTTGACGAGCCATGAGATTGGTTCATGGCAAATGGGGTTTGCTCGGTATTTATATGATTATTATTGCATTGTGTTCAAAAGCAAGAGTGATGCGTTCGCTTTAAAATGGCTTATAGTGGAAACTGCTATCCGCTTGATATGGTTTATGTGATCAGGCGAGGAAGATGCTATCTAAAGGTCTTAGATGCAGATTTTAATACAGGTCGCGTCACCGTCGGATGGACACGTGATGTCAACAGGGCGCATAGATCATATTCAAATAATAGCGATATTATAGATATATTCGATGCCGAGTATGTAGCGTTCCCATGCACTAATGGTGATCTTTACTATCGTCAAGGATAAGGGGTGCCCATCTACGCTTAATCAGGCTGTAAGGGGGCGAATTGACTCATACTGGCCCGGCGTGCCGGGCCGGTGTGGTCCTATCTGTCAGGTGATATCCTTCTCAGCACACACAAGCTTTGATCGGCTCAGGGGGAGTGATGCGTCATTGACCTCCGGCGGCAATTTTCAATCGGGTGATCGCCATTTCAAGTTCGGTAGCGATCTTGCGACGCTGATCGGAAGCCTTGGCCTCCCTCAACCGCCGCAAAGAGCCCTCAGCCTCGTTCAATTCCTGCACGGCCACTGTGGCAGACTGGGTTGCTAAACGCAGCTTGACCGACGAGATCTCCGCAGCCTTGCCATCTTTCATAAGCCTTGTCGATGGGGCCGCTCTGGGCCAGGGCTATTGATGCAGGGGTCGGCGTGGCCGCCACCATCATCACCATCAGGGTTTGCTTGATCTTCATGTCGATCTCCTTCACTGGGTTGATGATTATGCGCCCCACTCTCGGACCAGCACCACCAGGGCCGAGCGGCGGCGCGGCCAATCAGGCTTTGGCCCTGGCCGCTGATCTGGACATGGCCGATCAGCTTGAGGTTGGGGGCCGTGCCATGCCAGACGGATGGTAACGCGGAAGAAGCTTCCCTGGGGCACCAGAATCTGGCCCGATACCCGCACGGGGATGTCGCGGCATGGAGCGAGGCCAGGGCCGAATCGGTCAGAACCTTAATCGGATTGCGGTCGATGGCCAGCACCGTGCCGGTCATACCGACATGGTCGAGGCCGTGAGAAATGAAACGGGCCTCGTCGCCCGGCTTGATCCGGTCAAGATCATCCTCGGCCACATAGGCGGTGGCGATGGTGGCGCCGTCGCACGGATCAGGCCCAATTGTCTTGGGGGACAGCCAAGCGCCGGGCTTCAGATCCGGCAGTGGATCAAGGAAGATCCGGGCATGGGGCGATAATGGTCAGACGTTCGGCCTCGGCATCCAGGGCCGCCTTCTCAGACCCAAGCCGCGACGACTTCCTCGGTCAGGGCCGACCCGTCGCGGCCGAAGGGGTCGAGCTTAACTGCCTCCAACTCAGCGGATTTTCCCGCCAGCTTGGCGGCGGTGATGGCACGCCTTGAATCTATATCGGGGGCGGTGAAGGCCAGCAACTTTGTTCCCGCCGCTACATGCTGGCCGCGCTCGACCAGCACCGCTTCCAACCGGGCCGGAGCGGGCGGAATAGCGGCGCCGTAACTCGGCGGCGACCGAGGCCGGAGCCTCAATCCGGGTCCGCCATGGGATCACCGCGACCACCAAGGCAAGGCCGATTCCCAGCAACGGTCGCTTCCAGCGGGTGTTCTTGAAAATGCCGTCGCGACGCTCGCCCATTCCTTGACCTCGTTCCAGATGGGCAGGAACACGAACCAGCCGATCTCGACGGCAAACAGCAGCACGCCAACCGCCTTGATGAAGAAGTGATAGACCAAAGCGGCGATGCCGAGGAACGGCGTCAGGCGGTAGATCCAAACGGCAAAAGCAAAGGCGACCGTGGCCCTCTGGCGGCCTGGGTTCATGGCTTCCGGCGCTGGCTCGCCCAGATCGAACAGCACTTCGCGAAGCCACCACTTGGCCATGGCGAAGGAACGCGGATGCAGGTTGGGCAGTTCCAGGGCGTCCATGGCCAGGAAGTAGCCGTCGAAACGCATGAAGGGGCTTAAGTTTATGGCCAGCGACGACACCCAGGTGAAGGCAGCCAGCACAAACACCGCTTGGCGCATGCCACCATCGGGCAGGAAAGCCCAGAGCAGCGTGGCCCAAGCCGCCACGGAGAGTTCGGCCATGATCCCCGCCGCCCCGACCAGGAGCCTTTGCCGCCGCGACGCCGGGTCCAGGTCTCGTTGACGTCGGTATAGAGCACCGGCCACATCACCAGGAATGCCACCCCCATGGTCGGCACCCGGCGCCCGAACCGCTTGGCGGTCAGGCCATGGGCCAGTTCGTGGATGACCTTCACCAGTGACAAGGCGATGCCGTAGCTGACCATGCCGCTGACCGAGAGGGTATCGACCAGGGTGGCGGTGAAGACCTCCCATTGCCGCACCAGCAGCATCAACCCGAGCAGCAAGGCCCCCAAGGTGGTCCAACGAAACCACTGGCTGCCCAGCCAGGACACCAGCGGCAGCATGGCCCCCCAGGAAGCGATCGGGCCGCAGCGGGGAATGCGGAAGAACAGGTAATGGTGCAGCAGCCAGTTGAAGACGGAATGTTTCTCCGCCGCCGCCTGCTCGGCCAGCCGCGTTGTATCGCATGGCTGTTGGCCTGGGTCAGCTGATTGCCGTGGAGGAACTTGGCGACATCCACCACCTCCTCGTCACTCATGTCGATGGTGGTTTCGGAACGCACCGCCTTGGCGACGTCACCGGCGGTGCCACCCCCAGCGGCTCAAAGCCTCGAAGGCGGCCCAGCCGATGCGGAAATAGCGGTTCCGGACCGGATCGCGGATGGTCCAGGTGGGCGAGCCGTCGAGGGAAGCCGGACCCGGATGCAGCGATAGCTCATCGCGCAAACCCGGCAATGGCAGGGCGGCGGAATCCATGGTTACAGACCCACGAAGTTACGCACGACCGCCAGCGGGCGCCGCGCCAGCCAGTAGATCAACGCCACCCGATGGCCGTCAAGCCGGGCGGTGCCCTTCAATCCCAACCGGGGACCGCTCTCGCCCTTCGCCAATTCCGCCCGCACCCGATGACCCAGTGTTCGTCGGGCTGGGGAATGGCTTCATAGGTGACGTAAAGCAGCTTGGCCGACACCGGCGACAGCGGATCGGCATTGAGAAACCGGCTGACCCGGTCACCCTTCTCCAACGCGATGACATCGGCAGGGGCCAACCAAGCCTCCACCTCGACGTCATTGGGCGATGCCCGCGCCAGCACCTTCTCACCCACTTGACCGGGCAGCCTCCTCGGCGGGATCGTCCAGCACGGCCAAATCGGCACGCGGTGCCTTGACTGGGAGCGGGCCATCAAATTTTCCAATTGAGCCGCCTCGGCGCTCCGCTCCTCGATGCGGGCGCGGATGATGGCAAGCTGACCCTGGCCTTGGAATCAAAGAAGCCTGCTGGGTGGCCTGATCCATCTGCCGGGCGGTGGACAGCGCCTTTTTGGCCACCTTCACTTCCCGGTCAGGGTGGTGCGATCCATTCGAAGAGAAATCTGTCCCTCGGCCACTTCTGTTTGCCGGACGTGCACCTTCTCGATGCGCCGCTCCGTGGGCGAGCGGATTCACCGCCGGATTATGGGCCGCCAGCTCCTGCGGGGCCAGCTCGACAGCCGCAGCGGGAACAGCAAGGCCAGCACGATTCCCGCCGCCAGCTTCAGCCGGTAGCGAGGAATGGATGTGATCTTTCGCTTCCATTGCGTGACCGGCGAGGGCCAGTCGCCGCCCGAGCGTGGCCGTCGAAATCCGAAGCACGGGTTACGGGCAATGTCCTGCTCGCCCCAATCCTCGTCACGGGCCGGCAGCAGGGTTCCGAGTCGCCTCGGCCGTCGCGGTCCTTCAACGGCGGCGGCGGGCGTGGCGAGGCCGCCCTCCGACCGTTCTGCCCATCGGCGCCATCGAGAACGGCGGGAACAACTTTGGCGCACGTTGATCGGATACCAGACACTTGAACACCCGCTGCCACAAGGTGAAGGGTGCCCCGGCCTCAATCCCGGCAACGCCGATGCGTCAGTCCCTCGCCCTCGAATGAACACGCCGCTTGGCGGTAGAAAACCAAGGCCCGGCTGTCATTGACCGTGACAAAGCCCAGTTCGGTGGAATTGGCGCCTTCCTCGCGTGTTCTCCAAGCCCAGCAGTTGATAACGGGTTGTGGCTCATAGATCGATATCAATCATGGTTGGGGCATCTGCACCCGGCCGGTCATACCGGCGATCAGTTCGGGATAATCGCCCTTAACCTCGGCCACCACCTTGACCGAAAAGAAAATCGCTTCGACCTTGGCCCCTACGCGGCGATCTTGGCGGGATGGACCTTTCTTGACCTAGCCACCCGCCACCTGGACCACCAGAGCCGCACTTTGAGGTTTCTTACCCAGCCCGACAGCACGATGAACTCGGCCTCCGGTCGAGTGCGTCAAGAGAGGTGTCGAGAATGGGCTGACGCGCCTGAACTATTTTGAATAGGGCTCTCGCCCTCTGTTCGACCACCCAGCCGGAGAACGGCGCACTGATGCCGCATTTGCTGGTGACGGCGCGGGCCGAGTTGAGCTTCCACCTCGGCTACGGCAGCATCCGATCTAACTTCTCGGCTTCCAACGTTCCGGCCGAGTTCAGCTCCACAGACGCTTATGCGCCCGAATTCAACTTCTCCGCCGCCCCCTTCCCCCCCCGGCCCTCGTCCAACTGCGCCTTTTCGATGACGCGCAGTCAAAACACAGGGTCTGGCCCTCCTTGAATCAGTTTTTTTCTTGACCGTGATGCAGTGAATTTTGCCCGGCAATTCGGCAGATGGGTCCGCGAACTGCACCACCACCCAGTTGAACCGGAATCACCGGCTCCTGAGCTTGTGCTCCGAAGGACAGCAGGCACAGGGCCGGGACCGCCCATCCCCAGCGGGCCCAGACCCCACCGTTCCCGAGATTGAGCAGATCGGAAAACCCAGCGGGGCGCTAGCTTTGTGCATCATGCTCGCCGCGCCAGAACGTGCAATGGACGCATGGCGGCTGGCCTACCCCGGGGCTGTATGCTCAGAATCAGCCACGGCAGCGCCATCGAACATCCCCCCCCGCTCCACAGGCGTCAGCTCATTCACTTTCTCCTTCGGCTGCGCTGGATGGCGTTCATGATTGCTCGGTCCTGGCATTTCCAACGGATTCCGGCAGATTGAAATCCGGCAACTTCCTGGTCAAAATCGCGATGTCCTTCAAGGAAAGCTGACCATCCGACCTCGCGGGGGAATCTGGGTCAAAACGGCGAAGCGTCATCCGACGGATGGCGTTCCTGGCGGCACGGGCGAGCGCTTCACCGATCATCGTCGTTTCCCCGATCAGGAATGAAGGAAGGGGCGGAAGCGAGCCTGCAGCCAATTTGTTGGATGAAGTCCATTCCATCCCTCCCTTCTCGGACCGCCTACCTGTTGATGGGGCGCCCCAACCAATCGATAGGGCGATCCGATGGATTGGCCTGAGCGACCTGGGAAGCAGCGGGATCGACGGTCATGGAAACCGGCACCGTCACGGTCGGAGGCGCTTGGACAGTCGGAGCTGTGGCCTCCTTGGTCGGGGCGGAGAGTTCCTGGACCTTGTCGGCAATGGTGCGGCCCAACCAGCCCAGAGCATCGGCAACCACGTCGCGCTGTTCGGGTTCGGCCGAAACATCGGGCTTCACAGCCTCGATCACGGCGGGCGCAGCCTGCGGCACCGCATCGGCCTTCACCACCGGCGGCATGGCCAGGACGATGGCGCCCGACAGACCTTCCAGCGAGTGCGACGCCACCCGCTCCGGCACCGGGTCGGCGCCGATGGTGGCTTGCAGCTTGCCATAGGCCGACTGCATCTGGGCATAGGTCTGGAAGCGGCGAAGCTCGGCGGCGATGGCCGAGGTCTCGGTGCTGATGCGCTCGATCTCGTTCTGGGTGCCACCGCGCTGCTGGTTGCCCGAGGCTTCGGCCAGACGGGTCTCAATGCCCCACAGCTTGTCGGCCCGCTCGAACTGCTTGGTGGCGCTGGCGAACTGATGCGAGATCACATGGACCTGGGCCAGTACCGCCATGCGCAACGCGATGCGCTTGGCATCGGCCACCTTTTCGGCACTGTCGGCATGGGCCAGCCGGTCAGGAGCCGACAGCAGATTGATCAGGTTCCAGGTGACCTTGGTGCCCACATCATTCCAGCGGTTATCCACCAGAA
>NZ_JBZVFI010000010.1:0-62800 GCF_058402745.1 Paramagnetospirillum sp.
AGATCACGCGGCGGTGGGCCAAGCGGGGAACACGCCCCTCGGCTCCCCATGACCAGCGCACCCAGTCCGCCTACATCTTCGGCGCCATCTGCCCCGAGCGCGGCGTCGGTGCCGCCCTGGTCCTGCCGCGCTGCGACACCCTGGCCATGCAGTGGCACCTGGATGAGATCGCATCCCAGGTGAGGCCGGGAGCCCACGCCGTCCTCATGCTCGATCAAGCGGGACGGCACACCACCGACAAGCTGACCGTGCCGGACAACATCACCATCCTACCTTTGCCGCCCCGCTCGCCGGAACTCAACCCGGTTGAGAACATCTGGCAGTTCATCCGCCAGAACTGGCTCTCCAACCGTGTCTTCGAATCCTACGATCAGATCATCGCTCTGTGCTGCCATGCCTGGAACAAGCTCATCGACCAGCCATGGAAAATCATCTCCATCGGTCGGCGCCAGTGGGCCCATGGGTTTTAATCAATGCAGGTTGGTATAAGTCCCTTCGCATTGGTTCTTTTCCAACCCTTTCATCCCGGCCCATGGCACGGATTGCCCCCTTGACCCGCCTCAAGGCGCGGCGACCGGCGATGGAGCACCATCCGCCGGTCGTTTGCTTCAGGATGCTTGTTCATGGCCACGATTCCGTTGATGGAACCCGTCTACAAGGGCTCGCAGGGGCCGGTGTTCTTCGCCGCCGGCTTCCGCCCGTTCTTCCTGTTCGCCGCCGTGCAGGCGGCGGTGATGCTGCCTTTGTGGCTGCTGGCCTTCGCCGGCATCCTGCCGGTGGGGCCCAACTGGAATCCGGTGGTCTGGCACTCCCACGCCATGGTGTTCGGCTTCGCCGGCGCGGCGGTGGGCGGCTTCCTGCTGACGGCGGTGCCCAACTGGACCAATTCCCATCATGTGTCGGGCAAGCCGCTGATGGCGCTGTTCGCGCTGTGGCTGGCCGGGCGGGTGGCCGTCGCCCTGGCGGGCGTGCTGCCGCCGGTCCTGGTCGCCGTGCTCGATCTCGGCTTCCTGCCGCTGCTGGCCTTCCTGCTGGCCAAGCCGCTGATTCAGGCGGGCAAGTGGCGCAACATCGTCTTCCTGCCCATTCTCGGCGTGCTGTGGCTGGCCGGGCTGTGCGCCCATGTCGAGGCCCTGACCGGCAATCCGGTGGGGCTGAAGGGCGTGACCCTGGGCATCTTCATCCTGCTTCTGATGATCGCCATCGTCGGCGGGCGCATCATTCCGTCCTTCACCCAGAACTGGCTGCGCATGCAGGGCCGTCCCGTGGATGTGGCGCCGGTGGGCTGGATCGAGCAGGGCGGGGCGGGGGGCGTCGTCGCCCTGGCCGGCCTCGCCCAGGTGTTCCTGCCGTCCACGCCGCTGGCCGGGGCGCTGCTGCTGGCCGCCGCCGCCATCCATGCCTGGCGGCTGTCGGGCTGGCACGGGCTCAAGACCGTCTCCAACCCCATCCTGGTCATCCTGCATGTGGGTTATGCCTGGATGGTGCTGGGCTTCGCCCTGCGGGCCTTTCGGCCTTCATGGACGCCCTGCCGCCATCGGCGGCGCTGCACGCGCTGACGGCGGGCTCGGCGGCCACCATGATCATCGCGGTGATGAGCCGCGCCGCCCTGGGCCATGCCGGGCATCCCCTGGTGGTGGCCAAGGCCACCGTGTGGGCCTACGGCCTGATTTCGGCCGGCGCCATGCTCCGCGTCATGGCGCCGGTGATTCCCGACGGCACTACGACGCTGACCATGGTCGGCGGCGTCGTGTGGAGCCTCGGCTGGGTCCTCTACGTCGTGGTCTACTTCCCCATCTGCACCCGGCCGCGCGCCGACGGGCGGCCGGGGTAAGGGGTATTTGGGCTATCGCCCAAGCCGGGCGACGGCTCCACCGGCCGGCAGCCGCAATCCTCGGGCCCCAGCCCGGCGGCGAGGCGGGCGGCCACCGGGGCGAAGAGATCGCGGCCGTGGAAGCTGGCCGACAGACGCTCGGGGCGCCAGACGATCTCCCAGGCGCGGAAGGTCCTGGCACGCCGCGCCAGGATCTCGAACAGGCCGTTGTCGGGACCGAGATAGAGCACGCCGTCCGCCTCGACCACCAGGGCCAGCCGCTCGCCTCCCACTCCGGGATCGATCACCGCCAGCACCACGGACTGGCGGGGAATGCCGGCGGCCAGGGCGGCCAGCAAATAGGCCGACGCCTGGGGATCGAAGCGGGGAGCGTCGGCGATCAGGTTGACCACCGGCTCGGCCGGCAGGGTCTGGCGGATGACCATCTCCATCTGGCCGAGATACGGCCCCTGCGCCCCGAAATCGGTGAAGAAGACGATCATCCGCTTGCCTCATTCCATCATGGGCTGCCGCCCATACCCGCTTGGGGCCTTGGGCCCCAAACCCCATTCATTAAATCAAAATGGGGTCCGGGGCATTCGCCCCGGATGGGCTTGGGCGATAGCCCAAATACCCTTACCCCGGCCGCCCGTCGGCGCGCGGCCGGGTGCAGATGGGGAAGTAGACCACGACGTAGAGGACCCAGCCAAGGCTCCACACGACGCCGCCGACCATGGTCAGCATCATCATGCCGTCGGGAATCACCGGCGCCATGACGCGGAGCATGGCGCCGGCCGAAATCAGGCCGTAGGCCCACACGGTGGCCTTGGCCACCACCAGGGGATGCCCGGCATGGCCCAGGGCGGCGCGGCTCATCACCGCGATGATCATGGTGGCCACCGAGCCCGCCGTCAGCGCATGCAGCGCCGCCGATGGCGGCAGGGCGTCCATGAAGGCCGAAAGGCCCAGCAGGGCGAAGCCCAGCACCATCCAGGCATAACCCACATGCAGGATGACCAGGATGGGGTTGGAGACGGTCTTGAGCCCGTGCCAGCCCGACAGCCGCCAGGCATGGATGGCGGCGGCGGCCAGCAGCAGCGCCCCGGCCAGCGGCGTGGACGGCAGGAACACCTGGGCGAGGCCGGCCAGGGCGACGACGCCCCCCGCCCCGCCCTGCTCGATCCAGCCCACCGGCGCCACATCCACGGGACGGCCCTGCATGCGCAGCCAGTTCTGGGTGAAGGACGGAATGATGCGCCCGCCGACGATGGCGATCATCAGAAGCAGGATGAAGATGCCCAGGGTCACGCCCTTCAGCCCCACCGGATTGCCGGTCAGGGCCTCGACATGGGCGCACAGCCCGGCCAGCCACAGCACGCCGAGAATGGGCAGGAAGACGATGTTGCGCCACTTGCCCGCCTGAATCAGCGGCTTGGCCAGCAGGAAGGCCAGCAGCGGCAGGAAGCCGAGATCGAGCACGGCGACCAGGACCGGCGGCAGCACGCCCGCCAGGGCGACGGCCACCCGCCCGGCCAGCCACAGCGCGAACAGCGCCATCAGCGGCTTGCCCGACACATGATGGGAATTGGTCCAGTTGGGCACCGCCGTCAGCAGGAAGCCGCCCACCGCCGCGCCGGCGAAGCCGAACACCATGGCGTGGGAGTGCCAGACCACCGGATTCCAGTTGGGCCCCACCGGCAGGATGCCGGCGAAGGCCAGCAGCCACAAAGGCAGCATCACCGCCGCCTGCACGGCGGCGAACAGGAAGAACGGGCGGAAGCCGGCGGCGAAGAACACCGGCCCCTGCGAGCCCTTGTAGACGGGTTCCATCAACGGAATCGTGGCCATGAACAAGCATCCTGAAGCAAACGACCGGCGGATGGTGCTCCATCGCCGGTCGCCGCGCCTTGAGGCGGGTCAAGGGGGCAATCCGTGCCATGGGCCGGGATGAAAGGGTTGGAAAAGAACCAATGCGAAGGGACTTATACCAACCTGCATTGATTAAAACCCATGGGCCCACTGGCGCCGACCGATGGAGATGATTTTCCATGGCTGGTCGATGAGCTTGTTCCAGGCATGGCAGCACAGAGCGATGATCTGATCGTAGGATTCGAAGACACGGTTGGAGAGCCAGTTCTGGCGGATGAACTGCCAGATGTTCTCAACCGGGTTGAGTTCCGGCGAGCGGGGCGGCAAAGGTAGGATGGTGATGTTGTCCGGCACGGTCAGCTTGTCGGTGGTGTGCCATCCCGCTTGATCGAGCATGAGGACGGCGTGGGCTCCCGGCCTCACCTGGGATGCGATCTCATCCAGGTGCCACTGCATGGCCAGGGTGTCGCAGCGCGGCAGGACCAGGGCGGCACCGACGCCGCGCTCGGGGCAGATGGCGCCGAAGATGTAGGCGGACTGGGTGCGCTGGTCATGGGGAGCCGAGGGGCGTGTTCCCCGCTTGGCCCACCGCCGCGTGATCTTGTTTTTCTGCCCGACCCTGGCCTCGTCCTGCCACCAGACCTCTACGTCGGTTCCGTGAGGCAGCTTGGCCCGGATCGCCGCCAGCTCGGAGGGGAAACTTTTTTAAAATCCTCGACGGCATCGCCGTTCTGGGCATGATGGCGGGGGCGGGCCGACAGCTTGCGGAAGCCCAGGGCCTTCAGTTCCCGCCCCAGCGTCGTCTCATCCAGCGAGATGCCGAAATCCTCGAAAATCCACAGGGCCAAATCCTTGAGCCGCCAGCGGACGACGCCATCCACCGCCGGGATCGGGCCGCGCTCCACTTTGTCCACCAAGGCCTGGCGTTGGGCGGTGTTCAGTTTCGACACCGGACCAGGAGCCTTGCGGTCGATCAGGCCAACCGGGCCGTGCGTGTTGAACCGAACAACCCAATCCCGGACAATTTGCAGGCCAACCCCGCCCAGCTTGGCCGCCGATCTCCTGCTGCCACCGTCGTAGATTGACGCCAGCGCCAGAAGACGACGCGTCTGGTCAGCATCCCTCGACCGACGAGCAAGAGCCCGAAGGACGGGACCATCATAATCGAGGCGAAGGGGGATCGGCGCTGCCACGGCAAATCTCCGGCTGTTTGCCAGAGTGACTCACATTCTGCCCTTCTTGGGAATCCCCTTCGTGAGTCGCGGTCAGCGCAGGCTGGTATTAGTCCCTTCGCGCATCCCCATTCCTTGTTGCTCATCACCGACGCCGCCACTCCGTTTCGTTGTAGCGGTCACGGGAGTCGGGGAAAAGATGGCGGAGCGGCATGGCTGTGGTGGTGGCGGACGAGCACTTCTTCTCGACGGCCAAGGCCGCAACCATACAGCGTCTCACTGTTGCCCCCCGAAAGTAAGTTATGAATCTGCCTTCTGCTGTTGTTTGGACGCCTGGGCCTGGACAAAGCTCAGGGCAGCCTTTAGCTTCTCCTGATTGTTGAATCTCGCCAGCACCTGCTTTCCAGCTATCTGCTTATGACTATCGGCAAGTTTCCGTTCCTGTTCGGCGGTAATTTTTCCCCACTTTTTTAGCCCCGCACACAATTGAACGGCAGACTCATAGAAGATGACCGCGTTTGACCACTGGGCGTATAACGTGTCCAAATCCAGATGAGATAGGTCACCCTCCTCAAGGAATTTGAGGAACAAATCTATCGCGGCCCTCAATTGAAAAGCCGCCGACATAAACGTGTAGTATGTGGCCGAAACCTCCTGGGGCAGCTTTGCGAGATTTTCTGCGGAAATGGTGAAATCTAAAAGTTCTGCGGCAGCCTCCTTCGCGTATTCCACAAAAAATGCGGCTTTCGCAATTTCAGCTTTATTAGCATCACTACCATCATGAATTATTTGAAATATCGCCGCAATAATTGCGTGAGACACGCCAAATTCAGAGAGCTTTGTTTCATCAAGTTTCTTTAAAAAATAATCTCTGTATGGCATATAAATTTTAGCCACCAAATCAACGCAGGTAACAATGTTTAATACGCGCACAAAGTAGACGTAGGCGAGCCTCCGCTCTTCCTGTCGTTTATTTCTCACAGCAAGACGCGTCTGAACAAAATAATTCAGGCCGGCTGCAATCAGCGCGCCCGCCGTACCGGAGAGCAACATTTGGGTCAGCGATGCGTCAGCCATAGGTTACCAGCGCGAGGTTAGAGCCTGCGGAAAAACTACCGTCTTCTCTCTCGCGAAGAAACCAGAAGCGTTGGCTGGGGGATTTGGGGGAGTAGGGGCGGCCGGCCGCTGGGCCATTTGTCACCCTGAACGCAGCAAAGGGCCTTTCAGGCAGAATCGGTAGCCGTTTCAGGCTGAAAGATGCTTCGCGGTGCTCAGCATGACGATAGGGGGGCACCGGATGGAAGGGGGATGCGCGAAGGGACGAGTCCCTTCGCACTGGTTTTTTGCCCCTCACCCCTCTCCCTGAGGGAGAGGGGTTTCCGGCTACATTCCCCGCACTTCGCCCAGGAAGCGGTCGACGCCGCTGCGCAGGGTTTCGGATTCCCGGGCCAGGCCGGCGGCGGCGGAGAGCAGTTCGCGGGCGGCGATTCCGGCTTCCGAGGCGGTGTGGCTGATGGAGGAGATGTGGCGCGACACTTCCTGGGCGCCGCCCGCCGCCTCGTGGACGTTGCGGGCGATTTCCTGGGTGGCGGCGCCTTGCTGGTCCACCGCCTCGGCGATGGCGGAGGCGATCTCGTCCATGCGGCCGATGGTCTTGCCGATACCCTCGATGGCGCCCACCGCGTCGGCGGTGGTGGACTGGATGGCGGCGATCTGCTGGCCGATCTCGTCGGTGGCCTTGGCGGTCTGGCTGGCCAGATGCTTGACCTCGTTGGCGACGACGGCGAAGCCCTTGCCGGCCTCGCCGGCCCGGGCGGCCTCGATGGTGGCGTTGAGCGCCAGCAGGTTGGTCTGGCCGGCGATGTCGTTGATCAGGCGCACCACCTCGCCGATGCGGTCGGCGGCCTCGGACAGGCCGCGCACCACGGAATCGGTCCGCCGGGCGGCGTCCACGGCGTCCCTGGCGATCTGGGTGCTCTCCTGCACCTGCGAGCCGATGCCGCGGATGGACGCCGAAAGCTCCTCGGCGGCGGCGGCCACCGTCTCGACGTTGGACGAGGTCTGCTGGGCGGCGGCGGCGACGGCCTGGCTCTCCTGCGAGGCCTGATCGATGGAGGTCGCCATGCCGTTGGCGGTGGATTGCATGCGTTCGGCGGATTCGTTGACGGTCACCACGGTGGACTTGACGCCGCGCTCCAGTTCGCCGGCCAGCTTCTCCAGGGTGGAGCGGCGCTCGGCCTCGGCCTGGCGGCGCTGCTCGGCCCGTTCGTCCGACATGCGCTTCATGGCCAGGGAATGCTCGCGGAAAACCTCGGCGGCACGGACCAGATCGCCGATCTCGTCACCCCGTTCGGCGCCCCTGATCTCCACGGCGGTGTCGCCCTCGGCCAGCTTGCGGATGCCGCCGGTGGCGGCGTTCATGCCGGCGACCACGTTGTTGCCGACCCACCACGACACCAGCAGCACCAGCAGCATCACCCCGGCGGCGACGCCGCCCAGCTTGGCGACCTCGGACCGGAAGGCGGCATCGACGTCATCGATGTAGATGCCGGAGCCCACCAGCCAGCCCCATTCCTCGACACCCT
Organism: Paramagnetospirillum sp.; assembly: GCF_058402745.1. NCBI lineage: Bacteria > Pseudomonadati > Pseudomonadota > Alphaproteobacteria > Rhodospirillales > Magnetospirillaceae > Paramagnetospirillum > Paramagnetospirillum sp. The sequence continues at coordinate 7,440 of NZ_JBZVFI010000010.1, forward strand.
TGACGTAGGACACCTTGGGCACCGGCTGGTCGAAGCCGGGCTTGGGCCACAGGTAATCGACGAAGCCGGCCTTGTCCTTGTTGACCACGGTGATCATGGCCTCGAAGAACAGCTTGCCCGCCGGGTCCTTCAGACCCATCAGGTCCTTGCCCGCCATGTCGGGGCGGATGGGGTGGACCACCATCTTGCCGGCCAGGCTGTTGATCCAGAAATACTCGGTCCCGGCATAGCGCATGGCCTTGACCGCCTCGATGGCGGCGGCCTGGGCGGCCTCGGTGGTCATGGTTCCGGTCTTGGCCTGGGCGATGTAATGGGCGATGACGCTGTGGGCGGTCTCCACCACATGCTGGGTCTTCACCTGCCGCGCCGCCATCAGCTCCTCGCGGAGATTGGACAGGTTGATGGCGATGATTGCCCCCATGCCGAACAGGGACAAGACCACGATAAGAAGTATCTTGGCGCGCAGGCGCCAGTTGCTGATTGACATTCGCCGAGTATCCCAAGGCAGCCGTTAAGACGGACCCTCCATCCAATTCTGTTCTATGACAAACGTCTGAACTAGTCAATAAGTCCAAGTGTCAAAATGATATAATCATACCAAAGAAGGCAACCTATGCGGGATGTTGTCAGAACTGAAACTCGCCGGCACAAAAAGTCGGCAAGTCGAGCCTGATCACCCGATCAAATTCGATTTGACGATTTCAGAAAACAAATACTGTTGTATTGAACAACAAACGCCGCCCACCAGAGCCATTCTGGTATGACCAATCGGGAGGGCGCGATCAACATGATCGCCCCTCCCGATCACTTGCGTGGATCAGCAGGCCGGCAGGTCGCTGCTTCCCATGAGATAGGCATCCACGGCGCGGGCGGCCTGACGGCCTTCGCGGATGGCCCAGACCACCAGGCTCTGGCCGCGACGGATGTCGCCGGCGGCGAAGACCTTGGGATTGGAGGTCTGATAGGAGGTGGTGTCGGCCTTGACGTTGCCGCGCGGATCCTTGTCGAGACCCAGCCCGTCCACCAGCCCCTCATGGATGGGATGGACGAAGCCCATGGCCAGCAGCACCAGATCGGCGTCGAGCTTGAACTCGGTGCCGGGGATGGGCTGGAACCTGGAATCCACCTGGACGCAGTCCAGACCGGTGACCTTGCCGCCCTCGCCCGTGAACTTGACGGTATTCACCGACCAGCGGCGCTCGCAGCCCTCGTCATGGGAGGACGAGGTGCGCAGGCGGTTGGGCCACAGCGGCCAGGAGACGCCCTTGTCTTCCTTCTCGGGCGGACGGGGCATGATCTCGATCTGGGTGACCGAGGCGGCGCCGTGGCGGTTGGAGGTGCCGACGCAGTCGGCGCCGGTGTCGCCACCGCCGATCACCACCACCTTCTTGCCCGTGGCCAGGATGTCCTCGGCTCCCACCGCCTCGCCGCCATTGCGGCGGTTCTGCTGGGTGAGGAAATCCATGGCGAAATGCACGCCCTTCAGCTCGCGGCCGGGGACCGGCAGATCGCGGGGCTTTTCCGAACCGCCGGTCAGCACCACCGCGTCGAAGCCGTCCAGCAGGTCCTTGACCGGAAGAGTGACGCCCACATGGGTGTTGCAGCGGATCTCGACGCCCTCGGCCTCCATCTGGGCGACGCGGCGGTCGATGACGTCCTTCTCCAGCTTGAAGTCGGGAATGCCATAGCGCAGCAGGCCGCCCACCTTGGCGTTCTTCTCGAACAGGGTGACGGAATGGCCGGCGCGGGCCAGTTGCTGCGCGGCGGCCATGCCGGCCGGGCCGCCGCCCACCACCGCAACCGTCTTGCCGGTCTCGCGCTTAGGCAGATCGGGCACCAGCCAGCCCTCGGCGAAGGCGCGCTCCACCACCGCATGCTCGATGGTCTTGATGGCCACGGGGCTGTCGGTGATGTTGAGCGTGCACGCCGCCTCGCAGGGCGCGGGGCAGACGCGGCCGGTGAATTCCGGGAAGTTGTTGGTGGAATGCAGGACCTCCGAGGCCTCCTGCCAGCGGTTGCGGTACACCAGATCATTCCAGTCGGGAATGATGTTGTTGACCGGGCAGCCCTGGTGGCAGAAGGGGATGCCGCAATCCATGCAGCGCGCCCCCTGCTTGGCCAGCTCTTCGTCGGTCAGCGGCTTGGTGAACTCGCGGTAGTGCTTCACGCGCTCGGCCGGCGCTTCATAGCCGGGGGTCTGGCGGGCGAATTCCTTGAAACCGGTAGCCTTTCCCATGTCAGCGCCCTCCCCCGACTGCGACCTTGGGTTCCTGGGCCTTCTGCATTTCGAGCAGGGCGCGCCGGTAATCGACCGGCATCACCTTGACGAACTTCGGCATGTAGTACTCCCAGTTCAGCAGGATGTCGTGGGCCCGCTTGGACCCGGTGTAGTGCTGGTGGTTCCTGAGCAGCGCCTGGATGCGCGACGCATCGTCGCGGGTCATGTCGCCCATGACGTCCACCAGGCCGTGGCCTTCCAGGTCGCCGGCCTGGTTCTCGTGCTTGGAATTGGCCTCTTCCTCGGCGGCCACCGGCTCCAGCTCGACCATGGAGAGGTTGCAGCGCTTCTTGAAGTCGCCGGCCTCGTCCAGCACGTAGGCGACGCCGCCCGACATGCCCGCCGCGAAGTTGCGCCCCGTCGGGCCGATGACCAGCACCACGCCGCCGGTCATGTATTCGCAGCCGTGGTCGCCCACGCCCTCGACCACTGCGATGGCGCCCGAGTTGCGCACGGCGAAGCGCTCGCCGGCCACGCCGCGGAAATAGCACTCACCCTCGATGGCGCCGTAGAGCACGGTGTTGCCGACGATGATGTTGTCCTCGGCCGGATAGCTGAAATCCTTGGACGGATAGATGATCACCCGCCCGCCGGAGATGCCCTTGCCCACGTAATCGTTGCCCTCGCCTTCCAGCTCGAGCGTCACGCCCCGGGCCAGGAAGGCGCCGAAGCTCTGGCCGGAGGTGCCGGTCAGCTTGACGTGGATGGTGTCGCCGGGCAGGCCGGCATGGCCGTAACGCTTGGCCACCTCGCCCGACAGCATGGCGCCGACGGTGCGGTTGATGTTGCGCACCGGCTTCTTGATGCGCACCGACACCCGGTCTTCCAGGGCCGGCTTGGCCTCGGCGATCAGCTCGCGGTCCAGGATGTCGACCACGTCATGCTCCTGGGTCTCGCAATGACGCTCGGCCACGCCCGGCTGGGACGGAATGCGGTGGAACACCTTGGAGAAGTCCAGGCCCTTGGCCTTCCAGTGGTCGATGGCCTTGTTGACGTCCAGCAGGTCGGTGCGGCCCGTGAGCTCGGACAGCGAGCGCACGCCCAGCCTGGCCATCCATTCCCGCACTTCCTCGGCGACGAAGAAGAAGTAGTTGATGACGTGCTCGGGCTGGCCGACGAAGCGCTTCCTCAGCTCCGGGTCCTGGGTGGCGACACCCACCGGGCAGGTGTTGAGGTGGCACTTCCTCATCATGATGCAGCCCGCCGCGATCAGCGGCGCGGTGGCGAAGCCGAACTCGTCGGCGCCCAGGAGCGCCGCGATGATCACGTCGCGGCCGGTCCTGAGGCCGCCGTCGGCCTGCACCACGATGCGGCCACGCAGCTGGTTGAGCACCAGGGTCTGGTGGGTCTCGGCCAGGCCGATCTCCCAGGGGCTGCCCGCATGCTTGATGGAGGTCAGCGGCGAGGCGCCGGTGCCGCCGTCGAAGCCCGAGATGGTGACGTGGTCGGCCTTGGCCTTGGACACGCCGGCCGCCACGGTGCCGACGCCGATCTCGGACACCAGCTTGACGGAAATGCGGGCCGCCGGATTGACGTTCTTCAGGTCGTAGATCAGCTGGGCCAGATCTTCGATGGAATAGATGTCGTGATGGGGCGGCGGGCTGATCAGGCCGACGCCGGGGGTGGAGTGACGCACCCGGGCGATGACCTTGTCCACCTTGTGGCCGGGCAGCTGGCCGCCCTCGCCGGGCTTGGCGCCCTGGGCCATCTTGATCTGGATGTCGTCGGCGTTGACCAGATACTCGGCGGTGACGCCGAAGCGGCCCGAGGCCACCTGCTTGATGGCCGAGCGCATGGAATCGCCGTTGGGCAGCGGCACGAAGCGCTCCGCCTCCTCGCCGCCCTCGCCGGTGTTGGACTTGCCGCCGATGCGGTTCATGGCGACCGCCAGGGTCGAGTGGGCCTCATAGGAAATGGAGCCGAACGACATGGCGCCGGTGGCGAAGCGCTTGACGATCTCCTTGGCCGGCTCGACCTCGTCGATGGAAATGCCGTTACCGGCCGGCTTGATCTCGAACAGGCCGCGCAGCGTCAGGAGACGCTTGCTCTGGTCGTCGATGGCCTTGGAGAACTCGCGGAACTTGTCGAGCGAGCCCGAACGCACCGCGTGCTGCATGGAGGCGATGGTCTCGCTGGTCCAGGCATGGTCCTCGCCCCGGAGGCGCACGGCGTATTCGCCGCCCACATCCAGCGCGTTGCGGTAGACCGGGGCGTCGGAATAGGCGATCTGGTGGCGCCGCACGGTTTCCTCGGCGACGCCGGCCAGCGAGATGCCCTCGACCCGGCTGGAGGTGCCGGCGAAGTAGGTGTTGAGGAAGCCCGACGACAGGCCGATGGCGTCGAAGATCTGGGCGCCGCAATAGGACTGGTAGGTGGAGATGCCCATCTTGGCCATCACCTTGAGGATGGCCTTGGCCATGGCCTTGATGTAGCGCTTCTGCACCTCGTAGGAGGACAGCGGCTCGGGCAGGTTGGGGCGCATCTCCTCCAGCGTCTCGAACGCCAGATAGGGATTGATCGCCTCGGCGCCATAGCCGGCCAGCACGCACATGTGATGGATCTCGCGGGCCTCGCCCGTCTCCACCACCAGGCCCGCCTTGGTGCGCAGGCCTTCCCTGATCAGGAAGTGATGCACCGCCGACACCGCCAGCAGCGACGGAATCGGCACGTTGTCCGGCCCCACCGAGCGGTCGGACAGCACGATGATGTTGTAGCCCTCGCTCACCTTGGCCTTGGCCTGGCGGCAGATGCCGGCCACGGCGGCCTCCAGGCCGGCGGCGCCTTCCGAGGCCGGCCAGGTGATGTCGATGGTCACCGACTTGAAGCCGGATCCCGGCAGGGTCTCGATGCGGCGGATCTTCTCCAGGTCCTCGTTGGTGAGGATGGGCTGGCGCACTTCCAGGCGCTTGGCCTGGCCGCCGTCCTGGCCGAGACCCAGCAGGTTGGGGCGCGGGCCGATCAGCGACACCAGGCTCATCACCGATTCCTCGCGGATGGAATCGATGGGCGGGTTGGTCACCTGGGCGAAGCACTGCTTGAAGTAGTTGAACAGCAGCTTCGGCTTGGCCGACAGCACGGCGATGGGCGTGTCGGTGCCCATGGAGCCCACCGCCTCCTGGCCGGTGACGGCCATGGGCTGCATCAGGAACTTGACGTCTTCCTGGGTGTAGCCGAAGGCCTGCTGGCGGTCCAGCAGGGTGGAGGGATCGGGCTTGACCGTCTCGACCGGGATGTCCAGGTCTTCCAGCATGATCTGCGACTGGGCCAGCCACTCGGCGTAGGGCTTGTCGTTGGCCAGCTGGGCCTTGATCTCGGAATCGTCGATGATGCGGCCCTGTTCCAGGTCGATCAGCAGCATCTTGCCGGGCTGCAGGCGCCACTTCTTCTTGATGCGGTCCTCGGCGATGGGCAGCACGCCCATCTCGGAGGCCATCATGAACTTGTCGTCCTTGGTCACCAGATAGCGGGCGGGGCGCAGGCCGTTGCGGTCCAGCGTGGCGCCGATCTGGCGGCCGTCGGTGAAGCACACGGCGGCCGGGCCGTCCCACGGCTCCATCAGGGCGGCGTGGTACTCGTAGAAGGCCTTGCGCTTCTCGTCCATCAGCGGGTTGCCCGACCACGCCTCGGGGACCAGCATCATCATGGCGTGGGCCAGCGGATAGCCGCCCATGACCAGCAGTTCCAGCGCGTTGTCGAAGCAGGCCGAATCCGACTGGCCTTCGGGGATCAGCGGCCACAGCTTGGCCAGATCGTCGCCCAGGACCTTGGATTCCATGGTCTGGCGCCGGGCGTTCATCCAGTTGAGGTTGCCGCGCAGGGTGTTGATCTCGCCGTTGTGGCAGATCATGCGGAAGGGATGGGCCAGCCGCCAGGAGGGGAAGGTGTTGGTGGAGAAGCGCTGGTGCACCATGGCCAGCGCGCTGACCATGCGCTCGTCGGTCAGCTCCTTGTAGAACACGCCCACCTGATCGGCCAGCAGCATGCCCTTGTAGATCAGGGTGCGGGTGGACAGGCTGGGGATATAGAAGTCGCGTTCCGAGCCCTCGGGGGCCTTGTTGAACACCTGCTTGCGGATGACGAACAGCTTGCGCTCGAAGGCCTGCTGGTCGGGACAGTTGGCGCCCTTGCCGATGAACACCATGCGCACCACCGGCACGGTGGGCAGCACCGAGTAGCCGAGCGACGAGGAATCGGTCGGAACGTCGCGCCAGCCCAGCAGCGCCTGCCCCTCGGCCTTGACCAGGGCCTCCACATGGGCTTCGCACGCCTTGCGGATGGTCTCGTCCTGGGGCAGGAACACGCAGCCGGCGCCGTAGGCGCCCTCGGCCGGAAGGGTGATGCCCTGCTTGGCCGCCTCTTCCCGCAGGAAGGCGTCGGGCATCTGGATCAGGATGCCGGCACCGTCGCCCGCCTTGGGATCGGCGCCCACCGCCCCGCGATGGGTGAGATTGACGAGGATCTCCAGGCCATCGCGAACGATGTCGTGCGACTTGCGGTTCTTGATGTCGACGATGAAGCCGACACCGCAGGCGTCGTGTTCGTGGCGCGGGTCATAGAGTCCCTGTGCTTCGGGCAATCCGCTGATCTTCACTTCGTATTCCTTTATGCCGCCCCGCGGCCCCTACCGGCCGCAGAGACTGATGCAACACACCCAAACCGTCACTTGGGCGGGCAGACAGCCCCCCTCCCGATCACCTGCGGCGATCGGCCAAGTTGGACTTCATACGGCATTCCGCACTGTTCGCCAAGAGTAGGTTGCACCCTGCCCGCCGCCCTTGCCCGCGCCAGTGAAATGCGGCCCCTGACGACGGCCGGTTTTCGCAAGGCGCCGCCATAGACTTGAGGGGGCGCATCGGTGCCGTGCGCCCCCTCTTGTAAAATGGCGGATCAATTCCCTCATTCTTTGTCGAGGGGATCATAGACTTCGCCTCCCGGCAACTGGCCGCGAGCCCTTGGAATAGGGTGTTCACCCGATAGGCGCCGAGCAACAATTCCATGCTTTGACAGGGTGCGATTTTGATGGCCTTATTTGATGAATAATATTCAGGCGAGCATGAAGACGGGGATTACACCCGCGCCAGCCCGCCGGATTCAGGTCGCCGCAGGGAGGTGTCCGCATGGGTGACGACTTGATCGTCGAGACCCGCTCCTTGACCAAGGAGTTCAAGGGTTTCGTCGCGGTATCCGACGTCAACCTCAAGGTTCGCCGCCATACCATCCACGCGCTGATCGGCCCCAACGGCGCCGGCAAGACCACCTGCTTCAACCTGGTGACCAAGTTCCTGACCCCAACCAGGGGCCAGATCCTGTTCAACGGCACCGACATCACCCATACCCAGCCGGCCGCCATCGCCCGCCAGGGCATGGTGCGCTCGTTCCAGATCTCGGCGGTGTTCGGCCATCTGACGGTGCTGGAGAACGTGCGCGTCGCGCTGCAGCGCAAACAGGGAAAGTCGTTCCAGTTCTGGCGCTCGGGCGAATGCCTGGACGAGCTGAACGCCCGGGCCGAGGAACTGATCGAGGCGGTGGGCGTCGCCGAATACCGCGACACCCCGGCCGGGGAACTATCCTACGGCCGCAAGAGGGCGCTGGAGATCGCCACCACCCTGGCGCTCGACCCGGAAATGCTGCTGCTGGACGAGCCCATGGCCGGCATGGGCACCGAGGACGTCCGGCGCACCGCCGAGCTGATCCGCCGGGTGGCGGCCAACCGCACCATCCTGATGGTCGAGCACAATCTCAGCGTGGTCGCCGACCTGTCCGACACCATCACGGTGCTGAAGCTGGGCCGGGTACTGGCCGAGGGCACCTACGCCGAGATCACCGACAACCCCGAGGTGGTCGAGGCCTACATGGGCTCGGGCCATGGAGCGGCAGGCCATGGCTGATCCCGAAATCCTCCTCTCGGTCCGGGACCTGCACGCCCATTACGGCGAATCCCACGTGCTGCACGGCATGAGCTTCGACGTGCCCCGGGGCGAGGTGGTGACCCTCTTGGGCCGCAACGGCGTCGGCAAGACCACCACCATGCGCTCCATCATGGGCATCGTCGGCAAGCGCGCCGGATCGGTGAAATACCAGGGCACCGAGACCATCGGCCTCACCTCCAACCGCATCGCGCGCCTCGGCCTCGCCTATTGCCCGGAAGAGCGCGGCATCTTCTCCTCGCTGTCGGTCAGGGAGAACATGGTGCTGCCCCCGGTGATCAAGCCGGGCGGCCTGAGCCTCGACGAGGTCTACGCCCTGTTCCCCCGTCTGCTGGAGCGCGCCTCCAGCCAGGGCACCAAGCTGTCGGGCGGCGAGCAGCAGATGCTGGCCATCGCCCGAATCCTGCGTACCGGCGCCGACATGCTGCTGCTCGACGAACCCACCGAGGGCCTGGCCCCGGTCATCGTCCAGCAGATCGGCGACATCATTCGCACCCTTAGGGAGAAGGGCTTCACCATCCTGCTGGTGGAGCAGAACTTCCACTTCGCCGCCACCGTCGCCGACCGCCACTACGTGGTCGAGCACGGGCAGGTGATCGACATGATCCCCAACGAATCCCTGGCGGCCAACATGGACAAGCTGAAGAGCTATCTCGGCGTTTAATCAACGGGAGGACCCAAACATGGTGATGAAGAGGCTTCTGCTCGGCGCCGCGGCGCTGGCCCTGTCCACCGGCATGGCGCATGCCCAGTACAGCGACGGCAAGGTCAAGATCGGCATCATGACCGATCTGTCGGGCACCTATTCCGACCTGGCCGGAAAGGGCACCATCGTGGCCGCCCAGATGGCCATCGACGATTTCGGCGGCAAGCTGAACGGCCAGACCATCGAGCTGATCTCCGCCGACCACCAGAACAAGGCCGACATCGCGTCGGGCATTGCGCGGAAGTGGTACGACACCGAGCAGGTGGACGTGATCGCCGAGCTGGTGACCACGGCGGCCGCCATCGCGGTGCGCGAGGTGTCCAAGGAGAAGGGCAAGGTCGACCTGGTGTCGGGCGCCGCCTCGACGCCGCTCACCAACGACAAGTGTTCGCCCACCGGCTTCCACTGGACCTACGACACCTACGCCATGGCGGTGGGCACCGGCGACGCGGTGGTGAAGAACGGTGGCAAGACCTGGTTCTTCCTCACCGCCGACTACGCCTTCGGCCACAACCTGCAGGCCCAGACCGAGCGCGTGGTCAAGGCGGGCGGCGGCACGGTCAAGGGCGCGGTGAAGCACCCCTTCCCCAATTCCGACTTCTCGTCCTTCCTGCTGCAGGCCCAGGCCTCGGGCGCCCAGATCATCGGTCTGGCCAATGCCGGCGCCGACACCATCAACGCCATCAAGCAGGCCAAGGAATTCGGCATCACCCAGGCGGGCCAGTCCCTGGCCGGCCTTCTGGTGTTCATCACCGACGTGCATTCGCTGGGCCTGGAAAACGCCCAGGGCATGATGCTGACCACCGGCTTCTACTGGGACATGGATGATCAGACCCGCGCGTGGTCCAAGCGCTGGTCCGAGAAGATGGGCGGCGGCAAGATGCCGTCCATGGTCCATGCCGGCACCTATTCCCAGGTGCTGCACTACCTGAAGGCCGCCGCCAGCGCCAAGACCGACGAGGGCATCAAGGTCGCCGACGAGATGCGCAAGCTGCCGATTCAGGATTTCTTCGCCAAGAACGGCAAGATCCGCGCCGACGGCCGCATGGTCCACGACATGTATCTGGCCCAGGTGAAGAAGCCGTCCGAATCCAAGGGCCCCTGGGACTATTACAAGATCGTCCGCACCATTCCGGGCGACGAGGCCTACCAGCCGCTGTCCGAGAGCACCTGCCCGCTGGTGAAGAAGTAAGAGTGCCCGCAACCGACCTGTCATCCTGACGACCGAAGGGAGGAAGGATCTTTCAGCCTGAGGCGACAATCGCCATCGTCTGAAAGGTCCTTCGGCTTCGCCTCAGGATGACGGGTTGGATTGTTCGGGAAGTATAGAAGGGGGAGCCCCAAGCCCATGATGACCATTCTCGGCATACCGACCCAGGCCCTGTTCGGGCAATTGCTGCTCGGTCTCATCAACGGCGCGTTCTACGCCATGCTCAGCCTGGGGCTGGCGCTGATCTTCGGGCTTCTCAACATCATCAATTTCAGCCACGGCGCCCTTTACATGATGGGCGCCTTCGTCGCTTGGTTGGCCCTGAACTTCCTGGGGCTGGGCTACTGGCCCGCCCTGCTCCTCGCGCCCCTGGTGGTGGCCGTGGTCGGCATCGTCATCGAGCGCACCATGCTGTGCCGGCTCTACAAGCTGGACCACCTCTACGGCCTGCTGCTGACCTTCGGCCTCGCCCTGATCATCGAAGGCCTGTTCCGCGAGGGCTACGGCGTGTCGGGCCAGCCCTACGCCGTTCCCAAGGAACTGGCCGGCGGCTGGAACCTGGGCTTCATGTTCCTGCCCATCTATCGCGGCTGGGTGGTGGTGGCCTCGCTGATTCTCTGCCTGGGCACCTGGTACGCCATCGAGAAGACCAAGCTGGGCGCTTACTTGCGCGCCGGCACCGAGAATCCCACCCTGGTCCAGGCCTTCGGCATCAACGTGCCGCTGATGATCACGCTGACCTACGGCTTCGGCGTGGCGCTGGCGGCCATCGCCGGCGTGCTGGCCGCCCCCATCTATCAGGTCAGCCCCAAGATGGGATCGGACCTGATCATCGTGGTGTTCGCCGTGGTGGTGATCGGCGGCATGGGCTCGATCCTGGGCTCCATCGTCACCGGCTACATGCTGGGGCTGGTGGAGGGGCTGACCAAGGTGTTCTACCCCGAGGCCGCCAGCACCGTGATCTTCATGGTCATGGTGGTGGTGCTGCTGATCAAACCGGCCGGCCTGTTCGGCAAGGGAGCCTGAGGCCATGACCGTGACCGCCATTCCCTCGCGACAGAAAGCCTTCGTCCTGGCCCTGCTGGCCGTGGCGCTGGTCCTGCCCTTCACCGTCTATCCGGTGTTCCTGATGAAGGGGTTGTGCTTCGGCCTGTTCGCCGCCGCCTTCAACCTGCTGCTGGGCTATGTGGGCCTGCTGTCCTTCGGCCATGCCATGTTCTTCGGCTGGTCGGCCTATCTCACCGCCCATGCCGCCAAGGAATGGGGCCTGACCCCCGAAATCGCCATCCTGCTGGGCGTGGCGCTGGCCACGGTGCTGGGCGCCGTGGTCGGCTGGCTGGCCATCCGCCGCCAGGGCATCTACTTCTCCATGATCACCCTGGCGCTGGCCCAGCTGGGCTTCTTCGTGGCGGTGCAAGCCCCCATGACCCATGGCGAGGACGGCATCCAGGGCGTGCCGCGCGGCCATCTGTTCGGGCTGATCGACCTGTCCAACACCATGACCATGTACTATTTCGTGCTGGCGGTGTTCGTGGTTTCGCTGCTGTTCCTGCACAGGGTGGTGAATTCCCCCTTCGGGCAGGTCCTGAAGGCCATCCGCGACAACGAGCCCCGCGCCATCTCGCTGGGCTACGAGGTCACCCGCTACAAGCTGATCGCCTTCGTGCTGTCGGCCGCCTTCGCCGGCCTGGCCGGCTCGCTGAAAAGCCTGGTGTTCCAGCTGGCCTCGCTGGCCGACGTCAACTGGCACATGTCGGGCGAGGTGGTGCTGATGACCCTGCTGGGCGGGGTCGGCACCGTTCTGGGGCCGACGGTGGGCGCCTTCCTGGTGGTGGCCATCCAGGATTACTTCGCCGGAGTGGGCTCCTGGGTCATCATCATCCAGGGCATCATCTTCGTTGTTTGCGTGTTGTTGTTCCGTAGCGGTATGATCGGCGTGCTGGCGCCCTGGCTGAAGAGGCGCGGCATTACTGGCTGAGGTGGGGAGATAGGCTTTAGCATGCCGGAAACCGTATTGCGTCGCCGCGAGATGCTGGCGAACACCCCCCTGTTCGCGTCGGTCCGGACCGACCTGCTCGACGAGCTGGCGGCCAAGGCCAAGATGGTCAAGGTCGATGCCCGCGAGACGCTGTTCTCCAAGGGTGATCCCGGCGACCGGCTCTATCTGGTGGCCAAGGGCATGATCCGCATCGGCGTGCTGTCCGCCGACGGGCGCGAGGTGACCTACGGCCTGATCAAACCCGGCCAGCTGTTCGGCGAGATCGCCGTGCTGGACGGCAAGGAGCGCTCGGCCGACGCCACCGCCATGGAGGCCACCGAGCTGATCGCCCTGGAGCGCAAGGACGTCCACGCCTTCCTGCACAACCACCCGGTCCAGGCGCTCCACCTGATCGAGGTGCTGTGCGACCGCATCCGCAAGGCCGACAACCAGCTGGAGGACATGGTGTTCCTGTCCCTGCCGTCCCGGCTGGCCAAGCACCTGCTGATGCTCGACCAGACCCTGGGGACCAGGGCCAAGGCCGGCGCCCCCTCGACCATCAAGCTGTCGCAGCAGGAAATCGCCGACCATCTGGGCATCAGCCGCGAAAGCGTCAACAAGGTGCTGTCCAAGTGGGAACAGGCCGGAATCGTCACCCTGGGCCGGGGCCAGATCACGCTCAACAAGGTCGCCGCCCTGGAGGGGCTGACCTCCCTCGACTGATTTTCGGCTTGTGTGAGACTCTTCACAGACGCGGCACCCCGCCCGCCCCTACCTTGGTCCTGTCACGAATTGTTGTCCGTCCCCTCCTCGAACGAACGAACGGGACAGAAAGACGGGCCCGAGGGTGACTTTTGGGGCACTACCTCTGGGCAAAAGCCCCCGGCGTCGATCCTCCGCCGGGGGCTTTTTCCGTTCTTGCCCGCCGAGAGCCCTACCTCGGCACCATTCCCGCCAGCGGCTTGGTCAGCACCGTGGCGAACAGGGCCATCAGCACCATGGCCCCGAAGGTGGTTTCCGAGATCAGCCCGGCATCGGCCAGCAGGGTGAGAACCACCAGTTCCATCAGCCCCTTGCAGGTCAACAGGCCGCCCAGCATCCATGCCTCGCGCCCCGTGCAGCCGCCCATCCAGGCGGGCAGCGCCGAGACCAGCTTGCCGAGGATCGCCGCCGCGCTCATCACCCAGAAGATGGTCATGGCGCCGCCGCCCAGATCGATGCGGGTCTTCAGCCCCACCGAGATGAAGAAGAACGGCAGCAGCACCACCTGCACGAAGGTCTCGAAGCTGCCGACGATGGCCATGGCCAGGGTGCGGGGCATCACCGCCCCGAAGACGAAGGCGCCGATCACCGCGTGCAGCCCCATGGCCTCGGTGGCCAGCGCCGAGGCCGACAGGCCGATGGTCAGCAGCACCACGTCGCCGGGCGACACCCGGCCGCTGGCCTCGACGCCCGCGAAGACCCGCGACAGCAGCGGCCGGACCACCACCACCATGAAGCCGACGAACAGCTGGGCTCCGGCCGCCGCCCACCCCGCCGACCACGGGTCGCCCCCCTGGGCCACCGCCAGCAGCAGCGCCACCGCCACCCACAGGGCGGCATCGTTGAAGGCCGCCGCGCCGAGCGCCATGACACCCACCTTGTGCCGTTCCAGCCCCATCTCGCGCACCACGGCGCCCAGCACGGGAAGCGCCGTCACTCCCGCCGCGATGCCCATGGCGGCGGCGAAGATGGGCCGCGAGGCGAAGAAGCCGGCGGATTCGGGAATGGCGGCGAACAGCCACCAGCCGCCGAAGGCGCCGGCCAGGGTGGGAATCGCCACGCTGGACAGCGCCACCACCGAGAAGCACCGCCCCTGCCCCCGGATCTGGGCCAGATCGAAATGCAGGCCGATGGAAAAGGCGAAGAACACCACGGCAAGGCGCACCAGCCCATCGAGGGCGGCAAGCGAGGCCGGCGGGAACAGAAGCAGGGACAGCTGGGGCGCCAGCCAGCCCATCAGGCTCGGTCCGAGCGCGATGCCCGCCGCCATCTGCACGGCGGCCAGCGGCATCAGGCGGCCGACCGGCCCCAGACGCCACAGGCCATAGGGCAAACCGATGATCAGGGCGGTCTGGATGAGGAAAAGAGTCATGCCGGCAAACCTGTCATGATGCGGGCGGGACGCCCGCGCTCCCAAATAGGGGCCATGTCCCGGAGCGCGGGCGTCCCGCCCGCATCGGCCTTATCCGCCCCGGCTTTCCTTGCTCATCATCACCCGCCCGGCAACGGCGATGGCGATTCCCACCAGGGCCACCACGATGGTGGCGAGCGCGTTGATCTCGGGGCTCACCCCCAGGCGGACCTTGGAGAAGATGACGATGGGCAGCGGCGTGGCGCCGGGGCCGGAGACGAAGGCGGAGATCACCACGTCGTCCACCGACAGGGTGAAGGCCAGCAGCCAGCCCGCCGCCAGGGCCGGCGCGATGATCGGCAGGGTGATCTTCATGAACACGGTCAGCGGCCGGGCGCCCAGGTCCATGGCCGCCTCTTCCAAAGAGCGGTCCATGCTGGCGAGGCGCGAGCGCACCACCACGGTGACGAAGGACAGGCTGAAGGTGACGTGGGCGATGACGATGGTGGTCATGGATCGCCCGTCGGGCCAGCCCAGCATCTGCTCCATGCCGACGAACAGCAGCAGCAGGGCCAGACCGGTGATGATCTCGGGCATCACCAGAGGCGCCGAGACCATGCCGGTGAACAGGGCGCGGCCGGGAAAGCGCTGGAACCGCACCAGCACCACCGCCGCCAGGGTGCCCAGCCCGGTGGCGAGGCAGGCGTTGAGGAAGGCGATCTTGAGAGACAGCCAGGCCGCCCCCAGCACCTGCTCGTCCTGCAGCAGCTCGGCGTACCACTTGGTGGAAAAGCCGCCCCACACCGTCACCAGCTTGGAGGCGTTGAAGGAATAGATCACCAGCAGCGCGATGGGCAGGTAGAGGAAGGCGTAGACCAGCGCCAGGGTGGTGTAGAGGGCGAAGCCGCGGTTGTTCATCCCACTGCCCCCGCTGTCATCCCGACGACCATCGGGAGGAGGGATCTCGTCCTGATCCGATTTTTGCGATATGGCGACAATGGTCCAGGCGGAGATCCCTCGACTTCGCTCGGGATGACAGACAGCGGAACGGAAATGACAGCGCGGTTGTTCATCCCTCGCGCTCCGCCCTTTTGGCCTCGAAATGCTGGAAGATCATGATGGGCACCACCAGGAGCACCAGCATGGCCACCGCCACCGCCGAGGCCGTCGGCCAGTCGCGGTTGTCGAAGAACTCGGCCCACAGCACCTTGCCGATCACCAATGTGTCGGGGCCGCCCAGCAGATCGGGAATGACGAACTCGCCCACCGCCGGAATGAACACCAGCATGCAGCCCGCCACCACGCCCGGCATGCTGAGCGGCAGGGTGATGGCAAGGAAGGCGCGGAACGGCCGGCAGCCCAGATCGGCGGCGGCCTCCAGCAGCGACAGGTCCATCTTCTCCAGCGTGGCGTACAGCGGCAGGATCATGAACGGCAGGTAGGAATAGACCATGCCGATGGTCACCGCGACGTCGGTCTCGAGGATCTGCAGCGGCTCGGAAATAATTCCCAGCGCCATCAGCGCCATGTTGAGCAGCCCCTCGGTCTTCAGGATGCCGATCCAGGCGTAGACGCGGATCAGGAACGAGGTCCAGAACGGCAGCGCCACCAGCATCAAGAGCGCCTGCCGGTGGGCGCGCGGCGCGCGGGCGATGGCATAGGCGGCGGGATAGCCCAGCAGAAGGCAACCCAGCGTCGCCATGCCGGCCAGCTTCAGCGAGCCGAGATAGGCCAGCAGGTAGAGATTGTCGCCCAGCAGCGTGTTGTAGCCGGCCAGCGTGCCCTTGAACACGCCATCCACCCACAGCGGCATATAGGGCGGAATGCCCATCTGCGGCTCGGACAGGCTGATCTTCAGGACGATCAGGAAAGGCACCAGGAAGAACAGCAGCAGCCAGGCATAGGGCGCCAGCCCCACCAGGAAGCGACCGCCCCTGCCCTCCCCCAAATTCTTCATTTGGTCAGCACCAGGGAATCGGCGGGATGCCAGGCCAGGAACACCGGGTCGTCCCAGGTCAGGCGGCTTTCCTCGCCGTGATGCAGGTTGGTGCGCAGGGCCTGCACCTTGCGGCCCGAGGCGAGGCGCACGTGGTAGACGGAGACGTCGCCGAGATAGGCGATGTCGCTGACCACGCCTTCGGCCCAGTTCAGGCCCGCCTGCGGCCTGTCGCGGCCGATGATCATCTTTTCCGGCCGCACCATGACGGTGACCGCAGCGCCACCCGCCACCGCGCCGCCGCCGGTCACCGTCAGGTCGTGCTCCAGTTCCGGGCAGGAGACGGCGAGCGTCCCCTCGCCGCCCTTGGCGGTGCCTTCGAACATGTTGGCGACACCGATGAAATCGGCCACGAAGCGGGTGCCGGGATATTCGTAGATGTCCACCGGGCTGCCCACCTGCTCGATGCGGCCGGCGTTCATCACGCCGATACGGCTCGACATGGTCATGGCTTCGCCCTGGTCGTGGGTGACCATGACGAAGGTGATTCCCACCCGGTCCTGGATGTTGACCAGCTCCAGCTGGGTGGCTTCCCGCAGTTTCTTGTCCAGCGCCGCCAAGGGCTCGTCCAGCAGCACCACCTTGGGCTCCTTGGCGAGGCAGCGGGCGAGCGCCACGCGCTGGCGCTGGCCGCCGGACAGCTGGTGCGGCTTGCGGCCCGCGAACTTGCCCATCTGGACGAGGTCCAGGCTGGCCGCCACCTTGTCCCTGATCACCGCCGCCGCCAGCCCATCCTGCTTCAGGCCGAAGGCGATGTTGTCGGCGACGCTCATATGGGGGAACAGGGCGTAGGACTGGAACATCATGTTCACCGGCCGCTCATAGGGCGGCACATTGGTGACGTCCTGGCCATCGATGAGGATGCGCCCCGTGGTGGGGGTCTCGAAGCCGGCCAGCATGCGCAACAGCGTGGTCTTGCCGCAGCCCGAGGCGCCGAGCAGCGAGAAGAACTCGCCCTTGTGAATGGCCAGATCCACGTGCTCGACGGCGGTGAAGTCGCCGAACCGTTTGGAAATCCCCTCGAAGCGGATCAGCGGAACCGCCTGGGGATCGTTCCAGGGAGCATCCGCCTCCCGCTTGACCGCCGCCTGTGCCATGCCCTCAGCGACCCGTTTTGACGGTGGTCCACAGGCGGGTGCGCTCGCGCTCCTTGCCCATGTCGGCCGGGGGAACCTGGAACAGCTTGGCGGCAATCGCCTCGGGCGGGAACACCACCGGGTCGGCCTGGATGTCCTTCCTGATCAGGCTCTTGGAATCGAGCACCGGGTTGGCGTAGCCGGTCAGGTTGGTGAAGCCCGCCGCCACCTCGGGCTTCATCAGGAAGTCGATGAAGCGGTGGGCGTTCTCGGGATGGGGCGCATCCGCCGGAATCACCATGGAATCGATGTTGATCACCGCGCCTTCCTTGGGCACGACGATCTTGATGTTGACGCCCTTGCCGGCCTCGGCGGCGCGGTTGCGCGCCTGGACCAGATCGCCCACATAGCCGTGCGCCATGCAGATGTCGCCATTGGCGAGATCGTTGATGAACTTGGACGAGTGGAAATACTTGATGTTGGGCCGCACCTTGCCCACCGCCTCGGCCGCCGCCTTGAGATCGGCGGAGTCCAGCGAGGCGCCGTTCTTGCCCAGATAGGTCAGCGCGGCGGGGAACACCTCGGTCGGCGCGTCCAGCAGGCTGACGCCGCACCCCTTCAGCTTGGACACCTGGGCGGGGTCGAACAGGGCCGACCAGCCGGTGAGGTCCATGCCCGGCGCCGCCTTGGCCACCTTGTCCACGTTGTAGGCGTAGCCGGTGGGCGAGATGGCGTAGGGAACGGCGTAGAGATTGCCCGGATCGGCCGAGCGGTTCAGCGTCACCATCACCTGGGGGTCCAGGTTGCCGTAATTGGGCAGCTTGGAGCGGTCCAGCTTGCGGTGGATGCCGGCCTTGATCTGGTTGGCGAGGAAGGGCGAGGCCGACGGGAACACCACGTCGTAGCCCGACTTGCCGGCCTGCAGCTTGGCCTGCAGCACCTCGTTGCTGTCGTAGACGTCGTAATTGACTTTGATGCCGGTCTGGGCCGTGAACTTCTCCAGCGTGTCGGGAGCGATGTAATCCGACCAGTTGTAGACGTTCAGCACCTTGTCTTCCGCCGCCTGGGCCGAAGAAAGGACCGCAACCAGCGACACCGCGACAGCCGTCAAGGAAACGCGCATGACCTTATCCCCCAGCCAGGAAGCCTGATGCCGGGCCGCTCGCCGCCGTCCCGCGCGGGGCCGATATTTCCGGTCCCGGGAGTGCATTGTCAACGGGCAATGCTCAAAAAAAAGCCCGCCGGAGAAGAACTCCGGCGGGTCTCGCAGTTTGCGGGAGGTAACTCTAGTGATTCGAGGCCGAGGCCGCGCCGATTCCGGTCTGGGCGCGGACGTACTGGTCGTCGAACTGCGCCTTCTCCGCCTTAGCCGCCTCGCTGCCGTCCAGCTTGGAAACCAGGATGGTGACGGCGAAGGCGAAGGTCATGGAGAACAGGGCGGGATGCTCGTAGGGGAAGATGGGCGCCGCGTTGCCCAGCACCGCCACCCACACCGTCTTGGACAGCACCACGCAGGTCACCGCCGAGACCAGGCCGGCGATGCCGCCCCACAGGGCGCCCTTGGTGGTCAGGCCCTTCCAGTACATGGACAGGAACAGCACCGGGAAGTTGGCCGAGGCCGCGATGCCGAAGGTCAGGCCCACCAGGAAGGCGACGTTCTGCTTCTCGAACATGATGCCCAGCACCACGCCCAGCACGCCGAGAACCAGCGAGGCCAGCTTGGAGACGCGCATCTCCTCGGCCTCGGTGGCGTGGCCCTTGCGGATCACCCGGGCATAGATGTCGTGGGCGATGGCCGAGGCGCCGGCCAGAGCCAGCCCCGACACCACCGCCAGGATGGTGGCGAAGGCCACCGCCGACAGGAAGCCCAGGAAGATGTCGCCGCCCAGGGCCTTGGCCAGATGCATGACCGGCATGTTGCCGCCGCCCAGCAGCTTGCCGCCCACCTTGCCGCCCTCGAAGAACTGCGGGTCGGTGCCGACGATGCTGATGGCCGCCAGGCCCAGGATGCACACCACCAGGAAGAAGAAGCCGATGAAGCCCGAGGCGTAGAACACGCTCTTGCGCGCCTCCTTGGCGTTGGGCACGGTGAAGAAGCGCATCAGGATGTGCGGCAGCGCGGCGGTGCCGAACACCAGACCCAGCGACAGCGACACCGCCGAGACCGGATCGGCCAGCAGGGTGCCGGGCCCCATGATCTTGGCGCCCGCCTTGTGCGACGACACCGCCTTGGCGGCCAGGGTCTCGATGCTGAAGCCGAACTTGGACAGGGCCAGCACGCCCAGCAGGGTGCCGCCGCCCAGCAGCAGCACCGCCTTGATGATCTGCACCCAGGTGGTGGCGATCATGCCGCCGAAGGTGACGTAGACCACCATCAGCACGCCCACCAGGATCACCGCCACGGCGTAGTCGAGGCCGAACAGCAGCTTGATCAGCTGGCCGGCGCCGACCATCTGGACGATCAGGTAGAAGCACACCACGGTCAGCGACCCCATGGCGGCGAAGGTGCGCACCTTGGTCTGGTCGAGGCGGTAGGAGGCGATGTCGGCGAAGGTGTACTTGCCGAGATTCCTGAGGCGCTCGGCCAGCAGGAACAGGATGATGGGCCAGCCGACGAAGAAGCTGATGGTGTAGATGAAGCCGTCGAAGCCGGTGGCGAACACCATGGACGACAGGCCCAGCAGGGTGGCGGCCGACATGTAGTCGCCGGCGATGGCCAGACCGTTCTGGAAGCCCGAGATGCCGCCGCCCGCCGTATAGAAGTCGCTGGCCGACTTGGTGCGCTTGGACGCCCACCAGGTGATGCCCAGCGTGCTGGCGACGAAGACGAAGAACATGATGATGGCGGTGACGTTCACCGGCTGCTTTTCCGAGCCGCCGAGATCGCCGGGACCGGCCAGGGCGGGCGAAGCGACCAGCAGGGCCGCAATGGCGAGGGAGGCCGTACGGCCGACAGCCGCCATTGAGGCGGCGGCCAAGGGCGCGGAGGCGCCCGCCCGGCGAGGGGCAATGATAGTCCTATTCATTATTCCAGCACCTCGCGCACCACGTCCTTGTTCAGCTCCTCGAACTCGCCGTTGGCGAAGTGGGAGTAAAGGCCGGTCAGCAGCCACGACACCACGATGATGGCGGCGCCCACCGGCACGCCGACCGTCAGGGTCGAGCCCTCGGACAGCGGCGCGCGCAGGATGTTCGGCGCGAAGGCCACGATCATCATGAAGCAGTAATAGGCCCCCAGCACGATCACCGACAGGGTGACCGCCAGGCGCGACCGCTTGCGGACCAGTTCGTGGAATTTCGGATTCTGGCGAACCCGTTCGTAGATGGATGAGTTGGACATGTCCCCTCCGGAGGTTTTCCTTGGCCTCCCCACCTATCAAAGGAGCGTGTCCGAATTTTTCCCCAATTGTTGCCAATTGTTGCCGGGACGCTGCCATGCGGGATCATCAGCGCGGTTGAACTCGGCGAGCGTTTCACTAGACTCCGCCTCATGTCATCCTGAGCGTAGCGAAGGATCTTTCAGCCAGGAACGGTACCGCCTTGACCTGAAAGATGCTTCGCCGAGGCTCAGCATGACATCGACTCGGATCGCATGCTTTTTCCATGGCCCAAAGGCGGCCTTTCACCGGTCGGTACCTCGATGATCCGCTCGCGCCTGTTCTTCCGGCTGTTCTCGGCCATCCTCGCCGCCGTGGCGCTGTTCGCGGCGGCCATCTACGTCTTTTCCGTGCCCCTGATCGAGGAAAAGGCCTACGAGATCGAGCTGAATGCCAGCCGCACCATCCTGGACAACGTCTTCGCCATGGCCGGCAAGATCGACGGCAGCCTGGAGGACCGCCGGGCGCTCACGGTGGAGTCCTACAAGACCCAGTTGAAGAACGTGGTGTCGCTGGCCGCCTCGTACCTGGACCACGCCTTCGCCCGCGCCGACAAGGGCGAGATCAGCGAGGCCGAGGCGCGTCGTCTGGCCTTCGATGGCCTGCGCGCCTTCAAATGGGGCAACAACGACTACATCTGGGTGACCGACTACAATTCGGTGATCCGCTCCCACCCCGACCCCGAATTCCAGGGCCGCGACGCGTCGCGCGTCCAGGGGCCCGACGGCCGCGCCATACTGCCGACCATCATCGCCATCGCCCGGGACAAGGGCGAGGGCTTCCATACCTATCCCTGGCAGCGCCTGGGCGACACGAAACCCACCGAGAAGCTGTCCTATTTCATCGACCTGCCCCATCGCGGCCTGGTGATCGGCACCGGGGCCTATCTCGACGACATCGACCGCGAGGTGGAGCGGCGCAAGGAAGAGGCCATCGAGGATCTGCGCCAGGCCCTCCGCAACATCCGCATCGCGCGCACCGGCTACGTCTACATCTTCGATGCCGCCAAGCGGATGATCATTCATCCCAATCCCAACATCGAGGGCCAGGATTTCGGCACCCGCCCCGACCCCGCCACCGGGCGGCCCATCAGCGAGGAACTGATGGAGGTGGCCGACAGCGACCGGCCGCTCACCTATCTGTGGGACAAGCCCTCCGACCCCGGCAATTACGCCCATGAGAAGATTTCCTGGGTGCGGCATTTCAAGGGCTTCGACTGGTACATCGCCTCGTCGGTCTACGTGGATGAGCTGAAGCGCTCGTCGGCCGTGCTGGGCAACCGGCTGGTGACCATCGCGCTGGCCCTGATGGTGGTGGCCGGCGCGCTGGGCTATCTGGCGGTGGACTGGCTGACGCGGCCCCTGAACCGCCTGGCCGAGACCGCCGAGCAGGTGCAGGCCGGCAATCTCGACGCCCAGAGCGGCATTCGCCGCGACGACGAGATCGGCCTGCTGGCCGAGGCCCTGGACGGCATGGTGCGGCGGGTCAAGGACGACATCCTGACGCTGGACACCCGCGTGCGCGAACGCACCACCGAGCTGGAAGAGGCCGAGACCCGCCGCCGCCTGATCCTCGACGCCATTCCGGCCGCCATCGCCTATCTGGGCCGCGACGAGATCATCCGCTTCGTCAACCGGGGTTGGGCGGAGCTGGTGCGCCAGGACGCCGGTACCCTGATCGGCCGCGACCTCAAATCGGCCATCGGCCGCTTCGCCCACAATTCCATCCAGCCCCACATGGAGCGCACCTGGGCGGGCGAGGAGGTGACCTTCACCTATTCCTTCCCCCACCCCGACGGCCACGTGGTCACCACCCGCAATACCCTGATCCCTCAGCGCGCAGCCAATGGGGCCGTAACCGCCATGTTCGTCCTGGCGCTGGACGTCTCGGCGGAAAAGGAGACCGAGGCCCGCCTGATGGAGGCCCAGCGCATGAAGGCGGTGGGCCAGCTGTCCGGCGGGCTGGCCCACGACTTCAACAACCTGCTGTCGGTGATTTTGGGCAATCTGGCGGCGGCCCGCGACCGCTATGGCGAGGTCGATGGGCTGGATTCCTATCTCGAGCCGGCGGTGCGCGCCAGCCGCCGGGGCGCCGACATCACCTCGCGCCTGCTCGCCTTCTCGCGCCAGCAGCCCTTGAAGCCCCAGCCGGTGGACGTCTCCGCCCTGGTGCGCGAGGTCTCGGTGCTGCTGTCGCGCTCGCTGCCCTCCTCCATCACCATCACCGTTCCGGATGAAGGCGGCGAATGCTGGGCCATCGCCGATGCCAACCAGCTGGAGAACGCCCTGATCAATCTGGCGCTCAACGCCAGGGACGCCATGCCCGACGGCGGACGGCTGGAGATGGACGTGCGCCTGCGGACCGTCACGGATTCCCTGACCTTCGACGAACAGGTGGAGCCCGACGACTACCTGGAAATCCGCGTCTCGGACAACGGCACCGGCTTCGAACCGGAAGCCATGATGCGGGCCTTCGAGCCGTTCTACACCACCAAGCGCCTGGGCTCGGGCCTGGGGCTGTCCATGGTTTACGGCTTCGTCAAGCAGTCCCGGGGCTACATCACCCTGGACAGCCGCTTAGGCTCGGGCTCCACCGTCACCATCCTGCTGCCCCGCGCCGCGCCGGTGGCGGTGGACGGTGAGGAAGAGGATGCGCCGTCCTCGTCGTCCCGCTGGCAGGGCCAGCTGGCGCTGATCGCCGAGGACGACGCGGATGTCCGCGCCGTGCTGCGCGGCCAGCTGGTGGATCTGGGCTTCTCGGTGGTCGAGGCGGAAAGCGGCGACGAGGCCGCCGAACTGGTCAGCCAGATCGAGGGCCTGTCCCTGGTGGTCTCGGACATCGTCATGCCCGGTATGAGCGGCATCGATCTGGCAACGCGGATCAGGGGGGAACACCCCGCCCTTCCGGTAATTCTGATCAGCGGATTCTCCTTCGACACTAGCCCCGAGGCCGATGATCTGGTCATATTGCGCAAGCCATGGGAGATGTCCGACCTGGCCTCGGCGATCGCCCGGACGGCGGAGCCGTCGGACGCGGCTTGAGGGCAGGAAGGCCGGGGCTTGCGAAAGACCCGGCAGGCCCAAGGGGCCGCGCGCCTTATGGCGCGGGAGCCAGGCCGCCACCGGCGGCGCCCGGCGATTGAGGGGCAAGGGCGAAGGAATGAGCGGGAAAAAACGCATCTACGTCATCGACGACGAGCCGGACATCCGCGCCCTGCTGCGGCAGGTGCTGGAGGGCTACGGCTATCAGGTCACGCCGCTGGCCAGCGGCGCCCTGGCCCGTCAGGCGATCCGGCGCGAGACGCCCGATCTGTGCATCGTCGATCTCGGCCTGCCCGACATGGACGGCCTGACCCTGGTCCGCGAATTGTGGGAGGACGTGCGCTTCGGGGTGATCATCCTGACGGGGCGCGGCGGCGTCTCCGACCGGGTGCTGGGCCTGGAACTGGGCGCCGACGACTACATCGTCAAGCCGTTCGAGCCGCGTGAACTGGTGGCCCGGGTCAATTCCGTCATCCGCCGCCGCGAGCAGCTGGCGGCCAGCGGCGGGCCGGCGACCACCCGGGCATTCTTCGGCGAGTGGGTGTTCGAATCCGGCGATCTCAGCCTGACCCACGCCGATGGGCGGCAGGAGACGCTCACCGCCGCCGAGGCGCAGCTCCTCACCGCTTTGCTGCGGGCACCCAAGCGGGTTCTGTCGCGCGAACAGTTGCAGAGCGCCGAGCCGGAGAAGGACGACATCGCCTTCGACCGCGCCATCGACGTGCGCATCTCGCGCATCAGGAAGAAGATCGAGACCGACCAGAAGTCACCGCGCCTGATCAAGACGGTCTACGGGGCCGGCTACCTGTTCGCCGCCGACGTGACGTGGGAGTAATATCCCCTCGCCCGCTTGCGGGAGAGGGTGGCTCGGCGAAGCCGAGACGGGTGAGGGCGCGCGCGTCGGCGCGCCAAACGACTTAACAGGCCCTCACCCCGGCCCTCTCCCGCAAGCGGGAGAGGGAGAAGAAGGCCGAAGCTTTGCTTCTGTTATTCCAGCCCGCCGATATAGGCCGCCACCGCCTTCATCTCCAGGGTGGTCAGCTTGGTGGCCACCGCGTGCATGATGGACTTGTCGTTGGTGCGCGAGCCCGACACGAACTCCATCAGCTGGCTTTCCACATAGGCCGGATGCTGCCCGGCCAGACGGGGCAATTGCTCGGTCCCGTGGCCGGATGCGCCATGGCACGAGGCGCAGGGCGCGATGCCGGAATAGCGGTTGCCGTTGTGGAAGATGTACTTGCCCACGGCGGCGAAATCGCCGTCCAGGGGACGCTTGGACTGGGCCTTCTTGCCGCTGAAATAGGCGGCCAGCCCGGCGGCCTCCTCGTCGGTGAGGTCCTTGGCCATCTCGTTCATGGTGCCCTTGCGCCGGCCGTCGCGGAAATCCTTCAGCTGCTTGACCATGTAGGTCTCGTTCTGGGCGGCCAGACGGGGATAGACCGAGGTCGCCGCCTCGCCCTCCATGCCGTGGCAGAGCGAACAGCGCTCGGCGACGATCTCCTTGACCCGGGCCTTGATGTCCGCCGCCTGGGCCGGAACACCCAGCAGCAGGACGCATCCGGCCAGCATCGATCCAAAGCGCATCATACCCATGCCCCTCTCCTTTCGCCCATGTCGGACCTTCTGATTGCACCACGGCGGCCCCGCCCGTCCAGCGGAAACAATTCGTTATAATCCGGAGACACTTGGGCAATGACGGGCCGCTACAACCCTTCACAAAATACTGGAAGGGAGAGTCCATGATGTCCGCCAATCCCTATGAACTGGGTCTCGACAGGAACGCCGCCAATTTCGTCGCGCTGACGCCGCTCACCTTCCTGGAGCGCTCGGCCGCCGTGTGGCCCGACCGTCTGGCCGTCATCCACGGCCCGGTGCGCCGCACCTGGGCCGAGACCTATTCCCGCTGCCGCCGCCTCGCCGCCGCGCTGACCCGGCGGGGCATCGGCCTGGGCGACACCGTGGCGCTGATGGGCGCCAACACGCCCGAGACCTTCGAGGCCCATTTCGGCGTGCCGCTGACCGGCGCGGTGCTGAACGCCATCAACACCCGGCTCGACGCCGACGCCATCGCCTTCATCCTCAACCACGCCGAGGCCAAGATCCTCATCACCGACCGCGAGTTCTCACCGGTGGTGAAGAAGGCCCTGGCCGGCTTGGGCCGCGCCCTTCCGGTGATCGACATCGACGATCCCCAGTTCAAGGGCGGCGAATTGCTGGGCGAGAAGGATTACGAGGCGCTGCTGGCCGAGGCCGGGGAGGAAGCCCCCTGGACCATGCCCACCGACGAGTGGCAGGCCATCGCGCTGAACTATACCTCGGGCACCACCGGCAATCCCAAGGGCGTGGTCTACCACCATCGCGGCGCTTATCTCAACGCGGTGTCCAACGCGCTGTCCTGGCAGATGGGCGACGGCACGGTCTATCTGTGGACGCTCCCCATGTTCCACTGCAACGGCTGGTGCTTCCCCTGGACCATGGCGGTGGTGGCGGGAACCAGTGTCTGCCTGCGCCACGTGCGGGTCGATGCCATCATGGCCGCCATCAGGGACGAGAAGGTGACCAATTTCTGCGGCGCCCCCATCGTGCTCAACATGATCAACAACGCCCCCGCCGGCCTGAAGGACGGCATCAGCCATCCGGTCAAGGTGATGACCGCCGGCGCCGCCCCGCCCGCCCCCGTCATCGCCGGCATGGAGCGCATGGGTTGGGAAGTGACCCACGTCTACGGCCTGACCGAATGCTACGGCCCCACCGTCCAGTGCGTCTGGCACGACAAGTGGAATCCCCTTTCCATCGAGGAGAAGGCCCAGATCAAGGCCCGCCAGGGCGTGCGCGGCCCCATGCTGGAAGGCCTGATGGTCGCCGATCCCCTCTCGCTGGAGCCGGCTCCTAAGGACGGCAAGACGGTGGGCGAGATCTTCATGCGCGGCAACAACGTCATGAAGGGCTACCTCAAGAACGAGAAGGCCACCCAGGAAGCCTTCGAAGGCGGCTGGTTCCACACCGGCGACCTGGCCGTCTGCCATCCCGACGGCTATATCGAGATCAAGGACCGCTCCAAGGACATCATCATCTCAGGGGGAGAGAACATCTCGTCCATCGAGGTGGAGGACATCCTCTACGCCCACCCCGCCGTGCTGGAAGCCGCCGTGGTGGCGCGGCCCGACGAGAAGTGGGGCGAAACCCCCTGCGCCTTCATCGCTTTGAAGGATGGCGCGGACGCCACCGAAGCCGATATCATCGCCTTCTGCCGCGAGCGCATGGCCCACTTCAAGGTGCCCAAGACCATCGTGTTCGGCGGCCTGCCCAAGACCTCGACCGGCAAGGTCCAGAAGTTCATGCTGCGCCAGAAGGCCAAGGAGCTGTGATGATCAAGGTACTCGTCGCGATCAAGCGGGTGATCGATTACAACGTCAAGATTCGGGTGAAGTCGGACGGGTCCGGGGTCGAGACGCAGAACGTCAAGTTCTCCATGAATCCGTTCGACGAGATCGCGGTGGAAGAGGCGGTTCGCCTCAAGGAAGCCGGCAAGGCCACCGAGGTGGTGGTGGTGTCGGTGGGCCCGGCCGCGTGCTCCGAGACCCTGCGCACCGCGCTGGCCATGGGCGCCGACCGGGGTGTTCTGGTGCAGACGGACGACGAGGTGCAGCCCCTGGGCGTCGCCAAGGTGCTGAAGGCCCTGGTGGCCAAGGAATCCCCCGGCCTGATCATCCTGGGCAAGCAGGCCATCGACGACGACAGCAACCAGACCGGCCAGATGCTGGCGGCCCTGCTGGGCTGTGCCCAGGGCACCTTCGCCAGCAAGGTGGAGATCGGCGCCGATGCCGTCACCGTGACCCGCGAGGTCGATGGCGGCCTGGAGACGGTGACCCTCAAGCTGCCCGCCGTGGTGACCACCGACCTGCGCCTGAACGAGCCGCGCTACGCCAGCCTGCCCAACATCATGAAGGCCAAGAAGAAGCCCATCGACACGGTCAGCCCGGCCGATCTGGGCGTCGACGTGGCGCCCCGCCTGGTGACGCTGAAGGTGGAAGAGCCGCCCAAGCGCAAGGCCGGCATCAAGGTGGCCGACGTGGCCGCCCTGGTGGACAAGCTGAAGAACGAAGCGAAGGTGATCTGAACCCGGCTGTCATGCTGAGCGCGAGCGAAGCATCTTTCAGCCGCTGTTGGCGACGATCTTGGTGAAAGATCCTTCGCCTTCGGCTCAGGATGACGCGAAAGAGGACGAACGAATGACCATTCTGGTTCTGGCAGAGCATGAAGGCGGCGCTCTCAAATCCGCCACGCTGAACACCGTCACCGCCGCGACCAGGATCGGCGGCGAGGTCCATGTGCTGGTGGCCGGTTCCGGCATCGGCGCGGTGGCCGAGGCCGCCGCCAAGGTGGCGGGCGTCGCCAAGGTGCTGAGCGCCGATTCCGCCCTCTACGCCAACCATCTGGCCGAGCCCCTGGCCGCCCTGGTGGTCAGCCTCGCCGGCGGCTACAGCCACGTCCTGGCCCCCGCCACCACGTCGGGCAAGAACGTCAGCCCCCGCGTCGCGGCGCTGCTGGACGTGGCGCAGATTTCCGAGATCACGGCGGTGGTGTCGCCCGACACCTTCGTGCGTCCCATCTATGCCGGCAACGCGCTGGCCACCGTGCAGTCCAAGGACGCGGTCAAGGTGATCACCGTGCGCGGCACCGGCTTCGAGGCGGCCGCCGCCACCGGTGGCTCCGCCGCGGTCGAGACGGTCGCGGCCGCCGCCGATCCCGCCCTGTCCTCCTTCGTGGACAGCCAGCTCAGCAAGTCCGAGCGCCCCGAACTGACCAGCGCGCGCATCATCATCTCGGGCGGACGCGGCATGCAGTCGGGCGACAACTTTCCCCTGCTGGAAGCGGTGGCCGACCGCTTGGGCGCCGCCGTGGGCGCCAGCCGCGCCGCCGTGGACGCCGGCTTCGTCCCCAACGACTTCCAGGTGGGCCAGACCGGCAAGATCGTCGCCCCCGACCTCTACATCGCCGTCGGCATCTCGGGCGCCATCCAGCACCTGGCCGGCATGAAGGATTCCAAGGTCATCGTCGCCATCAACAAGGACGAGGAGGCCCCCATCTTCCAGGTCGCCGATTACGGCCTGGTGGCGGATCTCTTCAAGGTGCTGCCTGAACTGTCCAACGCCCTGGGAGGCTGATCCATGTCCACCTACATTCCGCCGCTCCGGGACATCCGCTTCACCATGGAAGAGGTGGTGGGCCTGGACGCCATCACCGCGCTCCCCGGTTTCGAGGACGCCACCGCCGACACCGCCGATTCCATCCTGACCGAGGCCGGCCACATCGCCGAGGGCATCCTGTCGCCCCTGAACCGGGTGGGAGACCAGGACGGCGCGGCCCAGGAAAACGGCGTGGTGCGGACCTCACCGGGCTGGAAGGAGGCCTGGACCACCATCGTGGACGGCGGCTGGAACGGCCTGCCGTTCTCGCCCGATTTCGGCGGCATGGGGCTGCCCAACCTCTTCAACCACGCCGTCCACGAGATGTGGCAGGCGGCCAACATGGCCTTCACCCTGAACCCCATGCTGACCCAGGGCGCCGTCAACGCCCTGTCCCTCTACGGCACCGAGGCGCAGAAGGCCTATTACCTGCCCAGGATGGTGACCGGCGAATGGACCGGCACCATGAACCTGACCGAGCCCCAGGCCGGTTCCGACCTCGCCGCCATCCGCACCAAGGCCACCCCGGACGGCGACGGATACCGCCTGTCGGGCCAGAAGATCTTCATCACCTACGGCGACCACGACATGACGGACAACATCGTCCATCTGGTCCTGGCCCGCCTGCCCGACGCGCCGCCCGGGGTCAAGGGCATCTCGCTGTTCGTGGTGCCCAAGATCCTGCCCGACGGTAGAAGCAACGACCTCAAATGCGTGTCGCTGGAGCACAAGCTGGGCATCCACGGCAGCCCCACCGCCGTGATGAGCTTCGGCGACCATGAAGGCGCCCTGGGCGAGCTGGTGGGCCAGCCCCATCGTGGCCTGGAATACATGTTCGTGATGATGAACCACGCCCGCCTGGCGGTGGGCCTGCAGGGCCTGGCCATCGCCGAGCGCGCCTACCAGCAGGCCCGCAACTACGCCCGCGACCGGGTGCAGGGCAAGCCGGTGGGCTGGACCGGCTCGGGCCCGGCCGGCATCGTCCACCACCCCGACGTGCGCCGCCTGCTGATGACCATGAAGAGCGGTATCGAGGCCATGCGCGGCATCCACTACACCGCCGCCGCCTGCGCCGACATCGCCCATCATCACCCCGAGCCCAACGCCCGCTACGAGGCCAGCCAGCGGCTGGAATTCCTCACCCCCATCGCCAAGGGCTGGTGCACCGAGCTGGGCCAGCACATCGCCTCGCTGGGCGTGCAGGTCCACGGCGGCATGGGCTACATCGAGGAAACCGGCGCCGCCCAGCACCTGCGCGACGCCCGCATCACCACCATCTACGAAGGCACCACCGCCATCCAGGCCAACGATCTGGTCAACCGCAAGATCCTGCGCGACAAGGGCGCCTTCGCCCATACCATGCTGGCGGAAACCGCCGGGCTGGCGGTGGAATTGTCGGCCAGCCCGCTCCTCCCCCTCCAGGCGGTGGGAAACAGGCTGTCCGAGGCGGCGGCGGCCGCCGCCCGGGTGGTGGACTGGCTGGTGGGCCTGGGCGGAGAGGACCCGCGCCTCGCCGCCGCCGCTTCCGTGCCCACCCTGGAACTGATGGGCATCGTGGCCGGCGGGCATCAGGTGGCCCTGGCCGCCAAGGTCGCCAAGGCGGCCATGGACCAGGGCCGCGACCATGACGGCTTCTACGCCGCCAAACTGGCCACCGCCCATTTCTACGCCGAGCACACCCTGCCCCATGCTGGCGCCCTGGAACGCGCGGTCGTCGGCGGTTCCGCCACCGTCATGGGGGTGGACGAGGCCATTCTGTAATCCCTCGAGCCACCCGTCACGAACTGGATGTCAAGGCCGGGCGGCAACGCCCGGCCTCTTCTTTTGCCCCAACCACCGGCACTCATGGCACCCAGCCACCTCAATTGGAAGTATACCAACACAAAATGGCAAGAAATTCCAATTGCGGACGGTAACGCCATACATCAATACTTTGATATTCGGCTGAAAGCCGAAGGCAAATACAAATGGCTTTCGACTTTGCATATGACACCACTAAAAGTTATTATCACCGACGACTCGATCATCACGGTCAAGAAACTGATTGTCCTGATGGAGGGGCTGGGCCATCAGGTGATCGCCACCGCCTCGACCGGACGCGGCGCCATCGAGGCCTATCGCAACCACCGTCCCGACCTGATGACCATGGACATTTCCCTGCCCGACATGGACGGCATGGAGGCCACCGCCCGCATCGTCGCGGAATTCCCCGCCGCCCGCATCATGATGGTGACCTCGCACGGGCAGGAGCGCATGGTCATTGATTCGCTGGACGCCGGCGCCAAAGGATATGTGCTAAAGCCAGTGCGAATCGAGAAACTCTCCGATATGATCGCCAAGATCATGGAGCGCGCCCCCTAGAGCGGCGCGGGCGAGAAACCGATGTCGGCAGCTTTTCCCGGTGGCAATCCTAGCGATCCCGGTTATTGGGAAGTCATCTTCGACGTCATCCCGTTCCCGGTCTATGTGGCCGACAGCAAGACCTATGACGTCATCTGCGCCAACCGCGCCATGATGCAGCGGGTCGCCGTCAGGCCCGGCGACAAGTGCCACGCCGCCATCAACCAGCAGGCCGAGCCTTGCAGCTTCTGCCGGATGCAGGAGTTGGAAAGCATCGCGGCCTGCGGCACCAACTACCTGGAATTCGAGCTGTTCAACGACATCGACGACCGCTGGTACCAGTTGCGGGAAACCATGGTGGCGTGGTTCGACGGGCGGCGCGCCAAGTATTCCATCGCCGTGGACATCAGCGCGCTCAAGGAGGTGCAGAACGCCCTGGCCGAGGCCCACGCCGAACTGGCCCTGAAGAACCGCCGCCTGAACGGAGCCCTGCTGTCCGAGCAGGAAGTGACCCTGAACCAGCGCAATTTCCTGTCCATGGTCTCCCACGAGTTCCGCATGCCGCTGTCCATCATCGCGGGCGCGGCCCAGGTTCTGGAACTTTATGCCGGCGACAAGCCCGAGGCCGATGAGGAGATCGCCAAGATCGACCGCGCCGTCCATCGCATGTCCAACCTGATCGACGTCTGCCTGGCCGACGACCGTTTCACCTCGGCGGTGGCGGCGCTGCAGGTCCGTACGGTGGACCTGTCCCAGCTGCTCATGGACATTTGCCGGGAGAAGACGGAACTGGGGGGGCAGGAGCGCCTGAGCGCCAACATCCCCCCCTCGGTCACCCTCACCGCCGACCCCGTCCTGCTGCGGGTCGCCGTATCCAATCTGGTGGACAACGCCTTCAAGTACTCGCCGCCCGGCAGCGGCCCCGTCCTGGTCGGCCTGGAAGCCGATCTCTCCGAGGCCCGCATCTCCGTCACCGACAACGGCCCGGGCATTCCCGCCGACGAAGCCGACCGGGTGTTCGAGAAGTTCTACCGCTCGCCCTCCGCCACCGGCACGCGGGGGGCCGGACTTGGCCTCTACATCGTCAAGCAGATCGCGGAAAGCCATGGGGGCCGGATCGGGGTCGAACCCGGACCGACCGGAGGAACGGTGTTCACCATCACGATTCCGGTCACTTCCGGCTAAGGTACCCCCTCTGGAAGGGATCGCGCAGGTTGCGAATTCATGGCAATATCCCCGCCGGCAGCCCACTGGCCGGTTCCACGCAAGGATCGACACCGAATGGCCTTCAATAAAACCATCATTCCCCGCGTCATGGCTTCGATTCTCGGGCAGACCAGGGAAGTGCTGGCCGCCGAGGCGGTGATCGCCGTCGATGGGGCGGAAACCTTCGATTGCGACGTCACCAAGCTTCACCTTCACGACATGACGGTGATCGCCGGGCTGGGCGGCCCCATCAGCCTGCTGATCGCCTTCAGCTTCGAAAGCTCGCTGCTGGAGGCCCTTTACACCCGGGTCACCGCCGATATCGAGGTGCCCCCCGGCGAGGAGGATCTGTACCGGCGGGAGACCGCCGCGGAAATCGTCAACACCATTCTTGGGCTGTGCACCACCGATTTCCAGAACATCGAAGAGAGTATCGCGCTGTCCCCACCTGTGATCATCGAGGATGCGCGTTGCATTCATCGACCAAAAAACGCAGTATTCGCCAATATGCGGATACGTACCGAAAGAGGTATCGTCAGCGTAAGCTTCGTCGGTCCGCGCGACCTGTTTGATGACCACCTGAACTATCAATCCTAGGGCGGAACCGATGTCAGCGCTTAAAGTCCTCATCGTCGATGATTCCCTTATCGCGGTTAAGAAGCTGACCCTGATGCTGGAGGGGATGGGCCATCAGGTGGTGGGAACCGCCGGAACCGGGGCCAAAGCGGTGGATGCCTACCGCACCAGCAATCCCGATCTCGTCACCATGGACATCACCATGCCCGACATGAACGGCGTCGAGGCCACCGCCAGGATCATCGGCGAGTTCCCTTCGGCCCGCATCATCATGGTCACCTCCCACGGGCAGGAGCGCATGGTCATCGATTCGCTGGACGCCGGGGCCAAGGGCTACGTGCTGAAGCCGGTGCGGGCGGAAAAGCTTTCGGACATGATCGACAAGGTCATGGCCCGCTCGACCTGAACCGGGGACGTCCCACCCCATGACCTCGCCCTTCCCAGGCCTCAATCCCGGCGATCCCGGCTACTGGGAAGTGATCTTCGACGTCATTCCGTTCCCGGTCTACGTGGCGGATTTCACCACCCACGAGATCATCTGCACCAACCGCGCCATGCGCCAGAAGGTCGGCGTGGTGCAGGGACGCAAGTGCTTCGAGGCCATCTACCAGCAAACCCACCCCTGCCGCTTCTGCAAGATGCCGGAAATGGCGGCCCAGGGTGTGGAGACCTCGCTGGAATTCGAGCATTTCAACGACCGCGACGACCGCTGGTACCAGTTGCGCGAGACCATGCTCACCTGGTTCGACGGAAGGCGCGCCAAGTACTCCATCGCCGTGGACATCAGCGCCTTGAAGGGCTTCCAGAACGCCCTGGCCGAAGCCCACGCCGAACTGGCCCTGAAGAACCGCGACCTGGAAAAGGCCGTCACCCAGGCCCGCGACGCCGAACGCGCCAAGAGCGAGTTCCTGGCGGTGATGAGCCACGAGATCCGCACCCCCATGAACAGCATCCTGGGCATGGTCCACCTGCTGATGGACCGCCCCCTGGCCGCCGAGGACCGCGAGAAGCTGGCGGTGGTCCACGATTCCGGCGCCGCCCTGCTGGGCATCATCAACGACATCCTCGATTTCTCGCGCCTGGAAGCCGACGGCGTGCAGTTCGAGACCGCCCCCTTCCACCTGGGCAACACCGTCGAGGGCGTGGTGTCGCTGTTGCGGGGCCGCGCCTCGGAAAAGGGCCTCAGCCTGTCGCTGGACGCCCCCGATCCGTTGCCCGGCTGGGTCGGCGGCGACGGCGCCCGCCTGCGCCAGGTGCTGATCAACCTGATCGGCAATGCCGTCAAGTTCACCGCCCAGGGCGGCATCGTCCTGCGTCTGGCCCGGGTGGCCGGGGCGAACCGCTATGAATTCTCGGTGATCGACACCGGCATCGGGCTGGACGCCGAACAGGCGGCCTCGCTGTTCCAGCCCTTCCATCAGGCCGACGCTTCCATCAGCCGGCGTTTCGGCGGCTCGGGCCTGGGGCTGGCCATCTGCAAGAAGCTGGTCGAGGCCCAGGGGGGGGCCATCGGCGTGGACAGCGCCAAGGGTCTGGGCAGCCGCTTCTGGTTCCACCTGGATTTTCCCCCGGCCGCCGCCCCGACCGTCGAATCGTCGCGATTGGACGCCCCGCCCGTGCGCCCCCTGTCGATCCTGCTGGCCGAGGACAACGTCTTCAACCAGAAGGTCGCCGCCGGTCTGCTCACCCGCGAGGGCCATCGCGTCACCGTGGCCTGCAACGGCCTGGACGCGCTGGACAAGCTGCGGCAGGAGAATTTCGACCTGATCCTGATGGACATGCAGATGCCGGAAATGGACGGTCCCGAGGCGGCCCGGCGCATCCGCGCCATGCCCGGCCCGGTGGCCTCCATGCCCATCATCGCGCTCACCGCCAACGCCATGGCGGAAGACGTCGCCCGCTGTCGGGCGGCCGGCATGGACGCCCACGTGGCCAAGCCCATCGACCCGCTGCTGCTGCGCTCCACCATCGCCGAGGTCCTGATCCGCCAATGCCCGGAGACCAGCCGAAGCGAGGGAGGCTATTCCCTCACCCGCATGGCCGAGCAACTGGGCAGCGAGAACGCCGCCATCCTGGCCCGCACCTTCGTGGACAGCGGCGAGGAGATCTGCGGCCGCCTGGAGGATGCCGGCGGCGATCCCCGGCTGGTGGGGGCCGCCATCCACGAGTTGAAGGGCCTGGCCGCCTATTCCGGCACACCCTGGCTGGAAAACCTGGCGATCGCCATCGGCAAGGCCCTGCAGGACGGGGATACGGACGAGGTCCGACGGATGATCGGCCGCCTGCGCCGCCAGTGGGACGAGACCAAGGCAGACCTGACCCGGCAGTTCGGCCTGTAATCGGGTCTACGAGCCGCTCCCCGCTCTCCCCATATCAACGACAACGCCCACTGCCCGAGATTGCCTCCATCATGAGCCATTGCCTGGTGATCGACGATTCCAAGCTGATCCGGACCATCCATTGCGGCATGCTGACCCAGCTCGGCCTGACGGTGAGCGAGGCGGAAAACGGCGAGGAAGCCCTGAGCGCCTGCGCCTCCCGGATGCCGGACATCATCCTGGTGGACTGGAACATGCCGGTGATGGACGGGTTCACCTTCCTCAAGACCCTGCGCGCCATGCCGGCGGGAAAGACCCCCAAGGTGGTGCTGTGCACCATCGAGAGCGATTTGGACCACATCTCCCGCGCCCTCGCCGAGGGCGCCGACGAATACATCATGAAACCCTTCGACGTGGAGATTCTGGCCACCAAGCTGATGGCCGCCGGGCTCCCCCTGTCGCCCCATCCGCGACGCCCCGATCCCCTGGCCGACGGGAGATGACGGCAAACCTGCTGATCCTGGGCGGCACCGCCGAGGCCGCCGGTCTGGCCCGCATCCTGGCCGGGGATGCCGGCCTGCGGGTCATCTCGTCCCTGGCCGGCCGCACCGGGGCACCCCGCCTTCCCCCCGGTGAATGCCGCGTCGGCGGCTTCGGGGGCGAAAGCGGCCTGGCCGAGTATCTGCGCCGCGAAGCCATCGCCTTGGTGGTCGATGCCACCCATCCCTTCGCCGGCCGCATGGGATGGAACGCCGCCCGGGCCTGCGCCGCCCGGGCGGTGCCGCTGCTGCGCCTCGACCGTCCCGCCTGGGTGGCGGGGCCGGGGGATCGCTGGACCGAGGTGGGCGGCTGGGACGAGGCAATCCCGCTTCTGCGCCGCGCGGCGAAGCGGGTCTTCCTGGCGGTGGGGCGCCAGGAGCTGGCCCCCTTCGCCGGGCTGGAAGAGGCGTGGTTCCTGCTGCGCTTCGCCGAACGGACCCCGCCGACCGGTCCCACCCCCGCCCGCTTCGCCCTGATCGCCGATCGCGGCCCCTTCACCCCGGAGGGGGAGCGCGCCCTGCTGCGCGCCCATGGCATCGACACCATCGTCTGCCGCAACAGCGGCGGAGCCGCCGCCGGGGCCAAGCTGGTCGCCGCCGCCCAATTGAACCTGCCGGTGATCATGTGCCGCCGCCCGCCCCGCCCCGAAGGCCCCAGCGTCGGCTCGGCCGAGGAGGCCGCCGCCTGGGTCAGGGCGACACTGTCAGGCCCGGGACGTCAACCCGGCCCGTAGAGCTGCCGGGCACGCTTCTCGAAGGCGCCGACCATCAGCTTGACCGCCTCGTTGAACAGGGCGCCGATCATGGTCTGGAGCAGCTTGGAGCGGAACTCGAAATCCACGTAGAAGTCGATTTCCGTTCCCTGGGGGTGGGGCTTGAAGATCCAGTGATTGTCGAGGTGCTTGAACGGCCCCTCGGTATAGGTGACGTCGATGCGGCCGGGACGCCCCAGCGTCACCTTGGAGGTGAAGCGCTCCCTCACCATCTTGAAGCCGATCACCAGATCGGCGAAGAACACGTCGCCATCGCGAGAGCGGATACGCGACGCCACGCACCACGGCAGGAATTCGGGATAGCGGGCCACGTCGGCCACCAGCTCGAACAATTGCTCCGGGGTATAGGGCAGGACGCGCTGCTCGGCGTGGGTCGGCATCTTACCCCTGGCGGCGAAGACGTTCGGCCTTCAGCGCCTCGAAATCGCGGTCGGCGTGATGGCTGGAACGGGTCAGCGGGGTCGCCGCCACCATGAGGAAGCCCTTGGCCCGGGCGATATCGCGGTATTCGGCGAACTCGTCGGGGGTGACGAAGCGCTCGACGGCGGCATGCTTCAGGGTCGGCTGCAGGTACTGGCCGATGGTGATGAAATCGACGCCGGCCGAGCGCATGTCGTCCATGACCTGCAGCACTTCGTCCTTCTCCTCGCCCAGGCCGACCATGATGCCCGACTTGGTGAAGATGGCCGCATCGGCCTCCTTGGCGCGCTGCAGCACGCGCAGCGAATCGAAATAGCGCGCCCCCGGCCGGATGGCGGGATAAAGGCGCGGCACCGTCTCGAGATTGTGGTTGAAGACGTCGGGCCGGGCGGTGGCGATGCGCTCGACCCCGTCGCCCTTGCCACGGAAATCAGGCGTCAGCACCTCGATGGTGCAATGGGGCGAGGTGGCGCGGATGCGCTCGATGCAGGCGACGAACTGGAAGGCGCCGCCATCGGCCAGATCGTCCCGGTCCACCGAGGTGATCACCACGTGCTTCAACCCCATGGCCTTGACCGAATCGGCCAGATGCTCGGGCTCGGCCAGATCGATGGCGCCCTTGGGATTGCCGGTCTTGACGTTGCAGAAGGCGCAGGCCCGGGTACAGGTGTCGCCCAAAATCATGAAGGTGGCGTGCTTGTGCTTCCAGCACTCGCCGATATTGGGGCAGGCCGCCTCCTCGCACACCGTGTGCAGGTTCTTTTCCCGCATCAGCCGGCGCACTTCCGCCGCCTCTTCCGAGGTCGGGGCCTTGACCCTGATCCAGTCGGGCTTGCGCGGACTGATCTGGTCCGGCTTCCTGGCTTTTTCCGGGTGGCGAAGGGGCTGCGTGTCGCTCATGGCTTGGATATCGTCCAGCATTGGCCGCGGGTCAAGGATTTCTGAACCACGAAGGCGCAAAGGCACGAAGGAGCACGAAGAAATCTTTGCCTCTTCTTCATGCCCTTCGTGCCTTCGTGGTGAAAATGCCGGCTAGAAGTGAACCGCCCTTCCGTAAGCGTCCAGCACCGATTCGTGCATCATTTCCGACAGCGTCGGATGGGCGAAGACGGTGTGCATCAGCTCGGCCTCGGTGGTTTCCAGGGTCTTGGCGACCACGTAGCCCTGGATCATCTCGGTGACCTCGGCGCCGATCATGTGGGCGCCCAGCAATTCGCCGGTACGCGCGTCGAACACCGTCTTGATCATGCCCTCGGTCTCGCCCAGGGCGATGGCCTTGCCGTTGGCCATGAAGGGGAAGCGACCGACCTTGACGGTATAGCCCTTGTCCTTGGCCTTGGCCTCGGAAAGGCCCACCGACGCCACCTGGGGATGACAGTAGGTGCAGCCGGGGATCTTGCGCATGTCCAGCGGATGGACGTCGGGCAGGCCCTTGATCTTCTCCACGCAGATCATGGCCTCGTGGCTGGCCTTGTGCGCCAGCCAGGGCGCGCCGGCGATGTCGCCGATGGCGTAGATGCCCGGCTCGTCGGTGCGGCAATAGGGATCGGTGATGACGTGGGTGCGTTCCACCTTCACCCTGGTGCCTTCCAGGCCGATATTCTCCACATTGCCGACGATGCCGATGGCGGTGATCACCCGGTCGACGGTCAGCTCATGGGTCTTGCCGCCCGCCTCGATGGTGACGGTGACGTCGGCGGCGTTCTTCTTGAGCCCCTTGATGTTGGCGCCGGTGAGGATCTTCATGCCCTGCTTCTCGAAGCTCTTCTGGGCCATGGCGCTGATCTCGGCGTCTTCCACCGGCAGGACGCGGTCCATGGCCTCGGCCACGGTGACCTGGGCGCCCAGGGCGTTGAAGAAGCTGGCGAACTCGATGCCGATGGCGCCCGAGCCGATGACCAGCAGACGCTTGGGCATGGTGTCGGGAACCAGGGCTTCCTTGTAGGTCCAGATGAACTTGCCGTCGGGCTCGAAGCCGGGAAGGATGCGGGCCCGCGCGCCGGTGGCCAGGATGATGTGGGGCGCCGAGATGGTGGGCTTGCCCTCGATGGCCACCTTTCCACCACCCGCCAGCTTGGCGGTGCCGTCGATGACGGTGACCTTGTTCTTCTTCAAGAGGTGCTTGACGCCGCCCTGCAGCTGAGCCGAGACGCCACGCGAGCGCGCCACGATCTTGGCCAGGTCGAACGAGGCGCCGGGCGCCGACAGACCATAGGCATCGGCATGCTGCATGTTGCGGTAGACTTCCGCCGAGCGCAGCAGGGCCTTGGTGGGAATGCAGCCCCAGTTGAGGCAGATGCCGCCCAGGTGCTCGCGCTCCACCAGCGCGGTGTTCATGCCCAGCTGGGCGGCGCGGATGGCGGCCACATAGCCGCCGGGGCCGCCGCCGATGACGATGATGTCGAAGCTGTTCTCGGCCATCTTTCTCTCCAGTCTAGTCCGGCGAGCCGGGGAAAATCATGTTCAGGCGGCCTTCGATCTCCATGTCGTAGGCCTCGGCCAGCCGCCAGACATGCAGCCCCAGCAATTCGCGGAAGGCCCCCAGCAACTGGTAGAAAACGAAGGTCGGCATCTGATAGCGCCGTCCGGTGCGCCGGTCCCACGACTCGGCCTCGGTAATGTATTTGCGGCAGGCGGCGCGCATGGCGGCCAGCAGGTCCTGAGCGGGCGTGGCGGGCGGCAGCAGTTCGGCGGTCTCGCCGATCAGGCGCTTGGCATCGACCACGGCGCGGTAGCAACGCTCCTGCTCTTCCGGCAGGACGCCGCGATTGCAGAAGGCGGGGTTGTTCTCGATCATCGCCACCAGACCCGCCAGGGCCGAACGCTCGGCGACGGTCCCTGCGGGAAACGGCGTCACCGGCATGCCCGGTTGCCGGGGCATCTCCCTCACTCTCAAACCCATCTCACTCCCTCCCGGTTTCTTATTGCCCGGACAGCGGCCGCCAGGCCTGGTCCAGGTCGAAACTCAGATCGTGCTCGGCCACGTAATGGTCGAGAAAGGCGTCGAAACCGCCGAATTCCAGTTCGATGAAGGTCTCCAGCGCCTTGGCCTTGTCGCGGTAGAGCCCCATCAGGTCGAAGCGCCAGCCGGCTCCCGCCCGCTCGGCGGTGACCAGACTGCCCTGGTCCTCGCCGTCGAACAGGCAGCGGAAGGTCAGGCGATCCGGCCCCTGCTCCACCACCAGATCGCCCAGCTCCCAGGCGTCCATCATGACGTCGAGATAGGGAAAGGCGGTGAAGCCCAGGACGAAGGCCGGACCCGGACCCGCCCCGCTCAGATCGGCGGGTTCGGGCATGCCGCGATAGCGCAAAACCCAGAAGCGGGACAGCATGTCCACCGCCTCCAGGGCGTCGCGGTCGCCATGGGCGAACAGCGTCAGAAGTTTCTCGCCCCAAGCCAGGGATTCGCCGGCCAGCCGTCCCGCGATGAACGGAAAGCGCTCATCGCGGAAATCGGCCTTCAGGCTGGTGAAGGCGGCGAGCACGGCCTCGCGGCTCATGGCTCCGCCCTCCCTACAGCAGCATGGACAGCGGGTCTTCGATCAGCTTCTTGAAGGCGGCCAGGAACTCGGCCCCCACCGCGCCGTCCACCACGCGGTGATCGACGGAGAGCGTGCAGGTCATCACCGTGGCGACCGCCAGGGCGCCGTTCTTCACCACCGGGCGCTGCTCGCCCGCCCCCACCGCCAGGATGCAGCCCTGGGGCGGGTTGATGATGGCGGCGAAGTCCTTGATGCCGAACATGCCGAGATTGGAGATGGTGAAGCCGCCGCCCTGGAACTCCTCGGGCTTCAGCTTGTTGTCGCGGGCCTTGGCGGCCAGCGCCTTCATCTCGTTGGAGATCTCGGCCAGCCCCTTGTGGTCGGCATGATGGACGATGGGGGTGATGAGACCCGACGGCGTCGCCACCGCCACCGAGATGTCGATGTCGGTATAGCGCTTGATCGCCTCCTCGCCCCACGAGGCGTTGGCGGCGGGCACCTTCTTCAGGGCCAGCGCCACGGCGCGGACCACGAAGTCGTTGACCGACAGCTTGTAGGCATCCGACCGGCCATTGAGGTCGGCGCGCACCTTCAGCAGGGCGTCCAGCTCGCAGTCGATGGACAGGTAGAAGTGCGGAATGGTGCTCTTCGCCTCGGTCAGGCGCCGGGCGATGATCTTGCGCATGGAGGAGTTGGGGATCTCCTCGAAGGCCGGCTCGAACGGGCTGGCGGCGGCGGGTGCCGGGGCAGCCTTGGGCGCCGGCGCGGCAACGGCCGGAGCCGGAGCGGCGGCGGGAGCGGCCTTGGCGCCACCACCGGCGATGGCGGCTTCCACGTCGGCCTTGACGATGCGGCCATGGGGGCCGGAGCCCTTCACCGCCGCAAGGTCCACATTGCCGTCCCTGGCGATGCGCCTGGCCAGGGGCGAGGCGAAGACACGCCCTTCATCGGAGCGCGGGCGTCCCGCCCCCTGTTCGGCGGCGACTGGAGCGGCGACGGGTGCGGGCGAGACGCCCGCGCTCCCAGTAGCCGCCTTGGGGGCCGGAGCCGCCACAATAGCCGAGGCATCCTCGCCCTCTTCCAGCAGCACGGCGATGGGAGTGTTGACCGCCACGCCCGAGGTGCCGCCGGCCACCAGGATCTTGCCCAGCACGCCTTCATCGACGGCCTCGAACTCCATGGTCGCCTTGTCGGTCTCGATCTCGCACAGGATGTCGCCGGACTTGACGGCGTCGCCCTCGGCCTTCAGCCACTTGGCCAGATTGCCCTCGGTCATGGTCGGCGAGAGGGCGGGCATCAGGATTTGCACAGGCATGTTGTATCCCCCCTCTTAGCGGCGGTAGCAGACGGAACGGGCGGCGGCAGCCACCTGCTCGGCCTGCGGCAGGGCCAGCTTTTCCAGATTGGCGGCGTAAGGCATGGGCACGTCGGCCCCGGCCACCCGTACCACCGGCGCGTCCAGCCAGTCGAAGGCATGCTCCATCATCAGGGCGGCGATTTCCGAACCGATGCCGGCCACCGGCCAGCCTTCCTCCACCGAGACGATGCGGTTGGTCTTCTGGACCGAGGCGACGATGGTATTGGTGTCCAGGGGGCGGATGGAGCGCAGGTTGATCACCTCGGCCTCGATGCCCTCGGCCTTGAGGATCTCGGCGGCGTCCAGCGCGATCTGCACCATGCGGGAATAGGCGGTGATGGTGACGTGGGCGCCGGCCCGCTCGATCTTGGCCTTGCCGATGGGCAGGACGAAATCGGGATCATCGGGCACGTCGAAGCTCTGGCCGTAGAGCAGCTCGTTCTCCAGGAACACCACCGGATTGGGATCGCGGATGGCGGCCTTGAGCAAACCCTTGGCGTCGGCGGCGCTCCACGGCGCCAGCACCTTCAGGCCGGGGCAATGGGCGTACCACGAGGCGTAATCCTGGCTGTGCTGGGCGCCGACGCGGCTGGCCGCGCCGTTGGGGCCGCGGAACACGATGGAGCACGGCTGCTGGCCGCCCGACATGTACAGCGTCTTGGCCGCCGAGTTGATGACGTGGTCGATGGCCTGCATGGAGAAGTTCATGGTCATGAACTCGACGATGGGCTTCAGGCCGGCATAGCCGGCGCCGCAGGCCAGGCCGGCGAAGCCCATCTCGGTGATGGGGGTGTCGATGACCCGCTCGGCCCCGAATTCCTCCAAGAGACCCTGGCTGACCTTGTAGGCGCCCTGGTACTGGGCCACTTCCTCGCCCAGCAGGAAGACGTTGGCATCGGCCCGCATCTCCTCGGCCATGGCGTCGCGCAAGGCTTCGCGCACCGTCTGGCGCTTATAGGAGGCGTAGACCTTCTCCTCGGGCGCCGGGGCGGCGGCCAGGGGAACGGCGACCGGGGCCGGGGCGGCGGCGGCGACAGGCGCCGGAGCGGCGGCGGCCGGAGCCGGGGCGGCGGACAGCGCCGAGGCATCCTCGCCCTCTTCCAGGATCACGGCGATGGGGGTGTTGACCGCCACGCCCTCGGTACCGCCGGGCACCAGGATCTTGCCCAGCACGCCGTCCTCGACGGCCTCCATCTCCATGGTGGCCTTGTCGGTCTCGATCTCGGCCAGCACGTCGCCGGATTTGACGGCGTCGCCCTCGGCCTTCAGCCACTTGGCCAGCTTGCCCTCGGTCATGGTCGGCGACAGCGCCGGCATCAGAACTTGAATCGGCATGTTATGTCCCCCTCGCCTTAAGCTTCGATCAGCACGTCGGTCCACAGCTCGGACGGATCCGGCTCGGGACTGGACTGCGAGAACTCGGCGGCTTCGGTGACGATCACCTTGACCTCGCGGTCGATCTCCTTGAGACCGGCCTCGTCGATCAGCCCTTCCGCCAACAGCTTTTCCTTCAGCTGGTCGATGGGATCGTGCTGTTCGCGCATCTTGGTCACCTCCTCCTTGCTCCGGTACTTGGCCGGGTCGGACATGGAGTGGCCGCGATAGCGGTAGGTGTTCATTTCCAGGATGTAGGGCCCCTGGCCCGAACGGGCGTGTTCCAGCGCCCGGGCGGCGGCGTCGCGCACGGCGATGACGCTCATGCCGTTGACCGGCTCGCCGGGAATGCCGTAGGCCGCGCCGCGCATGTACAGCTCCTGGCCGGCGGCGTGGCGCACCGTCGAGGTACCCATGGCGTACTTGTTGTTCTCGATGACGAACACCACGGGCAGCTTCCACAGCGCCGCCATGTTGAACGCCTCGTAAACCTGACCCTGGTTGACGGCGCCGTCGCCGCAATAGACGTGGGCCACGCCGTTGTCCTTGGAATACTTGTGGGCGAAGCCGAGGCCGGTGCCCAGCGGCACCTGGGCGCCGACGATGCCGTGACCGCCGTAGAAGCGCTTCTCGCGCGAGAACATGTGCATGGAGCCGCCCTTGCCGCGCGAATAGCCGCCGGCGCGCCCCGTCAGCTCGGCCATCACCCCCTTGGGGTCCATGCCGCAGACCAGCATGTGGCCGTGATCACGGTAGGAGGTGATGCAGGAATCCGTCGGCCCCGCCACGGCCTGCATGCCGACCACCACGGCCTCCTGGCCGATGTAGAGGTGACAGAAGCCGTTGATCAGTCCCATGCCATAAAGCTGTCCCGCCTTTTCCTCGAACCGGCGGATCAGCAGCATCTCGCGATAATAGCGGATGAGTTCCTGAGGGGTGGGTTCGGCCGCCCCCCGTTCCTTCTTCTTGGTGGCCATGGTTCCTCC
This sequence comes from Paramagnetospirillum sp., assembly GCF_058402745.1. Classification (NCBI taxonomy): domain Bacteria; kingdom Pseudomonadati; phylum Pseudomonadota; class Alphaproteobacteria; order Rhodospirillales; family Magnetospirillaceae; genus Paramagnetospirillum; species Paramagnetospirillum sp. The sequence goes on from NZ_JBZVFI010000010.1 coordinate 51,702, forward strand.
CGGATCCTGAATCGTTCAATGGACGGATAGGTAAACTAACCTTCCCTATTTTGCAAGCCGCATTTCGCTAAAAAACCCTTGTTTCGTAACGCCGTACTTATCGTTAACTGAACTTTGGTTATTTGCGAGCGGATTGCTGCGGCGCAACATTAACGGGTACTGTTGGACTCCCGGGCCAATGCCGCGGCCGTACCGCTTCCCCCCTCATGTGGGGAGGCCGGTCCATGACGGAAAGACTACCCATCCCGGCCATCGCCCGCCCTACTCGACGGTCGGGTCTTCCGGGGGAACGGCAATCGTGGTACTTACAGAACCCATACAGGACCAGGGGAACCAATGGGCACCAGGGAAAGACCGGGATTGTCCGCCCGTGCGGCGCGATGGGTGATGATCGTCGTCCTCGCGGCGAGCAGCAGCGCCTGCAACGTAACGCCCACCTACGAGCGTCCGAAGCAGGAGATTCCCACCAGCTTCCGCAATCCCCTGCCCGAACCCTCGCCGGAAATGCCCAAGCCGCTGTCCAAGTGGTGGACGATCTTCGGTTCCGAGGAACTGAACACCCTGGTGGAAGAGGCGCTGGCCAACAACCACGACCTCAAGGCCGCCGCCGCCCGCATCCGGCAGGCCGACGCCACGGCCGGTTCCGCCGCCGCAGCCCTGCTGCCGACCATCACCGCGTCGGGCAAGCGCAGCGTGGATTCGCCCCAGGGCGGCCAGGGCGCCGACCCCAATCCGCCCACCAACCGCACCCACCGCCTCAGCTCGGCCTACGTCTCGGCCAGCTGGGAAGTGGACCTGTGGGGCAAGCTCCGCGCGTCCGAGGCCTCGTCGCTGGCCACCGCGCTGGCCAACGTCCACGACCGCGAGGCGGTGGGCCTGGCCCTGGTTTCCGACGTGGTGCAGAGCTACATCCAGTATCTGGAAGGCATGGACCGCGAGACGGTGACGCGGAGCAACATCGCCAACATGAAGGCCATGTACCAGGCGGTGAGCGAGCGGGTGCGCCTGGGCGAAAGCTCGAACCTGGAACTGGCGCAGCAGCGCAACGTGCTGGCCCAGACCGAGGCGACCATTCCGCCCATCGTCCTGACCCGCGAGCGCGCCTTCAACAAGCTGGCCGTGCTGCTGGGCCGTCCGCCCCAGACCCTGGCGCTCAGCGGCCGGACGCTGCGCGACCTGCGGGTCCCGGAGGTATCGGCCGGCCTGCCGTCGGATCTTCTGCTGCGCCGCCCCGACATCCGCAAGGCCGAAGCCAACATGATCGCCGCCAACGCCAATATCGGCGTGGCCCGCGCCAAGCTGTTCCCCACCCTGTCCATCACCGGCGACCGCGGCTGGGCGGCCCAGTATTTCGACAACATCACCAAGCCGACCAGCATCTTCTTCACCCTGGCCGGCACCATGGCCGCCACGCTGTTCGACAACGGCAAGACGCGCTCGGACATCGAATACAGCGAGGCCAAGTACCGCGAGCTGGTGGAGAACTACCAGCAGACCATCCTGGTCAGTCTCCGCGACGTCGAGGACGCGCTGATGGCCGTGCGCCTGCAAGGCGACCTCGAGGTGGCGCAGCAGGAAGTGCTGCAGGCCTCGCTCGACGCCTACGGCCTCAGCTCCGAGGCGTTCCGCCTGGGAATGGTCGATTACCTCAACGTGCTGGAAACCCAGCGGACCCGATTCCAGGCCGAGGATTCCAAGGTCCAGGCCCGTTTCGGCCGCCTGGAGGCCGCCATCAGCCTGTACAAGGCCTTGGGTGGCGGCATGGAGCTTGATGAGGGCGCCGAGGAACCCCAGGCGGCGCCCGCGCCGCCCGCCGGTCAGAGCGGAACTCTGAACACGCCGGCCGCACCGGCCCCGGCGCAGGCTCCGCAACCGGCCGCCGCCCCGGCGACCGAGGCGCCCCCGCCACCGGCCGCGCCGCGCCCGCCGGTCGAAGCCGAGCAGAGCCCGACGTCGCCGGCCGCCCGGCTGTCGCCGCCGGCACCACCGGCTCGGGCCGCCGCCCCGGTGGTGGAAGCCACCGTCGGCGCCGGCACCGAACCGGCCGCCTTCCAGGCCCCCGTCGACATGCAGGTGCCGTCCATGGCCCCGGCCGACATCTATGAGACGGCGGCGTTCAACGACAACGCCAGCTAGGCCATGGAAACGCTGCAAGCCTACTGGTCCGGCAAGGAACTGGTCACCAACGGCCTGATCCTGCTGCACATGATGGGTGCCCTGGCCACCGGGCTGATGATCGGCTACGAGCGCTCCTATCACGGACGGGCGGCGGGTCTTCGTACCTATGCCCTGGTCTGCATGGCCTCCACCGCCCTCACCGTGGTCAACGGCTATCCCGGCATGTGGTATGCGGGCCTGTCCGATACGCCGGGCATCGCCGACCCCACCCGCACCATCCAGGGCATCATGACGGGTATCGGCTTCCTGGGCGCCGGCGTGATCATGAAGGAGGGGTTCAGCATCCGGGGCCTGTCCACCGCCGCCTCCATCTGGGTGACGGCGGCCATCGGCGTGCTGATTGGCGTCGGCTTCTATGTTGCGGCCCTGTTCGGCGCGTTCTGCACGGTGGTGGTGATGACCGCCGCGCGCCGCATCGAGAACGCCCTGCCCCACCAGACCGCTCTGCACCTGACGCTGACCTATCTGCACAACCAGACGCCGCCGGCCGAGGAAATTCACGCCATGCTGTCGCGGCACGGCTTCGTGGCCCGCGACTGGAGCTTCCAGCTGGAGGACGGCGGCGAGCTGTTCCAGTACCAGATGTCGCTGCTGGCCGAACGCGCCCCCGCCCCGCTGGAACTGCTCGACACCCTGTCCAAGACTCAGTCCCTGGCCGGTTTCCGCCTGTCTCCCGCCCGCTCGTAGGGTCAGTCCGCCGCCAGCAGGCTGAAATGGAAGGTGGAGCCCCGGCCGGGCTCCGACTCCGCCCAGATCCGTCCGCCGTTGTGCTGCACCAGCTTGCGGCAAATGGCCAGGCCGATGCCGGTGCCGTCGTAGGTCTGGCGCGAATGCAGGCGCTGGAACAGGGTGAAGATGCGGTCCAGCGAGGCCGGCTCCATGCCGATGCCGTTGTCGGCCACGGAGAAGACCCAGCTCGGCCCGTCCCGCCGGGCGGAAATGCGGATGCGCGGAACGGTGTCCCCGCGTCGGTACTTGATGGCGTTGCCCACCAGATTGAGGAAGATGCGGGCCAGTTCCACCCGCCGCGCCGACACCATGGGCATGGTGCCGATCACCTCGACCACCGCCCCGGATTCGTCCATGGCGGCGCCGAGATCGGCCAGGGCCTCGTCCAGGGGAAGCCGGCTGTCCAGGCGCTCGGGCTCGCCGTCGTCGTGGCGCAGCCGTGAATAGTCGAGAAGATTGGCGATCATCTCCTGCATGCGTTTGGTCCCCTGGACCGCGAAGGCGATGAACTCGTCGGCGTCCTTGTCCAGCCGGCCGCGATAGCGCCGCCCCAGCAGCTGGACGTAGCCGGCCACGTTGCGCAGCGGCTCCTGCAGGTCGTGGCTGGCGATGTAGGCGAATTGCTGCAGGTCCTCGTTGGATCGCTGCAGGCTCTCCAGCAGGCTTTCGCGCTCGGCCTCGGCCCGCAGGCGGTCGGTGACGTCCCGGACCACCGACAGCACCGCCGGCCGCTCGTCCAGGCTGACCCGGGTGGAGACCACCTCGGTCTCGATGGTCTCGCCCTCGGCGGTGAGGTAGCGGGACGAGCCGCTGGAAACGCCGTCGGGCCGGGCCAGCACGGCTTCGACCCGTAGAGCCAAGGCGTCGCGGCTGTCGGGATGGACGAAGTCGAAGATTTCACGTCCGGCCAGGGATTGCCCCTCGGGCACCTTCAGCATGCGCGACGCCTGGGTATTGGCGAACAGGATGCGGCCGTCGCGATGGACGATCACCGCCATGGGGGCGGTCTCCATCAGGGCGCGGTAGCGCTCCTCGCTCTCGGCCATGTGCCGCTGGGCGCGGCGCTGCCGTCCGGCGTAGACCGCCCAGCCGAACGACACCAGGGCGGTCAGCACGAAAAGAATGACCCCCATGCCGCGGGTCACCCGCAATTCGCCGTCATCGCCAGACCATCCACCCCTGGGCCAGCCCCCCTTGGGGATCGCCGCCATGGCCCAGGTCCCGTCGGGCAGGGTGACCTCCATCTCCACCGGCGCGCGGGCGAAGATCGTCTCGTCGCCCCAGATCATCGCTCCCGCCTTGCCCAAACCGTCGCGGCCGCGCAGCGCCAGGTCCAGGGGCAGCGTTTCGGCGTCGATTCCCGACGCGGCGAAGACCTTGGAAATGTCGATCACCACGCTGATCAGGCCGAACAGCCTGGCCTCGCCGCCGCCGGAATCGGGCAGGAAGACCGGCACCCGGCCGATCAGCGCGGTCCCCCCCTGGATCAGGTTCACCGGCCCGGCCACCACCGGCTTGCGGCTCCGGATCGCCCGCTCCACGGTCGGCCACTGGTCGGGTCGGTCGCGGTAATCGGCGCCCAGCACCGCCCGGTTGGGGGCCACGGGATAGACCGAGGTGATCACGGTGCCGCGCGACATGGTGAGATTGCGGACGGAATCGTAGTCCTGCGTGACCAACGAGGCGGCACGGGCGAAATCGCCGTCGCTCATGCCGTCGTGAAAGATGATCTGAGCCACCAATCCCCGCGTGATGAGCAGCGGAGCGGTCAGGTTGTATTCCAGGCGGGCGCGCAGCACGCTGAGCTGGGACACCAGTTCGGCCCGTGCCGCCTCGTGCCGGCGCTCCGATTGCAAGGCGTAAAGCTGCAGCAGCGCCAGACCCGAGCACAGTGTGACGAAGGCGGCCATGACGAACGGAAGCCATGTGGATGGCCTCCTGGCATCGCCGCCGATATTCAGTCTGCCGGGCATGCCGCCCTCTTCAACCCCAAACCCATGCCTTGGTTATACCACCAATCGCATGAAGACCCAAATCCACCGGAAGGCGAAACGGTCACAAAGGCAGGTTGTTGTAGAAATGCACCAGACCGGGCGCCACCCGGCGGCGTTCGGTCTCGGTGCCGCCCACCGTCTGCATCAGCTTGCGCAGGAACATGCGGTCGCATTTGGGCATTTCGAAGAACGCCTTCATGGCGATGAGATCGCCGCCATACTTGGGCAACTCGCGGATGACGCGGACGATGGCGTCGCGGAAGGCGCCCTCGCGCGCCTGATCGTGGCGGTCCTTGGGATGGAACTCCTGCTGGTAGAGCAGGGCGACCTCGCGCCAGGCCTCGATCAGGGCCTCGGGCTCCCAGCGGATCACCGAATGGAGCAGCGGAATGTCGCTCTCGTCCGGCGACGGAAAGCCGCCGGCCTTGGCCCAGTCGTGGAACACCGCCCAGGGATCGTCGGCCTTGGCGTGCTTGGCTCCCACCCCTTCCGACTTGTAGGCGGCCCAGCGGGAATCCCAGGTGTCGAGGATGGGATTGCCCTGCCCGCCCTGTTGCAGGATGCCGATCAGCCGGTTGGGGCCGCTGGAATCCCAGGTCCGGCTTTCCGACAGTTCCTTGATGCGCTTGGTGGTGCGGATGTCGGGCAGGACGAACTTGCGCAGCAGGGCCTCATAGCAATTGGCGAAGCCGGGCGAAATGATGAAGGGCAGCGGAATGTGCGGGCGCAGGCTGGCGGCGCCGGCCGGATTGACCACCAGCACCTGCAGGGCGCGACGGGCATAGCGGGCCAGGGTCTCGTCGAACATCTGGCGGAAGTTGTCGAAGGCGATGGGCGCCTCCTCCTCCACCTCGATCACCGCCGGGGGCGGCTCGGGCGCCACCACCGGGGCCACGCCCTTGGCCCGGTTGACCAGATACTTCTTGGTGACGTCGAACAGCAGCCAGCGTTCCTTGTCGCGGGCGTCGTCGGGACCGGGCGGCAGCAGCCCGTCGAAATGCTGGTCGGCGGCGGCGCCGAGCTCCTCGACGTCCATGGCCGCCACGGCGCGGTCCAGGATGGTGTCGAAAACCACGCCCAGTTCGCGGTCATTGGCCCAGGACTGGGTATCGGGATCGGACGAGGTCATCCGGCGCAGCATGAGAATTTGCGGCACCTTCAACCCGGAAGTGACCGCCAGCAGCTCCGCGACCTTGGACTCGAATTTTTCTCGACGCTTGGAATCGTTCATCTTTCAAGGCCTTCCGTCCCTTCTGGGACCAAGGCCTCCCCCAAAACACGCTACCGAGCGCCAATGATGGCACCGCCGCTGGCAATGGGCAAGGCCATCCGCTGGGATTATCGCCGGGGAATGGCCCGCGACAGCAGGAAAAGCGCCGTCGCCACCGTCACGATGCTGGGTCCCGACGGCGTATCCCACAGCCAGCTGCCGCCCAGGCCGAAACCCACCGCCGCCAGTCCCGAAGCCGCCGCGATGGCGGCCATCTGCTCGGGCGTGCGGGCCAGCCGGCGGGCCGCCGCCGCCGGGATGATCAGCATGGCGCTGACCAGCATCACGCCCACCACCTTCATGGCCGCCGCCACCCCCAACGCCACCAGCAGCATCAACAGGGTACGGGCGCGGGCGACCTTGTGGCCCTCGACCACCGCCAGATCCTCGTCCACCGCCGCCGCCACCAGGGTGTTCCACTGGGAGGCCAGGACCGCCAGGATCACCGCCGCGCCGCCCCACAGCCAGACCATGTCGGCGGCGCTCACCGCCAGGATGTCGCCGAACAGCCAGCCCATCAGATCGACCCTGACCCGCTCCAGCAGGGACAGCAGCACCAGCCCCAGCGCCAGCGAGCCGTGGGCCAGGATGCCCAGCAGCGAGTCGATGCCGCTGGCGCGGTCCACCTCGGCGCGCGCCAGAATCAGGGCGGCGACCACGCACAGCGCCGCCACCCCGGCCAGGGGGGCAACGCCCAACAGCAACCCCGCCACGATGCCCAGCAGGGCGGAATGGGCCAGGGCGTCGCCGAAATAGGCCATGCGGCGCCAGACCACGAAGCAGCCCAGCGGCCCCGCCACCAGGGCCACCGCCGCGCCGGCCAGCAGGGCGCGCAGCAGGAAGTCATCCATGGCGGCACCCCGGCCCGTGAACGTGTGGCTGCTCTGCGCCTTCCAGCGGCAGCACCGAGCCATCGGCGCCGTGGCCGTGGTCGTGGGCATGGGTGTAGATGGCCAGGCTGGCCGCCACCCGGGGGCCGAACAGCGCCAGGTATTCCGGGTGACGGCTGACCGCCTCGGGATGGCCGGCGCAGCACACATGACGGTTGAGGCAGACCACGTGGTCGGTGGCCGCCATCACCACATGCAGGTCGTGGGACACCATCAGCACGCCGACACCGGCTTCACGCGCCTGGGCGGTGATCAGGTCGTAAAGCTCGGCCTGCCCCGCCACGTCGACGCCGCCCACCGGCTCGTCCAGCACCAGCAGGTCGGGGCGGCGCAGCAGGGCGCGGGCCAGCAGCACACGCTGCAATTCGCCGCCCGACAGGTCGACCACCTGACGGTCCAGCACATGCCCCGCCCCCACGGTGTCCAGCATGTCTTCCAGAGTCCCGCCGCCGGCCCGGCCCGCCAGGGCCATGGCCAGGAAGCGCCGCACCGAAAGCGGCAGCAGCCGCCCGATGTCGAGGCGCTGCGGCACATAGCCGACGATGGCGGCGCTGCGTTCCACGATCCCCGCATCGGGGCGCAGCAGCCCCAACGCCACCTTGAGCAGGGAAGACTTGCCGGCACCGTTTGGCCCCACCACGGTGATGATCCGCCCGGCCTCCACGACCAGATCCACATGGTCGAGCACCACGTGCCCGCCATGGGTCAGGCGCACGCCGGACAGCCGGAGCAGCGTCATGGCGCCCCGCGCCCCTCACGGCAGCGGGAGCACAGCCCCTCGATCTCGATGGTCTGGCGCGCCACGGTGAAGCCCAGGCGCCCGGCCGCCCGGCCGATGGCGGCATCCACCTCGCGGTCCTCCAGTTCCACCGCCATGCCGCACTCGCCGCACAGCAGGAACTGGCCGGCATGGGCGTGGCCGGGATGGGCGCAGCCGACATAGGCGTTGAGCAGGGCGATGCGGTGCACCAGGCCATGGGCCTGCAGGAACTCCAGCGCCCGGTAGACGGTGGGCGGCGCCGCAGACCATCCTTCCTTGCCCAGGGACTCCAGCAGGGCATAGGCCCCCACCGGCCGGTGGCTGACCCAAACCAGTTCCAGCACCCGGCGGCGGATGTCGGTCAGCCGGGCGCCCCGGCGACGGCATTCCTCCTCGGCCGCCGTCATGGCGGCGCGGATGCAGGCGCCGTGATCGTGCTGGGGGAGCGGAAAGCTCATCCTTGCCACCACCATAATGTTACATTATAACATTCCATCCCCTCCATCATGGCACGGAGCGCCCCCATGCGGAAGACCCTGGCGACCGCCTTTATCCTGTTCGCCTTCGCCACTCCGGCGGCGGCTGAAGTCCCGGCCGTCCTGGTCAGCATCAAGCCGCTGCATTCCCTGGTGGCCTCGGTGATGGACGGCGTGGGCGATCCCGGCCTGATCGTCTCGGGCAGCGCCTCGCCCCACGGCTACGCCATGAAGCCCTCGGATGCCCGGGCCGCCGAGAAGGCCAGGCTGGTGGTCTGGGTGGGGCCGGCGCTGGAATCCTGGCTGGAACGCCCCATGGCCCGGCGCAAGGACGGTCTCGCCATGCTGTCGCTGCCCGGCCTGATCCGCCTCGACACCCGCGAGGGCGGCGCCTGGGACCGCCACGACCACGACCACGGTCACAAGCACCACGGCAAGCGGCACGACGAGACCGACCCCCATGTCTGGCTCGACCCGCGCAACGCCCAAGTGCTGGCGGGCGCCGTGGCCGAACGCCTCGCCGTCCTCGACCCGGCCAACGCGCCCCGCTACGCCGCTAACGCCGAGGCCCTGAAGCAGCGGCTCGCCGTCCTGGATGCCGAGATCGCCGCCCAGCTGGCCCCGGTGGCCAGGCGGCCCTATGCGGTGTTCCACGACGCCCACCAGTATTTCGAGGCGCGCTACGGCCTGTCGCCGGCCGGAGCCATCACCGTCGATCCCGAGCGCCCGCCGAGCGCCAAGCGCATGGCCCAGCTGCGCGACCGGCTGAAAGCCACCGGCGCCGCTTGCGTGTTCGGCGAGCCGGGGGCGCCTTCGGCCACCGCCGCCACCCTGGCCGACGCCGCCGGCGTGCGGCTGGGACAGCTGGACCCGGAAGGCCTGCTTGTGCCCCCCGGCCCCGAGTCCTATGTGCAGCAGATGAAGGGCATCGCCGGCGCCCTTGCCGAGTGCCTTGCCGCCCGCTAAACCCTTAGCCTCCCGTTGGAGAGGTTCGTGTCATGTCCGCTATCGATTCCGCCGCCGTGCTGCCCAGGCTCAAGTTCAACGCCGATGGGCTGGTTCCCGCCATCGCCCAGCAATTCGACACCGGCGAGGTGCTGATGATGGCCTGGATGAACGCCGAATCCGTGGCCGAGACCCTGGAGACCGGCCGGGTCTGCTATTTCTCGCGCTCGCGCGGGGGCCTGTGGCGCAAGGGCGAGACCTCGGGCCAGCAGCAGCGGCTCAAGGACTTCCTGATCGACTGCGACGGCGACACCATCCTCCTGAAGGTGGATCAGGACGGCGTCGCCTGCCACACCGGCCGGCGCACCTGCTTCTACACCGCCGCCCGGGCGGAAGGCCTGACCGAGGTGGCGAAGGTGCAGGTGTCGCCGGAAGAGCTGTACAAGAAGTAAATTGAGCTATCGCCCAAACCCATCCGGGGCGATGCCCCGGCCCCCATTTCATTCGAAAGGGGTTTGGGGCCGAGGCCCCAAGCGGGTATGGGCGGCAGCCCATGGACTGGAGTTGCACGCATGAGTCTCATCCCCGTCACCGTCCTGACCGGCTTCCTGGGCAGCGGCAAGACCACCCTCCTGAACCACCTGCTGGCCCAGCCGGGTCTGGCCGACACCGCCGTGCTGATCAACGAGTTCGGCTCGGTGGGTCTCGACCATCTGCTGGTGCGCGAGGTGGCCGAGGACGTGGTGCTGCTGCAATCGGGCTGCCTGTGCTGCACCGTCCGGGGCGATCTGGTCGAGGGCATGCGCGACCTGTTCATCAAGCGGGTGCGGGGCGAGATTCCCGAATTCAACCGCATGATCATCGAGACCACCGGCCTGGCCGACCCCGCCCCCATCATCCACACCCTGATGAGCGATCAGCTGATCTCCAGCCGCTACAAGCTGGACGGCATCGTCGCCACGGTGGATGCGGTCAACGGCGAGAGGACGCTGGACGCCCAGGCCGAGGCGGTCAAGCAGGTGGCGGTGGCCGACCGGCTGGTGCTGACCAAGGCCGACATCGCCGATCCCGTTGCGGTGGAGGTGCTGCGCGCCCGCCTGCGCCGCCTCAACCCCGCCGCCCCCATCATCGTCGCCGCCCACGGCAAGGTGGAGCCCGAGGCGCTGCTCAATGCCGGCCTGTTCAATCCCGGCAGCAAGATACCCGACGTGGCCGGTTGGTTGAACGAGGAGGCCTATCGCGCCCATCAGCACGCCCATCACGACCACCACCATCACCACCATCACCACGACGCCAACCGCCACGACGCCCACATCCAGGCCTTCGTCTTCACCGCCAGCGAACCGGTGTCGTGGACGGCCCTGGGCTTCGCGCTCGAGCTGATGATCTCGTCCAAGGGCGAGAACCTGCTGCGCATCAAGGGAATCGTCAACGCCCGTGAATCCGGGGACCCGCTGGCCATCCACGGCGTGCAGCACGTCTTCCACCCGCCCGCCCCCCTGCCCGGCTGGCCCGACGACGACCACCGCACCCGCATCGTCTTCATCACCCGCGACCTGTCGCGCCAGGCGGTGGAAGACCTGCTGAAGGGCGTGCTGGCCCTGGACGATACGCCCCAATCCCACTAGTCCGCTCGGAATTACCGCGCCGCACATTAAAATTGTTTGACTGGGGATTTGCTGCTTGTTAGTCTTATTCCAGATGTTGACCTCCCCCGAGGTCAGCCTCCCTCTCTAAGCAACTGCCACCGCCCCGACCCTCTGGTTCGGGGCGGTTTTTTTGCTCTACGTCCAAGGTATGCAAACGATTAGGCGAACCTATTCTTTTGCGCAACACGTGAAGCGATACATCTCTCGG
>NZ_JBZVFI010000011.1:0-254654 GCF_058402745.1 Paramagnetospirillum sp.
GGGGCTGGAGCGTTTCATCTTCAGCTTAGGCATCCGCCAGATCGGTGAGGCCACCGCCAAGCGCCTCGCGCGGCATTACGGCAGCCTCGAAGCGTGGCGCGCCGCCATGACCGAGGAGGCCCGGGACGAACTGGTCAGCATCGAGGATATCGGCCCCTCGGTGGCGCAGGATCTGCTGGACTTCTTCAAGGAGGTCCACAACGTGGCGGCGGTGGACGATCTGGTCGCCGCCATGCGGGACCTGGGCGGCGACGTCGAGGACGCCAAGGTGATCGAGGCCGGCGCGTCACCCGTGGCGGGCAAGGCGGTAGTGTTCACCGGCACGCTGGCCACCATGACCCGGCCCGAGGCCAAGGCCCGCGCCGAGGCCCTGGGCGCCAAGGTGGTGGGGTCGGTGTCGAAGAAGACCGATTACGTGGTGGCCGGCGCCGATGCCGGCTCCAAGGCCGCCGAGGCGGTCAAGCTGGGCATACCGATTCTGTCCGAGCAGGACTGGCTGGCGCTGATCGGCGCGGCGGGCTGACCGCCGGAGCTGCCGCCGGGCCGCGCCCCTCGGTGAAGTTGATGCCGGCGCGGAACATCTTGTCCGCCAGAAAGCCCTGCACGAAGGGTATGCCCATGGCCTGGGCGAAATCCAGCGCGCGTTCGCTGTCGCAACGGGTCAGCACCACCTTGTCGGGACCGAATTCCTTGATGGCGCGGATGGCCACCTCCAGGTCGCGGCGCGGCAGGGTGGTGATCTGCTCGGACCATTTGATCTTGGCGAACTCGGCGGTGTCGGGCAGGCGGAAGACCCGCAGGTCGCTCAGGGACAGGCCATCGACGCACAACGGCACGTTCAGCTCGGCGGCGCGCCGGGTCAGGGCGTCGAGATCGGCCGAATGCTGCAGGAAGTCGCCACGGTCGATCTCGGCGAGGATCTTGCCCGACAGCCGGGCCGGAACCCCGTCCATGAAGGTCTCGAACTCCTTGGAGACCAGGCTGGTGCCCAACAGGTTGATGGAAAAGGCCTTGTGCCGGTATTCGCCGATCTCGCGGCCGATGATCCGCATCAGCCGGGTATCCAGCTCGGCCTTGATCAGGTGGAACAGGGCCGGATTGGCCGCGATGTCGTGCCCGGGGCAGGCCGCCTGGCGAATCTGGTCCAGGGAGGCGAAGAATTCCAGGTATTCGATGCCCGGCTTCTTGCCCGCCCAGCGATAGACCGGCTGATTGAAGATCATGGCGCGGATGTCGCTGTCGCGCACCACGCGCACCACGGCCTCGAACTCCTTCAGTCCGATGGCCGGCCGGGTGGCGACGGGAGCCACCGTGACCAGCGCCTTGATGGAGGTGATCAGCTTGGCCAGATCTTGGCCGGCGTCGAACACCTTGAAATACTTGGCCTCGCCGTAGGAATTGACCCGGGGGGGCTCGTCGCCGAAGAACAGGGCTTCCAGGCGCGAGCACATGGTCTGGATCACCGCCGCCGAGATCTGGGCGCAGATGAACACCATGTCGCCCGACGACAGCACGAAGCAGCCGGAATCGGTGACGCTGAACAGGTTGCGGCTGATCAGGTCACGCCCCTTGGCCAGCTTCTCCCCGTGCTTGGGGTCGCCCTTGGCCCAGGAGGTGAAGACATGGACCACCCGCTTGCCGTAGGGCGAGCGGCGCACCTGGGCGATGGCCTTCAGCAGATCCTGATCGTCGCTCATGTCGAACGCCACCCCATGCTTGCCGATGAACTCACACCACCAGGCCTTCGCGAAGCGCGATGGCCGCCAGGGCGACCGGCGTCCTCACCCCCAGCTTGTTCATGATGTTCTCGCGGTGCCGGTCCACCGTCTTGACGCTGATTCCCAGGATTCCGGCCACCTTCTGGTTGGTGTAGCCCTCGGCCAGCAGCTTCAGCACCTGGCGCTCGCGCCCCGAAAGCGGCGCCGCCGCGCCGGCGGCCTGGCCCGGCCCGCCGTCGCCGGCATCCTGGATCAGGCGGGCCGAGGGCGAGACGTAGCGCCGCCCGGCCAGGGCTTCGGAGATGGCCGTCTCCAGATCCTGCCAACCACCCGTCTTCAGGGTGTAGGCGTCGGCGCCCAAGGCGAAGGCCCGCTTCATGGTCGTTCCGTCCCGAGTCCCGGTCAGCACGACGATCCGGCTGGCGGGACTGCGCCGTTTCACCAGGGGAATGATGTCCATTCCGTCCAGCCCCGGCATGGACAGGTCCAGGATGATCAGGTCGGGCATGGCCTCGGCGATCAGCCGGACCGCCGCCACGCCGTCATCGGCCTCGCCGACCACGTCGATCCACGCCATCTCCTCGAGGGCGCGGCGGATCGCGGTCCGCACGATTCCGTGATCATCGACAAGCACCGTTCGAACCGCCATCCGATCACTGTCCATCCCCGACACCAGCACCGTGATCACCCATCCACCGGAGAAGATATCACGGCACTCCAAGGCTCAGATCGAGACCTCGGTATGATATACCGTCTACATAACAAACAAATACCATATGACATAAGTATTCATACGGGTATTTGCGTCATTTCATCAAAATGAATGCCGACATCAGTTCTCTAACCCGGACCACGCAAAACATGCAATTGGGAGATTCCCCCATTCCGCAGTTGTCATCAATGAACAACCATTTATATTTCAGTTATATTTACACCGCAACTCTCAGTGCCACAGGAAAAATAACAAGTGGAATCAACAGCAGAGATCGACACCATCCAGATTTAAATCGGATGACACGGGAACTCGGCGAACGCTTCGCGTGCAGCGCAGCAAAATCTGGATCAACCTCATTCATAGTCTGGATACAATCCTTTCCACGACACATCGAGACCCAAGTTCGCGACACTTCGCCACGGTAGGGCGGGCGGGCCTCCGCCAGACCAGTTGCCGTTCGCGGCGCACTCCCGTATACGGTGAGACATGGCGGACGATCCCAACGACAGAAGGGCGGAACTGCAGCGCCGGGCGCGCGACCTCGCGGCCATGCGGGGCGCTGGGTCCAAGCCCGCCCAGCCCGAACCGGAGAAGGAAGCGGCTCCCCCCCCTCTGGCCGAGGCGGAGGCCGCCGCCACCGCCGCCCAGGTGGGCGCCGAGGCCCGCTCGTCCGGCCTTTTGGAACTGCTGGTCAGCCTGTTCAAGCCCAAGCCGGCCGCGCCGCCCAAACCGGTCCCCGTCCCCGTCGCCGCCGAGGGGCCGGCCTTCACCATCCTGGTGGCGGCGCTGGCGGGCGATTCCGACGGTGCCGCCGCCACCCAGCTCAATCAGGTCCTCTCCGCCCGCCCGGCCTTCCGGGTCAAGGCCGTACCGCGCATCTACCAGCTGGAGCGCCTGGACGACCCGGCCCAGGTGGCCGGCGTGTCGCTCAACACGAGGCACGCGGTGGCCGAGGAGGACGCCGACCTGCTGGTGTGGGGCGAATTCGGCAAGGACGGCTACCGCCTGCGGCTGGCCACCGCCAGCAACGACGACGAACGCGCCGCCTCGTTCGGCGCCACCACCCGCATCGAGCTGCCGGCCGAGCTGGGCGAGGGGCCGTCCAACCTGCTCTACGCCGCCTGCCTCGCCGCCGTCGAGGTGCCCACCGAGGCCCACCGCAACTCCATCCGCCGCCTGATGCCCGCGGCGGCCGCGCAGGTCGAGGGACTGGCCGCCAAGCCGCCGGTGCAGATGTCCATGGGCCAGCAGCGCTCGTGCCAGCTGGTGTTCGGCCACATCGCCACCATCAACGCCATGGTGGTGCCGCCCGACGAGACCAACCTGTGGTTCGACAAGGCCATCAACGCCTATCGCCAGGCCCAGCGCCGCCTCGCCCGCACCGACCCGTCGTGGGAAGCCGGGCTGATCCACAAGCATGTCGGCGCCGTGCTGTCGGCCAAGGCCGAGCGCTCCAAGGACCCGGCGCCGCTCCTGGAGGAGGCCATCAAGGAATGGCGGAACGCGGTGGAGCATCTGCCCCGCGCCATGATGCCGCAGGAATGGGCCTCGGCCCAGGTGCGGCTCGGCGTGGCGCTCTACCGCCTGGACCTCAAGACCGGCCAGACCGAGCTGCTGCGCGAATCGGTGCAGGCCCTGCAGGCCACGCTCCAGGTCTATTCCCGCACCGAGACGCCGAGCCGCTGGGCCGAGGTGATGCACAACATCGCCCAGGTGCTGGAAGTCTACGGCGACCAGCTGAAGAGCACCGAGGTCTTGAAGCGCTCCATCGACGCCTGCCATTCGGTGCTGGAGATCAGGACGCGGGAGCGCTCGCCCCTGTCCTGGGCCGCCACCCAGAACACCCTGGGCTCGGCCCTGTTCCTGCTGGACCGCCACTCCACCGGCGCCGGGCATCTGGCCGAGGCGGAAGCCGCCCTGGCCGCCGCGCTGGAGGTGTTCCAGGCCCACGGCGCCAAGGGACCGGCCAAGGTGGCGGCCAAGAATCTCGGCCATGTGCGAAAGCTGGCCGAAACCCGCAAGACCCGCCAGGTGATCGAGCCCCACTGGCTGGACGACCCCGACACCAAGTAGCTTCCCAAACCGGGCGCCGCGCACTATGGTCCGGCAGCCCCGAAATGACGTGATCATCCATGACCAAGCTCAGCCACATCCGCAATTTCTCCATCGTCGCCCACATCGACCACGGCAAGTCCACCCTTGCCGACCGCCTGATCCAGGCCTGCGGCGCCATCGAGGCGCGCGAGATGAAGGAACAGATCCTCGATTCCATGGACATCGAGCGCGAGCGGGGCATCACCATCAAGGCCCAGACCGTCCGCCTGGACTACAAGGCCAAGGACGGCAAGACCTACCAGCTGAACCTGATGGACACCCCCGGCCACGTGGACTTCGCCTACGAGGTCTCGCGCTCGCTGGCCGCCTGCGAGGGCTCGCTGCTGGTGGTGGACGCCTCGCAAGGAGTCGAGGCCCAGACGCTGGCCAACGTCTATCACGCGCTGGACGCCGGGCACGAGGTGGTGCCGGTCCTCAACAAGATCGACCTGCCCGCCGCCGAACCCGAGCGCGTCAAGCAGCAGATCGAGGACGTCATCGGCCTGGACACCACCGACGCGGTGATGATCTCGGCCAAGACCGGCATCGGCATCGAGGACGTGCTGGAAGCCCTGGTCACCCGCCTGCCGCCGCCCGAGGGCGAGGAGAACGAGCCGCTGCAGGCCCTGCTGGTGGATTCCTGGTACGACCCCTATCTCGGCGTCATCATCCTGGTGCGCATCAAGAACGGCGTGCTGAAGAAGGGCCAGAAGATCCGCATGATGGCCACGGGGGCCGCCTATCAGGTGGACAACGTGGGCTATTTCACGCCCAAGATGATCCAGTGCAACGAGCTGAAGCCCGGCGAGATGGGCTTCTTCACCGCCGCCATCAAGGCCGTCGCCGACACCAAGGTGGGCGACACCGTCACCGACGACAGAAAGCCCGCCGAAAGCCCGCTGCCCGGCTTCAAGCCCAGCGTGCCGGTGGTGTGGTGCGGCCTGTTCCCCATCGACGCCGCCGATTACGAGGATCTGCGCGACTCGCTCGCCAAGCTGCGCCTCAACGACGCCAGCTTCCAGTACGAGCCCGAGACCTCGGCCGCCCTGGGCTTCGGCTTCCGCTGCGGCTTCCTCGGCCTGCTGCATCTGGAGATCATCCAGGAGCGCCTCGAGCGCGAGTTCAACCTGGACCTCATCACCACCGCGCCGTCCGTGGTCTATCGCGTGCACAAGACCAACGGCGAGATGGAGGAACTGCACAATCCCGCCGACATGCCCGACCCGGCCCGCATCGACCACATGGAAGAGCCGTGGATCAAGGCCACCATCATGGTCCCCGACGAATATCTGGGGCCGGTACTGACGCTGTGCACCGAGCGCCGGGGCCAGCAGGTGGACCTGACCTATGCCGGCCAGCGGGCCATGGCGGTCTACAAGCTGCCGCTGAACGAGGTGGTGTTCGACTTCTACGACCGCCTGAAATCCATCTCCAGGGGCTATGCCAGCTTCGATTACGAGGTGGATTCCTACGCCGAATCCGATCTGGTCAAGGTGTCGATCCTGGTCAACGCCGAGCCGGTGGACGCCCTGTCCTTCGTGGTCCATCGCGCCAACGCCGAAAGCCGGGGACGCGGCATCTGCCAGCGCCTGAAGGAGCTGATTCCGCGCCAGATGTTCCAGATCGCCATCCAGGCCGCCATCGGCGGGCGCATCGTGGCGCGCGAAAGCATCAGCGCGCTCCGGAAGGACGTCACCGCCAAGTGCTACGGCGGCGACGCCACCCGCAAGCGCAAGCTTCTGGAAAAGCAGAAGGAAGGCAAGAAGCGCATGCGCCAGTTCGGCAAGGTGGAGATTCCGCAATCCGCCTTCCTGGCCGCGCTCAAGATGGGTGATTCCTAGGTGATCCCGAACCTGTCATCCTGAGGCGGAGCCGAAGGATCTTTCAGCGCCGACGCCGGTGGCTGAAAGACCCTTCGCTATGCTCAGGGTGACACGCGAGCAGGCGGGACCGGATGACCGGCAAAGCTTCCACACGGACGAATGACGGCGGATCGGCCGAACTGCGCGCCGAGGAGCTGGCGTCGCGCTTTGCGCCGCTGCTGGTCGAGGCCGAGCGGGTGGCGCAATCGGTGGCCCAGGGCGTCCACGGCCGCCGCCGCGCCGGGACCGGCGATGCCTTCTGGCAATACCGCCGGGCACAGCCGGGTGACGGGGCCGGGTCCATCGACTGGCGCCGTTCGGCCCGCTCCGACCACCTCTATGTGCGCGAGACGGAATGGGCGGCGTCCCAGACCGTCTGGCTGTGGCTGGATTCCTCGCCCTCCATGCACTGGCGCTCCGAGGCCGGACTGCCCACCAAGCACGACCGCGCCCGCCTGCTGGTCCTGGCGCTGGCCGCCCTGGCCCTGAGGGGCGGCGAACGGGTGGCCAGTCTGGCCGGCGACGCGCCGCCCTGCTGGGGCAGCGGAGCGCTGGCCCGTTTCGCCCTGGCCCTGGAGCAGGCCGCCGACGCCCCCCTGTCCCCGCCCGCCCGCCTGCCCAGCCACGCCACCCTGGTGCTGGCCGGCGACTTCCTCGACCCCCTGGACGGCATCGCCGCCCGCATCGAGGCCCTGGCCCGCATGGGGGCCGGCGGCCATCTGCTGCAGGTGCTCGACCCCGCCGAGGAAAGCCTGCCCTATGCGGGGCGCCTGCGCTTCCTGGGGCTCGAGGGCGAAGGCGAGCTGGAGACCGGCCGGGCCGAGGATCTGCGCGCCGCCTATCGGGACCGGCTGGCGGCCCAACGGGACGGGCTGGCCGCCCTGGCCCGCGCCCTGGGCTGGAGCTTCGCCACCCACCGCACCGACCGGCCGCCGGCGCCCTGCCTGCTGGCCCTGGCGCAGACGGTGGGAGGTCTGTGATGGGCAAGCCCACTCTTTCCATCGTCATCCCGGAAGCGCAACGCGCTATCCGGGATCCAGGGAAGCCAGAAACCCGAGGAGGCGTCTCCTGGATCCCGGCTCAAGGCCGGGATGACGATATAAGCCGAGGTCTGACCCCATGACCTTCCTGCCCGGCCTCGCCTTCGCCGCCCCCTGGGCCCTGGCGCTGCTGGCCGGGCTGCCGCTGTTGTGGCGGTTGCTGCGGGTGACGCCGCCCCGGCCGCGCAAGGTGCCCTTTCCCGCCCTCGGCCTGCTGCTCGGCCTCGGCACCAATCGGCGCGAGGCCGAGGCCACCCCGTTCTGGCTGCTGGTGTTGCGCCTGTTGCTGGCCGCCATCCTGATCCTGGCCGCCGCCGGCCCCAGCCTCGCCCCCCAGGCTTCCGCCAGGAGCGACGGGCCGCTGCTGCTGGTCATCGACGACGGCTGGGCGGCGGCGCGCGACTGGGACCGGCGGCGCGAGCACCTGGACCGGGTGCTGGCCGCCGCCGAGCGCGCCGGGCGCCCGGTCATGACCCTGGCCACCGCGCCGCCCGCCGATGGCGGACCGCTGACCCTGGGCCGCCTGATGCCGGCCTCGGAGGCCCGCGCCCAGGCGGCGGGCCTGGAGCCCCGCCCCTGGCCCACCGACCGCGCCGCCGCCCTGAAGGCGCTGGACGCCCTGCCCTTCGACCGGGCCGGGCAGGTGGTGTGGCTGCATGACGGGCTGGCCGATCCGGCGGACGGCGCCCTTTCGCGCCGGCTGCAGGGCTTGGGCGGTGGCCTGGAGATCGTGTCGGGACGGAGCGGCCGCCTGCTGCTGCCGGGGGCTCAGGGGGAACGCCTGATTCCGGCCATCCGCCGCCTGCCGGCGGACGAGCCCGAGACCGTCGCCATCCGCGCCCTGGACGCCAAGGGGGCGACCCTGGCGCGGGGCGAAGGCCGTTTCGAGCCCGGCCGGGCCACCGTGGACGTTCCCCTCGACCTGCCGACCCAGCTGCGCAACCGGCTGGCCCGCCTGGAGATCGAGGGCGAGCGTTCGGCCGGTTCCGTCCTGCTGCTGGACGAGAGCAGCCGGCGGCGAAGCGTCGGACTGGCCGGCGGCGATCCCTCGTCGGCGCCGCTGCTCGACCGCCTGTATTACGTGGACCGCGCCCTGTCCCCCCATGCAGAGCTGAAGCGGGGCGAGGCGGCGGAACTGGCCGCCGAATCCGGCCTGGACGTCATCGTCCTGGCCGACGTGCCGCTGCCCCCCGGCCCCACCGCCGCCCGGCTGGCCGCCCGGGTGGAGCAGGGCGCCGTGCTGGTGCGCTTCGCCGGGCCGCTGCTGGTCTCCAACACGACGCAAGGGGGCGCGACCGACGACCCGCTGCTGCCGGTGCGCCTGCTGTCGGGGGGCCGCGCCCTGGGCGGCGTGCTGTCGTGGACGACGCCCATGCGCCTCGCCCCCTTTCCCGAGACCTCGCCCTTCCACGGGCTCGCCATTCCCGACGACGTGGAAATCCGCTCGCAGGTGCTGGCCGAGCCGGGGCTGGAGCTGGCGGCCCGCACCTGGGCCAGCCTGACCGACGGCACGCCGCTGGTCACCGCCGCCCCCCGGGGCGAGGGACTGGTGGTGCTGATCCACACCAGCGCCAATGCCGAGTGGGGCAATCTGGCCCTGTCGGGCCTGTTCGAGGACATGCTGCGCCGCCTCGTCGCCCTGTCCCGGGGCGGACATGGCGCGGCCCTCGGGACGGGCAAGCTGGCCCCGGCCGAGCTGCTGGACGGGCTGGGGCGGCTTTCCCCCGCCGCCGGCATCGCCGCGCCGCTGGACCGCGAGAGCCTGCCCGCCACCGTCCCCCAGCCCCGCCATCCGCCCGGCCTCTACGGACCGGCCGAGGCGCGTGTCGCCTTCAACCTGAGCCCCGCCCTGCCCCCCGCCGAGCGCTTCGTCCCGCCGCCCGGCGCCGCCATGACCCGGCTGGGCGAGAGCCCGTCCGGCCTGGACCTGCTTGCCCCCCTGCTGCTGGCGGCGCTTCTCCTCGCCCTGATCGACATGGCCGCCACCCTGGCGTTGCGCGGGCTGTTGTGGCGGGCCGCCGCCCTGGCCCTTCTGCTGGGGGCGGGAACGGAGGCGAAGGCCGCCTCCTTCGCCCTGGAGGCGGGGCTGGCGACCCGGCTGGCCTGCGTCGCCACCAGGGATGCCGCCCTGGACCGCCTC
The DNA here is from genome assembly GCF_058402745.1 of Paramagnetospirillum sp. Taxonomy (NCBI): domain Bacteria; kingdom Pseudomonadati; phylum Pseudomonadota; class Alphaproteobacteria; order Rhodospirillales; family Magnetospirillaceae; genus Paramagnetospirillum; species Paramagnetospirillum sp. The sequence goes on from NZ_JBZVFI010000011.1 coordinate 9,570, forward strand.
TGCCTGGCGGGACTGCGCGGGCTGTCGGCGCGCCTCGCCGAGCGCTCCACCGCCGAACTGGCCGAGCCCATGCTGGTGGACCCCGACCGCGACCCGGTACTGTTCTTTCCCCTGCTCTACTGGCGGATCACCCCGGGCCAGCCGCAGCCCACCGAGCAGGCGGTGGAGAAGCTCAACGCCTACATGGCCAAGGGGGGCGTGATCCTGTTCGACACCGGCGACGAGGGCCAGGCCGGGGCCGGTCCCGACACCGCCGAACTGGAGCGCCTGCGCCGTCTGGTGGCCGGGCTGGCGCTGCCGCCCCTTTCCCCCATGGGGCCGGACCACGTGCTGACCCGCTCGTTCTACCTGCTGAAGGGCGTGCCGGGACGCTGGGACGGCGCCACCCTGTGGGTCAGCCAGGGTGCGGAAGCCGGCAATGACGGCGTCTCGCCGGTGGTGCTGGGCGGCAACGACTGGATCGCCGCCTGGGCGGTGGACGAGCGCGGACGCCCCACCCACGCCGTGGTACCGGGCGGCGAGCGCCAGCGCGAGTATGCCTACCGCTTCGGCATCAATCTGGTGATCTACGCCCTGACGGGAAACTACAAGGCCGATCAGGTCCACCTGCCGGCCATCATGGACAGGCTGAAGCGATGAGCGAGGCGCAGCCGAAGCGCAGGCGCGTTGAGCGCCCCGGAGCGAAGCGGAGGAGCCAAGGGCGCGGAGGCGCCCGCCCGGCGCTTGAGGGGCATAAGAAATGAGCTTTCACACGCTGGCCTTCGCACCCTTGTTCCCCTGGCCGGTGATCGCCGCGCTGGGAGCCGCCGCCGTGCTGCTGGTCGGTATCGGCGTTGCGCGGCGGGCCTCCGGCACCGCCTTGCGTGCCCTGGTGCTGGCCCTGCTGCTGGCCATGCTGGCCAATCCCCGCCTGCTGGCCGAGAACCGAACGCCGCTTCCCGACGTGGCGCTGGTGGTGGTGGACGACAGCCCGTCCCAGGCCATCGGCGACCGCCCGGCCCGGACCCGGGCGGCCCTGGACGAGCTGACCCGGCGCCTCGGCCTGCTGCAGGGGCTGGAGGTGCGGGTCGAGCGGGTGGGAGCGGAGCCGGGCGCCGACCGCGGCACGCGGCTGTTCGCGGCGGCCGAGCGGGCGCTGGCCGACGTGCCGCGCCGCCGGCTGGCCGGGGTGGCGCTGATCACCGACGGCCGCATCCACGACGTGCCAGCCGATTCGGGGCGCGCCCTGGGCGCGCCGGTGCACACGCTGCTGACCGGGCAAAGGGACGAGCGCGACCGCCGGCTGGCGCCCGGCATCTCGCCCGCCTTCGCCCTGGTGGGGGAAAACGCCACCCTGGCCTTCCGCGTCGAGGACCAGGGGGGCAAGGGCGAGGCGGTGGTGGCGGTGCGCCTGGACGGCAAGCCCTTCGCCGCCATCACCGTGCCGCTCAACCGCGACGCCACCCTGGAGGTGCCCATCCGCCATGCCGGCGCCAACGTGGTGGAACTGGAGGCCGAGCCCGGGCCGGGCGAGCTGTCCCTGGCCAACAACCGGGTGGCGCTCTCCATCTCCGGGGTGCGCAACCGGCTCAAGGTCTTGCTGGTGTCGGGCGAACCCCATGCCGGCGAGCGCACCTGGCGCAACCTCCTGAAGTCCGACCCGGCGGTGGACCTCGTCCACTTCACCATCCTGCGCCCGCCGGAGAAGGACGACCAGACCCCCATCCGCGAGATGAGCCTGATCAGCTTTCCGGTGCGCGAGCTGTTCGAGGAAAAGCTGTCGGAATTCGACCTGATCATCTTCGACCGCTATCGCCGCCGGGGCGTGCTGGCCTCGACCTATTACCGCAACCTCGCCCGCTACGTGACGGATGGCGGGGCGCTGCTGGCCGCCGTGGGGCCGGAATTCGCCGAAGCCGACGGCATCGCCGAATCCGCCCTGGCCGACGTGCTGCCGGCGCTCCCCACCGGACGCAAGCTGGAGCGCGAGTTCCGCCCCCGCCTCACCGATGCGGGCCGCCGCCATCCGGTCATGTCCGGGCTGCCGGGCACCAGGCCGGGCGACCCGCCATGGGGCAGCTGGATGCGCCAGATCGAGGTGGGGACCGCCAAGGGCGCCACCCTGCTGTCGGGCATCGACGACCGGCCGCTGGTGGTGCTGGACCGGGTGGGCGAGGGCCGCGTCGCCATGGTGCTGTCCGACACATTGTGGCTGTGGGCGCGGGGCTGGGAGGGCGGCGGCCCCCATGCCGAGATGGCGCGGCGCCTCGCCCACTGGCTGATGAAGGAACCCGACCTCGAGGAGAACGCCCTGTCCGCCACGGTGGAGGGCGGACGGCTGGTGGTGGCGGCGCGCGGCGCCGCCGGGGAAATGGAAGCGACCATCACCGCCCCCGACGGCACGCCGACGCCGCTTGCCCTGACCCCCGATGCCGAGGGCGTGGCGCGGGGAGCCGTGGAGGCCACCCAGGCCGGCCTGTGGCGGGTCGCCACCCCCGACGGCCGGGTCGCCCTGGCCGCCGCCGGCCAGGCCAATCCGGTGGAGCTGGCCGAGCTGACCGCCACCTCGGAGCGCCTCGCCCCGGTCGCCCGCGCCACCGGCGGCACGCTGGCCTGGCTGGCCGAAGGCGGCCTGCCCGAGCCCCGCCGGGTGAGCCCCGGTTCCACCGCCGGCGGGGCGGGCTGGATGGGCTTCGAGGCGAAGGGCGACTATGTGGTTGACGGCATTCGCGAAATCGCCCTGGCTCCCGCCCTGGCCCTGGCGCTTCTCGGCCTGGGCCTGCTGCTGGCGGCGTGGCGAAATGAGGCGAGGTGAAGCATTTTTTGCCGGTCATCGACAGATTCGATTTGGAATATCGGTCCAGCCGATGTAAGGAGTTCTTACCTATAGGTTAATGGGGGCCGGGCTGGGTAGACTGTGCCCGCCTCGCGACCAGGCAGGCCATCCGAAACGTGGGGGACGTCAGGACAGTGACCGAGCAGCGACTGATCCCGGCAGCCGGAAAGCGGCTCAAGGCGTTGCGTCGCGCCGCGTCCTGGGCCGTTCCCGAATGGCAGGTCTTCATCCGCCGCCCCAACGGCACCGCCGAGCACTTCACCTTCACCCGCAAGCGCCAGTTGATCCTGCTGGCCATCATGGCCGCCATCACCGTGTGGGCCGGCATCGTCTCGGCCCTCTTGACCCGCCAGCCCGACGAGATCGCCGCCAAGGAACGTCAGCTGGACGAGATGATGGCCGCCACCCGGACCGCCCAGTACCGGCTGGCCTCGTCCCAGAAGATGGTGGCCGACATCGCCCGCGAGGTGGATCTGGTCCATTCCAACATCGTGGTGCTGGCCGAGACCAACGCCGCCCTGGCCAAGGACCAGCCCCCCCGCAAGGTGGCCGCCCCCGCCAAGCGCGGCAAGAGCAGCGAGCCGGCCTTGAGCGACGACGGCGACGACGCCCGCGCCGTGCGCGAGCAGGTCCGCCGCCTGGAGGGCTCGCTGGAGCGCCTGCGCGTCGCCTATTCCCAGGCGGTGCAGAACACCGACGCCGCCGCCCAGTCGCGCATCTCGGACACCGAGCGCCTGCTGGCCCGGCTCGGCCTGGACGCATCCCGCCTGTTCGAGCGCCGCGACCGCGATTCCGGCCGCGGCGGCCCGTTCATCCCGCTCAACACCATGAGCGGCGATACCGGCCTGTCGGGTCTGGTCGATCGCCTGGACCGCTGGAGCGGCATCAAGGCGGTGATGCAGAAGATGCCGCTGGGCGAGCCGCTGCGCGAGGATTACGACCTCAATTCCGGCTTCGGCACCCGCAACGACCCGCTGAACCGCCGCACCGGCATGCACGAGGGTATCGATCTCGGCGCCCCGCACGGCACCCCCATCTACGCCACCGGCGACGGAATGGTGGAGTTCGCCGGCCCCTGGGACCGCTACGGCCTGACCGTTGAGATCAACCACGGCAACGGCGTCACCACCCGCTACGCCCACATGTCGCGCATCAAGGTCAAGGAAGGCCAGAAGGTGACCCGCTCGACGGTGATCGGCCTTCTGGGCAATACCGGGCGCTCCACCGGCCCCCATCTGCATTACGAGGTCCGCGTCGGCGACGTGGCCAAGGATCCCCTCAAATTCATCGCGGCAGGTGAAAATGCTCCCAAAGCTTGGTAAGGCCCTTGGGGCGGTGTCGGCCGCCGCCAATTCCGCGCGCCATCACGGCTCCAACGGCCTGCCGCTGTCGGTGATCGGCGCCGACGTGCGCATCGTCGGCAACATCTTCACCCAGGGCGAGATGCAGATCGACGGCCAGGTGGAGGGCGACATCTCCTGCCACCGCCTGCTGGTGGGCGAGGGCGCCCGCATCACCGGCGAGGTCACCGCCGAGACCGTGCAGGTCCATGGCGAGCTGAACGGCAAGATCAACGCCTCCTCGGTGGTGATCGCCAAGTCGGCCAAGGTGGTGGGCGACGTGATCCAGGACAGCCTGGAGATCGAGGCGGGCGCCTCCATGGAAGGCCGTCTGGTGCGCAAGGGCGGCTCCGCCGTCAAGGCGCTGGAAGGCCCCGCCGCCAAGGGCAACGGCGCCTCCGACCCCGCCGAGGCTCCGCCGCCGGCCAAGCCCGATCTCAATCAGGAAGCCGCCGGCACGGCATGATCGCCACCTATCATGCCACCCCGGGTGGCGTGACCCCAGGTGGCGTGACCCCAGGTGGCGTGCCCCCAGGTGGCGTAACCACGGGCGGGGCCGACGGCGTCACCCTGGGTGCCCTGTGGATCGACCTGCTGGACCCCTCGCCCGAGGAAATCGCCCTGGTCGAGGCCCGCACCGGGCTGGATCTGCCGTCCCGCGACCGCATGCAGGAGATCGAGGCGTCGTCGCGGCTGTCCCGCCTGGGCGATGCCCTGGTGATGACCGTGCCGGTGCTGACCGGCGCCTCGGGCTTCGAGCCGCGCAACAGCGCCGTGACCTTCATCCTGAGCGGCCCGCTGCTGGTGACGCTGCGCCACGACACGCCGCACGCCATGGCCACCTTCTCGGCGGCGCTGCCTTCGGCTCACCCCGCCCCGGTCAACGGCGGCGACGTGCTGCTGGGCCTGATGGAGGCCATCGTCGATCGTCTGGCCGACGTGCTGCAGGACCTGGGCGCCGGGCTGGACGTCATCTCGCACCGCATCTTCCACCAACCCCACGGCCCCGAACGCCGCCGCCGCCGCGCCGGCTCGCGCGAGATGGAGGCCCTGCTGCGCACCATCGGCCGCACCGGCGACCTGTCGGGCAAGGCGCGGGAAACCCTGCTGGGCCTCAAGCGGGCCGCCGCCTTCCTGCCCCACGGCGCCGACGCCCTGGGACTGGGCAACACCGCCGAACGCCTGCGGGCCATCGACCACGACCTGCACTCGCTGGCCGAGTACACCGACTTCCTGGGCAACAAGATCACCTTCCTGCTGGACGCCACCCTGGGGATGATCGGCATCCAGCAGAATCAGGTGATCAAGCTGTTCACCATCATGTCGGTGCTGTTCCTGCCTCCCACCCTGGTGGCCAGCTGGTACGGCATGAACTACAAGCTCATCCCCGAGCTGCAATGGGAATGGGGCTACGCCTGGGCCATCGGACTGGCGGTGGTGTCGGCGGTGCTGCCCTACCTGTTCTTCCGCCGCAAGGGCTGGGTCTGAACCAGCTGTCATGCTGAGCGAACGCGAAGCATCTTTCAGCCTGAAGCGGCAACCATCCTCGCCGGAAAGGCCCTTCGGCTCCGCCTCAGGGTGACAGGCGGGGTCCCTTGGCGGCCTGGGCCAGCCTGGCCTGTTCCGGGGTATAGGCGCTTCCCTGCCACAGCATGGAATAGGCGATCTCCTCGTTGCCGTTCTCGCACAAATCCAGCACGTCCCGGAACAGGGGCTGGAAGGTGGGCGAGCGGTGGGATTGCTCGTGCTCGGCGAAGCTTCTCCAGAAGGTGACGATCAGCGCTTCCCGCCCGGCCAGCGGCGACGCGACCGCCTGGCCCACCGTCGAGCCCTCGTTGGAGATCCGGCCCGAATTCAGGCAGACGAAGCCGCCGATGAAGCCGGTGTCCGAGTGCCAGGTCTTGACGTTCTCGCACAGCAGCGCCACCCGCTCCTCCAGGTCGTCCACCGTGTAGCCGGGGCGCAGCACCACCCGGTTGACCGTCACCACGCCATCGGGCGGAAATCCCTCGATCAGCATCCTCGCCTCCTATATTCGATGATGCTGATATTGTGATCGCCGGGCGGGGTTCAAGCCCCCCCTCTTGCCGCCGGCCCGATCCTCGGGAAAGATGGCGCCTCCAGGGAGGACAGGACATGGCGGCGGACACATCCCCCACACAGGCACAGGCCGCATTCGCCGCCGCCGCCCAGGCATGGCGGGACGGCCGCTGGGACGAGGCCGAACGCGGTTTTGCCGTCGCCGCCCTGCTGAACCCCGCCTGGGCCTCGGCCCATGCCAATCTGGGCGCCGTCCTGCGCCGCCAGGGCAAGCCGGCGGCGGCGGTGGCCAGCTATCGCCGCGCCCTGTCCTTGGGGGGCGACGACGCCTCCACCTTGTCGAACCTGGGCAACGCTCTGCGCGACCTGGGGCGGCTGGAGGAGGCGGAAACCGCCCTGCGGCGCGCCGTGGCGCTGGCCCCGGACAACCAGGGCTACGCCTACAACCTAGCCCTGGTGCTGCGCGACCGGCGCAGGCACGCAGAGGCCCACGCCATGCTGAGCGCGCTGGCGGCAGCCGATCCCGGTAATGCCGAAATCCAGTGGGACCTGGCGCTGGCCGACCTCTATGGCGGCGATTATGAGAAGGGCTTCGCCGGCTACGAATGGCGGACCCGGCTGGCCCGCAACCCGGTCAGCCCCCTGCCGGGGCCGCGCTGGACCGGCGACGACCCTGCGGGGCGCACCGTGCTCTTGCTGTCGGAGCAGGGCTTCGGCGACGCGCTGCAATTCGTCCGCTACGTTCCCCTGCTGGCGGAGCGGGGCGCCAAGGTGGTGCTGGAATGCCTGCCCGAGCAGAGCGAGCTGTTCGCCGGCCTGCCCGGACTGGCGGCGCTGGTGACCAAGGGCGCCGCCCCGCCTCGCCACGATTGCTGGGCGCCGCTGGCCAGCCTGCCCCACCTGATGGGAACGCGCTTCGACGCCATTCCGGCCCGGGTGCCCTATCTGGCGGCGCCGCCCAGGTCCAACCTGCGCCTGGAGGCGCCGCCCGGACAGAAGCTCGCGGTGGGGCTGGTATGGGCGGGCAAGACCACGCCGCGCGACCGCTCCTGGCCGTTGGAGGAACTGGCGCCACTGCTGGCCGATCCCCGCGCCACCTTCTATTCGCTGCAGTTGGGTCCGCGCGCCGAGGACCTGAAGCGCACGGGGCTCGACCGGCTGCTGCGCGACGCGAGCCCGGTGCTCAAATCCTTCGCCGATACCGCCGCCGTGATGGAGCGGATGGACCTGATCATCACCATCGACACCTCGGCCGCCCATCTGGCCGGAGCGCTGGGCCGTCCGGTCTGGGTGCTGCTGCGCTACGTTTCCGATTGGCGTTGGCAGGACGAACCGCTAACGTCACCCTGGTACCCGACCATGCGGCTGTTCCGGCAGCCCGAGCCCTCGGACTTCAAGACCCCGGTGGCCGAAATGGCCGCCGCGCTCGCCTCTCTCATCGACGAAAGAGAATGACATGCAAATCGCCAAGGACACCGTCGTCACCTTGACCTACCGCGTCAGCGATTCCGACGGCAACATCGTCGACGAGGGCGCCGAGCCCATCATCTACCTGCACGGCGGCCATGGCGGCCTGTTCCCCAGGCTGGAGGAAGCCCTGGAGGGCAAGGAAACCGGCCACGAGCTGTGCATCAAGCTGCAGCCCGAGGACGCCTTCGGCGAATACGACGCCGAACTGGTCAGCGTCGAGGAGGCCTCGCTGTTCCCCGACAACGTCCAGGTGGGCATGCAGTTCGAGCGCGTCATGGACGGCAACCAGGACGAAGCCATGCTGTTCTCGGTCACCGACGTGGCCGACGGCAAGGTGGTGGTGGACGGCAACCATCCGCTGGCCGGCATGGCGCTGGTCTTCGACTGCACCGTGGCCGAGGTCCGCGCCGCCTCGGACGAGGAGATCGAGCACGGCCACCCGCATTTCCCCGGCCATCACCACCACTAGAAAAGCGTCATCCCGAGCGGAGCCGAGAGATCTCATCCCGGCACAGCGGTACAGACGGAGATTCCTCGGCTCCGCCTCGGAATGACAGACCGGCATTATTGACTCCCCCGCCGCCCGGAGTATGTTCTGGGCCCCGTTTTCAGACCGCTTGAGCAGGAATCCGCCATGAGCTTCGCCGCCCTCGAAAAGACCATCGACGCCGCCTGGGAGGCCCGCGACGGCATCAACCTCCAGACCACGGGCGAGGTGCGCGACGCCGTCGAGGCGACCCTGGCCGCCCTGGATTCCGGAACGCTGCGCGTCGCCCAGAAGACCGACGGCACGTGGGTGGTCAACCAGTGGGCCAAGAAGGCGGTGCTGCTGTCCTTCCGCCTGTCCGACAACAAGGTGATGGGCGACGGCCCCGCCACCTGGTTCGACAAGGTCCCCACCAAGTTCGAGGGCTGGGACGATGCCCGCTTCCGCGCCGCCGGTTTCCGCGCCGTGCCGGGCGCCGTGGTGCGCCGCTCGGCCTTCATCGCGCCGGGTGTCGTGCTGATGCCCAGCTTCGTCAACCTGGGCGCCTACGTCGATTCCGGCACCATGGTCGATACCTGGGCGACGGTGGGCTCGTGCGCCCAGATCGGCAAGAACGTGCACATCTCGGGCGGGGCCGGCATCGGCGGCGTGCTCGAGCCGCTGCAGGCCGGTCCGGTGATCATCGAGGACAACTGCTTCATCGGCGCCCGCGCCGAGGTGGCCGAGGGCGTCATCGTCGAGACCGGCGCCGTGCTGTCCATGGGCGTCTATATCGGCGCGTCGACCAAGATCGTCGACCGCGAGACCGGCGAGGTGTTCATGGGCCGCGTCCCGGCCTATTCCGTGGTGGTGTCGGGCACCATGCCGGGCAAGCCCCTGCCCGACGGCACCCCCGGCCCCAACCTTTATTGCGCCGTCATCGTGAAGCGGGTGGACGAGCGCACCCGCTCCAAGGTGGGCATCAACGAATTGCTGCGCGACTGACTCTTCGCGGACCCGTGGATGCCCGGATCAAGTCCGGGCATGACGGCTTTTCAGGTTCGTCATTGCCGGGTTTGACCCGGCAATCCACGGCACGCGTGAACGGATGGCCTCTTCCATGACCCTTTCCGATCCCCTTCCCCTAGCCCAGGCCCTGATCCGCTGTCCCAGCGTGACCCCCGAGGACGCGGGTGCGCTGGACGTGCTGGCCGGGGCGCTGGAAGGGTTGGGCTTCGTCTGCCACCACATCCGCTCGGGCACCGGCGGGCCGGAGATCAGGAACCTCTATGCCCGCCTGGGCGCCGAGGGACCCAATGTCTGCTTCGCCGGCCACACCGACGTGGTGCCGCCCGGCAAGGGCTGGACGGCGGACCCGTTCGGCGCGACGGTGGACCAGGGCCGCCTGTTCGGACGTGGAAGCGCCGACATGAAGGGGGCCATCGCCTGCTTCGTCGCCGCCGTGGCGCGCCTCAAGCAGGAGGGAGCGCTGAAGGGCTCGGTCTCGCTGCTGATCACCGGCGACGAGGAAGGCCCGGCGGTGGACGGCACCGTCAAAGTGCTGGACTGGCTGGCGGCCCGGGGCGAACGCCTGGATTGCTGCATCGTCGGCGAGCCCACCAACCCGAGGAAGCTGGGCGACATGATGAAGATCGGCCGGCGCGGCAGCCTCAACTGCCGCCTGACCGTGTTCGGCACCCAAGGCCATTCCGCCTATCCCCATCTGGCCGACAATCCCATTCCCCGCCTGCTGGAAATTCTCCGCCTGCTGACGGAGAAGCCCCTGGACGAGGGCACCCCCCACTTCCAGGCCTCGACCCTAGCGCTGACCACGGTGGACGTGGGCAACCCCGCCACCAACGTCATTCCCGCCGAGGCCCGCGCCGGCTTCAACATCCGCTTCAACGACCTGCATAGCGGCGCGTCGCTGGAAAAGTGGATCAGGGACAAGGTCGCCCAGGTCGAGGGCGAGTGCGAGGTCAAGGTCGAGGTGTCGGGCGAATCCTTCCTGACGCCTCCCGGCGCCCTGTCCGAGGCCATCGCCCAGGCGGCCTTCGAGGTGACGGGATTGCGGCCCGAGGCCTCCACCTCGGGCGGCACCTCGGACGCCCGCTTCATCAAGAACCATTGCCCGGTGGTGGAGTTCGGGCTGGTCGGCCAGACCATGCACAAGTCGGACGAGCACGTGGCCGTCGCCGACATGGTGGCCCTGACCGAGATCTACCGCCGCGCCCTGCTGCGTCTGGCGGAATCGCCATGATCACCGCCGGCGACGTCTTCGCCGGCGTTTTCGGCGCCTGGCGTCTGGCCCGGCGCGATCCCACCGGGCTGGTCTGGTTCGATTCCAGCCCGCGGGGCTTCGTCAATTCCTTCTGGGGGCCGGCGCTGATCCTGCCCGGCTTCCTGGTGCTCAGGGCGCTGAACGGCGCCTTCGAGGAGGATCTGCTGCGGCCGCTGGCGGTGGAACTGATCGCCTACGTCATCGGCTGCGTCGCCTTTCCGCTGGCCCTGAGCCACATCTCGGAAGGACTCGAGCGCTCCCACCTCTATTTCCGCTACATCGTCGCCTACAACTGGTCGCAGGTCATCCAGATGGCGGTGCTGCTGCCGGTGGGTCTGCTGATCCATCTGGCGCCCGGCCCCGGCATGGCGCTGCTCAACCTGGCCATGACCGTGGTGGTGCTGGTCTACCAGGCCTACGTCGCCCACCAGGCGCTCGACGTCAAGCCCAGCGCCGCCGGCCTGCTGGTCCTCCTCGACCTGTCGCTGGGCGCCCTGATCCAGATGGTCGCCGCCCGCCTGCTGGGCGGCTGAACGTCCCCTCACCATGTCATCCCGACGCCTGGAGGGCGGAGGGATCTCATCCTGGCCCGACGTTTCAGAACCGGCACGGCTGATCCAGGCGGAGATCCTTCGCTTCGCTCAGGATGACAACTCACCCAAATAGAAACGGGCCGCTTTCCGGCGAAAGCGGCCCGCTCCTCATTCGATATCCTCGGACAAATTACTTCGCGGCGGCGATGGCGGCGTCGTAATTGGGCTCCTGGGCGATCTCGGGGACCAGCTCGGCATAGGTCACCTTGCCGCCCTTGATCACCACCACGGCGCGGGCCAGCAGGCCGGCCAGGGGGCCGTCGACGATCTTGACGCCATAGCGCTCGCCGAAGCCCTTGTCGCGCATGTCGGACAGGGACTGCACCCGCTCCAACCCTTCCGCGCCGCAGAAGCGCTTGTGGGCGAAGGGCAGATCGGCGGAAACGCACAGCACCGCCACGTTGCCCAGCTTGTCCAGCTCGGCGTTGAAGCGGCGCACCGAGGCGGCGCAGACGGGGGTGTCGATGCTGGGGAAGATGTTCAGCACCACGGTCTTGCCGGCCACCGAATCCAGGCCGACATCGGCCAGGTCGACGCTGGTCAGCGAGAAGGCGGGGGCGGCGGACCCCACCGCCGGCAGAGTGCCGTTGGTGTTGATGGGATTGCCCTTGAGGGTGATGGCAGCCATGGCGGAACCTCTGATTTTGTTCTTGGAAAGGCTCGACTTTGCCCCAGGCGCGCCCGCCAGGCAACCGATCGTCGGAATAAGGGGGAAGAAATTTCAGCGGCGCTTGATGGCGCCCCACACCAGCCAGGCGGTGATGGCCGGGGCGCAGATCAGCAGGACACGGTCCAGCGCCACGGCGAAGCCCCAGCGCTCGCCGGTGAGCAGCAGGGCCTGCTTGCACTTGTAGCGCTGCTGGAAGCTGCCCTCGCAGCTTTTCATCCGCTCCTGCATGGCCTTGCCGGTGTGGTTGTCGAAAATCTCGTCGGGCATGTCCTGGATGAAGAAGGTCCAGGTGGAAAAGCCCAGCCACAGGCAGCAGACGAGCGTCACCAGGATGTCGCCCAGACGCCGCCGCCTCTTGGGATCGGCCAGCCCCTCGGAAATGAAATCAGGCAACAGGAGCGACATCGGCGGCATGGGTCTGGAATCCTTCGAGCCCTGTCACGCTAGCAGGTCCCGGTTAAGGGACGATTAAATCCGACCCCGATACCCGGAATAACCCTTATCAGGTAATTACCTTACGGATAGTCCGCAAGTACCCTTCACTTTGCAGCGGCTCGACGATATTGTGTCGCCGCGTCTAGAAACGTCATATTTCGAAGGGGGGAACTGGCGACGGTTTCCGGCCGGGAAGGGGAAGCCCACGTTGCGTTCATCTCGAACTCGAATCGCCACCCGCCTGACGGCCGGGTTCGCCTCCGTTCTGCTGCTCACCGTGATCATGGCCGGAATGGCGGCCCGCACCATGCTGGTCATGGCCGACATGGCCGCCGACCTCTATGCCCATCCCTTCGCCGTCACCAACGCCCTGATGCAGGTGGAATCGCAGATCAACGCCATCCGCGCCGACATGCTGCTGATGATCTACAACCGCTCGCCCGACGACGTGATCCGGCTGTCGGGACAGGTGGCCGTCAAGGAGAACGAGATGGCCGCCAGCCTGGCGGTGATCCGTTCCCAGTACCTGGGGCCGAAAGATGACGTGAAGCGCCTGTCCGACAAGCTGGCCGAGTGGAAGGTGGTGCGCGACCAGAACATCCATTATTGCCAGAATGGCGAGTTCGATAAGGCGTCCGTGAATTCCCGCCAGTTCGCCTCACCCCAGATCATCGCCCTGCGCAGCGATCTGGCCAGCATCTATACCTTCGCCCAGGACAAGGCCGCCGAATTCGCCCGCCGCATCGCCGAGCGCCGCGACGCCGCGCTGCGCGACATCGCCCTGACCCTGGCGGGGCTGCTGCTGCTCGGCGTGGTGACGGCGCGGCTGATCACCCGGTCCATCGTGATGCCGCTGGGCCGGCTGCGCGACACCATGCACCTCCTGGCGGAAGGCGACCTCAGCGTCGCCATTCCCAACCACTCGCGCGTGGCCGAGGTGGCCCGCATGGCCGCCGCCGTCGAGGTGTTCAAGCAGTCGGCGCTGCGACTGAGAAGCGAGCGCTGGATCAAGGACGGCGTGGCCCGCCTGTCGCCGGCCCTGCAGCAGACCGACACGGTGGCCGAGTTCGCCTCGACCGCCCTGGACTTCCTGGTGCCGCTGGTGGGGGCCGGAATCGCCGTCTTCCACGTCCGGCAGCCGGCCGGCGGCCGGTTCGTGCGGGTGGCGAGCTGGGGCCTGTCGCCGTCCCATCACCAGCTTCCCGATTCCTTCGCCCCGGGGGAAGGCATCGCCGGCGAGGCGGCGCGCGGCGGCCAGCCCATCCTGACCCGGTCGCCGCCGGATTCCTGGCCGCGACTGGCCTCGGCCACCGGGGCGGCACCGCCCGCCGAGATTCTCAGCGTCCCCGTCATGTCGCGCGGCGTGGCCCTGGCCGTGCTGGAATTCGCCGGCTTCACGCCGTTCAGCGACGACCAGCGGGCGGTGATCGAGGCGGCCCTGCCGGTCCTGGCCCTCAACATGGAAATCCTGGAGCGCAACATCCGCACCCAGGACCTGCTGGAAGAAACCCAGACCCAGGCCGAGGAACTGCGCACCTCGGAAGAGGAATTGCGCACCCAGAGCGACGCGCTGCAGGCCGCCAACGAGGAATTGAGAGTCTCGGAAGAGGAATTGAAGGTTCAGCAGGAAGCCCTGCAGGCCGCCAACGAGGAACTGCGCCTGAAGACCGAGGCGCTGGAGGAGCGCGGCCTGGCGCTGGAGGAGGCCCGCGCCGAGGCCGACCGCCGCGCCGTCGAGGTGGAGCAGGCCAGCCGCTACAAATCCGAATTCCTGGCCAACATGAGCCACGAGCTGCGTACCCCGCTCAACAGCGTGCTGATCCTGGCCCGCGACCTGGCCGACAACGAGGCCGGCAACCTGTCCGCCGACCAGATGGAAGCGGCCCGCGTCATCCATGACAGCGGCACCCATCTGCTGGCGCTGATCAACGACGTCCTCGACCTCTCCAAGGTGGAGGCGGGCAAGATGACCCTGGCCCCGGTCACCGTCCCCCTGGCCGAGCTGGCCCAGGGCATCCGGGGACGCTTCACCCCGGTGGCGGCCGACAAGGGGCTGGACTTCCGGGTGGAGATGGCCGCCGACCTGCCGGAAACCCTGATGGCCGACCGGGGCAAGATCGAGCAGATCGTCAACAATCTGGTCAGCAACGCCATCAAGTTCACCTCCCGGGGGGGTGTCGCGGTCCAACTCGCCACCACCGGGGAAGGCAAGGTCCTCCACCTGTCGGTGGCCGACACCGGCATCGGAATTGCCGAAAAGGACCGCCAGCGCATCTTCGCCGCCTTCGAGCAGGCCGACAGCGGCACGTCGCGCCAGTTCGGCGGCACCGGCCTGGGCCTCACCATATCGCGCCGGCTGGCCCGCCTGATGGGGGGTGACATCACCCTGGACGCCAATGGCGATTGCGGCAGCGTCTTCACCCTGGTTCTGCCGCTGGACGGCACGGTCATCGCCACCGCCCCCTGCGCGCCCGAGCCGCCGCCCGCCGCCGCCAAGGAACCCGCCGCCGACGCCACGCCGCCCGCCGACGTGCCCAAGGCCGATGGAACGCTGCTGCTGGTCATCGAGGACGACCCGGTGTTCCGCCGCGTGGTCTGCGACCTCGCCCGGCTGCGGGGCTTCGCCACCATCACCGCCGACGACGGCAAGACAGGCCTGGAGCTGGCCCGCCTCCACCGTCCCGGCGGCATCGTCCTCGACATCGGCCTGCCGGGCATGAGCGGGTGGGAGGTGATCGAAATCCTCAACCGCACGCCGGAGACCCGGGGCATTCCCGTCCACGTCATCTCGGCCGGCGACGAACCGGCCAGGGCGGCCCGCCTGGGCATCGCCGGCCACCTGACCAAGCCGGCCAGCCGCGAGCAGATCGACGCCGCCTTCCAGGTCCTGCTGCGGACCGGACCGGCGGGCGGGCGCCGCCGCCTGCTGCTGGTGGACGGGGACGAATCCAGCCGCGCCGCCATCCACCAGACCCTGGCCGGCCTCGACCTGGACATCACCGTCGCCGAGACCGGCGCCCAGGCCCTCGAACGCATGACCGGGGCATCATTCGACTGCCTGGTGCTCGACCTTGCCCTGCCCGACATGCAGGGCGCCGAACTGCTGGAACGGGCCGAGGCCATGCCCGCCGGCCTGCCGCCGGTGATCGTCTATTCCAGCGGCGAGCTCAGCCGGGAACAGACCCTGAGAATCCGCGAGTTCACCGACAGCATCGTCATCAAGGGACCGCGCTCGCCCGAGCGCCTGCTGGACGAGGTCGGGCTGTTCCTGCACGCCATCGAGGCCAAGTCCAGTGGCAAGGAGAGGACGAGACCCGCAGCGGAATCCGCCGATTCGGCCCTGGCGGGGCGGACGGTTCTGCTGGTGGACGACGACATGCGCAACGCCTTCGCCCTGTCCAAGGTGCTCCGCGCCAGGGGGCTGAAGGTGCTGATCGCCCAGGACGGCACCAAGGCGCTGAGCCAGCTGCAGACCCAGGAGCGTGTCGATCTGGTGCTGATGGACATCATGATGCCGGGCATGGACGGCTACCAGACCATGGGGGAGATCCGCAAGGACCCGCGCTTCGCCAGGCTGCCCATCATCGCCCTGACCGCCAAGGCCATGGCGGGCGACCGCGACCGCTGCCTGGCCGCCGGCGCCGACGATTATCTCACCAAGCCGGTGGACATGGACCTTCTCGGCCGGGCCATGGCCCGGCAGATCGAGCGGAGGAGCCATGCCGACCCGCAATGACCGCCTGCGCGCCCTGGAGGTGGACCTGTTCGTCGAGGCGCTGGCCCGGCGGCACGGCTATGATTTCAGCCATTACGCCAAGGCGTCGCTGCGCCGCCGCGTCACGGCCCTGGCCCTGAGCCAGGGCTGCTCCACCATCGCCGAACTGCTGCCCCGGGTCATCCACGAAGACGGCCTGCTGCCCGCCATCCTGTCCACCCTCTCGGTGCCGGTCACCGAGATGTTCCGCGATCCGCCGGTCTTCCGGGCCATCGCCGAGCGGCTGTTTCCGGTGCTGGCCACCTATCCCCGCCTGAACATCTGGCAGGCGGGCTCGGCCACCGGCGAGGAGGCCTATTCCCTGGCCATTCTGCTGGAGGAGGCCGGGCTGCTGCACAAGGCCCAGATCTACGCCACCGACATCAACGACGCCGCCATCGCCAAGGCCGAGGAGGGAATCTTCGCCGCCGAGCACGTGGCGCGCTACGACGCCGCCTACCGCAAGGCCGGCGGCGCCAGGGGGCTGTCCCACTATTTCAGCCTGGGCTACGGCTTCGCCAAGATCAGCAGCGCCCTGAAGGACCACATCTCGTTCGCCCATCACAATCTGGTGTCGGATGGCGTGTTCTGCGAGGTGAACATGGTCATGTGCCGCAACGTGCTGATCTATTTCGACAAGACGCTGCAGGACCACGTGCTGGGCCTGTTCGCGGCCAGCCTGTCGCGGGGTGGCTTCCTGTGCCTGGGCACCCGCGAGAACCTGGGAGGCTCGGCCCAGGCGCACCATTTCCTGTCCATCGACGGCAACCTGCGCCTGTTCAAGAAGAGCGGAGACCTGGGATGAGGCGGATCGATGCGGTGGCCATCGGATGTTCGGCGGGCGGGATCAAGGCCCTGCACGACATCTTGCCGCTGCTGCCCGCCGACCTGGCCGTGCCGGTGATCGTCGTCTGCCATTCCGGCCCCTCCGCCCGCGATCTGCTGAGTTCGGTGCTGGCCCGCGACTGCGCCTTGCCGGTGGCCGAGGCGGAGGAACGCGCCACCGCCCGGCCCGGCCACATCTACGTGGCCCCGCCCGACTACCACCTGCTGGTCGAGCCCGACGCCACCTTCGCCCTGTCGGCGGAAGAACGGGTCAACAATGTGCGCCCCGCCATCGACCCCTTGCTGGAATCGGCGGCGGAGACCTGGGGGCCGGGGCTGCTGGCGGTGCTGCTGACCGGCTCCAACGAGGACGGCGCCGCCGGCATGGTCGCCGTGCGCGAGGCGGGCGGCACCTGCATCGTCCAGGACCCGGAAACCGCCGCCGCCGACGCCATGCCGCGCGCCGCCATCGCCCAGGGCGGCGCCGACTGGGTCGCGCCCCTGGACCGGATCGCCTTTCTCGTCACCTCGCTGTGCCAGACCTCCCTCCCGCCCCAGGACCATGCCCCATGAGCGCCCCCCGGCCGAAGATCCTCCCAAAGATCCTCATCGTCGATGACACGCCGGCCAATCTCCTGGCGCTGCGCAAGATCCTCAACAAGCTCGACGTCGAGGTGGTCGAGGCCACCGGCGGCAACGACGCCCTGATCCACTGCCTGGAACACGATTTCGCCCTGGCCCTGCTCGACGTCAACATGCCGGGCATGGACGGCTACGAGCTGGCCGAACTGATGCGTGGCGAGCCGCGCACCGCCCAGGTGCCCATCATCTTCGTCACCGCCGCCTATTCCGACGAGATCCACCGCCGCCGGGGCTATGACGCCGGCGCGGTGGAATACATCCAGAAGCCCGTCGACGACTTCATCCTGCGCTCCAAGGTGCGGGTGTTCCTGGACCTCTACCTCAGCCGCCGGGCGCTGGAGGCCGAGCTGGCCCGCAGCACCGCCATGACCCAGGTGCTGCGCGAAAGCGAGGCCCGCCTGCGCCACGCGGTGTCCGAGGCCCCCATCCCCATCATGATCCATGCCGAGGATGGCGCCGTGGTGCTGCTCAGCCGGGTGTGGACCGAACTGACCGGCTATGGCGCCGCGGACATCCCCACCGTCGCCGACTGGACGCGGCGCGCCTATGGCGACAAGGGCGACGAAATCGCGGCCCGCATCAAGGCCCTCTACACCATGGACGGCCCCCGCGCCGAGGGCGAGCACGAGGTGGTCACCGCCGACGGCTCCGTCCGGGTGTGGGACTTCCGCTCGGCCCCCATCGAGAAGCTGCCCGACGGGCGCCGCCTGGTGATCAGCATGGCGGTGGACGTCACCGACCGTCACCGCGTTCAGGCGGAACTGGCGGGCAAGACCGCCGACCTGGAACGCTCCAACGCCGATCTGGAGCAGTTCGCCTACGTCGCCAGCCACGACCTGCGCGAGCCGCTGCGCATGGTCAATTCCTTCCTCGGCCTCTTGGACAAGAAGTTCGGGCCGGCGCTCACCGATGAAGCCCGCGAGTATATCGGCTACGCCCGCGACGGCGCCAAGCGCATGGACTCGCTGATTCTCGACCTGCTGGAATACTCGCGCATCGGCCGCAACGCCCTGCCGGACCGGGCCATCGACCTGGGCCTGGCGCTGGCCACCGCGCGATCCAACCTGACGGTGGCCATCGAGGAGAGCGGCGCCACCCTCGACCTGCCCGAAAGCATGCCGGCCCTGTGCGTCGACATGGGCGAGTTCGTCCGGCTGTTCCAGAATCTGATCGGCAACGCCATCAAGTACCGCGCGCCCGACCGCGCGCCCGTGATCTCAGTCAGCGCCACGCCCCGGCCCAACGGCTGGGAATTCCGCGTCGCCGACAACGGCATCGGCATCGAGCCGCAATACTTCGACCGGGTCTTCCAGATCTTCCAGCGCCTGCATTCCCGCGCCGAGACGGCGGGAACCGGCATCGGCCTCGCAATCTGCAAGCGGGTGGTCAGCCGCTATCGCGGCCGCATCTGGGTGGAATCGGTGCCGGGCGAGGGCAGCACCTTCTGCTTCACCCTGCCCGCTTCCAGGCCGGGGATGTAGCCGGTCGAACCGGCTCTTCCTGTCATCCTGAGCGTGAGTGAAGGATCTTTCACGCGGGTGGTGGCCCGTAGAATCAGCCCTTGGGCACGCCCGAGGTGGTCGAGTGCTCGAAGTGCAGCGCCTCGCCGGGATGAACCACGTCGTGGGCGGAATGGGCGACGCGGGCGGCCTCGGCGAAGCCCGCCAGGATCAGCTTCAGCTTGCCGGGATAGGTGCAGATGTCGCCGGCGGCATAGATTCCCGGCGCGTCGGTGGCCCCGGTGGCCGGATCGACGGCGATCAGGTTGCGGTCCATGCCGAGATTCCACTGGGCGATGGGGCCGAGTTCGCTGGACAGGCCGTAGAAGGGCAGCAGCACGTCGGCCGGAAGGCTTCTGGCCTCACCCTCCAGGGTGGCGACCACCACCGCCGACAGCTTACCGTTCTCGCCGTCCAGCCCGTGCAGCTGATAGGGCACCACCAGCTCGATGGCACCCGATTCGGCCAGTTGCTTGAGCCGCGCCTCGGATTCGGGGGCGGCGCGGAACTTCGGCCGGCGATGCACCACCATCACCTTCTCCGCCACCTCGGCCAGCGAGATGGCCCAATCCACCGCCGAATCGCCGCCGCCGGCGATCACCACCTTCTTGCCGCGGAAATCCTCGCGACGGCGCACGAGGTAGAACACGCTGGTGCCCTCGAACCGCTCCAGCCCGTCCAGGGGCGGACGGTTGGGGCCGAAGGCGCCGCCGCCGGCGCAGATGATCACCGCCCGGGCGGCGATGGTGTCGCCGTTGGACAGGCCGCACAGCCAGCGCCCGTCGTCCAGGCGCGACAGCGTGCTCACCTGGGTGTCCAGGTGGTAGGTGGGATGGAAGGGCGCCGCCTGCTCGCTCAGACGCTCCACCAGATCGGCGGCCAGGATCGAGGGATGGCCGGGAATGTCGTAGATGGGCTTTTCCGGGTACAGCGCCGAAAGCTGGCCGCCCACCGCTTCCAGGGCATCGACCACGTGGCAGCGCACCTTGACCATGCCGCACTGGAACACCGTGAACAGGCCCACCGGGCCGGCGCCGACGATCACCGCATCGGTTTCGTGCTGGGCCATTGTAGTCTCCTTACCAGACGAACTTGGGAATGGCGGCGACGGGCGTCTCGCCGTGAAGGCGGGCCAGTTCGGCCAGCCGGGCCGGGTCGGCGGTCTCGCCCCATCGGATGCCCAGCTCGTCGGCATGGATGCCGCCGGTGACCAGCACCGCGTCGATACCGCCAGCCCGCGCCCCCCGGATATCGGTGTGCAGCGCGTCGCCCACCGCGCAGACGCGGGAGCGGTCATGGATGCCGAGTGCCGCCAGCGCCACGGCGTAGATGGCCGGATCGGGCTTGCCCCGGCTCACCACCTGGCCGCCCATGTCGGCATAGTGCTCGGCGATGGCCCCGGCGCAGGTGATGCGCTTGCCCTGGCGGATGACCACGTGGTCGGGATTGGCGCACACCATGGGCAGCCGCCGGGCCAGGGCGCGGTCCAGGATGGGCTGGTAGTCGGAAACGGTTTCCGTCACCTCCACCGGCCCGGTATTGAGCACGAAATCGGCCGCCTCGAGATCGACCGACCGGTAAGTCAATGTGTCGAAGACGTTGCGGTCGCGCTCCGGTCCCAGGTGATAGAGGTTGGTGCCCAGGGCGGCGAACACCGGATCGGCGCGGCGTTCCAGTTCCAGATGCACCGCCTCGCCCGAGGACAGCACCTCGTCGTAGAGATCGCGGGCGATGCCCAGCCGGGTCAGCTGCTCGATCAGGGCGGTGGCGCGGCGCGGCGCGTTGGACAGCATGATGGTGCGCTTGCCCGCCGCCCGGAGCGCGCCCAGGGTCTCGGCCACGCCGGGATAGGCGGTGACGCCGTCATGGATGACGCCCCACAGGTCGAGCACGAAGCCGTCATAGCGGCCGGCGATGGCCGACAGCCCGGAAAGCTGGACGATCACAGCCCTTGGCCCCGATGGTCGGCGCCCACTGCCTCGGCGATGGACTTGAAGCCGTCACGGGCCAGCAGTTCGACCATCTCGCGCTTGATGCGGGTGACCAAAGCCGGGCCTTCGTAGACCATGGCGGAGTAGAGCTGGACCAGCGAGGCGCCGGCCCGGATCTTGGCATAGGCCTCCGAGCCCGAGGCGATGCCGCCGACCCCGACGATGGGCAGCTTGCCCCGGGTCAGTTCGTAGACCCGCCGCAGCATGGCGGTGGAGGATTCGAACAGGGGCGCGCCCGACAGGCCGCCGGTCTCGCGCGCATTGGCCGAGCGCAGGGATTCGGGGCGCGCCACCGTGGTGTTGGAGACGATCAGCCCGTCCAGCGCGCCGTCCAGCGCCACGGCGGCGATGTCGGACAGGTCTTCCCAGGCCAGGTCGGGGGCGATCTTCAGCAGCAGCGGCGGAGCATCCGACGGCATGGCCTTGGTCAGCGCGGCGCGGGTGCGGCCCACCAGGGCCTCCAGCTGGTCCCGGCCCTGCAGCGCCCGCAGGCCCGGCGTGTTGGGCGACGAGACGTTGATCACCAGATAGTCGGACAGCGGCGCCAGGCGGGCGGCCCCCTTCTCGTAATCGGACGCCGCGTCCTCGGTGTCCTTGTTCTTGCCGAGATTGGCGCCGACGATGCCGGCGCGCGGCCGCGCCGCCAGCTTGTCGGCGACGAAGTCCAGGCCCTGGTTGTTGAAGCCCATGCGGTTGATGATCGCCCGGTCCTCGGGCAACCGGAACATGCGCGGCTTGGGATTGCCGGGTTGCGGCCGGGGCGTCACCGAGCCGATCTCCACGAAGCCGAAGCCCTGGCCCAGCATGGAATCGGGAACCTCGGCGTTCTTGTCGAAGCCGGCGGCCAGCCCGACCGGGTTGGGAAAGTCGCGGCCCCACAGCCTGACCTTCAGGGCATCGGGGTCATAGACCGGCTGCCTGGGCACCAATCCGGCCTTCAGCAGGCCGATGGTCAGGCCGTGGGCGGTTTCGGCGTCGAGCAGGCGGACCAGCGGTCCGGCAAGGCGGAAATAGTCCAAGGGTCAGTCCTCGATGGAAGGAAAGGTGTGGACGCCGTCGGCGCCCAGCTTCAGATCAGACACCCATTTCACCGCCGACAGCGGCAGGGGGCCGTAAAGATGGGGAAACAGCTGGCCGCCGCGCGACTTTTCCCATTTCAGCGCCTCGCCCAGGGCGCGCGGATCGACGGCGACCATCACCAGGTCGTCCTGGCCGGCCCGGTGCTTGGCGACGCTGGCCCTGACCTGGTCCGGGCCGGAAAAATGGATGAACCCGTCGGCGGCGTCCTGGGACGATCCGCCGTATACCCCTGTCGTCTGGGCATATTGCCACTCGATCCGATGGCATACATGATAGATGGTGCAGGGCGTGCTCATGGCGGCGGAACATACTGGAAGATGCGGCCGAAGGCTAGGGTGGCGCTTTTTTCGACGTGAATGCCACGCCGGGTGGCATTGCACATTTTTTCATGGCGGCGACGCCACTTGTTTGCGACCATGTCGCAGATGGGCAGCGGCAGCGGATTTGGCCGGGAGATGCATGGTGGGGACGAGATGAAGATTCTTATCGCCGATGACCATGAACTGTTTCGTGACGGGCTGCGCCATGTCCTCGACCAGTTCGAAGGACCGCCCATCATCATCGAGGCCAGCGATTTTCCCCAGGCCATCGCCGCCGTCCAGGCGGAAAAGGACATCGACATCGTCCTGCTGGACCTCACCATGCCGGGCATGGCATGGGCCGAGGGACTGGCCAAGCTGAAGGAATTGCTGCCCTCGGAAGTGCCGGTGATCGTGCTGTCGGCCTCGGATGATCGCCGCCACGTGCTGCAGGCGGTCAACATGGGCGCCGCCGGCTTCATCCCCAAGACCTCGTCGTCGCGCGTCATGCTGTCGGCGTTGAAGCTGGTGCTGTCGGGCGGCGTCTACCTGCCGCCCGCCCTGCTGGACCAGGGCGGCCCCGGTGGCGACGACGGCGCGCCGGTGGCGGGCGAGACCGCCATCGCGGCGCTCACCCCCCGCCAGCGCGAGGTTCTCGCCCTGCTGGGACAGGGCAAGTCCAACAAGGAAATCGCCCGCGTGCTGGAACTGGCCGAGGGAACGGTCAAGCTGCACGTGACGGCCATCCTGAAGGCGCTGAACGTCAACAACCGCACCCGCGCGGTGGTTGCCGCCTCGCATCTGGGGTTGACGGCCCCCGATGCCGCTCCCTGAGCCGGGACCCGAATGGCACCGACTTGACGCCGCCGAGACCCGCGCCCGCCTGGGCTGCGGGTCCGAGGGCCTGAGCGAGGCCGAGGCCGGGCTCCGCCGGCAACGGATCGGCTTCAACCGCCTGCCGGAAAAGCCGCCCAAGCCCGCCTGGGCGGTCTTCCTCGACCAGTTCCGCAACCTGCTGACCCTGATGCTGCTGGCCGCCGGTGTGCTGGCCGGGCTGGTGGGCGACACCACCGACATGGTGGTGGTGCTGGCCGTCACCCTGTTCAACGCCACGCTGGGCTATGCCCAGGAACGCCGGGCCGGGCGCATGCTGGGCGCGCTGAAGGCCATGCTGGCCCAGAAGGCCCGCATTCGCCGCGATGGCGCGGAAAGCGTGATCGCCGCCGAATTGCTGGTGCCCGGCGATCTGGTGCTGCTGAAGGCCGGCGATCGGGTGCCCGCCGACGGAAGGCTGGTGGACGGCCAGGACGTGGAGGCGGACGAGGCGGCGCTGACCGGCGAATCCGAACCGGTGGCCAAGATCACCGGGGCACTCGACCGTGATGCCATACCGTTGGCCGAGCGGGTCAACATGCTGTTCATGAACACGGTGGTGACGCGCGGCCGGGCCGTCCTGGTGGTGACCGCCACCGGACCGGCCACCGAGATGGGCAAGGTCGCCGCCCTGCTGGACGCCGCCGGGGAAGGCCCGACACCGCTGCAGGAACGCCTGGACCAACTGGGCCGCCGCCTCGCCCTGATCGCGGCGGTGGTGGTGGGCTTCGTCCTGATCCATGGCCTGCTGTCGGGCGAGCCCCTGGGCCAGATGCTGCTGACCGCCGTCGCCCTGGCGGTGGCCGCCATTCCCGAAGGCCTGCCCGCCGTGGTCACCGTCACCCTGGCGCTCGGCATGGTGCGCATGGCCGACCGGGGGGCGGTGATCCGCCGGCTGGCGGCGGTGGAGACCCTGGGCTCCACCAGCGTCATCTGCTCGGACAAGACCGGCACCCTCACCCTCGGACGCATGACCGCCCTGGAGGGCTGGGCGCTGGAGCGCTCCCACGCCTTCGCCGGCGATGGCCGCCCGGCCGGCCTGGAGGCCGCCCTGGCCCCGGCGGGACTGTGCACCGAGGCCCGCCTCAACCCCGCCACCGGCGAGGCGGTGGGCGATCCCACCGAGGTGGCGCTGCTGCGCCTGGCCGAGCGGGCCGGGGCATTGCCGGCGCCCGGCCGCTGGCGGCGGCTGGCGGAGCAGCCCTTCAGCTCGCTGGCCAAGCTGATGGCCACCCTGGACAGCGACGGCACGGCCTGCGTGCTCTCGGTCAAGGGCGCCCCCGACCGGGTGCTGGATCTGTGCGATTCCCTGCTGACCGAGGACGGCATCCGGCCGCTGGACGAGGAGACGCGCCGGAACATCGCCGCCCGGATGGACGAGATGGGCGGCCGGGCGCTCCGGGTCATCGCGCTCGCCGCCCGCCCCGCCGCCCCCGACGAGGATCTGGCCGCCGGGTTGAAGGGGCTGACACTGCACGCCCTGGTCGGACTGGCCGATCCGCCGCGCCCCGGCGCCGCCGACGCCATCGCCACCTGCCGCGCCGCCGGCATCACCGTGAAGATGATCACCGGCGACCACCGGGTGACGGCGGGCGCCGTGGCGCGCCAGCTGGGCCTGGACGGCGAGGTGGTCAGCGGCACCGACCTGGACGCCATGGACGACGGCGAACTGGAGCGAAGGGTGGAGGCCATCGCGGTGTTCGCCCGGGTGACGCCCGAGCACAAGGTGCGCATCGTCCGGGCGCTGAAGGCATGCGGCCACGTCACCGCCATGACCGGCGACGGAGTCAACGACGCCGCCGCCCTGCGCACCGCCGATATCGGCGTGGCCATGGGCCGCACCGGCTCGGACGTGACGCGCGAGGCCGCCGCCATGGTGCTGACCGGCGACGACTTCACCACGGTGGTGGGCGCGGTGCGCGAGGGCCGCGTCATCACCGACAACATCGTCAAGTTCGTGCGCTTCCAGCTGTCCACCAATATCGGCGCGCTGCTGGCGGTGCTGCTGGCGCCCTTATGCGGCCTGCCGGTGCCGTTCAGCCCCATCCAGATCCTGTGGGTCAACATCATCATGGACGGCCCGCCGGCCATGGCGCTGGCCTTCGACCCGGCGCGGCGCGGCCTGATGGACCAGCCGCCCAGGCGCCGCGACGCCCCCATCCTGCCGCTTTCGCGCCTGGCGCGGCTGTTCGGCTTCGGCCTGCTGATGGCGGTGTGCACCCTGGGCGTGCTGTGGTGGGAAGGCGGCATCGGCCAGGACATGACCCGGGCCCGCACCATGGCCTTCACCACCTTCGTGCTGTTCCAGGTGTTCAACGTCTTCAACGCCCGGGTGGGGGCGGAAAGCGCGCTCGGCATCGCCGCCCTGGGCAACGGCAAGCTGTGGGCGGCCCTGGCCGGCATCGTCGCGCTGCAGGCGGTGGCGGTGCATTGGGGCCCCGCCCAGGCCCTGTTCCACACCACCGACCTGGACCTCACCGAATGGGGAATCGCCGCGGCGCTGGGCGCCTCGGTCCTGGTGCTGGAGGAAGTGCGGAAGCTGGTGTGGCGGCTGATCAGCCCAGCGAGCGGGACAGGATGTCCTGAAGCTGGCGGCCGTTGACCGGCTTGTGCAGGATGGGGGTGCCCTGGGCCTCCGCCTCCTTGAGGCCTTCGCCGGTGACCGTGGTGTCGCCGGTGACCACGGCGCCGGGGATGGCGTCGCCGAAATTGTTGCGCAGCAGGGTGATGGCGTCGGTACCGGTCCGGCCGTCACGCAGCCGGAAGTCGGACAGGATGAAGCCGGGGGCCTCGCCCCCCTCCTCCTCGATCATGGCGACGGCCTCGTCCGCCGACTGGGCCGCGATGACGCGGTAGCCCCAGCTTTCGAACAGCATCTGGTAGCCGGCGAGCACGATGGCCTCGTCCTCGATGACGACCACCAGGGGCGGCAGGCCGGCGAGGTCGCGCGCCTGCGGATTCCGTCCTTCCGATGTCATCATGATGAATTCCAATGCGTCATCCCGGTTACATGATGCTCGCGAAGCCGCTTCAAGTGAAGCACGCGGTGGTCATACCCCCCTATACACAACGCTGGTGGGACGCGAACCGCCTGTCGGGGGTGGTGAAGGGTTGCTTTGCCGGGGCGATTCGTCCTTTACTTCCCCAACCAACCCGCCCCCCGGGAGAAAGCCTGTCCGATGACCGATACCATTGTGTTGCCCGCCGCCGGCGCCATGACCGAAGCCGACATCGACCCCACCCTCGATCTGGTCGCCGAGATCGACCGCCTGCGCAAGGAGCGCAACGCGGTGATCCTGGCCCATTACTACCAGGAGGGCGAGATTCAGGACCTGGCGGATTTCGTCGGCGATTCGCTGGACCTGTCGCGCAAGGCGGCGGCCACCGACGCCGACATGATCGTGTTCTGCGGCGTGCGCTTCATGGGCGAGGTGGCCAAGATCCTGTCGCCCAGCAAGCTGGTGGTGATCCCCGATGCCGAGGCCGGCTGCTCGCTGGAGGAATCCTGCCGGGCCGAGCCCTTCCGCGCCTTCAGGGCCAAGCACCCCGACCACATCGCGGTGACCTACATCAACTGTTCCGCCGAGGTGAAGGCGGCGTCGGACGTGATCGTCACCTCGTCCAACGCCGAGGCGATCATCCGCCAGCTGCCCGCCGACCGGCCGATCCTGTTCGCCCCCGACCGGCATCTGGGCGCCTACATGCAGAAGAAGACCGGGCGCGAGATGACGCTGTGGCCGGGCAGCTGCATCATCCACGAGCAGTTCTCCGAGAAGGAGCTGGTCAAGCTGAAGGTCCGCCACCCCAAGGCGCTGGTGGCCGCCCACCCGGAATGCCCGGAAACCATCCTGAAGCACGCCGATCACGTGGGCTCGACCCGCAACATCCTGGATTTCGTGCTCTCCAGCCCGGAGAAGGAATTCATCATCGCCACCGAGCAGCACATCATTCACCAGATGAGCAAGGCGGCGCCGGAAAAGACCTTCATTCCGGCGCCCGGCGCCGATGGCGGCTGTTCGTGCTCCAACTGTCCGTTCATGGCCAGGAACACGCTGGAGAAGATCTATCTCTGCCTGAAGAACGACGCCCCCGCCATCACCGTGCCGGAGGATCTGCGCGTGGCCGCCCTGAAGCCCCTGGAGCGCATGCTGGAGATGAGCAAGTCGGTGCCGATGTCGGGCGAGAAGACCAATGCGGCCTGAGGTGGACTGGGACGATGCGCGGCGGGTCATTCTCGCCGCGCTGGCCGAGGATACCGGAGCGGACAAGGGCGGCGAGGGCCAGGACATCACCTCGGCCTCGGTGATCCCCGCCGATCTGCGCTTCACCGGCGTCATGGCGGCGCGGCACACCATGGTGGTCGCCGGCTTGGCCGTGGCCCAGGAGGTGTTCCGCCTGGTGGTGCCGGAAGCCCGCTTCACGCCCAAGGTCGCCGACGGCGACAAGGTGGAGGCGGGAACGGTGCTGGCCGAGATGGAAGGCCCGGCCCGCGGCCTGCTCACCGCCGAGCGCACCGCGCTCAACCTGCTGCAGCTGCTGTCGGGCATCGCCACGCTGACCCGCCAGTACGTGGAGCGGATCGAGGGCACCGGCTGCACCCTGCTCGATACCCGCAAGACCATTCCGGGCCTCAGGCGCCTGTCCAAATACGCCACACGCTGCGGCGGGGCCAGGAACCACCGGATGGGTCTTTACGACGGCGTGCTGATCAAGGACAACCACATCGCCGTGTGCGGCTCCATCGGCGAGGCGGTGCGCCGCGCCAAGGCCGACGGGCGGCCCAACATCGAGGCCGAGTGCGATACCCTGGATCAGGTGGCCGAGGCGGTCGAGGCCGGGGCCGACATCGTGCTTTTGGACAACATGGGGCCCGACGTGCTGCGACAGGCCGTCGCCATCGTGGCGGGCCGGGCCAGGACCGAGGCGTCGGGCGGCGTGACTCTCGACACCATCAGGGCCATCGCCGAGACCGGCGTGGATTTCGTCTCGGTGGGACGCATCACCCAATCGGCCCCGGCGGTCGATATCGGGCTGGACTGGAGCTGACATGACGCGCACCGCCGACCCTTACGATCTGCTGGTCATCGGCTCGGGCGCCGCCGGCCTTTCGGTGGCGCTGGGCGTGCTGGCCCACCAGCCGGCGGCCCGGGTGGCGGTGCTGTCCAAGAACGACCTGTCGGAAGGCAGCACCAAATACGCCCAGGGCGGCATCGCCGCCGTGCTGGACGCCGCCGATTCCACCGAATCCCACATCGCCGACACGCTGAACGCCGGGGCGGGCATCTGCGTCGAGCCGGCGGTCAGGGCCGTGGTCGAGGGCGCGCCCGAGGCCATCCGCTGGCTGATCGATTGCGGCGTGCTGTTCGATCGCGAGGACGGCGACCTGCACCTGACGCGGGAGGGCGGGCATTCCCACCGGCGCATCGTCCATTCCGCCGACGCCACCGGCAAGGCGGTGGAGATGGCGCTGGAGGCCCGCATCCGCGAAAGCGGCGCCCATCTGTTCGAGCACCACAACGCCGTCGATCTGATCCGCGAGAAGCTGCCCCAGGGCCGCCTGGGCCGCTGCATCGGCGCCTATGCGCTGGACCGCCGCGACGGGCGCGTCCATCGCTTCGCCGCCCGCAACGTGGTGCTGGCCACTGGCGGCGCCAGCCGCGTCTACCTCTATTCCTCCAATCCCGACGGCTCCACCGGCGACGGCATCGCCATGGCCTGGCGCGCCGGCTGCCGTGTCGCCAACATGGAGTTCAGCCAGTTCCACCCCACCTGCCTCTACCACCCCAAGGCCAAGTCCTTCCTGGTGACCGAGGCGGTGCGGGGCGAGGGCGGCCTGTTGCTGCGTCCCGACGGCACCCGCTTCATGGACGAGTACGACCCGAGGGGCGAACTGGCGCCCCGCGACATCGTGGCCCGCGCCATCGACGACGTGATGAAGCGCCTGGGCTGCGAATGCGTCTATCTCGACATCAGCCACAAGCCGGCCGAGTTCGTGAAGTCCCACTTCCCCACCGTCCATGCCGAGGCGCTGAAATTCGGCATCGACATGACCAAAGAGCCCCTGCCGGTGGTGCCCGCCGCCCACTACACCTGTGGCGGCGTGCTGACCGACCTGATGGGCCGCACCGACGTGGACAACCTGTATGCCGTGGGCGAGGTGGCCTTCACCGGCCTGCACGGCGCCAACCGCATGGCGTCCAACTCGCTGCTGGAATGCCTGGTGCTGGGCGCGGCGGCCGCCCGCGACATCACGGCCCGAATCGGCACCATCACCGACATCCCCGAGATCGCGCCGTGGGACGAGACCTGGGTCACCGATTCCGACGAGGAGGTGGTGGTCGCCCACAACTGGGACGAACTCAGGCGCTTCATGTGGGACTATGTGGGCATCGTGCGCTCCACCAAGCGCCTGGAGCGGGCGCGCCACCGGGTCAAGCTGCTGAAGGACGAGATCGACGAGTATTACGGCAGCTTCCGCGTCACCTCGGACCTGCTGGAACTGCGCAACCTGTCCATGGTGGCCGACCTGATCATCCGCTCGGCCCTGGCGCGGCGCGAAAGCCGGGGCTTGCACTTCACCATCGACTTTCCCACCCTGGACAGCATCGCGCCGCCGCAGAACACCATCCTGGTGCCCAAGAACTTCTCCATCCGCCGCGTCGACTGAAGATATCGTATCGTCGTCCCGGCCTTGAGCCGGGACCCAGGAACCGTCTCCCCCTGGATCCCGGATAGCGCTTTGCGCTTCCGGGATGACGATGAGAAGATAGCGAAACGCAACCGAGGCACCGAGGCCCGCCCATGAACAACTCCGCCCGCCGCGTCATCTTCCCCAAGGGCGCCACCGTCTTCGCCGAGGGCGAGCCGGGCACCACCGCCTATGTGGTGGAATCGGGCCGGGTCGCGGTGTTCAAGACGGTGAAGGGCAAGCGGGTCAACATCGGCGACGTCACCCAGGGCGGCATCTTCGGCGAGATGGCGCTGATCGACGACCATCCGCGCATGGCCTCGGCGGTGGCCGAGGAGGAAACGGCCTGCGTCATCATCGGCAAGGAGCGCCTGTCCGAGCAGTTGGACAAGGCTCCCAAGGGCGTCAAGGTGATCGTCAACGCCCTGTTGGGCAATATCCGGGCCATGGGCGCCGAACTGGCCGAAGCCACGGTGATCCTGGCCCAGGACGCGGAATAGCCCGCCATGAAGCGCCGCGCCCTCCTCGCCGCCCTGCTTCTCCTGCCCGCCACGGCCGCCGCCGCCGAGAAGAAGGACGACAAGAAGAAGGAGGAGAAGAAGAAGGAAGGCAAAAGCGGCCCCCTGCCCATTCCGGCCAAGGGCCAGCGTTACGCCCGCATTCCCACCATCGCCCTGGAATTGTGGGATTCCTACGGCAACTTCCACCTGTCCACCGTGGACCTGCTGCTGCTGGTGCCGGAGGAGGCCAAGTTCTCCGAGAAGGTCATCTCGGACAAGATGCGCAAGGCGCTGAACGGCATTCCCTACGAGGAATACATGAGCACCAACCCGGCCCCCATGATCAAGGCCGCCATGCTGGAGCTGGTGCGCAAGGAACCGGGCTGCGAGCAGACCATGGACGTGCTGATCTCCAAGATGCTGTTCCGCTGATACCAATCCACACTTTGCGTCATGGCCGGGCTCGACCCGGCCATCCACGTGGAGCCGTTTGGCGCTATTCCAGGTGGAGCAACGTGGATGCCCGGATCAAGTCCGGGCATGACGAGAACAAGGACGGCGCGGATTGACCGCCCGACGCCCCTATTCCCCCGCCCCGAAGAATTCCAGCTGCCACTCCATCTCGGCCACCGACAGGGGGTGGTCGCCCTGCATGGGGTTGAGCACCTTGGACACCGACAGGCGCAGAAGCTTGCCCTGCAGCTGGCTGCCGAAGCCGGCGGACAGCCCGGCCTTCCAGGTCACCGCCACCATGCCCTTGGCGCTCTTGGTGTAGACCACCTTGCGCACCGCCTTGGGCGGCAATCCCGACAGCACCGCCAGGGCGGCGGTGACGAAGGCGTGATCGCCCGAGGACAGCGCGGTGTCCATGGCCGTCTCGTCCAGCTGGCCGGCGGCATGCAGCGCGCGGGCCCGCTGCAGGGCGGCGGCCTCGTCGGCGTCGCGCCTGGCCTCGCCCTTGGCGCCGCCATCGCCCTCGATCTCGTCGATGCGCCGCGACACCACGGCGGCCACCGCGGCGATGGCGTCGGGGTCCAGGTCCTTGCGCGCCGCCAGGGTCTGCAGCAGGTTGGCGGCGACGAAACGGGCCAGCTTCTGGGCGGTGCGGGCCGACAGCTGCGGGCGCTCGATCATGGGCCGGTGCCAGGCCTCGATATCGGCGGCGCGGTCGGCCAGGCGGTCCAGGGTCTCCTCGCGGATCTGGGCGGAGGGATTGCCCAGCAGCACGGCGATGGCCTCCACGTCGTCGGTGGCGGCGATGGCGTCGGCCACCTTGACGTTGACCACCGAACGCCGCGAGATGCAGGCCAGCGCGCCGGGAATGGGGCCGCCCCCGATGATTTCCAGCAGGTCGTCGTCGGTCAGCACCGGCGAGAATTGCAGCACCGGACCGGCCACCACCAGTTCGGCGTCGCGGGCCAGCCGGCGGATCACGTCGGGCGGCGCCCCGGCGACGTCCTGCAGCGCCTCGGACAGAATCTGGCGCACCTTGGGGATCTGGTCGCGGGCCAGCATCTCCAGGGATTCGTAGGTCATGCGACGCAGGCGGTCCTGCTCGTGGGGGGACAGGCCGGGGGCCACGCGGGCGATCTTGGCGGCGAGGTCGCCGCGCACCGCGTCGTCGGAATCGGTGGCGAGCAGCAGGTTGGCCTGGGCCGGAGCGTGGGGATTGGCCGCCACCTGACGGCGCACCTCGGCATCGGTATCCTCGGCCAGGAAGTAGAGGATCTCGGCCTTGACGTCGTCGCGGCCGGCCAGCTCGGCGCGGATCTTGGAATCGGGATGGGCGGCCAGCTGCTTGGCCTGCTCATAGTCCAGCGGCCCCTTGCGCCCGCCCCCGCCGAACAGCCGCTTGAGGAATCCGCCGCTCACGCTTCGCCCCCCTCCCTACCGCCGCAAGACGGCGCGATGTGCCAGGCGCCCTTGCCGCTGCGCTTGACCTGATACATGGCCTTGTCGGCCCGCGCGATCAATTCCTCGATGGTTTCCGTTTCGCCGCCGCCATGCACCGCCACGCCCAGCGAACAGCCCAGCGGCTTGTCCGCCCCGCCGGAGAAGCGGTCCAGGTCCTTGGCCGCCTCCAGCAGATCCTGGCAGCGCTTGATGGCGATGCGCTCCTCGGCGGCTTCCAGCCAGATGGCGAATTCGTCGCCGCCCAGGCGGGCCACCAGATCGATGGGGCGGGTGTGCTGCAGCATCATGTCGCGCACCGCCAGCAATGCCTCGTCGCCGGTCTGGTGGCCGTGGACGTCGTTGACCGCCTTGAAATTGTCGAGATCCACGTAGATCAGCGCGGCGGGCCGGCCCTCGCGCCGCAACCGGTGGAAGCGCCGGGCGATTTCCTCGAAGAAGGCGCGGCGGTTGAACAGGCCCGTCAGTCCATCGGTGCGCGACAGCTTGACCATGCGCTCGTGATTGGTGATCTGCTCGGACGCCAGTCCCACCTGATTGGCCACGTCGTCGATCAGCAGGCGGTCGTCGTCGCTCCAGGCGGCGCGGCTCATCTGCCGCCACAGCAGCACCGCGCCGTTAATGGAATGGCGGTAGCGGCACACGCTGGCCAGCACCCGCCACTCGCCCAGGTCGGAATCGTAATGGTCCGTGGATTCGAAGGTGTCGAGCACCGCCTTGGCGTCGCCGAACTGACCGTAATCGGCCGAAAGCGCGAAATCGGAATCGTCGGACTGGATGCGGAAGATCTGGCAGCCGGTGGCGCCCAGGGCACGGGCGGTGGCCTCGGCCGCCGCCTTCAGCATGTCGGCGGGGTCCACTTCGTCCCGGATGGTGCGCACGATGTAGCTGAGCAGGCGCTCGCGGTTGTTGGCGCGAGACAGCGCCGCGTCGCGCAGCCGCTCCTGGGTCACGTCGCGGCACACCCCGCGCGCGCCGCGCCATTCGCCGCCGTCGCCGCGGATGGGGGTGGAGGAGGCCAGCAGGCACAGCGGCTGGCCGTCGCTTTGCCGCATCCACACCTCGATGTCCTCGACGGGCGCCACCGCCTCGAACGGTCCGGGACCGTGGGATTCCTCTTCCTGCAGCACGAACTCGGCGGGACGGCGCCCCACCAGCTCGTCGGCGGCGAAGCCCAGCGCGCCCTTGGGACTGACGAAGACGAAGCGGCCGTCCGCCCCGGTCTCCCAGGCGAAGTCGCTGGAAATCTCCACCAGATCCTTGTAGCGCTGGCGCGATTCCACCAGGGCGGCCCGCAGATTGCGCTCCAGCGTCACGTCGCGGCCGAACAGGATGGTCTGGCCGGCATCGGCGGGGATGGACACCAGATCGAGGATCAGGGTGCCGCCGGTGGCCAGCGGCAGGCTTTCCACCGAGGTGGCGCCGGGCTGGGCCAGCAGGGCGGACAGGCAGCCCAGCCGGTCCTGGGCCACGGCCTGGGCCAGCGCCTCGCCACGGCCGTTGGCGGTGACGATGGCGCCGTCACGGTCGAGCAGCACCGCCGGCCCGGGAAGGGCGTTCAGCCCGTCCGCCCCCAGGACAACGCCAGGACGCCCTCCATGCGAGGACTTCCCCCTCGACACCTCTCCCGTTGCGCTCATCGGCTCTCGTTCCAGCTCATCTTGCCGTCCATCCTCCTTAACATAGGTATGTGCGCTTAACGATCCCCTAAAGGGGGATGGCTTGCCTTGGGGGCCGGAGCGCGCTACGTCTTGCCCATGGACAAGGACTTTCCCGATCTGTCGCGCATCGAGACCTGGGTGTTCGACCTGGACAACACGCTCTATCCGGCGTCGTCCAGCCTGTTCCCCCAGATCGACGTGCGCATGCGCCGCTTCATCGCCGAGCGCCTGCACCTGTCGCTGGACGACGCCTTCGCGCTGCAGAAGCGCTACTATCGCGAATTCGGCACCACCCTGCGCGGGCTGATGCTGATGCACAGGATCGAGCCCGACGAGTTCCTGTCCTTCGTCCACGACATCGACTGCACCGTGCTGGACGCCGCCCCGCGCCTCGACGCCGCCCTGGCGGCGCTGGCGGGGCGCAAGCTGATCTTCACCAACGGTTCGGAGCGCCACGCCGAGAACGTGCTGGCCCGCCTGGGGCTGACGCGCCATTTCGAGGGCATCTTCGACATAAGGGCGGCGCGCTTCATCCCCAAGCCCCAGCCCGAATGCTACCAGCTGATGATCGACCGCCACGCCGTCGATCCCCGCGGCGCGCTGATGGTCGAGGACATCCACCGCAACCTGCGTCCCGCCGCCGCCATCGGCATGACCACGCTGTGGGTCAGGGAGGACGGCCACCCCGACACCGAGGTGCTGGGCCAGGACACGGGCGACCTCGCCCACGTCCACCACGTCACCGACGACCTGGCCGCCTGGCTGGAACGGGCAGCAGGCAAGCCTTAGGTGGCGGCGATGGATTTGTCTTTCCGACGCGTGATCTGAAGCTGTCCGTCGCCACCTTTGACGTAAGCGGTCTTACCCACCGCAAGATTGTCAAGGATGGTAACCAGAGCGCGAGGGATGGCTGCGAATTCCCTGGAACCGCGATTGCCGCAATTGTATGTGGCGATGGCCGCCCGGATCTGATCACGCGTCACCGGCTTTCCGTCGTTTCCGATCATCGGATCCCCCATAAGGTCAATAATGCGGTGGAGGCTTCTCATCTTGCTGTGAAGCCGTATAACCGGCCTCCGCCGCGGCAAGACGAACACGCAGACGACGAATTTCGGTGGTGAGATCGTCGATGGTTCGCCCCTGCCGAGCCACCACCTCGGACAATTCCTCCGCCATGACCTCATGGTGGGAGAGCCGGCTTTCCAGGGCGACAAGACGCCGGCTCACTTCGTCGCCCCAGGCCTCGTCAGTCATTCCCGATCCCTCTTCCATCGCCGCGAAACGTTTGGCGCCCGATCTTCCGACAGCGTCCCATGCTTTGGTGGCCCCTGCCGGAATCGAACCGGCACGCCCGAAGGCGAGCGATTTTAAGTCGCTTGCGTCTACCAGTTCCGCCAAGGGGCCTTGGGGGAGTGGGCTTCTTATAACCCAGCCTTGCCCACGTCCCAAGCGCCGGTTGGGCGAAAATGGTCAGACCAAATCACCGGTTGCTAATATTAAGACATTTGGATTAAATAATGTTCGCCTCTTATGAGGGATTTGTTTTGCATCTATGCGTTCCTGGCGTGCGAGACAGGTGACCCGGGCCACCTGGACGCCTGCGCTGCACCAGTGAATGGACGCAACGTTTCAGGGAAAGGGACGAACAATCCATGGCCTTTGGAATTGCCGCGCGCTTTGGCGCCGCCCTGGTCGCCATGTCGGTGGGCACCGCCGCTGCCTTGGGATGGTTCGGCAACAGCCACGCGGTCTCCCTGATCGAACAGGCCGAGCAGCGCGAGCTGATGGGCCGCTTCGAGCAATTGTCCGATTCCATCGGCGGCGCCGCCGATCAGGCCAAGGCCATGGCCGCGCTGGTGGCCAACCTGCCCGGAATTCCCCATCTGGTCGCCACCGGCAACCGCGAGGCCCTGGCCGCCCAGATGGTTCCCACCTTCAAGGCCATCGCCGCCCCGTTCGGCATCGAGCAGTTCCAGTTCCACACGCCGCCCGCCACCTCGTTCCTGCGCGCCCATGCGCCCGCCAAGTTCGGCGACGACCTGTCCGCCATCCGCCAGACCGTGGTGGAGACCAACGCCACGCAAAAGCCCACCCACGGCCTGGAATACGGCGTGGCCGGGCTGGGGGTGCGCGGGCTGATGCCGCTGTTCGACGATGGCAAGCATGTGGGATCGGTGGAGTTCGGCCTGTCCTTCGGCCAGCCCTTCTTCGCCGAGTTCAAGAAGGCGTTCGGCGTCGACGTGGCGCTGCACGTCAAGGCCAAGGACGGGTTCAAGGTCTTCGCCGGCACCATCGGCAATTCGGCGCTGTCGCCCGAGGAAATCGCCGCCGCCCTGGGCGGCCGGGACGTCATCAAGGCGATGGAGGACGGCAAGGGCGGGCGCGTCGCCGTGCTGGGCCGCGCCGTCAAGGATTACGGCGGCAGGCCGCTCGGCGTGGCCGAGATCGCCATGGACGCCTCCCACTACGCCGCCCAGCTGTCCGAGGCGCGCCGCACCATGACCGCCCTGATCCTGGGCGCCGTCGTGGTGGCGGCGATTCTGGGCATGGTGCTGAGCCGGTCCATCACCGGTCCGGTGCTCGCCATGAGCGCCGCCATGGACCGCATCGCCCGGCGCGATTTCGCGGTGACCATTCCCGGCCAGGAGCGCAACGACGAGATCGGCCACATGGCCCGCGCCGTCCAGGTGGTGCAGAAGGAGGTGGAGCGCACCGCCGAACTGGAGGCATCCCAGCAGCGAAGCCTGGCCGAGC
The DNA here is from genome assembly GCF_058402745.1 of Paramagnetospirillum sp. Taxonomy (NCBI): domain Bacteria; kingdom Pseudomonadati; phylum Pseudomonadota; class Alphaproteobacteria; order Rhodospirillales; family Magnetospirillaceae; genus Paramagnetospirillum; species Paramagnetospirillum sp. The sequence goes on from NZ_JBZVFI010000011.1 coordinate 46,157, forward strand.
TGGAAAGCGGGCAGAAATCCCTCAAGGACGGCATGCAGCTGCAGCTGGAGGGTATCGTCGAGGCCGCCATGCAGAGCAACGAGGCCGGCGTGGTACTGGCCCGCATGTCGGGCTCGGTGCGTCGCGCCTCGGAGCAGAGCCAGTCCATCGCCAGCGCCATCGAACAGCTGGTGGCCTCAGTCAACACCATTGCCCAGTCCTCGGAAATCGCCGCCGGCGAGGCCTCCGACGCCGAGGCCGCCGCCCGGGAGGGCGTCGCCGCCACCGCCGCCGCCCGCCGGGCCATGGACGGGCTGCTGCAGGCGGTGTCGGACGTGGGCGCCAAGATCGAGGCCCTCTCGGGGGCCTCGGATCAGATCGCCGCCATCATCGACCAGATCGAGGCCATCGCCGGCCAGACCAACCTGCTGGCGCTCAATGCCACCATCGAGGCCGCCAGGGCGGGCGAGGCGGGAAAGGGCTTCGCCGTGGTGGCCGGCGAGGTCAAGACCCTGGCCAACCAGACCGCCAAGGCCACAATCGACATCCGCTCGCGCATCGAGGCCCTGGTCGCCGACATGGACGGCGCCCGCGCCTCCATGGAGCGGTCGCGCGGTGCCGCCAACGACGGCATGGCGGCGGTGGGTCAGGTCACCGGCGGACTGGAAGCCATCGCCGGGCGCATCGACGGCGTGACGCGGCGCATGCACGACATCGCCGGCATTCTCAGCCAGCAGAACGCCGCCGCCGCCGAGGTCTCGGCCGCCACCGGCGAAATCGCCAGCCTGTCCGAGCACAATCTGGAAGAGATCGCCCAGGTGCTGGGCGCCATGACCGAGGCGGCCGGCGTGCTGGATCGCCGCGCCGAGGATTTCGCCAAGCTGGGCACGGCCGAAACCCTGCTGCAGGTGGCCAAGAACGACCATATCCGCTTCAAGCGCTCCATCATCGACCGCATCATGGGCCGCAACGACCTGACGCCCGACCGGCTGGCCGACCACCATGCCTGCCGCCTGGGCAAGTGGTACGACACCCTGACCGACGGGCGCCTGACCGGCCTGTCCGCCTATGCCCGCCTGAAGGAACCCCACCAGGCGGTCCACGCCCACGGCAAGCGGGCCCTGGAACTGCATGCCCGTGGCGAGGTGGAGGCGGCCCTGGCCGAGGTGGAGCTGCTGAACGAAACGTCGCATCAGGTCCTCGCCCTGCTGGAGGAAATGGCCGTGGCCTTGCGCCGCGCCGCCTGAAAACCGGCATTCCATCGGCCCCGAACCGGCCCGCGACATTGACAGAAGGCGGGCCGGCCTCTATCTCTTGCCGGTCGCGATAGGCCCCTTCCCGGGCCTGCTCTCTTACCTTTGGGGAAGCTTCATGTTCGGCGCCCTTGCCCGGCGGATCTTCGGAACCGCCAACGACCGAGTTCTCAAGCCGCTGAAAAAGCATGTCGAGGCGATCAACGCCCTCGAGCCGGCCTTCGAGAAGCTTTCCGACGACGAACTGAAGGCCAAGACCGCCGAGTTCCGCCAGCGCCTGGAGAACGGCACCGAACTGGACGACCTGCTGGTCGAAGCCTTCGCCACGGTGCGCGAAGCCGCCAAGCGCACCTTGGGGCAGCGCCACTTCGACGTTCAGCTGCTGGGCGGCATGGTCCTGCACCAGGGCCGCATCTCCGAGATGCGCACCGGTGAAGGCAAGACCCTGGTGGCCACCCTGCCGGTCTACCTCAACGCCCTGTCGGCCAAGGGCGTCCACGTGGTCACCGTCAACGACTATCTGGCCACCCGCGATTCCGAGTGGATGGGCCAGATCTACCGCTTCCTCGGCCTCACCGTCGGCGTCATCACCCACGGCCTCGACGATGTCGAGCGTCAGGCCGCCTATGCCTGCGACGTCACCTACGGCACCAACAACGAGCTGGGCTTCGACTATCTGCGCGACAACATGAAGTTCCGCCTGGAGGAAATGGTCCAGCGGCCCTTCAACTACGCCATCGTCGACGAGGTGGACTCCATCCTGGTGGACGAGGCGCGCACGCCGCTGATCATCTCCGGCCCCACCGAGGACAATTCCGAGCTGTACCGGCTGGTGGACAAGCTGATGCCGTCCCTGGTGGCCGAGGATTTCGAGAAGGACGAGAAGGTGCGCGCCGTGACGCTCACCGACCGCGGCACCGAGCACGTGGAAGAGATGCTGCAGGCCGCCGGCCTGATGAAGGGCACGCTCTACGACATCGGCAACGTCTCCCTGGTCCATCACGTCAACCAGGCCCTGCGCGCCCACAAGCTGTTCACCCGCGACGTGGACTACATCGTCAAGAATGACAAGGTCATCATCATCGACGAGTTCACCGGCCGCATGATGGAAGGCCGCCGCTATTCCGAGGGCCTGCATCAGGCGCTGGAGGCCAAGGAAGGCGTCACCATCCAGAACGAGAACCAGACGCTGGCCTCGATCACCTTCCAGAACTATTTCCGCCTCTACCCCAAGCTGGCCGGCATGACCGGCACCGCCATGACCGAGGCCGGCGAGTTCCAGGAAATCTACAATCTCGAAGTGGTGGAAATTCCCACCAACCTGCCGGTCAGCCGCAAGGATTTCGACGACGAGGTCTACCGCACCGCGCGCGAGAAGTACGAGGCCATCGTCGCCCTGATCGAGGAGTGCCGGGGCCGCATGCAGCCGGTGCTGGTGGGCACCACCTCCATCGAGAAGTCCGAGCTGCTCTCGGACATGCTGAAGAAGAAGAAGATCCCGCACCAGGTGCTGAACGCCCGCTACCACGAGCAGGAAGCCTATATCGTCGCCCAGGCCGGCGTGCCCGGCGGCGTGACCATCGCCACCAACATGGCGGGCCGCGGCACCGACATCCAGCTGGGCGGCAACCTGGACATGCGCATCCGCATGGAACTGGCCGAGATCAAGGACGAGGCCGAGCGCGCCAGGCGCATCGACGGCATCAAGGCGGAGATCGAGGTCAACAAGCAGAAGGTCCGCGAATCCGGCGGCCTCTACGTGGTCGGCTCGGAACGCCACGAGAGCCGGCGCATCGACAACCAGCTGCGCGGCCGCTCGGGCCGCCAGGGCGATCCCGGCGCCTCCAAGTTCTTCCTGTCCCTGGAAGACGATCTGATGCGCATCTTCGGCTCGCAGCGCATGGACGGCATGCTGCAGAAGCTGGGGCTCAAGGATGGCGAGGCCATCGTCCATCCCTGGATCAACAAGGCCCTGGAAAAGGCCCAGCAGAAGGTCGAGGCCCGCAACTTCGACATCCGCAAGAACCTGCTGAAGTTCGACGACGTGATGAACGACCAGCGCAAGGTCATCTACGAACAGCGCAAGGACCTGATGAGCGCCGACGACGTCTCGGAAGAGATCGTCGCCTTCCGCCACGAGGTCATCGCCGAGATGGTCGGCCGTTTCATCCCCGAACGCGCCTATGCCGACCAGTGGGAAACGGCGGCGCTGCACGAGGAAGTGCTGCGCGTCTTCAACCTGGACCTCCCCATCGCCGATTGGGCCAAGGAGGAAGGCATCGCCGACCAGGAAATCCGCTCGCGCATCACCGACCACGCCGACCGCAAGGCGGCGGCCAAGGCCGCCGAATACGGCCCCGAAACCATGCGCATGGTCGAAAAGAGCATGCTGCTGCAGATCCTCGACCAGGCGTGGAAGGAACACCTGCTGCAGCTCGACCATCTGCGCCAGGGCATTTCGCTCAGGGCCTATGCCCAGCGCGATCCGCTCAACGAGTACAAGCGCGAAGCCTTCAACATGTTCGAGCAGATGCTGCTCGACCTGCGCGAGCGCGTCACCTCGATCATGGCCCATGTCCAGCTGCGCTTCTCCAACGAGGAGGAGGCAGAACAGGCCCTGACGCCCCAGCGGCCCAGCCGCACCCAGGAAACCCGCGAGGACCCCGCCTTCTCCGGCGGCGGCGGCGCGGTGGCGCTCTCCCAGCGCAGCACCGCCGTCGACCCCAACGACCCCGCCACCTGGGGCGCCACGCCCCGCAACGCCCCCTGCCCCTGCGGCTCGGGCAAGAAGTACAAGCACTGCCACGGGGCGGTGGGCTGAGCCATCCTTGATGCCGTCATCACTGGGCTTCGATTCCTCGCCCGCCTGCGGGCGAGGAGCGGCCGTCCCGGCAATATCCTCTCCTCGACAAATTTGGCTGGCCGAAAGCAATATCTTAAAATATTCTAAACACCGCTGGATGGGGAGGCGGTCAAAATTTAGACGGGCAGCCTGTGGCGCCTATTGCCATCGGTGCCGGACTCAGTCTTTTTCGAGATCGCACTAGAGGGGCGGGCCTCAAATATGAAACGCGCTGTCATGCCGAGTACGGCGAAGCATCTTTCAGCCCCGGGCGTTTGCCGCGGGTGCCTGAAAGACCCTTCGCCTCAGGCTCGGGGTGACAATCCGTCTCCGATTTAATTTTCGCCACTCTGAATTGTCAGGAACCGCTTAGAGAAAGTCCGCCGATCACGCCCAGCCGAACTTAATGATGTCGCTGCCATCGATGAAACGAGGAGTGAGACATGAAAAAGATCACACGCTGGGCAGGCTTGGGCGCCACTGCGGCCTTGGCCGCCTGCGCCACCCCTGCGGACGTCTCCGACGTTTACAAGGTCCTGGGCTCCCCTACGCCTGCGGGCACTCCCTTCACCCAGGCTCTTTTTCAGGAATATAAGGCCTACACGCTGCAGCAGGCCGTCCCCGAAGTGGAATGGCGCGACGCCTCGCTGACGGCCCGCAAGGCCTTGCGCGTTGCGGCCGGCGAAGTGGTTCAGCCGGATGAACTGACCCTGCGGCCGATTCCCGGCCCGCGCCAGCCGGAACTGGGCGCGGCCCGCGGCCGTCTGGTGTCCTACCTTGCCTCCGGAGCCGCCGAGCGGGTTCCCGCCGCCGCCGCCAAGGCCCAGGTCGCCTTTGATTGCTGGCTGGAGCAGGAGGCCGAAGGCAATGCCGCCGGTCCCTGCCGCACCACCTTCCTGGCCCATGAGCCGATGCTGAAGAAGCCGGCCCCCACCAATGCCATGGCCGCCGAGGTGCGCCGGTCCTTCTCGGTCGCCTTCGACTCGGGGTCGGCCAAGCTGTCGCCCCAAGCCTTGCAGACGGTGAAGGAAGCCGCCGCCGCCCAGGCGCAGCTGCATGCTCCCATGGTTTCGGTCACCGGCCATACCGACACGGTCGGCACCGCCGAGGCCAATATGCGGCTGGCCCGGCACCGTGCCGACGCGGTCGTCGGCGCCTTGACCAAGGAAGGTGTCCCGCCCGGAATGATTTCCGAAGGAGCCCTGGGCGAGGGCAGCCTTGCCGTCGCCACCACCGACAACAAGGGCGAGGCCAAGAACCGCCGCGTCGAAATCGCCTTGGCTGGAACGCCCTGGTCCCGCGGCTACGGCTACGGCGGTTATGCCTACGGCGACCGTGCCGGCTATGGCTGGGGCGGCGGATATGGCTGGGGCCATTGGGGCCGCAACGCCTATGTTGTCTTCTTCACTCCCGGCTCCAGCCGGCTGGGCACCCACGACATCGAGCGCCTGAAGGCCGTCGTGGCCGCCCAGAAGGATCTGAAGCCCAAGTCCGTTCGGGTTATCGGCTTCACCGACAGCACCGGCTCGGCGGCGACCAACACCCGTCTGGCCCGCGAACGGGCCCAGGCTGTGGCTGCCGAGATCGGGCGGCTGGGCGGCTCGGCCGCAGCGGTGGAAAGCGCGCCCGGCGGCGGATGGGGGCCCGGCCATGACGGGCGAGCCCGTCGCGTCGAGATTCTCTTCGACTTCTGATCGACCCGGCTGCCGGCGCCCCGGCCCCCCAAGGGGCCGGACCGGCGCCCGGCCGCATACGACTGTGGGAGCAAACATGATGAAGACATCCCGTATCGCCGCGATGGTCGCCTGCCTGATGCCCGCTCTGGGCGGATGCTCGGGCATCTATTACGCCAGCGAGGCCAAGCCCACCAATCTGGTTCCTCCCGGCGAGCTGCGCTTCAATGCCGCCGCCATTTCCTACCAGAACGACCTGACCGCCCTGGTCGGCACCATCGCCGTCTACAACAAGGCGGAGAAGAGCCTGCAGGTGCTGGAGCCGGTGGCCAACGCCTTCGATCCCCGCACCCGGCCGGTGGTCGAGACCGTCAACCAGACCCTTTACAAGTCGGTGATCACCTCCAACTTCGTCACCGACGTGCCGCTGATCAGCGCGGCGCTGAAGGATGCCGGCGGCCAGGATCTGGAGGTGACGGTCACCGACGAGGCCCACGGCATGGTGCCCAGCTACTCGCCCGACATCATCAACCATCTGGGCAGCCGCTATCGGCCCACCAACGCCCAGGAGGAGATCGTCTACGTCACCGACGTCTGGCAGCGCCGCTTCAATGCCGCCCTGCTCACCGCCGTTCCACACAGCGGCTGGACCGCCAACACCGGTGTGGTGGTCTACAACACCAAGACCTACGTCCGGACGGATGCCTTCAAGGACGGCCGCTACCTGACGGTGACGGTGGTTCCCTTCTCCAACCCCACCGACGGTCTCCCCTCCCTGGCCAAGGCCCCCCTGCCCACCTCCGCGGTGGCAGTGATCAAGCCGCAGATCGCCAACCCCTACGCCTATACCTGGCGTGGCGACCACTGGCGTCACCACGGATGGCATGGCAACGGGTACGGCTGCGGTTACGGCTACGGTTACGGCGACCGCTGCCCCCGCGCCAAATAGGACGGAATGGAAGCGATACGGAGCGGGCCGGAAACGGCCCGCTCTTTTTTGGGTAATGCCTAACGAAAAGGGCGGGAAGCCGTGGCCTCCCGCCCTTCTCTTTTTTCGGACTTCGACCGCTTAGCGGGTCGGAACCGGAGTCTCGCCGGTATAGTCGTAGAAGCCACGGCCGGTCTTGCGGCCCAGCCAGCCGGCCTCGACATACTTCACCAGCAGCGGGCAGGGGCGGTACTTGGTGTCGGCCAGGCCGTCATGCAGCACCTGCATCACCGCCAGACAGGTGTCCAGGCCGATGAAGTCGGCCAGTTCCAGCGGGCCCATGGGGTGGTTGGCGCCCAGCTTCATGGCGGTGTCGATGCAGGTCACCGAACCGACGCCCTCGTACAGGGTGTAGACCGCCTCGTTGATCATGGGCAGCAGGATGCGGTTGACGATGAAGGCGGGGAAGTCCTCGGCCGAGACCGGCTTCTTGCCCAGCTTCAGGGTCATCTCGCGCACCAGGGAGAAGGTCTCCTCGCTGGTGGCGATGCCGCGGATCAGCTCGACCAGCTGCATGACCGGCACCGGGTTCATGAAGTGCATGCCCATGAACTTGGCGGGACGGTCGGTGGCGGCGCCCAGGCGGGTGATGGACAGCGACGAGGTGTTCGACGCGATGTGGGCCTCGGGCTTCAGCACCGGGCAGAGCTGGGCGAAGATGGCCCGCTTGATCTTCTCGTCCTCGGTGGCCGCCTCGATGACCAGATCGCTGTCCGAGAAATCGGCATAGGCGGTGGTCGGCTTGATGCGGCCCAGCGTGGCGGCCTTGTCGGCCTCGGTCAGCTTGCCCTTGGAAACGGCGCGGTCCAGGTTCTTGGTGATGGTGGACAGGCCCTTCTTCAGGGCCTCGTCGCTGATGTCCAGCAGGATCACGTCGAAACCGGAGGCGGCGCAGACATGGGCGATACCGTTGCCCATCTGGCCCGCGCCGATGATACCGATCTTCTTGATAGCAGTCATTGTTGGGCTCCCGGATGGTAGGGCGTTTGCCGTTGGGCAGGTTGCTCGAGGGTTACTTGTTCAGTTCGGCCGCCAGTTCAGGCAGCACCTTGAAGAGATCCGCCACCAGGCCGTAATCGGCGACCTGGAAGATGGGGGCCTCCTCGTCCTTGTTGATGGCGACGATGACCTTGGAATCCTTCATGCCGGCCAGGTGCTGGATGGCGCCCGAGATGCCGACGGCGATGTAGAGGTCGGGGGCGACGATCTTGCCGGTCTGGCCCACCTGGAAGTCGTTGGGGACGAAGCCGGCGTCCACGGCGGCGCGGCTGGCGCCCACGGCGGCGCCCAAGCGGTCGGCCACCGCTTCCAGCAGGGGAAAGTTGTCGCCCGACTGCATGCCGCGCCCGCCCGAGATGATGACCCGCGCGCTGGTCAGTTCGGGGCGCTCGGACTTGCTGAGCTGGCTGTCCACGAAGGAGGACAGGGCGGGATCGGCGGCGGCCGCGACCGTCTCGACCGCGGCGGAGCCACCGGTGGCGGCGGCCGCCTCGAAGCCGGTGCCGCGCACGGTGATCACCTTGACCGCGTCCTTGGACTGCACGGTGGCCAGCGCGTTGCCGGCATAGATGGGACGCACGAAGGTGTCGGGCGACACCACCGCCGTGATCTCGGAAATCTGCGCCACGTCCAGCAGCGCCGCGACGCGGGGGCTGACGTTCTTGCCCGACGTGGTGGCGGGGGCCAGGATGTGGCTGTAGCCGCCGGCGAGGCTGACCACCAGGGCGGCCAGGGGCTCGGCCAGATGGTTGGCGTAGAGGGCGGAATCGGCGCTCAGCACCTTGGCGACGCCCGCCACCTTGGCGGCGGCCTCGGCCACCGCGCCGATGCCGGAACCGGCCACCAGCACATGGACCTCGCCGCCGATCCTGGTCGCGGCGGTGACGGTGTTCAGCGTGGCGGATTTGAGAGCGCCGCCTTCATGCTCTGCCAGAACCAGAATGGTCATTCGTTCGTCCTCTTTCGCGTCATCCTGAGCCGAAGGCGAAGGATCTTTCACCAAGATCGTCGCCAACAGCGGCTGAAAGATGCTTCGCTCGCGCTCAGCATGACAGCCGGGTTCAGATCACCTTCGCTTCGTTCTTCAGCTTGTCCACCAGGGCGGCCACGTCGGCCACCTTGATGCCGGCCTTGCGCTTGGGCGGCTCTTCCACCTTCAGCGTCACTAGGCGCGGGCTGACATCGACGCCCAGATCGGCCGGCGACACCGTGTCGATGGGCTTCTTCTTGGCCTTCATGATGTTGGGCAGGCTGGCGTAGCGCGGCTCGTTGAGGCGCAGGTCGGTGGTCACCACGGCGGGCAGCACGAGGGTCACCGTCTCCAGGCCGCCATCGACCTCGCGGGTCACGGTGACGGCATCGGCGCCGATCTCCACCTTGCTGGCGAAGGTGCCCTGGGCACAGCCCAGCAGGGCGGCGAGCATCTGGCCGGTCTGGTTGCTGTCGTCGTCGATGGCCTGCTTGCCCAGGATGATCAGGCCGGGGGATTCCTTGGCCACCAGGGCCTTCAGCACCTTGGCGACGCCCAGCGGCTGCACCTCGTCGTCCGTCTGCACCAGAACACCCCGGTCGGCGCCCATGGCCAGCGCGGTGCGCAGGGTCTCGGAGCACGCGGCCGGGCCCACCGACACCACCACCACCTCGGTGGCCTTGCCGGCTTCCTTGAGGCGAACCGCCTCTTCCACCGCGATCTCGTCGAACGGATTCATGGAGAACTTGACGTTCTGGGTCTCGACCCCGGACCCGTCCGACTTCACCCGAATCTTGACGTTGTAATCGATCACCCGCTTGATCGCGACCAGGACTTTCATTTGTCTTTCAATCCTCTAATCCGGAGTGCGGATAAATCGGCATCGCCGGGCGGAATTTACTATTGCATTGCACAATATGACGGGAGGTTGGGGTTGTCAACGCGCACCCCCCGGCACCCAAAGCACGTCGGCGGCGCCATTGCCGTTGGCGAGGCGGGCCAGGACGAACAGCAGGTCGGACAGGCGATTGGCGTAGATGATCGCCGTCGGGCTGACCGTCTCCATTTCGGCCAGGGCGACCATCAGGCGCTCGGCGCGGCGCACCACGGTGCGGGCATGATGCAGGTGGGCGGCCAACGGAGAGCCGGCGGGCAGGATGAAGGAGGTGAGCGGCGCCAGCGTCTCGTTGGCGGCGTCGATCTCGGCCTCCAGCCGGTCCACCTGGGACTGGACGACGCGCAGGCGCGCCCCCGGGGCCTCGTCGGCGGCGGCAGGGGTGCACAGATCGGCCCCCAGGTCGAAGAGGTCATTCTGCAGCCGTTCCAGCAGCCCCATCATCTCGGGGCCGGCATGCAGGCGGGCCAGCCCGATCACCGCGTTGGCCTCGTCCACCGTGCCATAGGCCTCGACCCTGAGGGCGTGCTTGTCCACCCTGGTCCCGTCGCCCAGTGAGGTCTTGCCCTTGTCGCCCGTCCGGGTATAGATGCGCGTCAGCGTGACCATCGCCTCGTTTCCTTGCTGTCTGCCGAAAAGGTTTATGACACGGGGAGGCGGGAAACCTCTATACTCGGCTTTCACCGAACGGCATCGAATTTCCGGCACCATGCGTCTATCCCCCATCATGAGCGGCTATATCGGGCGTCAGTTCGCCTCGGCCTTTGCCACCGTGCTGCTGGTGATCCTGGGCATCATCCTGCTGTTCGACGTCATCGAGCTGATCCGCCGCGCCGCCGCCCGCCCCGATCTGGGAATCGGCACCATCCTGCTGATGGCCTTCTTCAAGCTGCCCCAGATGCTGCACACGGTGCTGCCCTTCGCGGTGATGATCGGCGCCATGGTGTGCTTCTGGCGCCTGACCCGCACCCACGAGCTGGTGGTGGCCCGCGCCGCCGGCATCTCGGTCTGGCAGTTCATCACCCCGGTGCTGTTCGTGGCCGGGGTGTTCGGCGTGTTCGAGATCACCGCCTTCAACCCCATGGCGGCGGCCATGTACGGCCGCTACGAACGCCTGCAGGACGAGTTGCTGAGCAACAAGCCCAGCGCCTTCGACCTGTCCGAGGGCGGGCTGTGGCTGCGCGAGCCCCACAACGACGGCGAAATGGTGGTCTATTCCGAATCCGTGCGCCAGGACGGCCTGGTCCTGCACCTCAGGGACGCGCAATTCTTCCTCTACGACCGCCCCGACCATTTCCACCAGCGCATCGCCGCCGAATCCGCCTCGCTGGTGGACGGCACCTTCGAGGTGCGCCGCGCCTGGGTGATGGAAGGCGGCAAGCCGTCGGTCTTTCTCGAGCAGATGCGCATTCCCACCCAGCTGACCCTGTCGCGCATCCACGACAATTTCGCCGCGCCCGAGACCCTGTCCTTCTGGCAATTGCCCGGCTTCATCCGTTTCTTCGAACGGGCCGGCTTCACCGCCAACAAGCATCGCCTGTACCTGCAGTCGCTGCTGGCCTCGCCGGTGCTGTATTGCGGCATGGTGCTGATGGCGGCGGTGTTCTCGCTGCGGCCCAACACAAGGTCGGGCGGATTGCTGGCCCGCATCGGCGCCGGCGTGGCCGCCGGCTTCGCCGTCTATTTCTTCTCCAAGGTGATCTACGCCCTGGGTCTGTCGGCCACCCTGCCGCAGACCCTGGCGGCCTGGACGCCCCCCCTGGTCGCCGGACTGATCGGCCTGTCGGGGCTGTTCCATCTCGAGGACGGCTGATGGCGTCTGGCCTGCTGCGCAATCCGTGGACCTGGGCCATTCTCGCCCTGGTGCCCCTGGTGCTGTTTCCCGGCATCGACATCGCCGTCTCGGCCCTGTTCTTCGACGCGGCGAGCCGCGGCTTTCCCTTCCGCATCCATCCCCTGGGGGAATTCGCCCGCAAGATCCTGCCCATCTTCCTGTTCGCCGCCGCCGGGCTGATCGCCCTGGCCGGCGTCGCGGCCGCTTTCGTCAAGAGGCCGGTGGCCGGCATCCGCCCGCGCATGGCGCTGATGGTGGTGGCATCCCTGGCCCTGGGACCCGGCCTGGTGGTCAATGTGGTCCTCAAGGACAATTGGGGCCGGGCGCGCCCCTCGACCATCGCCGAGTTCAACGCCGGGCACCAGCCCGCCCGCCAGTTCACCCCCGCCCTGGCCCTCTCGGACCAGTGCCCGGACAATTGCTCGTTCCCCTCGGGCCACGCGGCGCTGGGCTTCTGGACGGTGTCTCTGGCCCTGCTGGCCCCGCCGCGCCGCCGCGCCGCCGCCCTGGCCGCCGCCTTCGGGTTCGGCGCCGCCATGGGTCTGGTCCGCATCGCCCAGGGCGGGCATTTCCTGTCCGACGTCGCGTTTTCCGGCGTCATCGTCGTCGCCATCACCATGGGGTTGTACCGGCTGATTCGCCCCGACGACCGCAGTGCAGCACAAAAAAATAGTTATCAGGAGGCCGTTTCCGGCCCGTAAGCCCCTATGCGGAGGCCTGATTCTCAGGTAATGATATAGGTTCAGGCTGACCTTGGCGCGCACGGGCCGGGCGGAATGCCCTCGCGTGGGTGCGGGGGATTTTGTTTACTTACGACGAGAATGACACATGGCATGGAACCGAGATAATCATGGCAGGGGCGAGCGCGGTCGCGGTCGTCGGGACGACTTTGGCGAACCGGCTTTCGATCCGCGCCCGTCGCGGCCGATGGCACCGAGCTCTTTTGACCGTCAGATGGTCAGTCAGGCGAACGTCACCGCCACTGTGAAGTGGTTCAATGCCTCCAAGGGCTTCGGCTTCGTCGCCCCCTCCGACGGCAGCCCGGACGCCTTCCTGCACATCTCCGCTCTCGAGCGCGCCGGCCTGACCCAGGTCGCCGAAGGCGCCACCCTGGTGGTGGACCTCGGCGCCGGCCAGCGCGGCCCGCAGGTGGTGATGGTCCATGAAGTGGACAGCACCACCGCCACGCCGCGCGCCCCCCGCCGGGAAGAGCGCGGCCCGACCCAGACCGTCGAGGGTGTGGTCAAGTTCTTCTCCGCCGAGAAGGGCTTCGGCTTCGTCGCCTGCGACGAGGGCGGCAAGGACGTGTTCGTCCACGTGAAGGCGCTGGAGCGCTCGGGGATCAAGACCCTGGAATCCGGTCAGCGCGTTCGCGTCACCACCACCCTGGGGCTGAAGGGCCCGCAGGCGGATACGGTCGCGATCCTCTAGGTCGTAGAGCCAGGCCCTCCCCCATACGGAGGGCCTGGTCCGATCTCGAGGAAATTTGCTTGATTTGAATCCGGCATTCTGGTACCACAATACTCATTACTGCTTTGTCTCCCTGAGATTGGGCGGGACACGGTGATGAGCCGGGTCCCGCCACTTTTTTGCCACTTGAAATTTTCTTGCGCGCAGACTGCGATTTACGCAAGTAAGTGGTAACCGCATTTATGCTGCATCGCACAAAAACCTGTCGCATTCCACCCCCGTTTCGGTGCAGACTGTCTCCTAAGGGGGATGCCTGACCAAGGAATTGGGCGAGGAACTGGAATGCTTGGACCCGCGGAACTTCGCGAAATCTATGACTGCCTCAAGGGCATGGGACTGGAGCCGGTGCGCGTCGCCGACAACCGTGGCCCCTATCTCACCCCCGCCTATGCCGCCGGCAAGGCCCTGACCAAGGCCGTGCGCGCCGCGTCGCCTCTCGCCGTCGCGGCCCCGCCGGCCACCGGGGCCGATACGGCCAAGTAGTCACAGGCAGCTCCGCAGCCCCTCGCGGTAGGTGGGGTAGAGCAGGCGAACGCCCAGCTCCCGCTTCATCCGCCCGTTGTCCACCCGCTTGTTGTCGGCGTAGAAGCTGAGCGCCATGGGCGACAGGGTCGTCCGCGCCTCCTCCCAGGGAATTTCCGGCGGCGGATCCACCCCCAGCAGGGCGCAGGCATGGGCGATGACGTCCTGCGGCGGGGCCGCGTCGTCGTCGCACAGATTGTAGATGGCCCCGGGCCGGGGCTGGGCCAGCGAGGCCTGCACGGCGGCGGCGATGTCCTCCACATGGATGCGGCTGAACACCTGCCCGGGCTTGACCACCCGGCGGGCCTGGCCGGCCCGCACGCTATCCACCGCCGAGCGGCCGGGACCGTAGATTCCCGCCAGCCGGAAGATGTGCGCCCCCAGGACGCGCCAGCGCGTCTCGGCGGCCAGCCGCCGGCGGGACCGGTCGAGGCCGGGATTGGGCGGCGTGTCCTCGTCCACCGGTCCGCCGCCATGGTCGCCATAGACCCCCGTGGTGGAGAGATAGCCGACCCAGGCGGGAGAGGCCGCCCGGATGGCCCCCTCCATCAGGTCGAGCACCGGATCGCCGTCGCCGTCCGGCGGCACCGAGCACAGCACCGCGTCGATTCCGTCGAGGCAGCCGGCCGGCAGCGGATGGCCACGGTCGAAGGGCAGCACCCGCACACCGGGGCAGTCCACCGCCTCGCCCGAGCGGCTGGTGCCGGTCACCTCCCACCCCGCCCCGGCCAGCCGGCGGGCGATCACCCGGCCGGAAAAGCCCAGCCCGAACAGGAAAAATCGCTTGGCCATCTCTCTTCCCTTGCACCCTGCGCACAATCGGCGAGACTACCGCCCCATGAGACCATACGCCATCCCCCTGCTGCTGTTGCCGCTGCTGTGGCTGCCCGCCCCCGCCCCGGCCGAGACCATCAACCCGAAGATGGAATACCGCACCTGCCTGAATCTGGCCCGCGCCAAGCCCGAGGACGGCTGGGAGGAGGCGCTGGCCTGGGCGTCCCTGGGCGGCGGCGAGCCGGCGCGGCATTGCGCGGCGGTCGCCCTGATCGGACTGGGCAAGTACGAGGAGGCGGCCAGGCGCCTGGAGGCCCTGGCCTCGTCCAGCCGGCGCGAGGAAACCCTGCGCGCCGAAATGCTGGCCCAGGCGGGGCAGGCCTGGCTGCTGGCCGGCAAGCCCCAACAGGCCCTGGCCGTCCAGGACACCGCCCTGAAGCTGGTCCCCGGCCATCCCGAACTGATGCTGGACAAGGCGGTGACGCTGGCCTCGGTCAGCCATTACGCCGAGGTGGCGGAGTTGCTCGGCACCCTGCTGAAGGCCCAGCCCAACCGCATCGAGGCCATGGTGCTGCGCGCCGTGGCCTACCGCTACCTGGACAAGCCGGACCTGGCCAAGGAGGACCTGGCCCGTGCCCTGGTGCTGGACCCGGCCTTTCCCGACGCCCTCTTGGAGCGCGGCATCATCCGCCGCCTGGAGGACGACCGGGCCGGCGCCCGCGAGGACTGGATGAAGGCCATCGCCGCCGCGCCCGAAAGCACCGCCGCCGACACGGCGCGCCGGAACCTGGAGATGATGGACGTCACGGTGAAGTGATCTTCTCTCCTGTCATCCCGACGCCCTTGGGCGGAGGGATCTCATCCTGGAACGGCGTTTCAGAACCGGTACCGATGGTCCAGACGGAGATCCCTCGGCTTCGCTCGGGATGACAGAACCGATTACCGGGATTCGGACCTTGTTCCCTAAAGCCGCCGCGCCTCCTCGTCCCTGGTCAGCGTGGTGAGCGCCAGGGCGTGGACGCGGCCGGCCAGTTCCTCGGCCAGCAGGGCGTTGACCATGCGGTGACGCTCCACCCGGCTTTTGCCGGCGAAGGCCTCGGAGACGATTTCCAGGCGGAAATGGCTTTCGCCTTGCGGGTTGTGCCCGGCATGCCCGGCATGACGGTGGGATTCGTCGATGATGTCCAGGCGGGACGGAGCCAGCCCGTCCTCGAGCTTCTTGCGCATCACCGGTGTCACCTGCATGTCTAAGGCCCTTTCGCCCGTTTGAACCCTCCCCAATTGGGGCCAGCGGAGCCCGCCGTCAAGAGGCCGTTCGGCAGGGCCGCATTTTCCGCAGGCACCTTGCCTTGGCGCTTTCGAGCCTCCATTATGACCGGTGCCATGAAAGCGACCAACGCCCGCAGATCCTGGCGGCCGGCCTTCGGCCCCACTCCGGCGCAACCGGCCACCCGCCGTTGCGACCATCCCGGCTGCGCGCTGGAGGCCGAGTACCGCGCCCCCCAGGCCCGCGACCGGCTGACCGATTACTACTGGTTCTGCCTGGACCACGTCCGCGAGTACAATTCCGCCTGGAACTACTACGAGGGCATGGGCGCCGAGGAGATCGAGGCCGAGTTGCGCAAGGACACCACCTGGCAGCGCCCCACCTGGCCGCTGGGGATTCAGGGCGCCCGGCGCAAGTTCGCCTACACCATCCACGACCCCTTCGAGGTGTTCGAGGACACCGCCACCGAGGAGGCGCGGCCCAAGGCCCGCGTGCCCACCCCGGAGGAGGAGGCCATGGCGGTGCTGGACCTCAGCCCTCCGCTCACCGCCGAGGCGCTGAAGGCCCGCTACAAGGAGCTGGTCAAGCAGCACCATCCCGACGCCAACAACGGCGACAAGGAAGCCGAGGAGCGCTTCAAGCGCATCAACCACGCCTACAACACCCTGAAGCTCAGCCTGAGCCTGTAAGCAGCAGCCCCCCAAGGACGAGAGTATGACCTCCAAGACCCAGAGCCCGCTTGCCTCCGACCATCCGCTCGCCATGCCCGACACCCAGGTGTCCGCCCGCGAGGTGTTCGGCATCGACATCGACATGATGGTCCCCGCCTTCTCGGTGGGCAGCGAGCACGTGCCCGACGTGGACCCGGCCTACCGCTTCGATCCCGACACCACCAAGGCCATCCTGGCCGGCTTCGCCTATAACCGCCGCGTCATGGTCCAGGGCTATCACGGCACCGGCAAGTCCACCCATATCGAGCAGGTGGCGGCCCGGCTCAACTGGCCGTGCATCCGCGTCAACCTGGACAGCCACGTCAGCCGCATCGACCTGATCGGCAAGGACGCCATCGTGGTCAAGGACGGCAAGCAGATCACCGAGTTCCGCGAAGGCATGCTGCCCTGGGCGCTGCAGCATCCCTGCGCCCTGGTGTTCGACGAATACGACGCCGGCCGCCCCGACGTGATGTTCGTGATCCAGCGCGTCCTCGAGGTCGAGGGCCGCCTGACGCTGCTCGACCAGAACCGGGTGATCCGGCCGCACGCCGCCTTCCGCCTGTTCGCCACCGCCAACACCGTGGGCCTGGGCGACACCACCGGCCTCTACCACGGCACCCAGCAGATCAACCAGGGCCAGATGGACCGCTGGAACATCGTCGCCACCCTGAATTACCTGGCGCACGACGACGAATGCTCCATCGTGGTGGCCAAGCTGAAGGAATACGACACCCCCGAGGGCCGCGACCTGGTGTCCAAGATGGTGATGCTGGCCGATCTCACCCGCCAGGGCTTCATGAACGGCGACATCTCGACGGTGATGAGCCCGCGCACGGTGATCACCTGGGCCGAGAACACCCGCATCTTCACCGACCACGGCTACGCCTTCCGCGTGACCTTCCTCAACAAGTGCGACGAGGTGGAGCGGCCCATCCTGGCCGAGTACTACCAGCGCTGCTTCGGCACGGACCTGCCCGAGGGGCCGGCCCGCATGCTGGCCTAAGGGCCTGGGGAGAGATCTTGCAGCAGAACTCCACGGGCAAGGACGGCAGCAGGGGTGAAAGCGTCGGCGACACCATCCGCCGCGCCACCGCCGCCACCCTGAAGGCCATGTCCGGCCAGCCCGAGCTGGACGTGGGCTTCGCCGCCGGCAACGGCAGCGTGCGCGGCACGGAAATCCGCCTGCCCGCGCCGCCGCGCACCATCCTGGCCTCGGACCTGGCCCGGCTGAGGGGCACCGCCGATGCCATCGCGCTTCGGCTGCGCTACCATGACGACACCGTCCACGTGCGCCGCATGCCGCAGCTGCCCGACGCCCGCAAGATCTACGACATGGTCGAGCAGGCCCGGGTCGAGGCCCTGGGGGCGCGGCTGATGCCCGGCGCGGCCCTGAACATCGCCGAGGTGCTGGAGGTCAAGGCCCGCGCCGAGGGCCTGGACCGCGCGGTGAAGCGCGAGCAGGTGCCGCTGGCCGACGCCATGCGCCTGATCGCGCGCGAGGTCTTCGCCGGCCTTCCGCCGCCGCCCTCGGCCCGCACCGCCGTGGATCTGTGGCGCGACGAGATCAGGGCCAAGGCCGGCCCGACGCTGGACGCGCTGAAGGACCTGCTGCGCGACCAGGAGGCCTTCGCCAAGGGCCTGCACCGGCTGCTGCGCGACCTGGATTTCGGCACCGACCAGCCGTCGGAAGCCGACGAATCCGAGAATTCGCAGCAAGACGGACAGGAGCAGGAGGCCCAGGGCGCCGGCCAGGAAAAGGAAGGCGAGCAGGAGGGCCAGGGCCCCCAGCAGGAAGGCGACACCCAGGCCCCCGGCTCGTCGGAAGGCAGCGGCGAGGACGAGGGCGAGGGCGACGGCGAGGAGATGATGCTGACCGGCTCGGGCACCGAGGAGCCGGGCGGCCCGTCCAAGCAGAGCCAGGAACAGCTGTCCAATTCGGCCGCCATGCAGGACCGGCCGTACAAGCCCTTCACCACCCAGTTCGACCAGATCGTCACCGCCGAGGATCTGTGCGAATCGGAGGATCTGAACCGCCTGCGCCGCCAGCTGGACCAGCAGCTCTCACACCTGCAGGGCGTGGTGTCCAAGCTGGCCAACCGCCTGCAGCGGAAATTGATGGCGCAGCAGACCCGCAACTGGGATTTCGACCTGGAAGAGGGCATGCTCGACACGGGACGCCTGGCGCGCATCGTCGCCAACCCCATGCATTCCCTGTCCTTCAAGATCGAGAAGGACACCGACTTCCGCGATACCGTGGTCAGCCTGCTGATCGACAATTCCGGCTCCATGCGAGGCCGCCCCATCACCGTGGCGGCCATGAGCGCCGACATCCTGGCCCGCACCCTGGAGCGCTGCGGCGTCAAGGTGGAGGTGCTGGGCTTCACCACCCGGGCGTGGAAGGGCGGCAGCGCGCGCGAGAAGTGGCAGGCCGAGGGCAAGCCGGCCAATCCCGGCCGTCTCAACGACCTGCGCCACATCGTCTACAAGGCGGCCGACGCTCCCTGGCGCCGGGTGCGGCGCAATCTCGGCCTGATGCTGAAGGAAGGCATCCTCAAGGAGAACATCGACGGCGAGGCGCTGATGTGGGCGCATGAGCGCCTGATCGCGCGGTCCGAGCAGCGACGCATCCTGATGGTCATCTCGGACGGCGCCCCGGTGGACGATTCGACGCTGTCGGCCAATCCCGGCAACACCCTGGAAAAGCACCTGCGCGACGTCATCGCCTATATCGAGAACCGCTCGCCGGTGGAACTGGTGGCCATCGGCATCGGCCACGACGTCACCCGCTACTATCGCCGCGCCGTCACCATCATGGACGCCGAGGAACTGGGCGGCACCATGATGCGCCAGCTGACCTCCCTGTTCGACGACGAGGCCGAGGCCCCGGGCGGCCGGCGCCGGGCGGGCTGACCATGACCGGCGCCGGCGTGGAGGTCAACCAACCCGGCAGCACGGACAAGGAGTCCGATCCCGCCCGCCCGTCCCGCCTGCCGCAGCCGAGGCTGCTGCTCGGACTGATCACCGCCATCGCCGTGCTGGGCGGCATGGCCGGGTTGGGCACCCTGACCTGGTTCGACCATCAGGTCGCCCTGGCCGACTGGAACGCCAATCTCAGCCTGTCGGCCCGGCTGCTGGAATCCCACACCCGCGCCGCCCACGGCACCGCCCACGCCAATCTCGGCATGATCGGCGACCATGTGGCGGGCCGTCCGCTGGCCAGCCTCAAGAACTCCCGCCACGAGCAGCTCTGGCTGGACTCCGTGCTGGGCAATCTTCCCTACGGCGTCGCCATCGCCATCCACGACGAGCGCGGCGATCCGGTGCTGGCCGCCGACCGCCTGGGCCTGTTCGCCGCCAGCGCCGCCCATCGCGACTACTTCACCCTGGCGCTGGCCCGGCCGGGCCGCACCGTGATGAGCGCCGTGGTCCCCGGGCGCGGCGACCAGGAGCGGGTGATCATCTTCAGCCGGGCCATCCTCGACCCGTCCGGCCGCGCGGTGGGGGTGGGGGAAATCGCCATCCGAACCGATTATTTCATCGATTTCTACCGCGACATGCAGCCCGAGCCCGGCTCCATCTTCCTGGTATCGCGCCAGGATGGCGGGCTGGTGGCGCGCTATCCCATGCCCGACGCCACCTTCACCCGCTTCGACACCTCCAAGCCGCCCTTCACCCGGTTCTCCCAGGGGCCGGCCGGGCTCTACCGCTCCACCTCGGTGGTGGACGGGATCGAGCGGCTGGTGGCCTATCGCAACCTTCCCGACCTGGAGATGGTGGTCACCTCGGGCATGCCCACGGAGGTGGTGTTCCGCGAATGGAGCGTGCGCACAAGGCGCAACGTGCTGCTGTTCACCACCGCCATGGCGCTGCTGCTGGTGCTGGCCGCCATCACCGGCGAGAGCCTGCGGCACGAGGCGCGGCTGCTGGCCACCGGCGAGCGCCGCACCCGCGAGCTGACCTCCGCCCTGGCGGAAAAGGACGTGCTGTTCCAGGAAGTCCACCACCGGGTGAAGAACAACCTTCAGGTCATCTCCTCGCTGCTGACCATGCAGTCGCTGCACGTCACCGACGAGAAGGTCAAGGCGACCTTGAAGGACGCGCTCGACCGCATCCATTCCATGGGTCTGGTGCACCAGACCCTGTACGAGCGCAACCTCGCCTCCAACGTCGATCTCGGCACCTATTTCGGCAAGCTGGCCGAGGCGCTGGCCGGGTCCTATGCCGCCGCGCCCGGCGGCGTCACCGTCGAGGTGGAGGTGGAGGGCACCCTGGACCTGGAACGCGCCGTGCCGCTCGGCATGCTGGCCAACGAGGTGCTGTCCAACGCCATGAAGCACGCCTTCTCGGACGGACGGCGGGGCACCATCTGGGTGACCCTGGTGCGCGAGGCGGGGGAATGGCACTTCACGGTGCGCGACAACGGCGTGGGCATGCCCGACAAGCCGGGACGCGGCATCGGCATCGGCCTGATCCGCGCCCTGGCCCGCCAGCTGGGCGGCCGCTCCCACATCTTCGTCGACGAGGGAACGGTGGTGTCGGTGACGTTTCCGGCGTGATGCGGGCGAGACGCCCGCGCTCCGAACGTCCAATGGGGCGCGGGCGTCCCGCCCGCTTTCCCCTACTTGGCCTTGGGGCGGAAGGCCTTGCACACCGCCGGGTCGGTGTCGATGAAGGCACCGCCGATCAGGTCGATGCAATAGGGCACCGCCGGCATCACCGCGTTCAGGCAATCGGCGATGGCCGAAGGCTTGCCCGGCAGGTTGATGATCAGGCTTTTGCCCCGGATGCCCGCCGTCTGGCGCGACAGGATGGCGGTGGGCACCACCTTCAGGCTTTCGCTGCGCATCAGCTCGCCGAAGCCCGGCATCATCTTGTCGCACACCGCCTCGGTGGCTTCGGGCGTCACGTCGCGGGGCGCCGGGCCGGTGCCCCCCGTGGTGACGATCAGGGCGCAGCCCTCGGTATCGGCCAGTTCCTTCAGCGTCGCCTCGATCAGCGCCTGCTCGTCCTCGATGACGCGCGCCACCGGACGCCAGGGCGTGGACAGGAAGCGGGTCATCTCGGCGATGATGGCGGGTCCGCCCTTGTCCTCGTAGACGCCCCGGCTGGCGCGGTCCGAGATGGTGACGACCCCGATGGGGACGGGCTGTTCGGTCATGACGAATTCTCCTGGAAAAGGATCACGGAGTGTGATGACCTCAATGGGCCGGGTCAAGAGCACGAGGGCAGCATGATCATCACCACCACCGATTCCGTCGAGGACAAGCGCATCACCGCCTATCTCGGCATCGTCTGCGGCGACGCGGTCATGGGCACCAACATCTTCCGCGACATGATGGCCAGCGTGCGCGACATCGTCGGCGGCCGCTCGGGCGCCTACGAGACGGTGCTGCGCCAGGCCAAGGAGGCGGCGCTGTCCGACATGCAGGCCCAGGCCGCTCAACTGGGCGCCGACGCGGTGGTGGCCGTCGATCTGGACTACGACACGGTGGCGGGCGACGGCAAGACCATGCTGATCGTCTCGGCCAACGGCACGGCGGTCAAGCTCGGTTAACCATACGTTAAGACTTACAACGGGTTCCGCGCGGTTTCTAAGATATTCCGTGACTTTCCGGCCGTAATTGCGCTAGATAATTGGATTCTGGCGCTGCGGAATCACGACCTTGTCCAAACGTCTCGTCTTCGCCGTTGTGGGTTTGGCCTTGTTGGGCGCGTGCTCCTCGCCGCCGCCGCCCCGGCTGGCCGCGCCGCCCCCCATCCTCGACCCCGACCAGGCCTGCCTCAAGGATCTGCGCGACCGCCGGGTGGCGTTCGAGCCGCAGGCGGCGTTCGGCAATCCGGGTTCCTGCGCCATCGCCAATCCGGTGAGGGTGACCGCCAATTCCGGGGCGGCATGGAACCGTCCCGGCGTGATGTCGTGCTCCATGGCGCGCACCGTCGAGCGCTTCGAGACCCAGGTGGTGCAGGCCGCGGCCCAGCGCATCTTCGGCCAGAGGGTGGCCAGGCTCCACCACATGGGAACCTATGACTGCCGCAGCCGCCGCACGGAAACCACGGTGGCGTCCTCGGGCGAGGGCCGAAGCCGGGGCGGCCGCCTGTCCGAGCACGGCAAGGGCCAGGCCATCGACATCGGCGGCTTCGAACTGGCCGACGGCACCATGATCTCGGTGAAGAAGGACTGGCAGGGCGCCGGCAAGAAGAGCGATTTCCTCCACGCGGTGGCCCGGGCATCCTGCGAGCACTTCAACGTGGTGCTGACCCCCAACCACAACAAGCTGCACGCCGACCACCTGCACCTGGACATCGGCCCGCACAAGCTGTGTTCCATGTGAGGAATGGCCTCACGCCGGAAACGGCTCTCCTTTGGACACTGTGGATTGAACCACAGAGACACAGAGACACAGAGAAAGCACCGAGAAAAAGATAAACAGTTTTATTCCTCTGTGCTTTCTCTGTGTCTCTGCGCCTCTGTGGTGAACTCACCGGCCGCCAAAATTCTCCGGCGACACCGAAAGTGGCTCTACAGCACCGTCAGCATGCTGGCCACCAGCGGGTGGCGGACGATGTCCTTTTCGTTCAGATGCACCACGGCGACGTCGGGCAGGTCCGACAGCCGCGCCGCGATGTCGGCCAGCCCGGACATGCCGGGCAGCAGGTCGCTCTGGTCCGGGTCGCCGGTCAGCACCATGGTGGAGTGCCAGCCCAGCCGGGTCAGCAGCATCTTGATCTGGCCGTAAGTGCAGTTCTGCGCCTCGTCGATGACGATGAAGGCGTTGTTCAGGGTGCGGCCGCGCATGTAGGCGATGGGGGCGATCTCGATGGAGCCGTCGGCCAGCAGGGCCCGCAGCCGCTTGCCGCCCAGGCGGTCCGACAGGGCGTCGTAGAGGGGACGCAGATAGGGCGCCAGCTTCTCCTGCAGGTCGCCGGGCAGGAAACCCAGGGATTCGCCCGCCTCCACCGCCGGGCGCGACAGCATGATGCGCGCCACCTTGCCCTCCTCGAAGGCCTCCACCGCCGCCGAGATGGCCAGATAGGTCTTGCCGGTCCCCGCCGGCCCCAGCGCCAGGGTCAGGTTGCCCTCATTGATGGCCTTGAGCAGCTGGCGCTGATTGTCGCTTTGCGGGCGGACCTTGCGCACGTAGCTCTGCTCGCGGTGCTGGTCGTCCTCGCCCAGCGGGCTCCAGGCCTTCTCGGCGGGATACAGCGACACCACCGGCTCATTCTTGGACGCGGCAACCCGCGTAGCGCGCTTGGCCATCAGGGACTCCTTCGGATGGATGAGGAAGACGGCAACAAAAAAGGGCCTCTCGACACGAGAGACCCTTGGCGGGAGAGGCGGAGGATGCTGCGGCCCACCTGCGGCGGGCGCCCCTGTCCGGAAACGGCTTCCGGTGCTCGGCTCAAGCAGCGAATCAACGGGATTTCCTCCGTCCGTGATCACGACCCGCAAAAACCTTAATCAACGGAGACTCGGCTTGTCGACAACAAATCGGCTCCGTCACCTGATTGTCATACCATATGTGGAGTTAATGGGATGTGAACGGGGTCACTCAGGCTCGTGCGGGCAAGATGCCCGCGCTCCGGGCCACCCATGCCCATGGAGCGCGGCCGTCCCGGCCGCTTCCCCCCTCAGTCGCTTGCCGGGGCGGGCGGGGTCACCCTGAGCGAGGTGATCTGGTTGCGCTGGCGCCGGGCGATCTCGAAGCGGAAGCCGTAGAAACGGAACACCTGGCCCACGTCGGGAATCTGCCGCGCCTCGTGCAGGACCAGCCCGGCGATGGTGGCGGCGTCTTCGTCGGGCAGCCGCCATTCGAACTGCCGGTTGAGGTCGCGGATGGTCACCGAGCCGTCGATGATGTAGGAGCCGTCCGATTGCGGCCTGACGCCGGCCACCGCCACGTCGTGCTCGTCGGTGATGTCGCCGACGATCTCCTCCAGGATGTCTTCCAGGGTCACCACCCCCATCAGGGTGCCGTACTCGTCCACCACCAGGGCGAAATGCTCGCGCCGCGACCGGAAGGCCTGCAGCTGCTCCAGCAGGGTGGTGGAATCGGGAATGAACCAGGGGGCCGAGGCCAGTTCCACCACGTCCAGGCCGTCCAGGTCGCCTTCCAGGGCGCGGACGGCGCGCAGCAGGTCCTTGGCGTGGACCACGCCGACGATGTTGTCGGGCTCGTCCTTCCACAGGGGCACGCGGGAGAAGGGGCTGCCCACCACCAGTTCGAGGATCTCGGCGGCGGGCAGGCCGGCATCGACGGTGACCACGCCGCGCCGGTGGGTCATCACCTGCCCGACCTCCACGTCGCCCAGTTCCAGGATGGAGCGCAGCATGCGCCGCTCCTCCTTGACCTCCTCCTCGCCGGCATGGACCTCGATGGCCCCCCTCAGTTCCATCATGGAGGCTTCCAGGCTGGTCGCCGAGGCGTAGGACGCTCCGAACAGGCGGAACAGCAGGCGCACGATGATTTCGATGGCCCGCACGAAGGGGGTGAAGACCAGAACCAGGGCGGTCACCGGGGCCGCCACCCGCAAGGCGACCCGGTTGGCGTGATAGATGGCGTAGGTCTTGGGCAGCACCTCGCCGAACAGCACGACCACCACGGTCATGCCGGCGGTGGCGTAGGCGATGCCGGCGTCGCCGAACAGGCCGATCAGCACGCCGGTGGCCAGCGACGAGGCCAGGATGTTGACGATGTTGTTGCCGAGCAGCAGGGAACCGATCAGCCGGTCGCGCGCTTCCAGCAGCTTGTTGACCAGACGGGCGCGCCGGCTGCCGTCCTGTTCCAGCTGATGCATCACCGGGCGGGAAACCGCGGTCAGCGCGGTCTCCGATCCGGAAAAGAAGGCCGACATCACCAGCAGGACACCGATGGCGACCAGCGACAGCGTCAACTCGTCCATCCCCTTACCTCCCGGCCGCCATCTCCGCCAGCATGGAGGCCAGTTCGGCCTCCGGCACCTCGCGGGTCAGGAAGCTCTTGCCGATGCCCTTGGCCAGCACGAAGGTGACCTTGCCGTCCTTGACCTTCTTGTCGCCGGCCATGTGGTGAATCAGCCGGTCCACCGCCCACAGCCGGGGCCGGGGCAGGGCGGCGGGCAGGCCCACCGCGTTCAGGTGGCGCTCCAGCCGCTCGGCATCGGCGGCGGGCGCCAGCCCCAGGCGGGCCGACAGGCGCAGCGCCATCACCATGCCGATGGCCACCGCCTCGCCGTGCAGCATCTCGTCGGAAAAGCCGGTCTCGGCCTCGAGCGCATGGCCGAAGGTGTGGCCGAGGTTGAGCAGGGCGCGCACGCCGCCTTCCCGCTCGTCGGCGCCGACGATGCGGGCCTTGGCGCGGCACGAGGTGGCGACGGCGTGGCGCCGCGCCTCCATGTCGCCGTCGATCACCTTTTGCCCGTTCTCCTCCAGCCAGGCGAAGAACGGCTCGTCGTCGATCACCCCGTATTTCACCACCTCGGCATAGCCGGCCAGCACCTGGCGCCGGGGCAGGGAATCCAGCACCGCCGTGTCGGCCAGCACCAGCCGGGGCTGGTAGAACGAGCCGATCAGGTTCTTGCCCTGGCGGGTGTTGATGCCGGTCTTGCCGCCCACCGAGGAATCCACCTGGGACAGCAGGGTGGTCGGAATCTGCACGAAATCCACGCCGCGCAGCAGGATCGAGGCGGCGAAGCCGGTGAGGTCGCCGATCACGCCGCCGCCCAGGGCCACCACCATGGTTCCGCGCTCGGCCCGGGCCTCCAGCATGGCGTCGAGCAGGGCCTCCAGATGCTTGAAATCCTTGGTCTGCTCGCCGGCCGGCACCACGGTGTGCATGGTGGTCGCCCCGGCCTCGGCCAGGCTTTTCTGCACCCGCTCGAGACAGAGCGGCGCCACGTTGGCGTCGGTGACCACCAGGGCGCGGCCGCCCTTCATCAGCGGCTTGATCATCTCGCCCGCCCGGTCCAGCAGGCCGGGGCCGATGTGGATGGAATAGCTGCGCTCGCCCAGTTCGACCTGGACCTGTTCAGGGGCGGCGCTCATGTCTTGTTCTCCGAATTCAAATGCTCGATCAGGCCTTCCATGACGCGGATCACGGTGGCCTCGGGGATTTCGTCGGTGGAATCGACGATGATGTCGGCCTCGGCGTAGATGGGATAGCGGGCTTCCATCAGGCGGCCGAGAATCTCGCGCGGGTCGCCCTGCTTGAGCAGCGGCCGGTGGTCGCGGCCCACCGTGCGCTTCAAGAGCAGGTCGAGATCGGCCCGAATCCACACCGAGGTGCCGGTGCGCTTGATGCGCTCGCGGGTGGTGGGGTCGACGAAGGCGCCGCCCCCGGTGGCCAGCACCACCGGCGGGCCGTCCAGCAGACGGGCGATCACCTTGCGCTCGCCGTCGCGGAAGGCGGCCTCGCCGAAGCGGGTGAAATAATCGCTGATGGTGCTGCCCGAGGCGGCCTCGAACTCGGCGTCGGAATCGACGAAATCCAGGCCCAGACGGGCGGCGAGGCGGCGGCCGACGCAGGACTTCCCCGCCCCCATCAGGCCGACCAGGACGACGGTGCGGCCGATGCGCCCCGCAAGCAGCGGCGCCAGTCTCGCCAGTTCGTCGGCCATGCCCTGATCCACGGTCGGTCCCGATCCCACAAAAAAGCGTTGAGCCGGCGTTGATCCCCGCCGCCTTGGCCGATACACTGCGCCCACGAACGCAATGGGGCCGCTTCTGCCGCTTTTAGCCGCACGTCGGCGGTCCTGTCCAGAAATGTCGCCATCGCGAGAGGTCTTCCGTCTCCCATGAGCAAGATTGCCGGCCTTATCGTTGCCCTGCTGCTGGCGGTTCTCGTCGGCGGCGGACTGTTCCTGTCCACCTGGGACCCGCCGCCCCCGTCGGCGAAGATCGAGAAGGTCGTGCCGGATGCCCGTTTCCCGCGCTAAAGCCCTGCCCCTGGCCCTGGCCCTCGGCGCCGCCTTCGTGGCGCCCGCCGCCCTGGCCCAGCAGCCGGGCAAGCCGCTGATCCTGACCTCGCCCAACCTGGAAGCGCCGCCCCCCGCCGCCAAGCCGGAAGGCGCGGCGACGCCGCCCTCCGCCGCCGGCGAATTCCCCGGCGGCCCGCCCAAGGCCGCTCCCCGCTTCGAGGTGGAGGAGCTGAAGGCCCCCGACCCCGACGCCGTCGGCGCCCTCGACGAGGGACAGGGCGGTCTGGGCATGGGCATGTGGCACGGTACCTCCGCCGCCGTGGTCCGCAAGATTCTGCCGGCCCTGCCCGCCGCCCCCGGCTCGCGGGCGGCCCATTCCCTGTCGCGCCGCCTGCTGCTGTCGGCGGCCGCCGCTCCCGACGGCAATCGCGGCCAGACTCCGTCCCTGCTGGAGCTGCGCGCCGAGCGGCTGTTCGCCATGGGCGAAATCGACGGCCTGGCCGCCCTGCTGAAGGCGGCGCCCGCCTCGCTGGCCTCGCCCGGGCTGTCGCGCCTCAAGGTGGACACCTTCCTGCTGGCCGGCGATTCCAAGGCCGCCTGCGCCGAGGCCGCGATCATGGCCCAGGGCGCGCCGCTCGACCCGCGCCTCGCGGTGTTCTGCCAGCTGTCGGCCGGCAAGACGCTGGAAGCCGGCATGGCGCTCGACCTGATGCGCGAGCGCAAGGACGCCGACCACGCCTTCATCGCCGCCGCCGAGGCCATGGGCGGAACGCCGCCGGCCAAGGTGGACAAGCTGCCGCAACCGACTCCGCTGCATCTGGCCGCCTTCAAGGCCGCCAAGCTGCCGCTGCCCGCCGATGCCGCCGCCAATGCGCCGCCGTCCATGCTGCGCGCCATCGCCGACAATCCCGGCATGGCCGCCGACCATCGGATCACCGCCGCCGAGCGGGCCGAGGCGCTGGGCATCCTCGATACCGAGGCCCTGCGCGCCCTGATGGCGGCGGTCACCCTGACCCCCGCCGAGCAGCAGGCCGCCGCCACCCAGGGCGACAGGAGCCCCAAGGGCCGCGTGCTGTGGCTGCGTGCCGTGGGCGCCGAGCAGGCCGCCCCCGCCCGGGCCGAGTTGATCTCCCGGGTCCTGCTGGCGGCGGCGGAGCGCCACGCCTTCGCGGCCACCGCCCGGCTCTACGCCCCGCTGATCGCCGAATTGAAGCCGGCCCCCGATCTGGCCGCCATCGCCCCGGTGCTGGCCCGCGCCCTTTACGCCGTGGGACGGCCCGAGGCGGCGGGCAACTGGCTGGCCCTGGCCAAGTCCGATCCGGCCGCCGCCAAGACCGCCGCCGGATTGTGGCCGCTGACCCGCATCGCCCGCGTCGGCCTCGATCCCAGCCCGGCCGATGCGTTCGGCGCCTGGCTGGAGGGCGCCCAGTTGAACGAACGCCGCACCGTGGTCACCCTGGCCATGCTGCAGGCGGTGGGGGAAAACATCCCCGCCTCGGCCTGGGTGGCCCATGCCGCCGGCAGTGCCGCCGGTCCCGCGCCCAAGCCGGCGCTGAAGGCGTTGCTGCGCGCCGCCGCCGAGGGGGCGCGCCGGGGCGAGACGGCACTGCTGTCCATCGCCGCCCTGGGCGAAACCGGACTGGAGGCCGCCGACCCCGACACAATCAACCGGGTGGTGGTGTTCCTGCGTCAGGCCGGGTTCGAGCGCGAGGCCCGGGAACTGGCCATGGAAGCGGTGCTGGCCAACGGCGGATGAACGCGCCCTTCGACCGCCATATCGAGTCCTTTCTCGAGATGATGCAGGTCGAACGCGGGGCCAGCCCCAACACGCTGGACGCCTATGGCCGCGATCTGGCCGATTTCGCCGAATTCCTGGACGGGCGCGGCCTCAGGCCCCTGAGCGCCGACGGGCGGGCGGTGGCCGCCTATGTCGCCCGTCAGGCGGAGATCGGCATGGCGGCCCGCACCCAGGCGCGGCGGCTGTCCTGCCTGAAGCAGTTCTACGGCTTCGTCTTCGCCGAGCGCCTGCGGCCCGACGATCCCACCGCCAATATCGACGCGCCGCGCCTGGGCCGCCCCCTGCCCAAGTACCTGCGTCGGGAAGAGGTGACCGCCCTGCTGGACGCCGCCCGCGCCCTGGAGGGGCGGGACGGCATCCTGATGACCGCTTTGCTGGAGACCCTTTACGCCACCGGGCTGCGCGTCTCCGAGCTGGTGTCGCTGCCGCTCGCCGCCGTGGCCCGCGACCCCTCGGTCCTGGTGGTGCGCGGCAAGGGCGCGAAGGAGCGCATGGTGCCGTTGTCCGATCCCGCCCGCGCCGCCCTGATCCAGTGGAAGGCCGAGCGCGCCGCCATGGTGCCGAAGGCCAGGCCGTCCCGCTGGCTGTTTCCCTCCGGCGGCGCCACCGGCCACCTCACCCGCTCGGGCTTCGCCAAGATGCTGGCCCGGGTGGCGGTCCAGGCCGGCCTCGATCCCGCCAGGGTGTCGCCCCACGTGCTGCGCCACTCCTTCGCCAGCCATCTGCTGGCCGGCGGCGCCGACCTCAGGAGCGTCCAGGAAATGCTGGGCCATGCCGACATCGCCACCACGGAAATCTATACCCATCTGATCGACGACGAAGCCGGACGGCTGGTCCGCGCCCACCATCCCCTGGCCGGCAAGGCCCCACCAAAGCGCTAAGTATATTCATAAGCGCTTATGCCTTAGCGCATATGCATCTAATGGATGCAATAATCATGATCTCGCGATAAGCATTTCCACTTATTCACGTTCCGTTCCGTTGACAGCCCCTGGCGACCCCGCCAATTCTGTAGGCGCCTTAGGGAGTTATCCATTCTCTCCCGAGGCGAGGGCATCACTCGCTCTAGTTGGGGAGAGCATCGGACATGACCGACGACGAGTTCACGGAGACGTTACGGCGGCTGGGGCTTTCCCAGGCTGCCCTGGCCCGATTGCTGGACGACCTGGGAGAGCAGCAGCCCGCCCCCACCACGGTGTGGCGCTGGGCCGACGGACGGTCGCGGGTTCCCATCGGCGTGGGCGCCCTGCTGCGGCTGCTGGAACAATTGCCGTCCGACCTGCGCAATCAGGTCACCCGCAAAGCCCTTCGGGCCTGACAACGGCAGAGGGCGGCCGTCACCGGCAACGTCCGCCACCCGGCCGAGCCCCCCTTCGCGGCGCTCAGGACGACGACAGAACCAGTCCGTCATGTCATCCCGAGACTTGGCGAGGGGTCCTTCACGCCATGGCGGCGGCCGGCATCAGGCGGCGCGGCTGGCCGGGGATTCGGTCAGCAGGGCGTAGAGCGCGTCGGAATTGTCGGTGCCGCGCAGCTTCTCGCACACGCCCTTGTCGCGCAGCAGCCGCGACACCCGGGCCAGGGCCTTCAGATGGTCGGCGCCGGCGGATTCCGGGGCCAGCAGCAAAAAGATCAGGTCCACCGGCTGTTCGTCGATGGATTCGAAGGCGATGGGCTTCTCCAGGCGGGCGAAGACGCCGTACAGGCGCTCCATGGCCGGCAGCTTGCCGTGGGGGATGGCGATGCCGTTGCCCACGCCGGTGGTGCCCAGGCGCTCGCGCTCCAGCAGCACGTCGAAGATGGCCCGCTCGTGCAGGCCGGTAATCTCGGCGGCCTTCCTGGCCAGGTCCTGCAGCGCCTGCTTCTTCGAGGTGGCGCGCAGATTCGGAATGACGGCGGCCGGGCTGATCAGATCGGTGATTTCCATGAATCCACCCTATGAGCGCGGAACGCCTGGTTCCGCTGGGTCTTCACATAACGCGCGCGGGATGCACTCTACCGCGCCAGGCTCCCCGTCCCGTCTCTCCCACGGGGCGGGCGGAAAATAGGCCCCGACTTGTCCGAAGTCAAGCATGGCGGACGGAGGGGCGAATCACATGCCCAGCGACTTCTCGCGCCGGCGCTGGACCGACGAGCCGATGTTCATGGCCTCCCGGTATTTTGCCACCGTCCGGCGGGCGATGTCGATGCCTTCGGCTTTGAGCGCGTCGACGATGGAATCGTCGGACAGCACGCTCTTGCCCTCGCCGTCGATCAGCGCCTTGATGCGGTGGCGGACCGCCTCGGCGGAATGGGCGTCGCCGCCGTCGGCCGAGCCGATGGCCTGGGTGAAGAAATACTTCAGCTCGTATATGCCTCTGGGCGTGGCGATGTACTTGTTGGAGGTGACGCGGCTGACCGTGCTTTCGTGCATGGAGATGGCGGTGGCGATGTCTCTCAGCACCAAGGGCCGCAGGTGCTGGACCCCCAGGCGGAAGAAGGCGTCCTGCTGGCGCACGATCTCGGTGGCCACCTTGAGGATGGTGGTGGCGCGCTGGTGCAGGGACTTGACCAGCCAGTTGGCCGACTGGAAGCGCTCGGAGATGTAGGTCTTGTCGTCCTTGCTGCGCGCCGCTCCGGCGATCTTGGAATAATAGCGGGTGTTGACCAGCACGCGGGGCAGGGTGTCGGAGTTCAGCTCCACCACCCAGGCGCCGTCCTGGGTGCGGCGCATCAGCACGTCGGGAGTGACCGGCTGGGCGACGATATGGTCGAAGGCCAGCGCCGGCTTGGGGTCCAGCGCCTTGATCTCGCCGATCATCTCGGCCAGGTCCTCGGCGTCGACGCCGCAGACCCGCATCAGGCCGGGCAGGTCGCGGCGGGCCAGCAGCTCCAGATTGTCCAAGAGCGCCTGCATGGCGGGGTCCAGGCGGTTCTTCTCGGCCAGCTGCAGCCCCAGGCATTCCTTGAGCGAGCGGGCGAAGACGCCCACGGGGTCGAAGCCCTGGACGCGCCGCAGCACCACTTCCACATGCTGGCGGGTACAGCCCAGCTTTTCCGCCAGTTCATCCAGGTCGCCGATCAGGTAGCCGGCCTCGTCCAGCATCTCGATCAGGTGAAGGGCGATCAGGCGGTCGGCGGGGACCGGGATATCCATGGCCACCTGGGCCGCCAGGTGGTCGCGAAGCGAAATCTCGCCCGCCACCATCTGTTCCAGGTTGGATTCGCCATCGTCGAACCCGCCGCCGCCGCCACCCACATTGCCCCACTGGCCGAGCGATTCGTCCTGGACGGAATCCGACGCGCTGTCGTTGTTGAAGGTGTTGTCGTAATCCACGTCCATGCCGTCCTCGGCCCCGCCGGCGCCCATGCCGTCCAGCAGCGGCGCCTCGGCGGGGGCGGAATCGAGGACGGGAAGGTCGGAAGCGTCGACCTTGGGTTCGGAAGGCTCGGAACCGCGCTCGCCCTCTTCCCGCTCCAGCAGCGGGTTGCGCTCCAGCTCCTGGTCGATGAAGGCGGCCAGCTCGAAATTGGACAATTGCAGCAGCTTGATCGCCTGCTGCAATTGCGGCGTCATCACCAGAGACTGGGTCTGGCGGATATCAAGCCGGGGACCGATGGCCATGGCGGGGCGTTACATGCTGAACCGCTCGCCGAGATAGACGCGCCGCACCCCTTCGTGGGCGACGATCTCGGCGGGGCGGCCCTCCATCAGAACCGCGCCATCGTGCAGGATGTAGGCACGGTCGATGAGGTCCAGGGTCTCGCGCACATTGTGGTCGGTGATCAGCACCCCGATGCCGCGATGCTTGAGATGGGCGACCAGATCGCGAATGTCCGACACGGCGATGGGGTCGATGCCGGCCAGCGGCTCGTCCAGCAGGATGAAGTGCGGGCGGCAGGCAAGCGCCCGGGCGATCTCGACGCGGCGGCGCTCGCCACCCGACAGCGCCATGGCCGGAGCGCGGCGCAGATGGCTGATGGAAAACTCGGCCAGCAGGCTTTCCAGGTCGTGCTGGCGGCGTTCCTGGTCGGCCTCCACCACCTCGAGCACCGCCATGATGTTGCCCTCCACCGAAAGCCCTCTGAAGATGGAGGCCTCCTGCGGCAAGTAGCCGATGCCCAGCCGGGCCCGGCGGTACATGGGCAGGTCGGTGATCTCGGTGCCGTCCAGCAGGATGGAGCCGACATCGGGGTTGATCAGGCCGGTGATACAGTAGAAGCAGGTGGTCTTGCCGGCGCCGTTGGGACCCAGCAGGCCCACCGCCTCGCCCCGCTGCACGGCGATCGAGACGTCGCGCAGCACGGGACGGCCCTTGAAGCTCTTGCCCAGGTTGCGGGCCACCAGGCCGGGATTGTCGGCCACCAGACGCGGTCCGGAAGCAATCGGGGATACGGCGCCGAGCGGTGACCCTGGCTTGATGCTTTTCATCGTCCCCCCGATCCGGACGCCGGCACGTTGCCGGTGAAGCCCGCCTTGCCCGGCGGCTCGCCCTTATCGCCTCTTTTTTGCGGAATGAACATGCCCTGAACCCTTTGCCCGCTTTCGGCGGCGCCGGCGGCGGTGGGGAACAGCTTGCTGACCCCGGTGTTGAGGTTCACGTGCGCCCATCCCCCTTCCAGCTGATTGCCGCCTTCACGGCTGATCTTAACCGAACCGGAGACGGTGGCGATACCGGTTTCGGCGTTGTAGTCGCCCCTCTCGCCGGTCACCGTCTCGCTCTTGGACTGGATCACCACGTGGCCGTAGGCGTCGGCGCGCTGCAGTTCCAGGCCGCCGCCGTCATCCGGGGTGTTGCCCGATTGCGCCGGCTTGGCGCCCGTCCTGGGTTGCGTGGCGGACTTGTCCTTGAAATGGGCGGTCAGCACGTCGCCCTTCAGCGTCTTTTCGCCCTGCTGGGTGGCGACGGCGTCGCCGCGCAGCACCGCCATCTTCTTCAGCTCCCAGTATTCCAGGCTTTCGGTGGCGGTGAAGGTGTCGGTGGGGGTGACCAGCTTGGCCGGGGCGCCCTTCAGCACGAAGATGGACTTGTCCAGGTCGTAGATGGCCTTGTGGCCGGTGGCGGTGTCCTTGGGGGAACGGATGACCACGTTGCCGTCGGCGTCCAGGCGCCAGATCTCGTCGCCGTTGGCCCCCTTGCGGTAATGGGCGGTCAGCACGTCGGCGTCCACGGTCATGGTGCCGCGCACGGCGTGGGCGTTGCCGCGCGCGATGACCCGCAATTCCTCGGAATGCCATTCGATGCCGTTGTCGGCGTAGACCTGGATCTGCTGGTCGCCGGACTTGCTCATCTCGAAGCCCTGGGCGGCTGCCGGGCGGGGGGCCGCCGCCAGGAGGGCCACGAGAACCAGCGGTATCAGAGCGGGCGGCTTCATCGCGTCTTGGCTCCCTTGCTCCGGCCCTTGTCCTGGGCCTTGTGGCTGACGGCGCGCAGGTTCAGCTGCGACTTGCCGGTGAAGGTGATGTCGTGGCTCTTGCCGGTGATCTCGAAGCCGGCCGAGCGGATGGCGCCCTGCGGCCCGTGGCCTTCCACCGGCTCGAAGCCCCGCGCCGAATTGGTGGCCAGTTCCACCGTGGCGGTGGGGGTGTGAATCTCGTAGCCGGTATCGTGGTAGAGGTTCACGCCGCCCGACAGCTCCAGCACCTTGGTGGACTGATGATAGATGCCCGCCACGGAATCCACCACGATATTGGCTCCCGACGACGAGGTGAAATCGGCCTTGGGATTGACCAGGTGGATGAGGTCGGGCTTGCCGGGCAGCTGGGTGGCGCTGTCGGCGGTGACCGCGAAGGGTCGGTTGGCGTCGCTGATGCCGAAATAGCGGGCGTTCTGCATCACCAGGGTATCGACCGACTTGGGCGACAGATTGGCGAAGCCCAGCTTGAAGCCGCCTTCCATCTGCGACAGCTTGGGCCACACCACCACCAGGCCCAGCAGCAGGGCGGCCAGGGCGGGCAGGGCGATCTTCATCACCGAGACGAAATGGGAGTGGTCGGCGAAGGGTCCCCGGCGCGGCCCCCTCTGGCGCCGTCCGGACGGGTGGCGCTCTTGGGGGGGCAGGGAGTCGCTGTCGGCGCGCAGGCTCATGCCAGCCCGGCCCTCAGGCAGTCGTGGACGTGCAGCACGCCCACCGGGCGTCCGTCGCCCTCCACCACGAACAGGCTGGTGATGGACCGCGCGTTCATCTGGCGCAGCGCCTCGGCGGCCAGCAGGTTGGGCGGCACGGTGCGGGGCGAGGCGGTCATCACCTCACGGGCCTTGGCGGTCAGCAGATCGGGGCTCATGTGGCGGCGCAGATCGCCGTCGGTGAGGATGCCGGCCAACCGGCCCTCGCCATCCACCACGCCGGCGCAGCCCAGACTCTTGGCGGTCATCACCAGCAGCACGTCGGCCATGGCGGTCTCGGCGCCCACCAGGGGCAGGCCGTCGCCGCCATGCATCAGGTCCGAGACCTTGAGCAGGCGCTGGCCCAATTGCCCGCCGGGATGGAAGACCTTGAAGTCGGCGGCGGTGAAGCCCTTGCGCTCCAGCAGGGTCACCGCCAGGGCGTCGCCCAGCGCCAGCATCATGGTGGTCGAGGTGGTGGGGGCGAGACCCATGGGGCAGGCCTCGGGATTGGCGGGCAGCACCAGGGCGACGTCGGCGGCGGTGGCGAGCGTCGAGCCGTCGCGCGACGTGATGCCGATCAGCCCGATGCCGAAGCGCCTCGTATAGGCGATGATGTCGCCCAGTTCCGGCGTCTCGCCCGAATTGGACAGCGCCACCACGGAATCGTCGCGGGTCACCATGCCGAGATCGCCGTGGCTGGCCTCGGCCGGGTGGACGTAGAAGGCGGGACAGCCGGTGGAGGCCAGGGTGGCGGCGATCTTGCGCCCCACATGGCCGCTCTTGCCCATGCCGGTGACGATGACCCGACCCGGCGCGCCCTCGATCAGGGTGACGGCCTTGAGGAAGGGGCCGTCCAGGCTCGCCGCCAGGGAATCCAGCGCGCGGGCCTCGGTGTCGAGAACCCGGCGGGCGGTGGCGAGGGCATCGGAATCGGCGGTCATCGATACATCCGGTCAAACTGATCCGTTCCCCGCCCTTGGCGGCGAGGGTGCATAACTATACGCAAC
Source organism: Paramagnetospirillum sp. (assembly GCF_058402745.1). Taxonomy (NCBI): domain Bacteria; kingdom Pseudomonadati; phylum Pseudomonadota; class Alphaproteobacteria; order Rhodospirillales; family Magnetospirillaceae; genus Paramagnetospirillum; species Paramagnetospirillum sp. The sequence goes on from NZ_JBZVFI010000011.1 coordinate 82,123, forward strand.
GGCCCGGTGACGGAAAGGCAAAACGAAGCCGGTTGGTCCGTTTCGTGCATTCCGGCCCGGCGGCCGAGGGGGTGACCTGGGTGGATACGCCTTCTTTACCCGTCATGGCCGGGTTTGCCCCGGCCATCCATGGACCCCCGGATCAAGTCCGGGGGTGACGGCAAGGAAAGGGCTGAAAAATCAATGCGAGAAGATGTCTTCCGCGTCCCAGCCGGCCAGATCCAGCTCGGCGCGGTCGGGCAGGAAGGAGAAGCAGGCCTCGGCCAGGGCGCGGCGGCCCTCGCGGTCCAGCAGGATTTCGAAGCGGTCCTTGAGCTGGTGCAGGTAGAGCACGTCCGACGCGGCATAGGCCAGCTGGTCGGCGGAAAGCTCGGGCGCGCCCCAGTCCGAGCTTTGCTGCAGCTTGGACAGGTCGACGCCCAGGAATTCCTTGCACAGCGTCTTGAGGCTGTGGCTCTCGGTGTTGGTCCGGGTGAGCCGCGAGGCGATCTTGGTGCAGAACACCGGATTGCAGCGCACGCCCAGGTAACGCCGCAGCATGGCCACGTCGAAGCGGGCGAAGTGGAACAGCTTGGTCACCGACGGGTCGGACAGCATGCGGACCAGGTTGGGCGAGTTCCACTCGGGCCTGGGATAGTGCACCACATGGGCGTCGCCGTCGCCGGCCGAGAGCTGCACCACGCACAGGCGGTCGCGGCTCAGGTTGAGGCCCATGGTCTCGGAATCGATGGCGACCAGCTTGCCGAGATCGAGGCCGTCGGGGAGGTCGTTCTTGTGGTAGAAAACGGTCACGGAGCCGCTCCTTCTGATCCCCGGCTGGGGGAGGGCGGCTCCGCGTCCGATGTGTCCATCAGCTAGACCGCGCCGCGGTTAAGAGATGGTGCCCAGGAGAAGACTCGAACTTCCACGACATCACTGCCACACGGACCTGAACCGTGCGCGTCTACCAATTCCGCCACCTGGGCAGGTAGCTCCCGGACCGCCTCAGCCGTCCGAGGCGCGAAGAAATATTCGAGGCGACGGGCGGTGTCAACGATGTTTTTTCGCCCCGATCCGCTTTTTTGCGCCCGGCCCCGCGCCCTTTACACCCGGCCGGCTTATGGGCTAGCTTCCGACCCAAAGATTTAGCCTTGTTTGGGCAGGGGCGGCACCGATGCCGCCGAACGAATGGAGGGACGGCATGGCACGGCGCGTGGTCACGGTGTTCGGAGGTTCGGGCTTCATCGGCAGGAACGTGGTCAAGCGCCTCGCCGCCCAGGGCTGGGTGGTGCGCGCCGCGGTCCGGGACCCCATCGCCGCCGAGTTTCTGAAGCCCATGGGCGACGTGGGTCAGGTGACGCCGCTGCGCGCCGACATCACCGACCCCAAGTCGGTGGCCATGGCGGTGGCCGGCGTGGACGCGGTGGTCAACCTGGTGGGCATTCTCTACGAGAGCGGCCGGGCCACCTTCGACGCCATCCACGTCAAGGGCGCCGCCAACGTGGCGCAGGCGGCCAAGGCGGCGGGCGCCACCCGGCTGGTCCACATGTCGGCGCTGGGCGCCGACAAGAATTCCGAGGCCGCCTACGCCCGTTCCAAGGCCCTGGGCGAGGAGGCGGTGCTGGCCGCCTTCCCCGGCGCCTCGATCGTGCGCCCCTCGGTGGTGTTCGGCCCCGACGACGATTTCTTCAACCGCTTCGGCAAGATGGCCATGGTGTCGCCGGTGTTGCCGGTGTTCACCGGTGACGGATTCAAGCCGGTATGCGGCGAATCGGGCTGTTCCATCGACCTGTTCGGCTCGGGCGGCCCCATCTTCCAGCCGGTCAGCGTCTCCGACGTGGCCCAGGCCATCGTCTCCATGCTCGACGATCCCCGCCATGCCGGCAAGACCTTCGAACTGGGCGGCCCGCGCCGCTACACCATGAAGGAGGTCATGGAACTGGTGAATGCCTCCACCGGCCTCGACCGCCTGCTGGTGCCGCTGCCCTTCGGCCTGGGCATGCTGCAGGCCACCTTCCTGCAGATGCTGCCCAAGCCCATGCTGACCAAGGATCAGGTGCGGATGATGAAGGTGGACAACGTGGTCCGGGGCGGCAAGCCGGGCCTGACCGAGTTGGGCATCACGCCGACCTCGGCCGAGGCGATCCTGCCGCTCTACATGAAGCGCTACGGCAAGCATCTTCCGCCGGGCCGCGATCAGGCCGCCTGAGGCCGCCAACGCGGCGGCATCGGCAACGTCCGCGCGACGTCGTCAATGCACGCTCATGGGCTCCATCTCGTGCTGGACGATGGCGGCGAAGGCGGTGTCGCGCGACGGCGCCGCGCCGATCACCGTGCCATCGGCGGCATGGATGGACCAGCCGCCCTGGCCGTTGTTGTCCTCGTGCTTGAAATAGGCGACGGCCGGCAGGCCCCAATTGAGGAAGTCGGTGGCGCTCATCAGGTGGTGGCCCGCGATGACGGGCTTGTTGTCCATGGTCTTCATGTTCAGACCTCCCTCTTCTGGCCGGTTCTGGCCCGGGACGGGGCCGACGGGGCATCGTCGGCGGAAACGGTGATGGTATGGGGGGCCTCGCCCGCCCGCCCGATGGGAATGGTGCGGACCTTGGGCTCCGGCACCCGGCGGATCAGGTCCACGTGCAGCAATCCATTGTCCAGCGACGCGCCCATCACTTCCATGCCGTCGGCCAGCAGGAAGGCCCGCTGGAACTGCCTGGAGGCGATGCCGCGATGGATGAAGACGCGGCTGCCCTCGTCATCGGCCTGCCGGCCGCGGATGACCAGCTGGTTGTCCTCCAGCGCCACCGACAGGTCGTCCCACGAGAACCCGGCCACCGCGAGCGTGATGCGCAGGCCGTTCTCGGAAATCTGTTCGATGTTGTAGGGCGGATAGCCCTCGGGCGAGGACTTGGAAATACGGTCGAGCAGCCGGTCGAAATGATCGAAGCCGAGCAGCAGCGGGGAATTGAACGCGGACAAACGGGACATGATCTTCGTCCTCCTCGGGCATGAGCGAGTACGCCAAGGAAGGGCCCGACCATCGGCACCCTTCGACATATTATCTTGGGGGGAATTAAAGGATCGTCAAGCGAAGCGGGGGAAATGGAGCCGTTTCCCCTGGATCCCGGCTCGAAGCCGGGATGACGGTTCAGGCCTCACCAGCCCTTCCTGAGGCCGCCCACCAGGTCGACGTAGTCGTGCTCCACGTCGGGCGAGATCAATCCGTGGCGGATCAGGAAGTCGATGATCACCAGATTGACGTTGAACTTGAACTCGTCGGTATCCTTGACCAGACGCGCCACCTCCTCCACCGGCATCAGGGTGAAGCCCTGGAGTTCGCCGTCGGTGTTGCGCGGCGTGAAGCCCTCGGGGACCTCCAGGTCGTAGCAGAACATCACGTCGGGCTTGAGGCCCCACTCGTCCTCCAGGCAATAGGCGACGGCGCCCACCGGCCGTGCCGTGGCGGCCAGCGCCGCCGGGATGTCGGCCTCCTCGGCCGCTTCCTTGATCAGGTTGTCCGCCAGCGACAGGTCGCTGGGCTGGCCGCCCGCCACCATGTTGTCCAGCTTGCCCGGCGCCACGCTCTTGTCCTTGGCGCGCCGGCCGATCCACAGGTGAAGACCGTCGGGACGGCGCACCAGGCCGTTGACGTGGACGCCGTAGGCGCGGATGCCGAACAGGCTGACCACGCCCCGGTCGATGCTCATCAGGGCCGGATCGCCGAAGCGGGCCGACACCCGGTAGCGCTCGCCCCGCAGCCTGGGCGTGCCCCACTCCTCGGCCAGTTCGCGGGCCACCTCGTCGATGGCGTTGCCGCGCGCCTCGGGCGTGGCGAGCGCCGGGTGGAGGCTGACCCCCTCGACGGACACCCGGAAGGCCTCGGGGAAAGCGGCGAGCCGATGGGCCACGTCGTGGCGGATCCAGCCGACCCACTTGCCCTCCACCGAGAACGGCCGGAACTTGGCCAGGTCGTGACGGTTGCAGGTGCGGATGTGGTCGAGGAAGGCCATGGTCGGGCTCCGGCGGAAGACGCGCCAGGGTGCAGAAGCCGCCTCCAAAGGTCAAGGCCGCCCGCCATTTAAGAAATGTTCATATGAGGCCTCCACCCTCTATTCTCTTTGCGGGAAAAGCGGTAAAAGAGACGCATGAGGACCCTTTACCATCACCCGCTCTGCCCCTTCTCGCGCCTCGTGCGCGTCGTGCTCGCCGAGAAGAAGCTGGATGTCGAGCCCCGGATCGAAAAGACCTGGGAGCGCCGGCCCGAGTTTCTCGCCCTCAATCCGGCCGGACTATTGCCCGTGCTGGTCGAGGAGGACGGCGCCGCCCTGAGCGACGCCACCGCCATCGTCGAGTACCTGGAGGAGACCAGCCGCGAGACGCCGCTGCTGCCCGCCGAACCCCTGGCCCGCGCCGAGGTACGGCGCCTGGTGGCCTGGTTCGGAAGCAAGTTCCACGCCGAGGTCACCGACCATCTGGTGGGCGAGAAGGTGTTCAAGCGCCTGGAATCAGGCAGGAACGAGCCCGATTCGCGCCGCATCCGCGCCGGCTACGCCCATATCCACCAGCATCTGGACTATGTGGGCAGCCTGGCCGAGCGCCACGGCTATCTGGCCGGCGGCGTGTTCACCCTGGCCGACATCGCCGCCGCCGCGCAGATTTCCGCCGTGGATTACCTGGGCGACGTGCCGTGGGACCAGCACGCCCCGGCCAAGGACTGGTACGCCCGCGTCAAGTCGCGTCCCAGCTTCCGCGCGCTGCTGGCCGACCACCTGCCCGGCCTGCCCCCGCCCCGGCATTACGCCAACCCGGATTTCTAGCTAGAACATCAGGCTGCCCAGGGCCGCCGCTCCGAACACCATCAGCATGGCGCCCGACAGGTGGTTGAACAGCCGCATGCGCTCGGGCGTGAAGCGGTTGCGCGCCGCCGAGGCCAGGGCGGCCAGGGTCAGCCACCAGAGCGCCGAACCGGCGAAGATTCCCGCCACCAGCAGGATTGTCGGCATGCCCAGGCCGGGGCGGCCCATGGGGCCGAGGGCGGCGAACACGCCCGCCACGCCGAAGATGGTGCCGGGATTGGTGATGGTGATGGCGAAGGTGGACAGGAAGTCCCGCGCCATGCCCGGCCCCTTTCCCGGCTCCGCCTCCACCGCCACCGCCGCCGAGCGCCAGGTGTGGAGTCCGAGGCCCAGCATGAAGACGCCGCCGACCACCTTCAGCATCATCATCTGGCCGTCGATGAAGCTCATCACCGCCCCGATGCCGAAGGCCGCCACCGCTCCGAACAGGGAATCGGCCACCGCCGCCCCCAGCCCGGCGACGAAGGCGGCCAGCCGTCCGTCGGCCAGCGCCTTCCTGATGCACAGGATGCCCACCGGCCCGATGGGCGCGGCGATGGCGAAACCTATGGCGATTCCGCGCAGGAATGGGATGACGGAGTCCACCGGATGACCTTCGACGGGAAACGGGGCGCCAGGAAAGACCAAAACCTCGCCCCAGGCAACAGCCGCGATCTCACCCCGCCCGCTCTGGAGGGCGTGGCGGGGAGCGATTCCCGTTATGCGAAATTAGACTCAGACACACGTTTCCTTTTCAGCCGCAAACATCTATAAATGCATCCTTTGGTTCGCAAGCCCTGAAAAAGTGATCGCATTATAGTGGCTACCTGGAGGAATGACCGATGATTCTGGGTCCCGTCATCAACGTGGCGATCGGACTGATCGCCATCTTCGCGCTGATGGCCCTGGTGGTGAGCGGCACCACCTCGGCCCTGACCTCGTTCCTGAACACGGCAGGCACGTCCCTGGCCAGCGCCGTGAAGAACCTGCTCAACGATCCCGCCGGCAAGGGTCTGGCCGCCCTGGTCCTCAAGCATCCCCAGGTGACGCCCCTGGTGGTCCCGGGCGCGACCGAGGCGCCGATCCAGCGCGGCAAGCTTCCCACCAATATCGAGCCCGGCAAATTCGCCCTGGCGCTGATTCAATCGGTTCAGCTGAAGCAGGGACTGGCACCGCTGGAGCTGAAACAGGCGCTCGACGCCGTCCCCGATGCCCAGATCAAGGGCATGCTGTCCCAGCTCTACACCCAGGTCGATGGTGATCTGACCAAGCTGGAAGCGGAGCTTTCCGGCTGGTTCGACAATGCCATGAAGCATCTGAGCGCCGCCTATGCCAGCAAGATGCGCATGTGGACCTTCGTGATCGCCGTCATCCTGGCGGTGGTCTTCAACGTGGATGCCCTCCACGTGGCCCGCGGCATCTGGGCCAGCCCGGAACTGGTCGGGCAACTGGCCGGCGTCCAGGGCGTGGACGCCGACGCCTTCGCCGCCATGAAGCAGCTGGCGGCGGGCGGCTTCCCCGTGGGCTGGACCCCGGAGCGCATCGCCGCGCTTCAGGCCAAGGGAGGATGGCTGCAAGTGCTGACCATGATTCCCGGATGGCTGTGCACCGCCGCCGCCTCCATGCTGGGAGCGCCGTTCTGGTTCGACCTGCTGAAGAAGCTGCGCAGCGCCGCCGCCCCGGCGGCGGCGGTGGCCCCGGCCCCGGCCCCGGCCCCGGCCAAGTAGGACCGGCGCCGGACTATCCCTTGACCGGCAGTGGCGGAAAGAACCGGGTGGGCAGGGCGATCTCGTCCTGCCCCGCCACCAGCGCCAGTTCCCGCCCGCCCGTCGCCCGGGTCCTCTCCAGCACGCCGTACAGGCTGGACACCGCCATGGACAGGGCCTCGGGCAGGTCGCGCCCCTTGAGCAGATGGGCCAGCAGCAGCGCCGACAGGGTGTCGCCGCCGCCATTGGGCGGCGTGGCGAAGCGCAGGCGGGGCGTGCGCACCATCCAGGCTCCCTCGCCGTTCACCGCCAGACAGCCGATCATCCCCTCGCCCGCCGGCAGACTGGTGGTGACCACCGCCCGGGTGCCCCGCTCCATCAGCAGACGCGAGGCCGCAAGGGCGTCATCGGCGGTGTCGATGGGCCGACCGGTCAGCATTCCAAGCTCGAAACGGTTGGGCGTGGCGATGTCGGCCAGGGGAGCCAAGGTGTCGGCGAAGACTTCCGGAATGCCCTCGGCGACGTAAAGCCCCCCGTCCTCGTCGCCCATCACCGGGTCGCAGACATAAAGGGCGGCGGGATGGAGGTGGCGCAGGCGGCGCACCGCCTCGGCCACCACCTCGCCGGTCCCGGCCAGCCCCAGATAGCCGGACAGCACCGCGCCGAACGAGGACAGCAGCCCGGCCGCCTCCAGCCCGTCCACCACGTCGCCGAGCGATCGGGCCGGATGGGCTCCGCCCCGCCAGGCGCCGTAGCCGGGATGGTTGGAGAACTGCACGGTATCCACCGGGCACGCCTCCAGCCCCAGGCGCTGCAGGGCGAAGATGGCGGCGGAATTGCCCACGTGCCCGAAGGTCACCGCCGATTGGAAAGAAAGAATCTTCATGTCCAGGCCGGTATAGACGATGCAATGTTGCGCCGCAACCGGACCATCGGGTAGTCTGCGCAGCCTTTTGTCACTTTGTCGGAGTTTCGTCCATGGCGACCACCGCGCGGCCCCGCCGTTCCGTCCTCTACATGCCCGGTTCCAATCCGCGCGCCCTGGAAAAGGCCCGGACGCTTCCCGCCGACGGCCTGATCCTCGACCTGGAGGACGCGGTCGCCCCCGATGCCAAGGAAGAGGCCCGCAAGCAGGTTGTGGATGCGGTGAAGGCCGGCGGCTACGGCGCCCGCGAGCTGCTGGTGCGCGTCAACTCGCTGGCCACCCCCTGGGGCCAGGCCGACGTGGCCGCCGCCGCCGCGTCGGGCGCCCATGCCGTGCTGATCCCCAAGGTGGAAAGCGCCGACACCGTGCGTCAGGTCGAAGCCATCATGGCCGCCAACGGCGCCCCCGCCGACATGGCCATCTGGTGCATGATGGAGACGCCGCGCGGCATGCTGAAGGCCGAGGAGATCGCCGGGTCCACCCCGCGCATGGGCGGCTTCGTCATGGGCACCTCGGATCTGGCCAAGGACCTGCACTGCGCCCATACCCGCGACCGCCTGCCCATGATCACCTCCCTGGGCCTGTGCCTGCTGGCGGCGCGCGCCTATGGCCTGGCGGCGCTGGACGGCGTCTATCTCGACCTCAACGACGACGAGGGCTTCGCCCATTCCTGCCAGCAGGGCCTCGAACTGGGCTTCGACGGCAAGACCCTGATCCACCCCAAGACCATCGACGCCGCCAACCGGGTCTTCGCCCCGGCGGAGAGGGAGATCGAGTGGTCGAAGAAGATCATCGCCGCCCACGCCGAAGCCTCGGCCGCCGGCAAGGGCGTGGTGGTGGTCGACGGCAAGCTGATCGAGAACCTGCACGTGGAGAACGCGCGGCGCATCGTGGCGCTCGCCGACCAGATCGCCGCCATGGCGGCCGCCTGACACCCTCCCCGTTTCACCCCGTCATGCCCGGACTTGATCCGGGCATCCATGGACCCCCGGGTCAAGCCCGGGGGTGACGAAAATAAAAGGGTCCCGCAATGACCAAGACCAACGCCGGCAATTTCTTCGAGGATTTCCGCCTCGGCCAGGTGATCAACCACGCCACGCCGCGCACCGTCACCAGCGGCGACGTGGCCATGTACACCGCGCTCTACGGCTCGCGCTTCGCCGTCAATTCCTCGGCCGAGTTCGCCAGGTCCATCGGGCTGGCCGCCGAGAGCATGGGCCACATCGCCCCCGTGGACGACCTGCTGGCCTTCCACGTGGTGTTCGGCAAGACCGTCCCCGACATCAGCCTCAACGCCGTGGCCAACCTGGGCTATGCCGTCGGCCGCTTCGGCGAGATGGTCTATCCCGGCGACACCATCACCACCACCTCGACGGTGATCGGGCTCAAGGAAAACTCCAACAAGCAGACCGGCGTGGTCTATGTCCGCTCGGTGGGCACCAACCAGCTCCACGAGATGGTGGTGGAATACGTGCGCTGGGTGATGGTGCGAAAGCGCGACCAGAACGCCCCCGTCGCCGAGGAGAAGGTGCCGGACCTCGCCGCTTCCGTCGCCGCCGCCGATCTGGTGATCCCCGAGGGCCTGAAGCTGGCCGCCTACGACACCACCCTGGCCGGCAGCCCGCATCTGTGGGACGACTACGCGGTGGGCGAGAAGATCGACCATGTGGACGGCATGACCATCGAGGAAGCCGAGCACATGATGGCCACCCGCCTGTGGCAGAACACCGCCAAGGTCCACTTCAACCAGTACACCGAGGGCCAGGGCCGCTTCGGCCGCCGCCTGATCTATGGCGGCCACATCATCAGCCTAGCCCGCGCCCTCTCCTTCAACGGGCTGGGCAACGCCTTCAAGATCGTCGCCATCAACGGCGGCCGCCACACCAACCCCACCTTCGCCGGCGACACCATCCACGCCTGGACCGAGGTGCTGGAAAAGATCGAGGTGCCCGGCCGCAAGGACGTCGGCGCGCTGCGCCTGCGCCTGGTCGCCACCAAGAACCAGCCCTGCGCCGCCTTCCCCTTCAAGGCGGAAAACGGCAAGGACTTCGACCCCGCCGTGGTGCTGGACTTCGACTACACGGTGCTGATGCCCCGGAAGAAGTAATACCAAACTGCGATGAGCGCCACTCATCGCAATTTGGTTAGGCCCAAAGGGCCGCGCCGCTTATGCGGCGGGAGCCAAGGGCGCTCGCGCCCGCCCGGCGATTGAGGGCGATGCGCTGATCGGTTCCGATCAGTGCGTCTTGGTATAAGGCGGGATGGATGATGCGAGGGGATTCGTCCCCTCGCGCTTCCCCAATCCATCTCCCCACCCGATCGCCGCCATCTGATAAAAGCGCTTCACCCCAGGCATTTGGCCGTATCACACTCACCTCGGTGTTCGGCCCTACTCCCTCCGGGTAGGATTTCCCGCCGGAAAGTGTGGTCCCTATCGTTGACTCCGAGGGCTCGAGGGGCTAAACACCTACACCGCATCGCCGCAAAGGGCCGATACAAGGCCTTCGTCGTCCGTATTTCAGGGGCTATTGCCATGACAACGCGCACCCGGCCGCTTTCGCCTCACGTTCAGGTTTACAGGATGCCGTTCACCGCCATCCTGTCCATCAGCCACCGCATCACCGGCGTGGCTCTCGCGGTCGGCACGATCGTGCTGGCGTACTGGCTGGCCTCGGCCGCCTATGGCCCCGCCGCCTATGCCAGCGCCCAGGCGTTGCTCGGCTCGTGGCTGGGCAAGCTGGTGCTGTTCGGCTGGACCGGCGCCCTGTTCTATCACCTGTGCAACGGCATCCGTCACCTGTTCTGGGACAAGGGCCGTGGCTTCGAGATCGCCGAGGCCGACAAATCGGGCCGCATGGTCGTGGGCGCCGCCGCCGCGCTGACCCTGCTGGCCTGGATCTTCGGCCTGTAATCGGGAGCGCCCACAATGAGCCTCGAATCCCCTGTCGGCCGCGCCCGCGGCCTCGGTTCCGCCAAGGAAGGCGCCGGCCACTGGATCGCCCAGCGCGTCACCGCCATCTTCCTGATCCCCCTGTCGCTGTGGTTCGCCGTCTCCGTGATCGGCCTGTCGCACGCCGACTACGCCACCTTCAAGGCGTGGATGGCCAAGCCCGGCAATTCCTCGCTGCTGCTGCTCACCGTTCTCACGGTGCTGTACCACGCCCAGCTGGGCCTGCAGGTGGTGATCGAGGACTACGTCCACTGCGACTGCAAGAAGGTCGCGGCCCTGGTCGGGTCCAAGCTGGTCATCGCCTTCCTCGCCGTCTTCATGACGGTGTCGATCCTCAAAGTCGCGATTGGAGCCTGACGTCATGGCCGCCTACAAGATCATCGACCACACCTACGACGTGGTGGTTGTCGGCGCCGGTGGCGCCGGCCTGCGCGCCACCATGGGCATGGGTCAGGCCGGCTTCAAGACCGCCTGCATCACCAAGGTGTTCCCCACCCGCTCCCACACCGTGGCCGCCCAGGGCGGCATCGGCGCCTCGCTCGGCAACATGGCCGAGGATACCTGGCAGTGGCACATGTACGACACCGTCAAGGGGTCGGACTGGCTGGGCGACCAGGACGCCATCGAGTACATGTGCCGCGAGGCCGTGCCGGCCGTGCATGAGCTGGAACACTTCGGCGTGCCCTTCTCGCGCACTCCCGAGGGCAAGATCTACCAGCGCCCGTTCGGCGGCCACATGTCCAATTTCGGCGAGAAGCCGGTGCAGCGCGCCTGCGCCGCCGCCGACCGCACCGGACATGCCATCCTGCACACCCTGTATTCCCAGTGCCTGAAGCACCAGTGCGAGTTCTTCATCGAGTACTTCGCCCTGGACCTGATCATGGATGCCGACGGCACCTGTCGCGGCGTGGTGGCCTGGAACCTGGACGACGGCACGCTGCACCGCTTCCGCGCCCATCAGGTGGTGCTGGCCTCGGGCGGCTATGGCCGCGCCTACTTCTCCTGCACCTCGGCCCACACCTGCACCGGCGACGGCCACGGCATGGTGACCCGCGCCGGCCTGCCGCTGCAGGACATGGAGTTCGTGCAGTTCCACCCCACCGGCATGTACGGTTCGGGCTGCCTGATCACCGAGGGCGCCCGCGGCGAGGGCGGCTACCTGACCAACTCCGCCGGCGAGCGCTTCATGGAGCGTTACGCCCCCACCGCCAAGGACCTGGCGTCCCGTGACGTGGTGTCGCGCGCCATGACCATGGAAATCCGCGAAGGCCGCGGCGTGGGCAAGGACAAGGACCACATCTTCCTGCACCTGGAGCACCTGGGCGCCGAGACCCTGGAGCTGCGCCTGCCCGGCATCACCGAGACCGCCAAGATCTTCACCGGCGTCGACGTGACCAAGGCCCCGGCCCCCGTGCTGCCCACCGTCCACTACAACATGGGCGGCATCCCCACCAACCTGCACGGCGAAGTGCTGCGTCCCACCAAGGACAATCCCGACGCCACGGTGCAGGGCCTGATGGCCATCGGCGAGGCCGCCTGCGTGTCGGTGCACGGCGCCAACCGCCTGGGCACCAACTCGCTCTTGGACATCGTGGTGTTCGGCCGCGCCGCCGCGCTGCACGCCGCCAAGATCCTCAAGCCCGGCACGCCGCACAAGCCCCTGCCCAAGGACGGCTCGGACCTGGCGGTGTCGCGCTTCGACCGTCTGCGCAACGCCTCCGGCTCCATGCATACCAGCGAAATCCGCCTGGCCATGCAGAAGACCATGCAGATGGACGCGGCGGTGTTCCGCACCTCCAAGTCGCTTGCCGAGGGCTGCCAGAAGATGGGCGAGGTGGCCTCCACCCTGCCGCAGATCAAGATCAACGACCGCTCCACCGTGTGGAACTCGGATCTGGTCGAGGCTCTCGAGCTCGAGAACCTGATGGACTGCGCGCTCGCCACCATCGTCGGCGCCGAAGCCCGCCACGAAAGCCGCGGCGCCCACGCCCACGAGGATTACCCCGAGCGTGACGACGTCGAGTGGCAGAAGCACACCCTGGCCACCGTCAAGGACGGCAAGGTGACCCTGGATTACCGTCCGGTGCACACCTACACGCTGACCGACGAGGTCGAGTACATCAAGCCGCAGAAGCGCGTGTACTAAGGAAGGGTAAGGAGAACGCACATGGTTGATTTCGCCCTGCCCGCCAACTCGCGGGTCCAGCCCGGCAAGGTCTACAAGGCCACTGGCGCCAAGAACGTCAAGGTCTTCAAGATCTACCGCTATGACCCCGATTCCAACGCCAACCCGCGGCTGGACAGCTACGAGGTTGACCTCGACGCCTGCGGCCCCATGGTCCTGGACGCCCTGCTGAAGATCAAGAACGAGATCGACTCGACCTTGACCTTCCGCCGCTCGTGCCGTGAAGGCATCTGCGGTTCGTGCGCCATGAACATCGACGGCACCAACACGCTGGCCTGCCTGAAGCCCATCGAGGACATCAAGGGCGACGCGGCCATCTATCCACTGCCGCACATGCCGGTGGTCAAGGACCTGATCCCCGACCTGACCCTGCCCTACGCCCAGTTGGCCTCCATCAAGCCCTGGATGCAGACCCAGACCGCTCCGCCCCCCGACGGCGAGCGGCTGCAGAGCCCGGAAGAGCGCGAGAAGCTCGACGGCCTGTGGGAATGCATCCTGTGCTTCTGCTGCCAGACCAGCTGCCCCAGCTACTGGTGGAACGGCGACCGCTATCTCGGCCCGTCGGTGCTGCTGCAGGCCGCCCGCTGGATTCTCGACACCCGCGACGAGATGACCGGCGAGCGTCTGGACGCGCTTGAGGACCCCTTCAAGCTCTACCGCTGCCACACCATCATGAACTGCACCAAGACCTGCCCCAAGGGCCTCAATCCCGCCAAGGCCATCGGTGCCATCAAGGAAAAGATCGCCGAGCGCCGCCTCTGACGCGGACTTGACGGTCGGACAGACGAAAGGGGCGGCTCCCATGGGAGCCGCCCCTTTTCCGTTCCGCTCACTCCCCTGCGGCCTGTCCCTTGCCCCGGCGCTCGCGCTCCCAGGCCTTGACCTGGGAACTGGAGAACGGATCGACCAGGGAACCGTCGGCCATGCGCATCTCGGGGTCGTAGCAGTAATAATTGGCGCGATGGGGAACGGTCAGGCGGCACTGCCACTTGATCTCATCGCTCAGAATGGCCTTTAGGCCGTAAACCTCGCAGGCCTCGGCGGCCAGGCGGTCGCGTTCGGCCCTCGTGGTGTCGCCGCCGTAGCAGACGCTGACCTGCCCGTCATAGCCGGGGAGTTTCTGCTTCTTGATGGACCTGCCCATCTCGCGGCGATCGACGAATGCCTCGCCCATGGAGCAGCCGCCCAGCAGCGCGGCCAGCAAGACGAAGGCGGTAGTGCGGAGGACATGCATCAGGGGGGCCCATGGAAACCGGGGAAGCGCCCCCATTGTTTAAACCAACTCCCCTCTTTTGGGAACATTCCTGCGCCAGGGACGTTGTCACTGGAACCACTCGAGGCTATTCTCGGGGAAATGGCGTCTACCCCTGGGGTGGGAAAGAGGAGTAGGTCTATGTCCGACGGCAAGAAATTCCGGCTGGTTACCCGCAGCGACTTCGACGGTCTGGTCTGCGCGGTGCTGCTGAAGCAGCTCGATCTCATCGACGACATCAAGTTCGTCCATCCCAAGGACATGCAGGACGGCATCATCGAGATCGGACCGAAGGACATCACCACCAACCTGCCCTTTGTGGAGGGCGTGCACATCGCCTTCGACCACCACCTGTCCGAGACCATCCGGGTGGGCAAGAAGGAGAACCACGTCATCGAGGCCGAGGCCCCCTCGGCCGCCCGCGTCGTCTATAACTACTACGGCGGCGCCAAGGTGTTCCCGGCCGCCTGGGACGAGATGATGGCGGCGGTGGACCAGGGCGATTCCGCCCAGTACTCGCTGGACGAGATTCTCAACCCCACCGGCTGGACGCTGCTGAACTACATCATGGACGCCCGCACCGGCCTGGGCCGCTTCCGCGAGTTCCGGGTGTCCAACTACCAGCTGATGATGGACCTGATCGATTACTGCCGGAACCACAACATCGACCAGATCCTCGCCCTGCCCGACGTCAAGGAACGCACCGACATCTATTTCGAGCACGCCGAGAAGTTCAAGGATCAGATCAAGCGCTGCTCCACCGTCCACAAGAACCTGGTGGTGCTGGACCTGCGCGGCGAGGAGACCATCTTCGCCGGCAACCGCTTCATGATCTACGCGCTGTACCCGGAGACCAACATCTCCATCCACGTGCTGTGGGGCGTGAAGAAGCAGAACACCGTCTTCGCCATCGGCAAGTCCATCGTCAACCGCTCGTCCAACACCAATGTGGGCGAGCTGTGCCTGAAATACGGCGGCGGCGGCCACATGAACGCCGGCACCTGCCAGGTGGACAACGCCGTGTGCGACAAGGCACTGGGCGACATCATCGCCAAGATCAACGCCGACGGCTGAACGGCCCCGGCCTTCATCACCGGGCGGGAGGCGACTCCCGCCCGCTTTCGTTTCGGGAGCTTGAGGGAATTATGGGCGAAGGCCCCCTGTTCGCCTACCGCGCCAAGGTCCAAAGCGGCGAGGTCCGGCCCGACGTCGCCCAGGAACTGGCCATGGAGAAGCTGCAAAGCCTCCATCACGCCCTGGCGCGCTACCGTCCCTCGCTGGGCGAGACCGGCTGGCTGGCCCGCTTCGGCCTGAAGAAGGCGGCGCCGGAATCGGCCTGGACCTGGGGCGGCGGCGACCTGGAGGCCCAGGCGGCGCCCAAGCACGGCCTCTACATCTTCGGCGAGGTGGGACGCGGCAAGTCCATGCTGATGGACCTGTTCTTCCACACCGCCTCCATCCCGGGCAAGAAGCGCGTCCACTTCCACGAGTTCATGCGCGACATTCACGCCGACATCCACAAATGGCGCCAGACGCCGTCCCGCGGCGATGCCGACCCCATCCCCAAGCTGGCCCGCTCCATCGCCTCGGAAGCCTGGCTGCTGTGCCTGGACGAGTTGCAGGTCACCGACATCGCCGACGCCATGATCGTCGGCCGGCTGTTCAAATGCCTGATGGATGACGGGGTGATCGTGGTCATCACCTCCAACCGCCATCCCAACGACCTCTACAAGGACGGGCTCCAGCGCGAGCGCTTCATTCCCTTCATCAAGCTGATTCAGGACAAGCTGGACATCCTGGAACTGAACTCGGACCGCGACTACCGTTTGGGCCGCAAGCGCGGCCTGCAGGTCTATCACGCCCCGCTGGACGAATCCTCGGATGCGGCGCTGGAGATGGCCTTCGCGCGGCTGACCGAAGGTGCCAGCGCCATTCCCCACACCATCGAGGTCAATGGCCGGCAATTGCGCATCCCCCTGGCCGCCGTGGGCGTCGCCCGCTTCTCCTTCGCCCAGTTGTGCGGCACGGCGCTGGGTCCCAGCGACTACCTGGCGCTGGCGTCGCGCTACCACACCCTGGTGCTGTCCGACATCCCGCTGCTGTCGCCCGCCAACAAGGACGAGGCAAGGCGCTTTGTCACCCTGGTCGATGCGCTTTACGAGCACAAGGTGACCCTGATCTGCTCGGCGGCCGCACCGCCGGAAACCCTGTACCCCGAGGGCGTCGGCGCCTTCGAGTTCCAGCGCACCGTATCGCGCCTGATGGAGATGCAGGCGGAAGATTATGTGATGCGGGAGTGGGTGGGGTAGCCCCGCACTGTATACAATTTAAAATTGCCGTTGTCGTTGATAGAATTTTCCATCCGGGTATATACTCCTGGCAAACAACTGCCTGGAGTTGCGCCCAATGGGGGGATGGCTAACTTTTACTCAGAATGACGTAATCTTAACAATTTCCCGGGGAGCAGCCTGGTGGATCGTGGCCGCCTTGGTCATCCTGATCGCAGGCATCCCGTTTGCCTGGTATGGAGGCGAGGGCAAACAGCAGCGGCTCGACCGAGAAAGGCAACTTGACCGGGCCGGAAAACTCCATGGAGCCCCAGAGTCCCAGCCCAGCGCAAGGCATGTCAGGGATATTAATTGGGGCCCTGCGATGCATGAGGCGATGGAAATTCTCATCGTGATCCTCGTTCTTGGAGTTGCCGTGCAACTGGGCACGGATATCGCTTCATCCGGCGACAAGGCCAAACTGGCAGATACCGTTTCCACCCGCACATCCCTGCTCGCCTTTCTGGTGGTTGGATTGCTGATCTGCAGCAAATGGGTTGGAACCATGCGCGGCAGGGTCGAATCCGACAATAAGAGCCTGAATGAAGAGTTGGCTCGCTTTGAGGCAAAAGTCGCGATCCTGGATCTGGTGACCAGCCCCACTAAGAGACAGTCAGATAAGGCAGATGAGGTAAAGAAGCTCTTGGCGAGGCTATAGATCCGTGGACAACGACTCATCAATTCCATCGGTTCGAATTCTAGGCCATATCGCACGCGCATTTGACGGCATCAGAAAAGGCCGCAGTCGTATTTTATTTTTATTATTGATTATATTCTCACTCTTAATTCAGCCAACCCTTACCCTCCTCAATCTTGCCCCCACTATTTCCACAAAGGAAAAAACAATCGCCAACGCCGTCAAGAAGGATGGCACGGAGGCTGTCAGGCAGCCAGTTCTCTCGGCTGGCAAGCAGGCTCCACAGACACACCCCAGAATTACTCCCGTCACCCTCACACTCCCCGCCCGCCCCAATCTGTCGCTTTATTTTTCCAAGGGGGAGTGCGTTCACCCCTTGGCGGTCTGCCCCCCGGGAGTTGGCTGCCAAGTCCCCGGCAAGGAGGCCGCAAGCGAGCGTGAGGCTTGCCCCCGGCGAACAGGCAGCGAAACATTGCTGCTGCCTGACGTTGTTCCGGATTATCTGCGCCCCCACTCCGAAGGACGCAACCTCAAGGTGGAGGCCAAGGGATATTGGGGTGGCCAAGCCGAAGCCAGGGAAGCCGCATGGACACGCGCGATAAATACCTGCGCCGCCGTAACTCGAAAGTGGCCCTGGATAAGCTGCATAGAAACCATTGAGAACGTTGCCCCAGGCCCGCTCAGCCGCCGGATCGAGTTGATCCCGACGTGCTAGGCAAACATTGTATGCAACTTTTCCGCACTTTTATTGTTTATAAAAACACGGTATCAAGGAGACACATGAAGGCAACTTCTGCCTTGATTTGCATTATGCCACTCCATCTGTCGCATTGCGTCAAACGGATTGTAGCGGACATGAAACGGCTTATTTCAACTCTTGGCACGTTCGCAGTTTGCGCAGCCCTAGTCGGCTGCACCGCAGACCAACTCCGGAAAGACGCTATTCGGGTCTTGGGTGGCATAGACGCATCAGATCGCCCCCCTCCGAGGCCATCCGAGCCTGACGCTTCACCATCGCCTCCAGCCCGCAATGCCGCTCCCTCTCAGGCCAACGATGGACATCTGTCGCCGCCCCTGACAGCCGAACGCATCCGAGAGGGCCACACCAGCCGCATGATCGGTCTGGACCGCATCGTCGCCACCCTGCCCAAGGTTGCGGATGCCGAACTCAGGGGGGATTGGCTGAAGCAAGGTGTCGGCGGCCAAGCCGAACCGGTAGCAAGGCTTTCCTTTAACAACCGCGTATTCTTCGACACGGACAGTGACAGAGTCCTGCGCGACGCAGAGGCCATAATTTCCGCGATCTCCCGTGTCATTACATCGGACCAGACCAAGCCGCAGATCATGGTCATTGGCCACACGGATTCTCAGGGCAGTGACGTCTATAATCTTGAATTGTCGCGTCGCAGGGCCGAGTCGGTTGCCGCGCAACTGATTCTCCACGGAGTTCCTCACCCGCAAATTCAATTGGTCGGAATGGGAGAGGCGCAGCCCGTGGCATCCAACCGGACTCCGAACTGTAGAGCGCAGAATAGGCGGGTGGAGTTCCTGATTTCCGCCCGGCAAGACACCAACGACGCAGCACTTGCGACCCCATCACAGCCACCTTGCCCCAACTGCACCACCCGAACCGTCGAAGTGGCGGTTGCCTCGGTGACCGCGGAGGGCATCCCCGTTTCACCTCCCCGCATGCTGGCGATTCCCAGTTATGTCCGAGACAGCGGCTTTCCGGCGGCAGTGCCCCCCCTGCCCCCCGCCCCCACGCAGCCTGCGCCCCCGGCTCCCCCCCAGTCGTCGCCCCCGCCGGTTCAAGCCGAGCCAGCCCCCGCGCCCAAGCCTGCGCCTCAGCCGGATACGGCTTCCTCGCCAGCGTCCGGCCTTCCGGCGCGGCGGGTTGCCCAACTCAAGCCGGCTTCGGCAACCACCCTGACCCAGGAGGAGCGAGCCGCCATGGTGCGCCTGGGTATTCTGCCATCCCATTGAGCCCGTGCTGAAGCCTGCGGAGAAGCCCCATGTCCAGTGACCTGATCAACCTGGTGAACGACCTGATATCGGATGATCCGCTGGCGAGCATCACCGCCAAGGCTAGCCCGGACTTGCTGGAGGAAACCGTCTCCAGGGATATCGAGACCGCCATAGACGACGAAATGCTTCTCGACGAGCACGGGCACACCCAAGGCATGAAAAGCTATGTGGTCCTCCCCATTCTTGAAGCCATCGGGACTTGGCAGAAGCGTTATCGCGAGGTCATGCATGCACTGCAGCTTCGACAGGAGCGCGTCTCGGCGGAGTTCAGTTACGAGGCGGGGCGGCAGCGCCTCAATGCCGATCGCAAGGCCAAGGAGGGGGCCGCACAAACGGAACACACCAGCCATCCGCGCTACAAGGAACTGCTAAGCAGGGTGGCGACAACGGAAAAGCGGTACAAAGACATGCTGGCGGAAAACCGGGGCAAGATCCCGCACGGCTATTCGCGAGTATACTACATCATTCCGCTTATGCTGGTCGGCCTGTCGGAATGGTTCATCAATTACCCGACCTTCCGTGAAGCCTACGCACCATTTTTCGCAATGGCGGCAACGGCCATCATTGCCGTCTCATTTGCCGCAGCCAGCCACTTTCACGGCCTGGTTCTCAAGCAACGCTTACGGATGTTCAACAAATCCGTGGACCAGCGCGAGCGCATCCAAACCATTGCCGTCATCAGCTTGGTGACTTTCTTCTTCCTCATCGCCCTGGGAACGGTCACCTACGAACGGTACGGCTTCATATCCGCCCAATTCGGACTGAGCTCCGGACTGGGGCCGGATGTTCTGGGCAATGGCCGAGCCACGGAATCGGTTGAGGGCAGACTGCTTCAGACGGTCATTCTCAATGTTCTGGTCTGGTTCGCCGGATGCCTGGTGTCATATTTCTTCCACGACCCCATTCCGAACTTCAACGAAGCCCGACTCGATGCGCAGCGGGCCCAGGATGAGCTGGAGAAGTTCAACCGCCAACTTGCCACCAAACGAGAGCAAATCGCCGCGCAATTCCTCGAGGCCGAGGCCATTCTTGACAATCAGGCGCGGGATCAGAACGACCAGCTGCGCACCATTCGCGGTCTGCGGGAAAAACTGATGAACGCCCGGGTCAACATACTGCGTTCAGCCAGCCAGCAGATCAACGCCAACCTGGCGGCATACCGAAATGCCCTGGTCACCGGAGCGACCCGCCAGAAGCGACCGCTGGTATTCGGCCCCAATCGCCTGCCTCTGGCACGGTTCAATACGGAGCGCCTGGAGTACCCGGCAGCTGAATTGCAGGCCTACTTCCCCGAGTCCTAAGTCCCGACGCAACTATTGTCGCAGGATCCAGCCATGATCATCAACAAAATCGCATCCTCCATCCTGCTGTGCCTGGGCCTGGGCGCGGCGTCAGCCACGGCGGCGGAAGTGGAATCCCGGGTCTTCAACAAGAGCGGCATCGAATCGTGGTGCAACCAGGCATCACCTCGCCAGACCGTCATCTATGTGGATGAGAGCATCATTTCACAAGGGGACGACAAGTGGGCCCGCCAGATTCTGAACAAGGTTCATTTCGCCCCGAGGGAACGGGTGCAGGTCGTCGCCTTGCGGGCCGAAGCGGGCATCGCGGAGCAGCGGTTCAGCCTTTGCTATCCCGACTACAGCAGCGCCGAGTTGGAGGACCTCCGGCGGGGCCAGAAAATCAGCGAGATCTTCACCGGAACCCCAATGGACCAGATGAAGCAGGCCCGCGAACAATTCGAACGCGGCTTCCGCGTCGCCCTGTCCTCCTTCATCGTCAAGGGACAGGGAGGCGGGATCATGCCAATCCAGGGCGGAGCGCTCCCCGACAAGTCCATCGCCGAAGCGATGTTCTATGACGAGAAGCGCTTTGCCACGGAAAACGGCGTCTCACGCTTGATCGTGTTCTCGGACATGCTGCAGAACAGCCAGTCTTTCCAGCCAGCAAAGGCAAGCGACCCCGTCGCCATGGGCGCCGATGCCGCCAAGCGGTATGCCATGCGTTTCAATCTGGCCGAAGTTCACATCTTCGGAATCGGAAGCACGGTTCCGGCCGGAGATCCCGTCAACCGCAAGATGGAGGCATTCTGGCGATCGTTCCTCCATGCCAATGGAGCCTATCTGGAGCAATTCTCCAACACCTTGAACCTCGGCGATTCGCGAAGCATTTCGGTCAAACGTTGGCGCGGGGCTTTGGCCGTGGGCGATCTCCATTCCGAGGTGAACCTGCGGGCCATGACCGACGAATCCGGAGCCCTGACCAACAGCTGGCTGATCGTCAACAACACTGGCGGCCTCCCTCTCGAAGGCAAGGAGAAGTGTGTTGAAGGCGGTTGCGAGATCAGCGCCAGACTGCGGACCGATGTGGGAGCCTTCAAACGCGGCGACGTTCTGCTGCTCCGCGGCAACGCCAAGGAAATGCGGGGAAGCCTCAAGGATCCCGCCGGGGCGAAGTTCTCGGATGGAAAGCCGGCAGAGTACTCCATCGGGCTCATCCGCGACGATACCGCGCGCTTCTGAGGAGCCCCCACCCCCACGGGCAGGTAATATCCCCCTCCGGGTAGGTTTTCCTATAACGAGTCCAAAGCATTATCGCCTTGGTCCTACCGCTTCGTCCCCAGTGTTCGGAAATCCCAAGGTTTCCCGGCGGAGCGGGTTTGCGCGCGGCGCATGCCAATCCGCTTGCCCTTGGGCGCGAATCGCGTTACCTAAGCCCCCCAGGCCATTTTCGCGCGCGCGGCGCGCCCCACCCGTTCGTCTAGAACCATCTCACGATTTCGAGGGAACTCCATCCATGGCACGCAAGAAGATCGCTCTCGTAGGGTCCGGCAACATCGGCGGCACGCTCGCCCACCTGATCGGCCTCAAGGAACTGGGTGATGTCGTCATGTTCGACATCGCCGAGGGCATCCCCCAGGGCAAGGGCCTCGACATCTTCGAGTCCACCCCGGTCGAGGGCGTGGACTGCCGCTATTCCGGCGCCAATGACTACTCGGCGATCAAGGGCGCCGACGTGGTGATCGTCACCGCCGGCGTGCCCAGGAAGCCCGGCATGAGCCGTGACGACCTGGTCGGCATCAACCTGAAGGTCATGGCCGCCGTCGGCCAGGGCATCAAGGAGAACTGCCCCAACGCCTTCGTGATCTGCATCACCAATCCGCTGGACGTGATGGTCTGGGCGCTGCAGCACTATTCGGGCGTGCCCGCCAACATGATCGTCGGCATGGCCGGCGTGCTGGATTCGGCCCGCTTCCGCACCTTCCTGGCGGAAGAGTTCAACGTCTCGGTCGAGGACGTCACCGCCTTCGTGCTGGGCGGCCACGGCGACACCATGGTTCCCCTGGTCCGTTACTCCACCGTCGCCGGCATTCCGCTGCCCGACCTGGTGAAGATGGGCTGGGTCACCCAGGAGAAGCTGGACAAGATCGTGCAGCGCACCCGTGACGGCGGCGCCGAGATCGTCAACCTGCTGAAGACCGGCTCGGCCTACTACGCCCCCGCCGCCTCGGGCGTGGTGATGGCCGAATCCTTCCTGAAGGACAAGAAGCGCGTCCTGCCCGTCGCCACCCTGGTCAAGGCCGGCACCTACGGCCAGCCCGACGACGTGTTCGTCGGCGTGCCGGTGGTGATCGGCGAGAAGGGCGTGGAGCGCGTGGTCGAGATCGAGCTGAACGCCGCCGAGCAGGCCGAGTTCAACAAGTCGGCCGACGCCGTTCGTGGCCTGGTCAAGGTCGCCAAGGGCCTGATGGGCTAATCGATACGACACTCAAGGGGAGCAAGACCCGATGAACATTCATGAGTATCAAGGCAAGCAGGTGCTGGCCAAGTACGGCGTCGCCGTGCTGAAGGGCGGCGTCGCCTACACCCCCGACGAGGCGGTGCAGGTTGCCAAGGAACTGGGCGGCCCGGTGTGGGTCGTGAAGTCGCAGATCCATGCCGGCGGCCGCGGTGCCGGACGCTTCAAGAACGACCCCAACGGCAAGGGCGGCGTCCGCGTCGTCAAGTCGGTCGAAGAAGTGAAGAGCAATGTCGATCAGATGCTGGGCCAGATCCTGGTCACCAAGCAGACCGGTCCGGCGGGCAAGGAAGTCAAGCGCGTCTACATCGAGCAGGGCTGCGACATCAAGCGCGAGCTGTACCTGTCCATGCTGGTCGACCGCGCCACCTGCCGCGTCACCATCGTCGCCTCCACCGAGGGCGGCATGGAGATCGAGGAAGTGGCCCACAAGAACCCCGAGAAGATCCTGAAGGTCGCCATCGACCCGGTCGAGGGCTTCCAGCAGTACCACGGCCGCCAGATCGCCTTCGGCCTGGGCCTCGAGGGCAAGCAGGTCAACACCTGCGTCAAGTTCGTCGGCGCGCTGTACAAGGCCTTCATGGACCTGGACTGCTCCATCGTCGAGATCAACCCGCTGGTGGTCACCGGCGCCGGCGAGCTGATCGCTCTCGACGCCAAGGTGAACTTCGACGACAACGCGCTGTTCCGTCACAAGGACATCGAAGAGCTGCGTGACGAGTCCGAGGAAGACCCGGCCGAGCTCGAAGCCGCCCGCCACAGCCTGAACTACATCAAGCTGGATGGCCAGATCGGCTGCATGGTCAACGGTGCCGGCCTGGCGATGGCCACCATGGACATCATCAAGCTGTACGGCTCCGAGCCGGCCAACTTCCTCGACGTCGGCGGCGGCGCCACCAAGGAGCGCGTCACCACCGCCTTCAAGCTGATCCTGTCCGATCCCAACGTCGAAGGCATCCTGGTCAACATCTTCGGCGGCATCATGCGCTGCGACGTCATCGCCGAAGGCGTTGTCGCCGCCGCCCGCGAAGTCTCGCTGAACGTGCCCCTCGTCGTGCGCCTGGAAGGCACCAACGTCGAGCTGGGCAAGAAGATCATGGCGCAGTCGGGTCTGCCGATCATTGCCGCCGACAACCTCGCCGATGCCGCCGAGAAGGTGGTGAAGGCCGTGAAGGAGGCTGCATAAAAATGGCCGTTCTCGTTAATTCCAACACGAAGGTGATCTGCCAGGGCTTCACCGGAGCCCAGGGCACCTTCCACTCCGAGCAGGCCATCGCCTACGGCACCAAGATGGTTGGCGGCGTGACCCCCGGCAAGGGCGGCACCACCCACCTGGACCTGCCGGTGTTCAACACCGTCGCCGAGGCCAAGGCCAAGACCGGCTGCAACGCGTCCGTGATCTACGTGCCGCCGCCCTTCGCCGCCGACGCCATCCTGGAAGCCATCGACGCCGAGATCGAGCTGGCCGTCTGCATCACCGAGGGTATCCCGGTGGCCGACATGCTGGCCGTCAAGCGGGCGCTGCAGGGCTCCAAGACCCGTCTGATCGGGCCGAACTGCCCCGGTGTCATCACCCCCGGTGAGTGCAAGATCGGCATCATGCCCGGTCACATCCACCAGCGCGGCAAGATCGGCATCGTGTCCCGTTCGGGCACCCTGACCTACGAAGCGGTGGCGCAGACCACCGCCACCGGTATGGGCCAGACCACCTGCATCGGCATCGGTGGCGACCCCATCAACGGCACCAACTTCGTGGACAGCCTGGAGCTCTTCCTGGCCGACCCCGAGACCCAGGCGATCATCATGATCGGCGAGATCGGCGGCGACGCCGAGGTCCAGGGCGCCGAGCTGCTGAAGCGCTCCAAGGTGAAGAAGCCGACCGTCGGCTTCATCGCCGGCCGTACCGCTCCGCCCGGCCGCCGCATGGGCCATGCCGGCGCGGTGATCTCGGGTGGCAACGACACCGCCGACTTCAAGGTGGAAGCCCTGTTGTCCGCCGGCATCGCCGTCGCCGACTCGCCCGCCTCGCTGGGCTCGACCATGGTGAAGCTCCTCAAGGGCTGAACCGCTTAGTACCAAACGGTCCGGCGCGTCGCCGGAGCGCCGGACCGCCGGTGCGTCGGACCGTTTTTAATAATAATAAGAAAGCAGTTTGCGCCGTTAACGAGCGGCGCCCGGCGGCGCCGCCCGGCCCAAGCACGAAAGGGACGCGGGCAAGAACCTGCGTCGAATCCCGAACATGACAAAGCAGTTCGACGAATCGTCCTTTCTGAGCGGCGGCAACGCCGTCTTCATCGCCGAGCTTTACGCCCGCTATCTGGAAGACCCCTCCTCGGTGGATTCCTCGTGGGTGGCCTTCTTCCAGGATCTGAAGGACGACGGCTCCGCGCTCATTCAGGACTTCAAGGGCACCGCCAGCGCGCGGCGCGACGTCAAGATCATCGGCGCCATCGATCCCGAGGCCGCCGCCGCCGCTGCCGCCGCCGCCAAGAAGGCGGGCAAGGACGGCGCCAAGGCCGCCCCCGCCCCGGCGGTCGATCCGGCCGCCATCCGCCAGGGCCAGATCGATTCGATCCGCGCCCTGATGCTGATCCGCTCGTATCGCGTGCGCGGCCATCTGATGGCCAAGCTCGACCCGCTGGGCCTCACCAAGCCCGAGCAGCACCCCGAGCTGGACTACCGCACCTACGGGTTCACCGATGCCGATCTCGACCGCGAGATCTTCATCGACCACGTGCTGGGCCTGGAGACCGCCACGCTGCGCTCCATCGTCAGCATCGTGCAGGAAACCTACTGCTCGAACATCGGCGTCGAGTTCATGCACATCCAGGACCCCGACCAGAAGGCCTGGATTCAGAAGCGCATCGAATCGATCCACAACCGCACCGACTTCACGGCGCGCGGCAAGACCGCCATCCTGGAGCGCCTGACCGAGGCCGAGGGCTTCGAGCGTTTCCTGCAGATGAAGTACACCGGCACCAAGCGCTTCGGCCTGGAAGGCGGCGAGTCCGTCATTCCGGCGCTGGAGCAGATCCTCAAGCGCGGCAGCCAGCTGGGCGTCGACGAGGTGGTGCTGGGCATGGCCCACCGCGGCCGTCTCAACGTGCTGGCCAATTTCATGAAGAAGCCCTACCAGGCCATCTTCTCGGAATTCCAGGGCAACGCCGCCAACCCGGAAGACGTCCAGGGCTCGGGCGACGTGAAGTACCACCTGGGCACCTCCGCCGACCGCGATTTCGACGGCAAGGTGGTCCACCTGTCGCTGATGCCCAATCCCAGCCACCTGGAAGTGGTCGGCCCGCTGGTGGTCGGCAAGGTGCGCGCCAAGCAGACCCAGTTCGGCGATACCGAGCGCAAGCGGGTGATGGGCATCATCCTGCACGGCGACGCCGCCTTCGCCGGCCAGGGCGTGGTGCCCGAGACCATGCTGCTGTCGCAGCTCAAGGGCTACTGCACCGGCGGCACCATGCACATCATCATCAACAACCAGATCGGCTTCACCACCGCGCCGCAGTACTCGCGCTCCGGCCCCTATTCGTCGGACGTGGCCAAGGGCTTCCAGGCCCCGGTGTTCCACGTCAACGGCGATGACCCCGAAGCCGTGGTGCACGTGGCCCGCATCGCCACCGAGTACCGCCAGGAATTCGGCGCCGACGTGGTGATCGACATGGTCTGCTACCGCCGCCACGGCCACAACGAGTCGGACGAGCCGGCCTTCACCCAGCCGCAGATGTACCGCAAGATCGCCGCTCACCCCACCACGCGGGCCATCTACATGGAGAAGCTGGTGGCCGAGGGGACGCTGTCGCGCTATGACGCCGACGCCATCTTCGCCAATTTCCAGGCCCGCCTGGAGCAGGACTACGAAGCGGCCAAGAGCTTCAGGGTCAACAAGGCCGACTGGCTGGAAGGCAAGTGGCAGGGCCTGGCCCAGTTGGCCGAGGAAGAAGAGTTCCGCGAGGAGAAGACCGGCGTCTCCGCCGACATCCTCAAGGAAGTGGGGCACGCGCTGGCCACCACTCCCGAGGGCTTCAACGTCAACAAGAAGATCGTCCGCCAGCTGGCCGCCAAGAAGGACATGGTGGACAAGGGCGAGGGCATCGACTGGGCGACCGCCGAGGCCCTGGCCTTCGGCACCCTGCTGGTGGAGGGCAACCCCGTCCGCCTGTCGGGGCAGGATTGCGGGCGCGGCACCTTCTCGCAGCGCCATTGCCGTCTGACCGACCAGGAGACCGAGGACCGCTTCGAGCCCCTGAACCACATCCGCCCCGGCAACCAGGCCTATTTCGAGGTCATGGACAGCCCGCTGTCGGAAGAGGCGGTGCTGGGCTTCGAATACGGCTACTCCCAGGCCGAGCCCAACACGCTGACCCTGTGGGAAGGCCAGTTCGGCGACTTCGCCAACGGCGCCCAGGTGATCATCGACCAGTTCATCAACTCGGGCGAGTCCAAGTGGCTGCGCATGTCGGGTCTGGTGATGCTGCTGCCCCACGGCTATGAAGGCCAGGGGCCGGAGCATTCCTCGGCCCGCTGGGAGCGCTATCTCCAGCTCTCCGCCGAGGACAACTGGCAGGTCTGCAACATCACCACCCCGGCCAACTACTTCCACGCTCTGCGCCGTCAGCTGCGCCGCAACTTCCGCAAGCCGCTGATCATCATGACGCCGAAGTCGTTGCTGCGTCACAAGCTGTGCGTCTCCAAGCTGGACGACCTGGTCACCGGCTCGCGCTTCCGCCGCGTGCTGCCCGAGACCGAGAATCTGGTCGCCGATGCCAAGATCCGCCGGGTGCTGCTGTGCTCGGGCAAGGTCTATTACGATCTGCTGGAGGAGCGCACCAAGCGCGGTCTCAAGGACGTGGCCATCATCCGCGTCGAGCAGCTCTATCCCTGGCCCAAGGACACCATCAAGGCCCAGCTCGCCCGCTATCCCAACGCCGAATTGCTGTGGGTGCAGGAAGAGCCGGCCAACATGGGCCCATGGACCTTCGTCGACCGCCGTATCGAGTTCATCTGCGAGGAACTCGACATCAAGGCGAGGAAGGCCCTGTACTGCGGACGCCGCGCCGCCGCGTCGCCCGCCACCGGCCTGTACAAGACCCACGTGGCCGAACAGGAATGGATCACCGGCATGGCGCTGACCGGCGAACTGGTCACCCTGCCCCAGCCGTTCCGCCGCGCTTCCAAGCTCTCCCGCCTGACCGCCTAGAAAGGGGAAACCAAGAAAATGACCACCGAAATCAAGGTGCCCACCCTGGGCGAGTCCGTCACCGAAGCCACCGTCGCCAAGTGGTTCAAGAACGTGGGCGATGCCGTCCGCGCCGATGAGCCCCTGGTCGAGCTGGAAACCGACAAGGTCACCGTCGAGGTCAACGCGCCGGCCGCCGGCACCCTGACCGACATCGTGGCCGCCGCCGGCGCCACCGTGGAAGTGGGCGCCCTGCTGGGCGTGCTCGGCGCCGCCGGTGCCGCCGCCGCCGCCGCGCCGGCCCCCAAGGCCGCCGCCCCGGCTCCGGCCGCGGCTCCCGCCGCCGCCCCGGCCGCTCCCGCCGTCATGCCGTCGGCCAAGAAGATCGCCGCCGATTCCGGTGTCGATACCTCGGCCATCGCCGGCACCGGCAAGGACGGGCGCGTCACCAAGGGCGACGTGCTGGCCGCCGCCGCCGCGCCCGCCGCCGCCCCGGCTCCCGCCAAGCCCGCCGCTCCGTCGGGACCGCGCGCCAAGGCCGACCGCGAGGAGCGGGTCCGCATGACCCGCCTCAGGAAGACCATCGCCGGCCGCCTGAAGGAAGCCCAGAACACCGCCGCCATGCTGACCACCTTCAACGAGGTGGACATGGGCGCGCTGTTCGACCTCAGGAACCAGTACAAGGACCAGTTCGAGAAGCGCCACGGCGTCAAGCTGGGCTTCATGTCCTTCTTCGTGAAGGCCTGCGTCGCCGCGCTGAAGGACTGGCCCGCCGTCAACGCCGAGATCGACGGCGAGGATCTGGTCTACAAGAAGTACTACGACATCGGCGTGGCCGTGGGCACCCCCCAGGGCCTGGTGGTGCCGGTGCTGCGCGACGCCGACCAGCTGTCCTTCGCCGGGGTCGAGCAGGGCATCGCCAACCTGGGCAAGAAGGCCCGCGACGGCAAGCTCAGCATGGAAGACCTGATGGGCGGCACCTTCACCATCTCCAACGGCGGCGTCTACGGCTCGCTGATGAGCACCCCCATCCTCAACACGCCCCAGTCGGGCATCCTGGGGATGCACAAGGTGCAGCAGCGCCCCATGGTCATGCCCGACGGCAAGATCGAGGCGCGGCCCATGATGTACCTGGCGCTCTCCTACGACCACCGCATCATCGACGGCCGCGAGGCGGTGTCGTTCCTGGTGCGCGTCAAGGAGTGCATCGAGGACCCGCAGCGCATCCTGCTCGAGATGTAGGATCAGCCACGCTTAACCGTCATGGCCGGACTTGATCCGGCCATCCATGGACCCCCGGACCAAGTCCGGGGGTGACGCTCTGCCAGGGGACGAACCAATGTCCGAGAACTCTTTCGACGTCGTCATCATCGGCGGTGGCCCCGGCGGCTATGTCGCCGCCATCCGCGCCGCCCAGCTGGGCCTGAAGACCGCCTGCATCGAGAAGCGCGGCAGCCTGGGCGGCACCTGCCTCAACGTCGGCTGCATTCCCTCCAAGGCGCTGCTGACCGCGTCCCACCACTACCACGCCGCCGCCCACGAGCTGGGCGCCTTCGGCATCAAGGTCGGCAAGGTCGAGATGGACGTGGCCGGCATGATGGGCCACAAGGACAAGGTGGTGTCCGACAACACCAAGGGCATCGAGTTCCTGTTCAAGAAGAACAAGGTGACCTACATCGTCGGCGCCGGCGCCATCACCGCCCCGGGCCAGATCGAAGTGACCGCCAAGGACGGCGCCAAGTCCAATGTCGCCGCCAGGCACATCGTCATCGCCACCGGCTCCGAGGTCACTCCGCTGCCCGGAGTGGAGATCGACGAGGACGTGATCATCTCGTCCACCGGCGCGCTGGCCCTCGCCAAGACCCCCAAGCACATGGTGGTCATCGGCGGCGGCGTCATCGGCCTGGAACTGGGCACCGTCTGGGGCCGCCTGGGCGCCAAGGTCACCGTGGTGGAATTCCTCGACCGCATCCTGCCCTTCAACGACGGCGAGGTCTCCAAGCAGATGCAGCGCCTGCTGGGCAAGCAGGGCATGGAGTTCAAGCTGGGCACCAAGGTCACCGGCATCGCCAGGAAGGGCAAGACCGCCACCGTCACCGTCGAGCCCGCCGCCGGCGGTACGCCTGAGAAGATCGAGGCCGATTGCGTCCTGGTGGCCATCGGCCGCCGGCCGTTCACCGACGGCCTGGGCCTGGACAAGGTCGGCGTCGCCATGGACAAGCGCGGCTTCGTCCAGATCGACGGCCACTTCCGCACCAACGTGCCCGGCATCTACGCCATCGGCGACGTGGTCGGCGGCGCCATGCTGGCCCACAAGGCCGAGGAAGAGGGCGTCGCCCTGGCCGAGATCCTGGCCGGCCAGCACGGCCACGTGAACTACGACGCCATCCCGGCGGTGGTCTACACCTGGCCGGAAGTGGCCTCGGTGGGCAAGACCGAGGAGCAGCTGAAGGCCGAGGGCATCGCCTACAAGGCCGGCAAGTTCCCCTTCACCGCCAACGGTCGGGCGCGGTCCATGAACGAGGTCGACGGCTTCGTCAAGGTGCTGGCCTGCGCCACCACCGACAAGGTGCTCGGCGCCCACATCGTCGGCCCCAACGCCGGCGACCTGATCGCCGAAGTGGTCCTCGCCATGGAATTCGGCGCGGCCTCCGAAGACATCGCGCGCACCTGCCACGCCCATCCGGGCCTGGGCGAAGCGGTCAAGGAAGCCTGCCTCGCCGTGGACGGCCGCCCGCTGCACACGTAGTTTTTTCGTTCCCTATGCGGAAAGGGCGCCCGTGATAGGGCGCCCTTTTTGTATCGGAACGGGAAGGAAAGCCCTGAATTGGCAATTTTTGCCATTCTCCACTATGATGGCGACGGATCAAGGAGTCGCCCCATGGCCACCATGAATATCAGCCTTCCTGACAATCTGGTCTCCTTCGTTGAGCAGGAGGTGGCGGCCGGAGGCTATTCGTCGCAGAGCGAAGTGGTGCGCGAGGCTCTTCGCCTGCTTCACCGTGAGAAGGCACTGGAGCAGGAGAAGCTCGAGATGCTCCGCCGTGCCGTCATGGTCGGTGTCGAGGACTGGCGGCTGGGCCGGCTGGACGAACGCCCCATCGCCACGATCCTGGATGAGATGGGTGGGGATGAGGGGTGAACGGCTATCGGGTTACCGAAGCCGCGAAGCAGGATTTCAAGGCGGTCCTCCGGCAGACCAAGGAGCAATTCGGCTCAATCCAGCGGGATACATATAAGCGGCTGATCGCAAAGGCCGTCGAGATGATCGCCGACGAGCCCGAACGCGGCGGATCCTGGGACCGGAGTACCATTCTCCCCGGACTGCGCGCCTTTCACCTGGAGAACGCGGCGGGTAGAGCCGGCGTAGCGGCACATATGCTGTATTACGCCATGGAGCGACAGCGCGATGGTTCATCACTCGTTGTCATCCTGCGTCTGCTCCACGAAGGAATGGAGCCAAGGGTGCATCTCACCCACGGCCCGGTCTGAACCGGCCTATTACGCCATCCCCCGCATCCGCAGATAATCCGAATAGGCGGCGTCGTGGGTCAGGATGTGGTCGCAGAGCCAGCGCTTGAGCAGGTCCAGCAGTTCGTCCGCCACCTGATCGGGGCCGGAGATCATCAGGCGCTCGATCAGGGCGTCCAGCTGGAAGATCAGGTATTCGTGCTCGTAGCGGTGGGCTTCAAGCCCGGGATAGCCCGTCTGTTCCATGCCGTGCTGTTCGCGGGCGAAGTGTTCGCGGGTGAACAGGCACAGATCGGCCACCGCCTGGGTGACCATGTCGGCGCCCAGGCGGGCGGCCGAGAAGATCTGGTTCATCAGGGTGAACATCTCGCGATGGTCGTCATCCTCCTGCCCGGCGTGGACAAGAAGATCATCAGACCACTCGATCTTATCGTTCCCCCATGAAACAATCCGATTCGAGGCCATATGAAAGGGTCCTCCCTCTCCCACGAGGCGCCCACCGAGCCCCCCAAGGCTCCCCTCTACGGTATACACCCGATACGAGAATTGAAACGGGACAAAAGTCATGGATCATTGCGGTGAGTGACTCCCCTTCCCTGGGCGCCAGGGCCGTCTTCTGCCTGTGCGCCGCGGAAGTGCTGACCATGGTGGGGGTGTTCGCCTTTCCCGCTTTGCTGCCCGATTTCGTCGCCGCCTGGGCTCTGTCCAATACGGAAGCCGGGTGGATTTCCGGGGTGCTGTTCGCCGGCTATACGATGGCGGTGCCGGTGCTGACCACCATGACCGACCGGGTGGACGCCAAGAAGGTTTATCTGTTCGGCGCCCTGGTGGCGGGAGTCTCGTGCCTGCTCTACGCCGTGGCGGCCGAGGGCTTCTGGTCGGCGCTGGTCTTGCGCTTCCTGGCGGGAATCGGACTGGCCGGCACCTACATGCCGGGGCTGAAGGCCCTGGTCGATCGCACCAGGGGGCCGAAGCAGGCCCGCTGGATCAGCTTCTACACCGCCAGCTTCTCGCTCGGCACCAGCGGGTCGTTCATGGTCATCGGCGCCATCGCCGAGTTCTGGGGGTGGAAGGCGGCCTTCGCCCTGGGCGGCATGTGCGCCCTGGCCGCCTTCGTCCTGGTCCTGGCCCTGCTGGACAGGGCCGAGCCCACGCCGCCCGCCCAGCCGGTCAATCCCTTCGATTTCGGCCCGGTGTTCCGCAACCGCGCCGCCATGGGCTATGTGCTGGGCTACGCCGCCCATGTGTGGGAGCTGTTCGGAGCCCGATCCTGGACGGTGGCCTTCCTCACCTGGGTCCTGGCCACCCAGCCCGACGCCGGGGGGATGTCCCCCACCTCCGCCGCCACGCTGGCCTCCCTGCTGGCCATGGGGTCATCCCTGGTCGGCGCCGACCTCGCCATCCGCTTCGACCGCCGCCGGGTCTGCGCCGCCGCCATGCTGTCGTCCGCCGTCATGGGCGCGGTCGTCGGCTTTTTGGGCGGACTGCCCTATGGCTGGGTGGTGGCGCTGATGCTGCTCTACAACGTGCTGATCCAGATCGATTCGGCGGCGTTGACCACCGGCGCGGTGATGGCGGCCGAGCCGGAGCGCCGGGGCGCCACCATCGCCATCCATTCCCTGCTGGGCTTCGGCGCCGGCTTCGTCGGGCCGCTGGCCTTCGGCATGGTGCTGGACCATGCCGGCGGCGGAACCTCGTCCCAGGCCTGGGGGCTGGCCTTCGTCTCCATGGCAGTGGTTGGAGCCTTGGGGCCGCTGGCTCTCAGACTCAGATGAGCCGCAGGATCATCACGTTCCCCTCGCCCGCCCGATAGACCAGCCGCCAGGGCAGGCCGGGCAGCGGAAGCTCGCTTGTGCCGGCCGCCGCGCCGTCCCGGCCGCGTTCGGGGAACTCGGCCAGGCAATCGGCGGATTCGGCGATCAGGCGGCCGATGCGCCTGGCGGCCTCGCCGCTCAGGCCGCTCCGCAGCCGGAACAGATCGGTCAGGGCCGTGTCGGACCAGCGGATCATCTCAGCAAGACCCCGGCGGCCCGGATTCACCCTCGCCGCCCCAGCCCAGCAGCCACAGCCGGACCCTGGCGTGGTCGGCGGACAGGCCGGGAACCGCGCCGAACTCGCCTTCCCCCGCCGCCCGGATCACCGCCTCCCTGGCCGCCATCCGCTCGTCCTCGGCATCGAGGTGAGAGCGCAGCGCCCGCTCCAGAAGCGCCGCCGCGTCGCCGCCATCCGCCGCCAGCCGCTCCTCCACCCGGCGGGCCAAGGCGTCGTCGAGAACCAGCTGAACCGTCCGGGGCATGGGCACCTCCTGCAAGGGCCTGCATAGTACAGCCCCTTGCCGCCCCTGTGCATTAGGCATACGCTCATACTTCCGGTTGATGGTGCCATGGGGGGATGGAACATGTTCGAGGCCGCCGAACTGGGACGCAAGATCTCGCGCGAGGATTTCGACGCCATGGCGCCGGCCCTGCGCACCGAGCTCCTGGACCTGCAGCAGCAGCTGCGCGAGGCTGATTTTCCCGTCATCGTGCTGTTCGCTGGCGTCGATGGCGCCGGCAAGAACGAGACGGTCAACCTTCTGAACGAATGGATGGACCCGCGCTGGATCGTCACCCGCGCCTATGGCCCGCCGTCGGACGAGGAGCGCGAGCGCCCCGAATACTGGCGCTACTGGCGCGACCTGCCGCCCAAGGGCAAGGTCGGGCTGTTCATGTCGTCGTGGTACCACCACCCCCTGATCGACCGGGTCAACGACAAGATCACCGGCGCCGAACTGGACGAGCGGCTGGACCGCATCGTCCATTTCGAGAAGACCCTGGCCGACGAGGGCGCCCTGATCCTCAAGTTCTGGATGCACCTGTCGCAGAAGGCCCAGAAGAAGCGCCTGAAAAGCCTGGAGAAGGACCCGCTCACCGCCTGGCAGGTGACCCGCCAGGACTGGGAGCACTGGGAGATGTACGACAAGTTCATCGCCGCCGCCGAACGCCTGATCATGCACACCAGCAAGGGCCACGCCCCCTGGCAGATCGTCGAGGGCGCCGATGCCCGCTACCGCTCGGCGGTGGTGCTGCAGACCCTGAAGGAGGCCATCACCAAGCACTTCGCCAAGCGCGAGGCGGTGAAGAAGGTCAACGCCGAGATCAAGGGCAAGGCCAAGGCCACGAAATCCTCGGAACCCGCCGCCCTGGCCTCGCAGCCCTCCATCCTGTCGTCGCTGGACATGAGTCTGGCCATCGAGGGCGCCGAATACAATCAGGCGCTGCAGGAGCAGCGGGCGCGGCTCGCCCACCTCTACCACGCCGCCAAGGAGCGAGGCGTCTCCACCGCCCTGGTGTTCGAGGGCTGGGACGCCGCCGGCAAGGGCGGCACCATCCGCCGCCTGACCAACGCGCTGAACGCGCGGGACTATCAGGTCATCCCCATCGCCGCCCCCACCGAGGAGGAGCGCGCCCAGCACTACCTCTGGCGCTTCTGGCGCCACATCGCCCGGGCGGGGCGCGTCACCGTGTTCGACCGCTCGTGGTACGGCCGCGTCCTGGTTGAGAGGGTCGAAGGCTTCTGCACCGAGGAAGCCTGGCGCCGCGCCTATGGCGAGATCGTCGATTTCGAGAGTCAGCTGACCGACCACGGCATCGTCATGTGCAAGTTCTGGCTGCACATCACCGCCGAGGAACAGCTGGCCCGCTTCAACGCCCGCGGCGAGATCGAATACAAGAAATGGAAGCTGACCGACGAGGATTGGCGCAACCGCGAGCAATGGGGCGTCTACGAACAGGCGGTCAACGACATGGTGGAAAGGACCTCCACCACCAACGCCCCCTGGACCCTGGTCGAGGCCAATTCCAAGAACTATGCCCGCGTCAAGGTGATGCGCACCGTGGCCGACGCCCTGGAGGCCGCCTTGGGGAAAAATGGCAAGAAGCGAAAACCATAGAAAAATTATTGAGTCCTTTGGATATGCAAATCCTATCCGACAGAGGTAATAGACACAAATCGGCCATTGACTGCCGGTTTATTCCTACATAAAAACCCTTACGAATGGGGGGAAGAGTGCGCTAAGCACCAATTCCCGCGCAGGTAGGGGGGTTACATGAAGATCGCGATCCGACTGTGGCTGATCGTGGCCACCGCGCTGTGTGGCATCGCCGCCGTGGTGGCCGCCAGCCTGACCCAGATGAACCACGACCTGATGGATGATCGCGAGGTCAAGACCCGCCATATCGTCGAGGTCGGCCAGTCGCTGCTCGCCCATTTCGAGGAGATGGAGCGCGCCGGCAAGCTCAGCCGCGAGGAAGCCCAGGCCGCCGCCCTGGCCGCCGTGTCCAAGCTGCGCTACGAGGGCAGCGAGTACCTTTGGGTGCACCGCCTGGATCAGTCGGTGATGCTGTCCCACCCCAACGCCAAGTTGATCGATCAGCCCATCCTGGACATGAAGGACCCCACCGGCCTGTTCCTGTTCCGCGAGATGAACCGGACCGTCGCCGAGAAATCCGCCGGCTTCGTCTACTACATGTGGCCCAAGCCCGGCGCCACCGAGCCGGTGAACAAGCTGTCCTACGTCAAGGGCTTCACCCCCTGGGGCTGGGTGATCGGCAGCGGCATCTACATCGACGACGTCTCGGCCGCCTTCCGGGCCAGCGCCCTGCGCTTCGGCACCGCCGCCCTGGCCGTCCTCGCCCTGGTCTGGCTGATCGCCGCCTGGGTGGGACGCGGCATCACCCGCCCCTTGCGCGACGTCACCGCCGCCCTGGAGCGCCTGACCAACGACGACCACGGGGTCGAGATCCGCCACACCGAACGGGTCGACGAGATCGGCGCCCTGGCCCGCGGCCTGAAGGTGTTCCAGAAGCACATCGAGGCCGCCGCCGAGGCCGCCGCCGAGAAGCTCCGCCAGCAGGAGGCCGACCTTGCCCGCCAGCGCCGCATCGAGCGGCTGACCGCCGAGTTCGACGCCAAGGTGGCCGGCGTCATCAAGTCGGTGGGCGCCGCTGCCGCCCAGATGCAGTCCACCAGCCAGTCCATGTCGGCCATCGCCGACCAGACGGCGCGGCAATCCACCGCCGTGGCCGCCGCCGCCAACCATGCCGCCATGAGCGTGCAGACGGTGGCCGCCGCCACCGAGGAACTGCACGCCTCGGAGGCCGAGATCGCCCGTCAGGTGGAGGTCTCCACCGCGCGGTCGCGCACCGCCGTCGAGGAGGCCGAGCGCTCCAGCGAGATCGTCGCCGGCCTCAATTCCGCCGCCGGCCGCATCGGCGAGGTGGTGGCGCTGATCAACGACATCGCGTCGCAGACCAACCTCCTGGCCTTGAACGCCACCATCGAGGCGGCGCGGGCCGGTGAAGCCGGCAAGGGCTTCGCCGTCGTCGCCAACGAGGTCAAGACCCTCGCCAACCAGACGGCACGGGCCACCGACGAGATCACCTCCCAGATCGGCGAGGTGCAGTCCGCCGCCACCCAGGCCGCCGACGCCATCGCCGCCATCGTGCGCACCATCGCCGAGATCGACGAGACCTCGTCGGTGGTGGCCATCGCCGTGGACCAGCAATCGGCCGCCACCACCGAAATCGCCCGCAGCATCGAGCAGGCCGCCACCGGCACCGCCGAGGTGTCGGGCAATATCGGCGAGGTCAGCGACGCCGCCCGCCATGCCGGGGCCACCGCCTCGGAAGTGCTGGCGGCGGCGGCGGAGCTCACCGGCCAGGCC
This sequence comes from Paramagnetospirillum sp., assembly GCF_058402745.1. Taxonomy (NCBI): domain Bacteria; kingdom Pseudomonadati; phylum Pseudomonadota; class Alphaproteobacteria; order Rhodospirillales; family Magnetospirillaceae; genus Paramagnetospirillum; species Paramagnetospirillum sp. The sequence goes on from NZ_JBZVFI010000011.1 coordinate 119,102, forward strand.
GACGCGCTGCGCACCGAGGTGGAGACCTTCCTCGACGCCATTCATCGCGGGGAAAAGGCGCCGCACCTGCATCTGGTGGCGGCGGAGTAGCCTTTGCGGGCGGGACGCCCGCGCTCCATGACGGCACAGGTATCGGAGCGCGGGCGTCCCCGCCCGCTACTCCCCGCCGCAACTCCCTGGCCTAACCCTGGCGCGACAGCACGAACAGGCCCTGGTCGGCGAACAGGTTGGCGATGCCCTCGCAGGATGGAATGGGCATGGTCTTGCCGTTGCGGTCCAGCGGAATGGACCGCTCCACCGTGATTCCCAGATCCCGGCACAGATCCAGGAAGTCGCGGATGGTGCAGAAGTGGATGTTGGGGGTGTCGTACCACTCGTAGGCCAGGGTGTCGGTCACCGGCATGCGGCCCCGGGCCAAAAGGTGCAGCCGCACCCGCCAATGGCCGAAATTGGGAAACGACACGATGGCGCGACGTCCGATGCGCAGCATGTGGCTGAGCACGGTGCGCGGCTCGTAGGTGGCCTGCAGCGTCTGGCTGAGAATCACGTAGTCGAAGGCGCCCGAGGGATAATCCTTGAGGTCGGTGTCGGCGTCGCCCTGGATCACCGACAGGCCGTGCGACACCGCCGCCGACACGCCGGCCATGGACAGCTCGATGCCGCGCCCGTCCACGTTCTTGGTGCGGCCCAGCCAGTCCAGCAGGGCGCCTTCGCCACAGCCCACGTCCAGCACCCGCGAGCCGGGCTCCACCATGTCGGCGATCAGCTTGAGATCGACGCGCAGATTGCCGTTGGAGACGGTCATCATCGCACCGCGCCCCCATCGTTGCGCGGCAGGCCGCGATGGGCGGCGGCGCCCTCGAGGAAACCGGTGAGCGTGGCGTGGAATTCGGGCTCGTCCAGCAGGAAGGCGTCGTGGCCCTTGTCGGACTTGATCTCCACGAAGCTGACATTGGCCGCCACCGCGTTCAGCGCATGCACCACCGCACGGCTTTCCGAGGTGGGGAACAGCCAGTCGCTGGTGAAGCTGACCACGCAGAAGCGGGTGCGCGTGCCGCGGAAGGCGTTGGCCAGCACGCCCCCGTTCTCGGCGGCCAGGTCGAAGTAATCCATGGCCCGGGTGATGTAGAGATAGGAATTGGCGTCGAAGCGGTCCACGAAGGTGGAACCCTGGTGGCGCAGATAGCTCTCCACCTGGAAATCGGCGTCGAAGCCATAGGTGATGGTGTCGCGGTTCTGCAGGTTGCGGCCGAATTTCTGGTGCAGCGCCGGCTCGGACAGATAGGTGATGTGCGCCGCCATGCGCGCCACCGCCAGCCCGCGATGGGGCCGCTTGCCCTGTTGCAGGTAATTGCCGTCGCACCAGTCGGGGTCGGCCATGATGGCCTGGCGCCCCACCTCGTGGAAGGCGATGTTCTGGGCCGAGTGACGGGCCGCCGCCGCGATGGGAATGGCCGAGAACACCCGCTCGGGATAGGACTGGGCCCATTTCAGCACCTGCATGCCGCCCATGGAGCCGCCGACCACGCAGAACAGCTGGTCGATGCCCAGATGATCCACCAGACGGGCCTGGACCTTGACCATGTCGCCGATGGTGATCACCGGGAAATCCAGGCCCCAGGGCTTGCCGCTGGCGGGATTGTCGTCCATGGGCCCGGTGGTGCCCATGCAGCCGCCCAGCACGTTGGAGCAGATCAGGAAATAGCGGTCGGTGTCGAACACCCGGCCCGGCCCCACCAGTTCGTGCCACCAGCCGGGCTTGCCGGTGATGGGGTGGGGATCGGCGACGTAATGGTCGCCGGTGAGCGCGTGGCAGATCAGGATGGCGTTGGACCGGTCGGCGTTGAGCCGGCCATAGGTCTGGTAGGCCACGGTCACCGGCCCCAGATCGACGCCGCAATCGAGGCGAACCGGCCGGTCGCGCCCCAGTTCGACCTTGAGGCCGAGGGCGTTGGCGGAGACGGTCGGAACGGGCTCGCTCTGGGACATGGGATCACGCGCCGTGACGGGGAATGGATTAGCTATGGTCGCGGACGGGGACTGTCAACGTTTTCTTTGATTTCCGGGCCAAGCCGCACTAAACCTATCCCCCTTGGACCCACCATTTCCGGCCCCCTTTACCGCCATGACCCAGGACAGCGCCGCCCTCGAGCAGCTCCGTCGCGAAATTGATCGCATCGACGATCAGTTGCACGACCTGCTGATGCGTCGCACCGGGCTGGTGGAGCGCATCGCCGCCGCCAAGACCGACCGCAGGGTGACGCTGCGCCCGGGGCGCGAGGCGCAGATCCTGCGCCGGCTGGTGGCCCGCCACGGGGGAGAGTTCCCCAAGCTGGCCCTGGTGCGCATCTGGCGCGAGATCGTCGGCGCGCTGACCGGCCTGCAGGCGCCGCTCCACGTGGCCGTCCACGCCGCCGGCCGCTCCACCGCCGCCATCGAGCTGGCCCGCAATCATTTCGGCGTGGTGGCGCCGCTCACCGCCTTCCGCAGCCCCGGCCAGGTGGTGCGCGCCGTGGCCGACGGCCTCGCCACGGTGGGGGTCATCCCCCTGATTCCCGGCACCGAGGCCGCCGACGACGCCGAGCCGTGGTGGACCAGCCTGACCCTGGAAAGCGGCGACGCGCCCCGCGTGGTGGCCCGCCTGCCCTTCGCCCCCACCGCCTCGGTCAAGGGCTCGGCCGAGCCGCTGCAGGCCCTGGTCATCGCCTGTCGCGACCACGATTGCTCCGGCGACGACCGCACCCTGGCGGTGCTGGAGACCGGCCCCGACGTCAGCCGCGACCGCCTGCGCGCCATCCTGGCCGCCGGCGGGCTGGAGCCGGCCGAACTGCTGGCCATCCACCGCCATGGCGGCCAGTGGCTGCACATGGTCGAGATTCTGGGCCACGTCACCGCCGCCGATTCCCGCCTCGCCGCCCTGGTCGCGCCGAAAGACCCCGTCGGCCGCATCGCCATCGTCGGCGGCTACGCCACCCCCTTCGCGCCCGAGGCGCTCGCCTGACCCGTCCCCCCCTTTTCGCTGGAGATAGAATCGTGACCGCTCCCACGCCCCGCCCCGGCATCATGGACATCCGCCCCTATGTGGGCGGCGAATCCGCCATCGAGGGTGTCGACCGCATCTTCAAGCTGTCCTCCAACGAGGGCGCGCTGGGCCCCAGCCCCAAGGCCATCGAGGCGCTGCGCGCCATGGCGCCCGAGATGCACCGCTATCCCGACGGCGGCGCCGAGGAGCTGCGCAAGGCCATCGCGGCGCGCTATCACCTGGACGCGTCGCGCATCGTCTGCGGCGCCGGTTCGGACGAGCTTTTGGGCATCCTGTGCCGTTCCTATGCCGGCCCCGGCGACGAGGTGCTGTACTCGGCCCACGGCTTCCTGATGTACGCCATCGCCGCCAAGGCCTGCGGCGCCACCCCGGTGACCGCCCCCGAGGTGGAGCTGACCGCCAACGTGGACAACCTGCTGGCCGCGGTGACGCCCCGGACCAGGATCCTGTTCCTGGCCAATCCCAACAACCCGACCGGCACCTACCTGCCGGCCTCGGAAGTGGCCCGCCTGCGCGCCAATCTGCGCTCCGACATCCTGCTGGTGATCGACGCCGCCTATACCGAGTTCGTCAGCCGCAACGACTATTCCGGCGGCATCGAGCTGGTGGAGGCCGGCGACAACGTGGTGGTCTGCCGCACCTTCTCCAAGATGTACGCCCTGGGCGGCCTGCGCCTGGGCTGGGCCTATTGCCCCGAGAACGTGGCCGGCGTGCTGAACCGGGTGCGCAACCCCTTCAACGTCGGCGCCCCCGCCCTGGCCGCCGGGCTGGCCGCCTTCGAGGACACCGCCTACGCCGATCTGTGCAAGAGCCACAACGACTACTGGCTGCCCTGGCTGTCGGGCAAGCTGGCCGATCTCGGCCTCACCGTGGTCCCCAGCGTCTGCAACTTCATCCTGGTCCGCTTCCCCGCCACCCCGGGCAAGGACGCGCCCACCGCCGACAGGTTCCTGCGCTCGCGCGGCATCATCGTGCGGGCCATGGGCGGCTATGGCCTGGGCGACAGCTTGCGCATCACCATCGGCACGGGCGAGGAGAATCAGGCGGTGGTCGACGCCCTGAAAGAGTTCGTGGGAGCATGACCCAGCCCCTGTTCGACACCGTCTGCTTCGTCGGTATCGGCCTGATCGGTTCGTCCCTGGCCCGGGCCATGCGCAAGCACGGCCTGGCCCGGCGCCTCCTGACGCTGGACACCAGCGAGAAGGCGCGCAAGGCCGCCCTGGAGCTGGGGGTGGTCGACGCCGCCGGCGACAATCCGGCGGCGCTGATTCCCGAAGCCGACCTGGTGGTGGTGGGCGCCCCGGTGGGCGCCACCCAGGCGGTGGGCGAGGCCATCGGCCCGCACTTGAAGCCCGGCACCATCGTTACCGACGTGGGCTCGGTCAAGCTGTCGGTGATCCGCGACCTCGGCCCCTACATTCCCGACGGCGTCGAGCTGGTCCCCGGCCACCCCATCGCCGGCACCGAGCATTCGGGGCCGGAGAACGGGTTCGCCGAGCTGTTCGAGGGCCGCTGGCACATCCTCACCCCCGTCACCGGCGGCGATCCCAAGGCGGTGGACAAGGTGGCCGAGCTGTGGCGCCGGGTGGGCTCCATGGTCGAGATCATGGACCCCCACCATCACGACAAGGTGCTGGCCATCACCTCGCACCTGCCGCACCTGATCGCCTACACCATCGTGGGAACCGCCAACGACCTGGAAGGCCACATGCAGCAGGAGGTGATCAAGTTCTCCGCCTCGGGCTTCCGCGACTTCACCCGCATCGCCGCCTCCGACCCGGTGATGTGGCGCGACGTGTTCCTCAACAACCGCGAGGCGGTGCTGGAAGTGATCCAGCGCTTCACCGAGGACCTCACCGCGCTGCAGCGGGCCATCCGCTGGGGCGAGGGCGAGGTGCTGCACAAGCGCTTCACCGAGACCCGCGCCATCCGCCGCGCCATCATCGACGCCAAGCAGGCGTAATGTGGATGCCCGGGTCAAGCCCGGGCATGACGGCATACGACAGGTTTCGTCATTGCCGGGCTTGACCCGGCAATCCATCTCCGTCGCCGGAAGGAAACCGCCATGACCAGCCGCATCACCGGCCTCGACCACGTCATCATCGCCGTCGCCGACCTGGAGCGGGCGGCATCGGTGTTCCGCGCCCTGGGCTTCACCCTGGCGAGCCGGGGCGAGCACGCCGAATGGGGCACCGCCAATTATTGCGTGATGTTCGAGGACGACTACCTGGAAATCCTGGCCGCGGTGGGCGAAGGCGGCCCGGCGGATCGCCTGCGCGCCCATCTGGCGGCCAAGGGCGAGGGATTGATGGGCCTGGTGTGGGGCAGCGAGGACGCGGCGGCCGATTGCGCCCGCCTGGGGATCGAGCCCCCCGGCGACCTCAGCCGCACCATCGAGGGCGAACTGGCCCGCTTCAAGGCGGGCATCCTGCCGCCCGGGACCACGCCCGGCATCGCCTCCTTCCTGTGCCAGCACCTGACTCCGGAGAAGCTGCGCCGGCCCGGCTGGACCACCCACGCCAACGGCGCCAGCGGCGTCATCTCGGTCACCGCCCTGATGGCCGAACCGCTGGAGCTGATGCCCGCCTGGGACCGCCTGATCGGCCCGGCCGCCGCCACCGCCACCGACGAGACGGTGACGGTGCACACCCGCCACGGGCTGGTGTTCCTCTGCCGTCCCGACGATCTCGGCCAGATGCACCCCGAGGCCGAGGACGAGGATTTTCCCGCCGCTCCCGCTTTGGTCGCCCTGACCCTTCGGATCAAGAGCGCCGAGACGGCCGCGAGCGCGCTGAAGGCAGCCGGCATCGCCTATGAGCGCGACCGCCAGGGCAAGGTGGTGATCTATCCCGAGGATGCCTGCGGCGTGCTGATCGAGCTGCAGGAATGAAAAAGGCCGCCGGCGATTCCGGCGGCCCCTTCTTCAAAGACCGATCCTACAGCCCGTAGGCCTTGGCCATCTCCGGGTCCTTGGCGGCCACCGCACGCGCCAGATCGACCATGACCTTGGCCTGCTTCCAGGTGGCGTCGTCCTGCATCTTGCCGTCGATCATCACCGCGCCGGTGCCGTCGGGCATGGCTTCGAGAATCTTCTTGGCGAACAGCACCTCGGCCACGTCGGGGCTGAACACCTTCTTGGCGATGTCGATCTGCTTGGGGTGCAGGCTCCAGCCGCCGACGCAGCCCAGCAGGAAGGCGTTGCGGAACTGCGCCTCGCAGGCGGCGTCGTCCGAGAAATCGCCGAACGGGCCGTAGAAGGCCTTGATCCCCGCCGACTGGCAGGCGTCGACCATCTTGGCCACGGTGTAGTGCCACAGATCCTGCTGGAACAGGGTGCGGCCCGACTTGCCCTCGGCGGCGTCTTCCAGCACGCCGTAGAAGGGATGGCCGCCGCCGACGCGGGTGGTCTTCATGCCGCGCGAGGCGGCGAGATCGGCCGGGCCGAGGCTGATGCCGTGCATGCGGGGGCTGGCCTGACAGATGGCGGCGACGTTCTCCACGCCCAGCGCGGTTTCCAGGATGGCGTGGATCATGATCGGGCGCTTGACGCCGTGCCTGGCCTCCAGCTGGGCCAGCAGCTGGTCGAGGTAATGGATGTCCCAGGGGCCTTCCACCTTGGGCAGCATCACCACGTCCACCTTGTCGCCGGCCTCGCCGACGATGGCGTTCATGTCGTCCAGGAACCACGGCGAGTTCAGGCAGTTGACGCGGGTCCACAGGCCGGTATTGGGATTGTCCCAGGCCTTGGCCACCTCGACGAAGCCGGCGCGGGCCGCTTCCTTGGCGTCGGCGGGGATGGCGTCCTCCAGGTTGCCCAGCAGCACGTCCACGGTCTTGCCCATCTCGGCCGCCTTGGCGCGCATCTTCTCGTTGTGCGGCGGGAAGAAGTGGATCATGCGCTCGAGGCGCACCGGCAGTTCGCGGTACGGGGCGGGCGCGCCGATGGCGAGCGGCTCGAAGAACTTGCGGGGCGGCTTGACGGACATGAAGCGCAATCTCCTTGCGGCGAACGACGATGGGCCGCAATAATGCTTCGTCGCGCTGCAGCGCACAAGGGGAAAGCGGCCACACTGGGGCTCCCGCCCCTGTTCGCGTCGTCATCCCGGACAAGCGAAGCGCGATCCGGGATCCAGGGGGTGTACCTCCAGCCTTTTCCGCGACTCCTGGACCCCGGCTCAAGGCCGGGGTGACGAAAGTGAACAGGTGCGGGCGATAGCCCGCTTTACCGCCAGCCGACCCGGTCGAAGATGCGCACCGCGACCGGGTTGTTCTCGCCCAGCATGGCGACGTTGATGTCCTCGGCCTTGAAGGTTCCCCAGGCGGCGACGATGGGCGAGGCCTGGGCCGAGGCCAGGACGGGGAACTCGTTGTTGGCCTCGGCGAAGGTCTTCTGAGCCTCGGGCCCCGACAGGAACTCCAGCAGCTTGACCGCCTCGGCCTTGTGCTTGGCACTGGCGGTGACACCGGCTCCGGCCACGTTCATGTGGGCGCCCCGGCCCTGCTGGTTGGGGAAGAAGATGCCGACCTTGGCGGCGGCGTCCTTTTCCTCGGCCTTGGACGAAGCCTGCATGCCGCCGAAATAATAGGTGTTGGCGATGGCCAGGTCGCACTGGCCGGCGGCCACGGCGGAAATCTGGTCGCGATCGCCGCCCTGGGGCTTGCGCGCCATGTTGCCGACCATGGCCTTGGCCCAGGCTTCGGCCTTGTCGGGTCCCATCACGGCGATGAGGCCGGCCAGCAGCGACTGGTTGTAGGTGGACGACGACGACCGCACGCAGATGCGGCCCTTCCACTTGGGATCGGCCAGATCCTCGTAGGAGGACAGGTCGGACGGCTTCACCCGGTCCTTGGCGTAGAGCACCACGCGGGCGCGGGCCGACAGGCCGTACCAATAGCCCTGGGGATCGCGGTAGCGCGCCGGAATGTTCCTGTCCAGCTCGGCGGTGAGGGTGGGCTGCAGCACGCCGGCGACGCGCGCCTTGTGCAGGTGGGCCACGTCGGTGGTGATGAACAGGTCGGCGGGACTGCCCGGGCCTTCGCTCTTCAGGCGTTCCAGCAATTGTTCCTCGCCCGCCGACAGCAGGTTGACCTTGATCCCGGTCTTGGCGGTGAACTGGTCGAGCACCGGCTTCAGCAGGTGATCCTTGCGCGCCGAATAGACGTTGACCTCGGCCGCCTGGGCCACCCCGGCAACCATCACTCCCCCCAACACCAAACCAAGCAGACGCATCATGACCTTGCCCTCATGATCAATTGATATTGCGACGGACTCGCATTCTCATGACCATGTAGCACGGTTTCCGCAAGGAAAAAAGGGGCTTGATGGGGAATCAGCCGCCCTCGCCCCCGGCGGGGAAGACGAAGGCCTGGGCGGAGTCGATGGCGAGGCGGAGCCGGGCGCCTTCCGCCGGGCAGATGGACCCGGGCAGGCGGGCGTGCAGATGCTGGGGCGCCATGCCCGCCCTCTCCACCCGCAGATGGACCAGACAGGAGCGGCCGAGATGGTGGCTGACCAGCACCGTGCCCTCGCCGTCGGGGGCGGCGGTCAGGGTCACGCCCTCGGGGCGGATCAGCACGCCGGCCGCCTGGGCCTCGGCCAGGCCGGGGGCGGCGAAGCGCCCCACCGCCGTCTCCACCCAGCCGCCGGCCACCCTGGCCTCCAGCACGTTGATCTCGCCGAAGGTGGAGGCCACGAAGGAATCCACCGGACGGTTGTAGAGCTCGGCGGGCTCGCCCATCTGCACCACCCTGCCCGCCCGCATGACGGCGATGCGGTCGGCCATGAACATGGCCTCCTCGGGGTCGTGGGTGACCATCAGGGTGGAGACGCCCGAGGTCTTCAGCACGTGCAGGGTCTCGTCCCGGACCTGATCGCGCAGCCGCTTGTCCAGGCCCGAAAACGGCTCGTCCAGCAGCATCAGCTTCGGGTGGGGGGCCAGGGCGCGGGCCAGGGCGACGCGCTGCTGCTGGCCGCCCGACAGCTGGTGCGGCCAGGAATCGGCGTAAGCCGTCATGCCCACCTGGTCGAGCACGGCGAGAGCCCGGCTGCGCCGCTCGGCCCTGGCCAGGCGGTCCAGACCGAACTCCACGTTGCCCAGCACGTTCAGATGGGGAAACAGGGCGTAATCCTGGAACAGAAAGCCCACGTTGCGATGCTCGGGAGGAAGGTGCGTGCCCTCGCCCGACACCAGCCGGCCCCCCAGGAAGACGCGGCCCTTGCGCGGCGCCTCCAGGCCGGCGGCGATGCGCAAAGTGGTGGTCTTGCCGCAGCCCGACGGCCCCAGCAGGCAGACCAGTTCGCCCGGACCGACCCGCAGGGAGACGCCTTGCACCACCTCCTTGCCGCCGTAATCGTGGCTGACGGCTTCGATGATCAGGCCGGTCTCGGTCATTCCACTTCTCCGGGTCGGGAACGGGCGATGGCCCGGCTCAGCAATATCACCGGCAGCAGCCCGGCCAGCACGATGGCCAAGGCGGGCGCCGCCGCGTCGGCGAGGCGCTCGTCGGACGCCAGGGTGAAGGTCCGCGTCGCCAGGGTGTCGAAATTGAAGGGCCGCATCAGCAGGGTGGCGGGCAGTTCCTTCATCACGTCGACGAAGACCAGCAGCGCCGCCGACAGCAGGCTGGTGCGCATCATGGGGATGTGGACGCGCCTGAGCGTCTTGCCCAGCCCGGCGCCGAGCGTCCGGGCCGCCGCCTCCATGGAGGGCGTGATCTTGCCCAGGCTGGATTCCACCGCGTTGACCGACACCGCCAGGAAGCGCACCAGATAGGCATAGGTCAGCGCCACCACGGTGCCGGTGAGGAACAGGCCGCCCAGCAGGCGGTCCAGGGCGGTGAGCGGCACCATGATGCCCACGGCGATGACCGAGCCGGGCACCGCATAGCCCAGCGAGGCCAGCCGCACGCACCCCCTGACCAGGGGCGTGGGCCGCAGCCGCTGGGCATAGGCCAGCGGCAGGGCCACCGCCACCGCCGCCACGCCCGCCATTCCCGCCAGGATCAGGCTGTTGCCGGCCAGCTCGCCCAGCCCGGCGAGGGCGTCGCCCTGCACCACCCAGACGGCCAGCATGCCGCCGGGCATCAGAAAGCCCAGCACCAGCGGCATGGTGCAGAACGCCAGGGCGGCCAGCGCCCGCCCGCCCCTCAGCTCCAGCTGGGGCAGGCGGCGGTAGCGGCCGGTGGTGTGGTGGAAGCGCGCGGCACCCCGCGACATGCGCTCGGCCAGCACCAGGGACAGCACGAACAGCATCAGCACGGCCCCCAGCTGCGCCGCCGCCGCCGGCTGGCCCAGGCCCAGCCATGTGCGGTAGATGCCGGTGGTGAAGGTGTCCACCGCGAAGTAGTGGACGGTGCCGAAATCGTTCAGCGTCTCCATCAGGGCCAGCGCCACGCCGGCCACCACCGCCGGGCGGGCCAGCGGCAGCGCCACCTGGACGAAGGCCCGCCAGGGGGTGCGCCCCAGGGTGCGCGCCGCCTCCAGCACGCAGACCGACTGCTCCAGGAAGGCGGCCCGCGCCATCATGTAGACATAGGGATAGAGCACCATGCTCATCACCCACACCGCCCCGCCCAGGGAGCGCACCTCGGGGAACCAGTAATCCCGGGCGCTGCTCCAGCCGAACAGGGCGCGGAGCGCCGACTGGACCGGTCCGGCATAATCCAGCAGGCCGGTATAGGTATAGGCGACCACGTAGGCCGGCATGGCCATGGGCAGCAGCAGCGCCCATTCCAGCGACCGGCTTGCCGGAAAGCGGCACATGGTGACCAGCCAGGCGGTGCCGACGCCGCCGATGCTGACCCCGATTCCGACCCCCAGCATCAGCCACAGGGAATTGGCGACGTAGGAGCCCAGCACCGTCTCGGCCAGATGGCTCCACACCCCTTCGGTGGGCGCCGCCAGATTGGCCGCCACCACCACCACCGGCAGGGCGACCAGCGCCGCCAGCCCCACGGCCAGCACCACCCAGCCCGCGCCGGGCGGGCGGGGAGAGAACAGCTTGGCGGAAGAGCCGGAGGGCGGGGATATGGACATGACCGCCACACATTAGTGCGAACGAGTCTCAACGGCAATGCCTACCCACAGGATTTTTGTACCTTTTGGAAGCGGCCGGGACGGCCGCGCTCCAACACGGGCCGCCTTTTCCGTGCAGCGCGGGCGTCCCGCCCGCCCACTGGCCCCGGAGCGCGGGCGTCCCGCCCGCCTACTGGCTGACCCTGAGATTGCTGAGGCTGGTGGCGATGGCGCGAAACGCGCTCTTCAACTCGTCCTGGGAGGGCGAATCGAAGTATTTGGACGCGTCGGTGGCGCAGGCCTTGTAGATGTCCTTGGTGGCCTGGTTGATGCCCGAGGTGAAGGTCACCGTGTAGACGATGATGTTCTTGGCCTTCATGGCGTTGCACACCGAGGTCAGGCGGTTGTTGATGGTGGTCTTGGCGGTGGTGGCGTTGGTGGTGCCGATGCGGCCCAGCTCGTCCAGGCGGCCATAGGCGCCGTAATCCGAGTTCACCGCGTTGTTGACCTTGTTGACGCCGGTATTGCCGGTCAGCTTGTAGAACTGGTTGTCGCCATCGGTCATCAGGATCACCGCCTTGCTCCATTTGGGCGTGCCCCAGGGCAGGCCCTCGGTGAAGGGCGGCTCGGGCGAGAGCACCCTGAGGCCCCAGGCCATGCCCACGTCCGACAGCGTGCCGCCCCGGCTCCAGGCCTGCTGGGCGTTGATGGCGGCGGTGAGCGTCGCCTTCACGTTGGTCAGCGGGGTGATCGCCGTCGGGCAGCCCACGTTGGGGCCGGTGGAGCCGTTGCCGTTGGACGGGGCGGCATAGACGGTGGAGGCCTTGGTGGCGTCGTAGTAATTGTCGATGGCCGGCAGCCAGTTGTAGCGGGTCCAGGGCGCCACCGCCGCCGAGGTGTCGGCCATGGCGTTGGCTCCGGCCCGCTCCACCACGCACCCCTTCCAACCCAGCACGTTGTTGGGGGCGTAGGCATCGCCGGTGGTGATCAGGCTGGGGGCCACCGAACCGGGATTGACCGCCACCGAATAGGGCACGATGGCGATCTTCAGGTAGGGATGGACCGTCGCCGTGCCGAACAGGATGTCGGTCAGCTGGTTGGCGGCGTCGCGCGCCGCCTGGATGTTGTTGTTCGAGGTCATGGAGCCGGTGTTGTCCAGCACCATGGCCAGTTCCAGCCCGGCGATCTGGCGGTTGACGGTGCTGTCGACCTCGATGGGCACCTCGTTCAGGCCCACCACCTTCATGAACACGGTGCCCACCACCGCCGAGGCGCTGGCCGAGATGACGTCGCCCGTCACCGTGACGGAGACGGACGGGTGCGCCCCCAGGGCGCCGGGAGGATAATTGGCGTCGAAGAATTTCTGCGCCACGGCGGACAGCTGGGCGTCGGTGCCGGTGGAGGACCCCACCGCCAGGGCGGCGGCGTCCAGCGCGGCGGCCATGCGGCTTTTCACCGCGTAGGCGCGGGCCACGTCCACCCCCAGGCCGATGGTGGCGATGATGGGCAGCAGGCCGATGGCCAGCATGATCACCATGTTGCCGTCGGAACGGCGCGCCAGTCTGGAAAGAAGGGAGCGGAGCATGGCTAGCCTCCCACGCCGTTGAGGGCGATCCGGCGCACCAGCCGGGGCCGGGTGTAGGACATCTCGGTGAAGGTCTTGCTGGGCACCAGGTGATGGAGCACCGGCACGCAGACATAGGACAGCCGCACCATGATCACGCTTTCCCCCGCCCCGCCCAGGCCGTTGGCCCCGGCCAGCGACGGAGAGCCCGACACCGCGCCCCACTGGTAGCGCCACAGCTGGCTGGGCGTGCCGGCCGCGTCGAAGCCGACGCTGACCACGTCCAGGCCGAGATTGCCGGCATTGCTGACCAGGGGATCAAGGACCCGCTGGGCGGCGGTGCGGATGGAGTCCATCTGGGCGGTGGAGAGCGACGAGGACTGGGCGGTGAGATCGGCCACCGTCTGGGCCGCTGACACCGCCTTGCCATAGCTCTTGACCAGATTGGTGATCTCCACCGTGCCCAGAAGGGCGGTAATCATGATCGGCAGGACAAGGGCGAACTCCACGGCCGCCACGCCCCTGCGGTCACCGACCAGACGCCTGAGCATCGCGGGCATCATGAGTAGGGCTCCGACTTGAATACGGCGGTCGAGGTCACCGGCAGGGTGTTGCCGGTCCCCGCCCCCATCAGCGAGCCGATCAGCGGCGTGGCGAAGACATGGCGATAGATCACCCGAACCGTCATGATCGTGCCCGCCCCGCCCGGGGTGAACTGGGCGTTACTGACATTGCCCTGGGCGTCGAATTGCGGCGCCGGCAGGGTGATGGCGGTGAAGTCGGGGAAGGTGCGCACGTCGAAGGTGAAGGAGTTGCAGTCGTAGAGGCTGAACAGCGAGGCGCAGAAGGCCTGGCGGAAGGCGCCGGCGGGATCGGCGCTGGTCTGGGCCTGGCCGGTGCGCAGCCGCCGCGCCGCGTCGCGGGTGGCGCCTTCCACCACCGAGGTCTCGAACAGAACCATCCCCATCTCGAAGATGCCGAACAGAATCATCATGGCGGGCAACAGAAGAATGGAATACTCCAGCATGACCGAACCACGCCGGTCTCGCCGAAGATTGCCTATCCGATGCAACATTGTCCTGAACATGACATCGCCTGCGGAGTTATCCGGTAGATATCATGACATGTTCCGCCACCTCATTCCGTGGCGGGCCTCACAATGGAGCGGTGATTATTTTTGGGGGACTTGCGGCGCGGGCGCGGCGGCGGCTTTCGCCTTGTAGGGGCTCTCGCCCGACAGGGTATTGGCCGGGGCGCAGGCATTGAGGCCGCAATCGACGATGGCGACCGCTCCGCCCGGCACCCAATTCTTGCCCGTGCCGTAGCGCAGCGTCACCGAACCGTCGCCGCCGGCCAGGACCACCACCTGGCGCTGGGCCAGGATACCGCCGCCGGCGTCGAGCACCGCGATGGTGGTGCCGCCCGGCGCCTTGCCGAACACCGTGATGGTTCGCGGCCCGTCCACGGTGACGTCGGCGATGGCGGGGTTGCCCACCACCACCGAGCGCGCCGCGCCGCGCAGGGGCAGCAGGGTGGCGCCGCCCAGCGGCACCTCCAGCAGTTCGGCCGCCCACCCCGCCGGAGAAGCGGCCGACAGCAGACCGGCGAGCAGCAGGGAAAGGCGGATGGCGGACTTCATGGCGGGCCTCGATGGCTCGTGGTGACGCCTTTCATCCTAGGCATGAATGAAGCCGGCCACAGTGGCAGCCTTCACAAAGGCGTATGACTATGGACAGCAAGTCCCTCCACGCAGGAGTTTCCATCATGACCAGCCGCCTCGCCGCCCTGCCCCTCGCCCTGATGCTGGCCGCCTGCTCGGCGACCGGCGGCGGAGGAGGCGGCGGATTGTCCTCGGCGGTGGAGCCCTCCTTGCGCGCCGCCGCCCTGGGAGCCGAGGCGGGCCGCGACTACCGCGGCGCCGTCCAGCATTTCTCCACCCTCTACCAGCGCCGCCCCGACGATACCGGCCTGGCCATCGGCCTGGCCCGCAACCTGCGCTATTCCGGCCAGGGCCAGACGGCGGCCGACCTGATGCAGGCCCATCTGGCCCGCATGGGCCGCGACGCCGAAAGCCTGCTGGAACTGGGCAAGGATTATCTGGCCGCCGACCGCGCCACCCTGTGCGTCAAGGTGCTGGAAGAGGCGCGGGCCATGGCGCCCGGCCATTGGGAGATCCATTCCACCCTGGGCGTGGCCCTGGATTCCCAGGGCCGCGCCGCCGAGGCCCAGGCGGCCTATGCCCGCGCCCTGGAGATCACCCCCGACAACGCCGCCGTGCTGAACAACCTGGGACTGTCCCAGGCCCTTTCCGGCCAGCTGGATGCCGGGCTGGCGACGCTGGCCCGCGCCGCAGACCTGCCCGCCGCCACCGCCCAGGTGCGCCAGAATCTGGCCCTGCTGCTGGCGCTCAAGGGCGAGGGAGCCGAGGCCGAGCGCATGGCGCGGCGCGATCTGTCCCCGGAGCAGGCAAGGACCAACTCCGACACGTTGCGCGCCCTGGCGGCCTCGGCGCGGCGCTGATTGCCGCAAGACGACAAACCTCGCCGGAAGTTGTTTCAATAAGTGCGTGTAACCTGCCAACGCAACGCAGCAATGTGATTGCACTGAAATGAAGTTGTCAGCCCATGGCTGGTAACACCACACGGTGCGGTCCCATGAAATATTGCATTCGAGGCGCGGCCAATGTCTGGGGCGGTCATCAGGTCGAACTTCTGATCGAGATGGCCGATTGGCTCAAGGCCAATTGCCGGACCCCCTACATCATTCGAAAATTCGACGAAGTGAAGTTCGTCAGCCGCCAGGATGCCGAAAGCTTCGCCCGCAAGTGGTTTGAGCCCGGCAATTGGCGCATGTACGAAATGGGCAGCCATTGCCGCGCCGTCTGCGACCACAAGGCCAAGGCCGAATGCTCGCCGCTCCACGGCTCATTCCCCGTCGCGCTCGGCCCCCGGCGCTGGAATTCACTTCATCATCCCTGAGACCTGAATCGCCGCCGGGCCGGCGATGATCAGGAACAGCACCGGCAGGAAGAAGACGATCATCGGCACGGTCAGCTTGGCCGGCAGGGCGGCGGCCTTCTTCTCGGCGGCGGCCATGCGGCCCTCGCGGTTTTCCTGGGCGATGACCTTCAGCGCCTGGGCCACCGGGGTGCCGTACTTCTCGGACTGGATCAGGGCGGTGGAGAGCGACTTGACCTGGGGCAGGCCGGTGCGTTCGGCGAAGTTCTCCCAGGCCTGGCGACGGTCGGCCAGGAAGGCCAGCTCGGCGGCGGTGAGCCCGATCTCCTCGGCCATCTCGGGGGCGCTGATCATCATCTCCTCGGTGACGCGGCCCAGCGCCGTCTCCACCGACAGCCCGGCGTCGACGCAGATGACGATGAGGTCGAGCGCGTCGGGAAAGGCCCGGCCGAGCGCCAGTTGCCGCTTCTGCACCGCGTTGGTCAGCCAGATGTCGGGCAGCAGGCCGCCGATGGCCATGGCCACCGCCAGGATCAGGGCGCGGACCACCAGCGGCTGCTCGTCGAACAGGGTGGTGGCGTAGACCAGGCCGAGCACCAGCAGCAGCACCGGCAACGCCACCCGGGCGAAGATGAAGGTCAAGGGCGCCGCCTGACCGCGCCAGCCGGCACTGGCCAGCCGGGCCTTCAGGGTCTTGGCCTCCAGCAGGTTCTGCAGCTTCAGGCGGTCGATCACCGCCCGCATCAGGGCCACCCGGCGCTGGGGCCGCTGGCTCCGCCGCCGTCCGGGGGCGCGGGCCTGATCCAGCTCGGCCTTCTGGCGCTCGGACAGTTCGCGGCGACGGCTGGAGACCGCCCGGATGCGCGACGCCCGGCGGTCGCGGGCCATCAGGGGCAGGGCGACGGCCAGGACCGAAGCCGCCGCCGCCAGCGCCGCCGTGACCATGATGAGGGTGGAAAGCATGATCCGGCCCCCCTTCAGATGTCGAAATTGATCATGTTGCGCATCACCAGCACCCCCACCCCCTCGGTCAGCAGGCCGATGGCCAGCAGGACGTTGCCCAGATCGGTGGTGAACAGCAGGCCGATGTATTGCGGCGCCACCAGGGACAGGATCCCCACCACCAGCAAAGGCAGCGAGCCGATGATGGCGGCCGAGGCGCGGGCCTCGGCGGCATAGGACTGGACCTTGTCGCGCATGCGCTTCCTGGCGCGCAGCACCTCGGACAGCTTGGCCAGGGTCTCGGCCAGATTGCCGCCGGTCTGCTGCTGGATGGCCAGCACGATGGCGAAGTAGCGCATCTCGGCCATGGGCATGCGCTCCACCGCGCGGGCCATGGCCTCGTGCAGGGTGAGGCCGATGCGGGTGCCCTCGGTGATCTGGCGGAACTCGGCACCGACGGGATCGGGCATCTCGCGGCCGATGATGGCGATGCATTCGCCCAAGGGCAGGCCCGAGCGGATGCCGCGCACCACCACGTCGAGCGCGTCGGCGAACTGGGCGACGAAGGCCTTGAGCCGCTTGCCCGCCGCCACGCCCAGCACCAGCTTGGGAACGCCGATGCCCAGGCACGGGGCGGCCAGCAATCCCCAGACCAGGGGCAGGCCCGAGGCCTCGCCCACCGCCAGGACCAGCAGGGCCAGGGCGGCGGAGCCGGCCAGATAATGCCAGACCTCGATCCGCCAGCCCGCCTGCATCAGCTGCTCGCGCAGGCGGTAGCCGAAGCGCTGCTGGCGGGCGCCCTCCACCTCCTTCAGGCGGGCCTGCACCGATTTGCGCTGGGGGCCGCGCGCCGTCTGGCGCCGGGCGGGGGCCTGTCCCCCCGCCACCACGGCGAGGCGGCGCTTCAGTCTGGCCCTGGGGCCGTGGATCAGCGCCACCATGGACCAGCCCAGCACCGCCAGGGCGACCAGCAGCACCGCCACCAGCACGGCGATTTCCGGCGGCAGGCGGGCGAGCAGCTCAAGCATGGGCCTCTCCCAATGCCTCGGCCAGATCGCGCTCCAGGCCATAATAGCGGGCGCGGTCCCAGAAGGCGGGACGCAGGCCGGTGGGACGGTGGCGGCCCAGGATGCGGCCTCGGCTGTCCTCGCCCTCGAACTCGAAGACGAACAGGTCCTGCAGCGTGATGATGTCGCCCTCCATGCCCACCACCTCGGTGACGTGGGTGATCTTGCGCGAGCCGTCGCGCAGGCGCGACGCCTGGACGATCAGGTTGACGGCCGAGGCGATCTGCTCGCGCACCGCCTTGGCCGGCAGGTTGTAGCCACCCATGGCGACCATGTTCTCGACGCGCGACAGGGCGTCTCGGGGCGTGTTGGCGTGGATGGTGCCCATGGAGCCGTCATGGCCGGTATTCATGGCCTGCAGCAGGTCGAAGGCTTCCGGGCCGCGCACCTCGCCGACGATGATGCGTTCGGGCCGCATGCGCAGGCAGTTCTTCACCAGATCGCGCATGGTGATGGCCCCGGCCCCTTCCAGGTTGGGCGGGCGGGTCTCCAGGCGCACCACGTGGGGCTGCTGCAGCTGCAGCTCGGCGGCGTCCTCGCAGGTGACGATGCGCTCGGTCTGGTCGATGTAGCGGGTCATGCAGTTCAAGAGCGTGGTCTTGCCCGAGCCGGTGCCGCCCGAGATCAGGATGTTGCAGCGCACCGCCGAGGCGATCTGCAGCACCCGGGCGGCCTGGGGCGACAGGGAGCCGAACTCCACCAGCTTTTCCAGCGTCAGCTTCTCGCGCTTGAACTTGCGGATGGTCAGCGTCGGCCCGTCGATGGCCAGCGGCGGCACGATGACGTTGACGCGCGAGCCGTCGGCCAGGCGGGCGTCGCAGATGGGGCTGGATTCGTCCACCCGGCGCCCCACCGCCGCCACGATGCGCTGGCAGATGTTCATCAGCTGGGCGTTGTCGCGGAACTTGATGTCGGTGAGCTCGATATGGCCCTCGGTCTCGATGTAGACCTTGTCGGCGCCGTTGACCATGATGTCGGCGATGTCGTCCCGGGCGATCAGCGGCTCCAGCGGCCCCAGGCCCAGCACGTCGTTGCAGATGTCGCTGATCACCACCTGCTGCTCGGCGGCCGAGATCACCAGATTGCGCATGGAGATGATCTCGGCGACGATGTCCGATATCTCCTCGCGCACCTGGGCGGGCTCCAGATTGCCCAGCTCGGTGGGGTCCACCGAATCGATCAGGTCGTTGAAGATGGCGATCTTGATGTCGGACAGGCGCTGGTCCAGCTCGGTGCCCCGCGCCGCCGGAGCGGCAGCCGCGGCCGGGGGCCGGGCCGGCTCGCGGGCGGGCTGGGCCTTGGGATCGGGGGGAGCCTGACGCCGGCCGAACATGGCCTATCTCCTCAGCCAGCCGAGCAGCCCCTTGCCCCCGGATTGCCTGCGCGCCGGGGGCACCGCCTTGCCGGTCAGGGCGGCGGCCAGCTGGGCCAGGGACTGGCTGATCTTGTGGCCGGCCGCCACCTCGCCCAGCATGCGGGCCTCGGTGGCCGCCTCGCCGAACAGCACCGGGTCGGCGGGGATCACCAGACAGGGCTCGGCCTTCAGGGTCTCGGCGAAATCCTTGGCCGACAGCTGGGCCTTGCGGCCGTTCTCGGCCCGGTTGAGCACGAGGCGGGGCGCCGCCATGCCCTGGCGCCGCGGCGACAGCAGCTCGATCAGCATCCTGGTGTCGCGCAAGGACGCGAAATCGGGAATGGCGGTGACCACCACCTCGTCGGCCCCGGCCAGGGCCGCCTCGCTCCACTGGTCCCACACATGGGGGATGTCCAGCACCACCAGGGCGGCCATGCGCGAGGCCAGCTCCACCATGTGCTCCAGGGCGTCGGGGGCGATGGCGGCGCGGCTGCGCCCGTCGCCCGGGGCGGCCAGGACCTGCAGATGGTCGTCGTACTCGGCCATGCAGCGCTCCATCAGCACCTCGTCCAGACGCTCGGGATTGGCCAGGGCGTCGGCGACGCTTTGCTTGGCATCCAGGTTGAAGGACAGGGTGGAGGTGCCGAAGGCCAGGTCCAGGTCGATGAGGATCACCTGCTCGCCCAGATGGCGCGACGCCGCCCAGGCCAGGTTCTGGGCGATGGTGGACGAGCCGGTGCCGCCACGCGCCCCCCAGCAGGCGATGACCCGTCCCCGGGGCGCCGAGGCCGGGTCGGCGAACAGGCCGGTCAGGCTGTCCACCAGCTGGCGGGGAGCCACCGGGGCGGGCAGGTAGTCGGCGACCCCCTTGGCCATCAGCTCGCGGTAGAGGCGGATGTCGTTGGTGGGGCCGATCACCACCACCCTGGTGCCGGCGACGCAGACTTCGGCCAGCTGGTCGAGGCGCGAGCGCAGCAGGGCCGGGTCGGTCTCCTCGACCACCAGCACCTGGGGCGTGGGCAGGTCGGCGTAATGGCCGACGGCCGCCGCCAGCCCACCTTCCATCAGGCCGAGACGCGACTTGGCCAGCTGCCGGTCCTGGACGGCGGCGCGCAGGGCCTGGGCGGTGTCGGGAGCACCGCAGAACGCCTCGATGGTCAGGCGATAAGCCATGTCCGCCTCCTACTTCCCCCCCGAGGACGACCCCACCGACGAGGTGGAGCCGGCACTGGCGCTTTCCTTGGCGGCGCCGGTGGCCTCGCCCTTGCCGTACTTTTCCAGCACGGTGGCGGCCCGGGCGCCGTCGCGGCCCGAGGTCTCGCGCGCCCGGACCAGGTCGGCGGGGTTCTGCACCATCAGCGCCTTGTTGCGCTGGATGGAGCAGCCCCAATTGCTGTTGGGCGCGTTGGCGTAATCGGGATTGAGGCCGCGTTCGAACTTGCCGCATTCCGGCGCCCTGGCCTCCCACACCGGCACCCGCACCTGGGCGAGACCGGGCTGAGGCACGGCATCGGCGCCGGCGGCCACCGCCACGGTGACCGCGCCGACACCCCAGGCGCGCAGCGTGTCGGCCAGGGTCTGGGCGAAGGCCTGGGCGCCCGCCTCCTCGCCCGGCCGCGCGCCCACGGCGATCTCGATGGGGCCGGCGCCGCGACGCAGCGATTCCTCCGCCAGACGGCCCAGGCGGTCGCGGTCGGCGGGAGACAGCATCGCGCCCTCGGCCGGGCGGGCGAACAGGGCCACCGCCGCCTTTTCCTCCACGGCGATGGGGTGGGCCAGGCGGTAGTCGTGCTCGGCCAGATCGGCGGCGCAGCCGCCCAGCAGCGGGACCAGGGCCAGGGTGGAGAGGACGGCGCGGAACGGAATCATGATGTCCTCCTCACTGGACGATGTGGCCGTAGGGGCCTTGCAGGGCGGGCGGGGCGGCGGGCGCCTCGCGGGAGCGGGTGGTGTAGGTGTCCTGCAGCCGGCCCAGCAGGAAGCGCTTGAGGTCCGAGCTGGGGGCGAAGCCGTCGTTGGGGGTGGCGAGGCCGGGCTGCTCCAGCGGGCGGACCACATAGGCCGACAGGATCACCACCAGTTCCGTCTCGTTGCGCTGAAAGGCGTTGGAGCGGAACAGCGAGCCCAACACCGGCAGGTCCATCAGTCCCGGCAGGCCGGCGATGTTGCTGGTGATGTCGTTCTGCAACAGGCCGGCGATCATGATGGAGCCGCCCGAGGGCAGTTCCACCGTGGAGCCGGCGCGGCGCACCTTGAAGGCGGGGACCGAGATGGTGGTGGTGATGGCGGTGCTGTTGTTGGTGTCGATGGAGCTGACCTCGGTGCTCATCTTGAGGCTGAGGCGGCCGGGGTCGAGCACCACCGGGGTGAAGGACAGCAGCACGCCATAGGGCTTGAACTCGACGCTGATGGAGCCGTTGGTGGTGGACACCGGAATGGGAAGCTCGCCGCCGGCCAGCATGGTGGCGGTCTCGCCCGACACCGCCGTCAGGTTGGGCTCCACCAGGGTACGGATCAGACCCTGGTTCTCCAGGATGTTGAGATTGGCCACCAGGGCGCCGATGCCGGTGATGGTGGCGGTGCCGAAGATGGCCGAGGCGGAGGAATCGATCAGCCCCACCGTGGCGCTGGTCTTCGACCCCGAGCCGATGGCGGCGCCGCCCAGCAGCGGAATGCTCTTGTTGGCGGTGACGCCCACCCCCAGTTCCTTCAGCACCGTGCGCTGGATCTCGGCCACCTTGACGTGGAGCAGCACCTGCTGCTCGTTGACCACGCGCAGCAGGTTGACCAGCTTGCCGTCGTCGGCCACGAAGCGGCGCGCCACCAGTTTGGCGTCCCGGGCCGCCGCGTCGTTCCTGACCGCGCCCGACAGGTACAGGCTGTCGGCCACCGACTCCACGTTGATGGCCCGCTCATCCGGCAGCACGGCGCGCAGCGCGTCCCTCACCGCCTGGGAATCGATGGAGACGGCGAGATCGATGCGGCGCATGACCCGGCCGGCGCGGTCCATCAGGAAGACGTTGGTCTGCCCCACCGCCCGTCCGGTGATGTGGATCAGGTTGGGGGCGCGCACCACGACGTCGGCGATGTCGGAATTGCCCATCACCACCTCCTTGACGGCGCCGGGCAGGGGCAGGTCGATGCTCTTGCCCACCGGCACCTGCATGGCTTCCGCCGACACCCCCGTGGGGAGGCGCAGGGCCTGGGGCGTGCCGGGCCGAGGCGAGGAGACCGCCTCGGGCGGAGCGTTGACGCTGACCACCTTGGCGCGCGGCGCGGCCAGCGGCAGCGGCGGCTCCTCGTCCCGCCCCCAGGCGGGCAGAGCCACGACCATCGCCAGCAACGCGGCAAGTAACGGATGCCGGTTCATCGCCCCACCCCTTCCGAACTGATCTGGCCGGCGCGATTGACCCGCACGCCCGCAGGCACCGGCACCGGGGCCGGGGCAGGGGCGGGGGCGCGTTCGACCCGCGGTTTGAAGCCGACCACCGCCTGCAATACCTTGCCGGCTTCCAGGTCGGCGGTGAAATCCAGCGCCTCGGCGGCCGCCGGCGCTTGCGGCGCTTCGCCGCCGCGCTGCGGCCGCAGGGACAGTTGCAGGCTGCCCATCATGCCGGCCACGGTCAGCACCTCCGCCTGCTTCGGCGTGACCTCCAGGGTCGCGGTCTTGCCCTGGATGGGGGCGCCGTCGCGGCCCCTGGTGATCTGCTGGTCGATGGCCAGCACCCGGAGGTCGGCCAGCACCGTCTCGGCGCCGTAGCGCAGCAGCAGGCCGTTGCCCGATTCCATGGCCGGCCCGCCCTCCTCGGCCTTCTTGATGTCGGTGGCCAGCACCACGTCCACCCGGTCGCCGGGGGTGATGAAGCCCGACACGGCGGTGGGATTGGTGATGGCGACGGACACCGCGCGCATGCCGGGCGCCAGCATGCCGGCCAGCACGCCCGAGGCCTCGGGCCGGAAGGTGGTGGCGGCGGAGACCGGCTCGCCCTCGGCCAGGGGGCGCCGCGCGATCATGCCGACGAAGGCGGCCTTGGAATCCTCGCCCGGCTTGCGCACCGTCAGACGGTCGCTCACCGCCGCCTTCGGCCAAACCTCGTAGCGCAGGTCGTCGCCGGTGAGGGCGGCCCCCGACGGCACGTCGCGGGCGACCAGCAGGATTTCCACGGTGGCGGGCTCCTCGGCCGCCCTGGCCCGGCGCGCCTCCTGGCGCTCGAGCCAGGACTTGGCCAGCATGGCGGTGCCCCCGGCCGCCAGGGCGGCCACCACGACGATGATGATGACGGGTCGCATGGCGTACCTCTCTCAGCCGGCCAGCCGGAGCAGCAGGCCGGTCGCCGCCCAGTCCAGGCCGGCGGCGGCGATGGCGATGCCGTAGGGCACGTGGCCGCGCATCACCGGACGCAATCCGCCGGCCTCGGCGCGGCGCGCCACCAGGGCGGCCAGCGCCACCAGGCCGCCGACCAGGGCCATGACCAGCAGGAAGCGCGGCAGGCCGGCGGGGCCGACCCACAGGATCACGGCCGGCGCCAGCTTGGCGTCGCCGCCGCCCCACACGCCCAGGCTGAACAGCAGGACGGCGGCGGCGAAGCACAGCACGCCGGTTCCCAGATGCACCAGCCAGGCCTCGCCGCCCAGCCCCATGGCCAGAGCCGCCGGCACGAAGGCCGCCAGGATGGTCAGGGGAATTCGGTTGGGAATGCGCAGGGAGCGCAGGTCGCTCCAAGCCGCGTCCAGCAGCGCCACGACGAAGACAATCGCCGAAATCGTCAAGATGATGTCGCCCATTCCCGCCTCCCGGACCAGGGGGACCTCGAAGTGAAGTCCCACGGCCCAATTTGGTCCCGCATCCTGAAAAAAAACCCTAACGCCAATCCCGGATAGTGACTGTGATTTTATCCACAGATACTAAAGTTTTACAGCGCCTCACCTTAAATTTAATGCAACAGTACAATAAAAAAGGCGCCTCTCTCGGGAGGCGCCTTGTTTTATTTTTGCCGCGCCGCCGAAGCGGCTGCGCATTCTGTTACATGCTGCCGGCGATGGTGTTGAAAGCCGTCAGGATACGGGGGCCGACCAGCAGCATGCCGGGGATGGCGATGATGGAAATCAGGGCGGCGATCAGACCGTATTCGATGGCGGTGGCGCCCTGCTCGTCACGGGAAATCTTGGTCATGGTATTGCGGATGGAAGTAAACATCTTTCGTCTCCTTTAATTTTTCGACGGAAACTCTGAACCATCTCATCGCTTCCGTTCGAGCATCCCGGGTCTGAACTGCATTTCGCGTTCCCGCCCCTATCTCGTGAGACAAAATCTGACACACCATACCAATTCTTTCTGTGAAGAATCGCACAGAGACATAAGTTTTATTTGTCCAGATTGGTTCAAATTTTAGCAAAAGCGTATCCAGCCGCCCGGGTCGGCGGCGGATGGACGCGGAAGGAGACGGGAAGGGGCTACTCCACCCCCACCAGCGAGCGGGCGAAGGCTTCCGCCTCGAAGGGGCGCAGGTCCTCGGCCTTTTCGCCGACGCCGATGGCGTGGACCGGCAGGCCGAACTTCTCGGCCAGCGCCACCAGCACGCCGCCGCGCGCCGTGCCGTCCAGCTTGGTCAGCACCAGGCCGGTGACCGCCACCATGTCCTTGAAGATCTCCACCTGGGAATGGGCGTTCTGGCCCACGGTGGCGTCGAGAACGAGGAGCACGTCGTGGGGCGCCGTCTCGTCCACCTTCTTGATGGAGCGCACCAGCTTGGCCAGTTCGGCCATCAGGTCGGCCTTGTTCTGCAGCCGCCCGGCGGTGTCGATGAACAGCAGGTCGTCGCCCCGGCCACGGGCCTGATCCACGGCGTCATAGGCCAGCCCGGCGGCGTCGGCGCCGGTCTCGCGGGCGATGACCGGGCAATGGGTGCGCTCGCCCCAGACCTTCAGCTGCTCGACGGCGGCGGCGCGGAAGGTGTCGCCGGCGGCCAGCGTCACATTGAGGCCGGCATCCTTGTAGGTCTTGGCCATCTTGCCGATGGTGGTGGTCTTGCCCGAGCCGTTGACGCCCACCACCAGCACCACATGGGGCTTGCGATTGGCGTCGATCGCCAGCGGCCTGGCGACGGGGCCGAGAATGCGGGTGATTTCCTCGGCCAGCGTCGCCTTGATCTCGTCGGAGGTGACGTCCTGGCCGAAACGGGTCTTGGCCAGATGCCTGGTCACCCGCGCCGCGGTGGTGACGCCGAGATCGGCGGTGATCAGCAGTTCCTCCAGTTCCTCCAGCGCCTCGTCGTCCAGCTTGCGCTTGGTGAACAGGTCGCCGATCCCCTGGGTCAGCTTGGAGGACGACTTGGCCAGCCCCGATTTCAGGCGGCCGAACCACGAGGCTCCTTCCTCGGCGGGAACGGGCTCGGGGGCCGGAGCGGGAGCCGTTTCCTTCTTCTTGCCGAAACCGAAGATGCTCATCGTGCTGCCTTCCCTTCGCCCCGTATTGCGGCTTGATCGCGGCAACTGGGGGATTCAACACAGAGACACAGAGACACAGAGAAAGCACAGAGGAATGAAACAGTTCCTCTTTTTCTCTGTGCCATCTCGGTGTCTCTGTGTCTCTGTGGTTCCATCACCGGATCTCACCGACGAGGCCGTTGCCGTCGGTCCCCGTGATCAGCACGTTTAGTATCGTCCCCGGCTCCGCCGTGCAACCCGCCACTTGCACCGGCAGGTAATGGGCGGAATGGCCCTTGCCCCCCGATTCGATCAGCACGCTTTCCACACCCCCCACCCGGGTGGCGAGGAAGGCGGCCATGGCTTCGGCGCCCCTGGCCCGCAGACGGGCGGCGCGTTCCTTGACCACGTCGCCCCTGACCTTGGGCATGCGGGCCGCCGGCGTGCCGGGGCGCGCCGAGAAGGGAAAGACGTGCAGATGGGTCAGCCCCGCCTCGTCCACCAGATCGAGGGACTTCCGGAACATGTCCTCGTCCTCGGTGGGAAAGCCGGCGATGATGTCGGCGCCCAGCACGGCGTCGGGGCGCAGTTCCCTGATCTTCGCCGCCAGGGCGATGACGTCGCCCCTGAGATGCCGACGCTTCATGCGCTTCAGGATGGTGTCGTCGCCCGCCTGCACCGACAGATGGAAATGGGGCAGCAGCCGTTGCTCCGACGCCATGGCGGCCAGCAGGTCTCCGTCCACCTCGACCGGATCGAGCGACGACAGCCGCAGTCGCGGCAGTTCCGGCACCGCCGCCAGCAGGCGGCGGACCAGCTGGCCCAGGCCCGGCTTGCCCGGCAGGTCGGCGCCATAGGCGGTGACGTCGACGCCGGTCAGCACCACCTCGTTGTAGCCGCCGGCCACCAGTTCCCTGATCTGCTCGACGATGCGCCCCATGGGCACCGAGCGGTTGGGCCCGCGCCCGAAGGGAATGATGCAGAAGGTGCAGCGGTGGTCGCAGCCCTGCTGCACCTCGACGAAGGCCCTGGCCCGCCCCTCGAAGCCCGAGACCAGATGGGAGGCGACCTCGCGCACCTCCATGATGTCGCCCACAAGGATGCGTTCGGCGGGGGGCGCCGCGAAGATGTCGGGCCGCATCTTCTCGGCGTTGCCGAGAATCTGGTCGATCTCGGGCATGGCGTCGAAGGTCTCGGGGTGGGCCTGGGCGGCGCAACCGGTGACCACGATACGGGCGTTGGGGCGCTCGCGCCGGATCTTGCGGATGGCCTGGCGGGCCTGGCGCTCGGCCTCGGCGGTGACGGCGCAGGTGTTGACGATCACCGTCTCGACCCCGCTTTCCGTGGCCCGCGCGTGCTCCTTCATCACCTCGGATTCATAGGCGTTGAGCCGGCAACCGAAGGTCAGGACCTCTGGAGCTTTATTGGTCATGGAAGCAGGCTGGAATCCAGCGTCCCGGTAAAGGCGACGGCCACCGGCCCGGTCATCAGCACGTGGCCGTCCCGCAGCCATTCAATGGTGAGCAGACCGCCATCCAGGATGATCTCGGCCTTGCGGGGGCTGAGGCCGCGCCGGGCGGCGGCCACCAGGGTGGCGCAGGCACCGGTGCCGCAGGCCATGGTGATTCCGGCGCCGCGTTCCCACACCCGCATGCGGATGCGGCCCAGCCCGGCGTCGGGAGGAGTGAGGACCTGGGCCACCTCGATATTGGCGCGCTCGGGAAACATGGGGTGATGCTCGAGGCCACGGCCCAGGGCGGCAAGGTCGATGGCTTCGGCGTCGTCCACGAAGAACACCGCATGGGGATTGCCCATGCTGACCCCCACCGGATCGGCGAGCGGGCCGGCGGCAATGCCGAGATGCAGGGTGTCCACCGCCTCGGCCACCGGAATCTCCCGCCAGTCGAGGCGAGCCGGGCCCATGTCCACCGCCACCTGGAAGGGACCGCGCGATTCGGCGTC
The DNA here is from genome assembly GCF_058402745.1 of Paramagnetospirillum sp. NCBI lineage: Bacteria > Pseudomonadati > Pseudomonadota > Alphaproteobacteria > Rhodospirillales > Magnetospirillaceae > Paramagnetospirillum > Paramagnetospirillum sp. The sequence goes on from NZ_JBZVFI010000011.1 coordinate 146,431, forward strand.
CAGCAGGCCGGCCTTGGTCTCGAACACCACCTTGTCGAGGCCGGTTTCCTTCATCAGCAGCCAGGCGACGCAGCGCGACGCGTTGCCGCAGGCCGCCACCTCGGACCCGTCGGCGTTGTAGATCAGCATGGTGGCGTCGGCGGTGCTGCCCGTGGGCGGTGCCATCACCACCAGCTGGTCGCAGCCCACTCCGGTGCCGCGCGCCGCGATGGCGCGCACCCGCTGGGGCGTCAGCTCGATGGCGCGCGCGCGGGCGTCGAGGACGACGAAGTCGTTCCCCAGGCCGTGCATCTTCAGGAAAGGCCAGGCTCTGTCACTCATGATGGCGTTATATGGGGCGGCGGGCGCATGAGTCCAGCATCGCGCAAGGTTTCGTGCCGAATGGCCGGTTGTCGGAGGCGGCCCGGCCCCCTATCCTAAGCTCCATGATCGAGTCCATGAACAGCGCGATCCTGATTGTCTCGGGTCTGGTGGCGCTATCCATCTTCTCCAGCCTGCTCTCCTTCCGCATCGGCGCGCCGCTGCTGCTGGTGTTCCTGTGCGTCGGGCTGGTGGCGGGCGAAAGCGGACCCGGGGGGCTGGTCTTCAACGACGTCAACGCCGCCTATCTGATCGGCAGCATCGCCCTGGCCATCATCCTGTTCGATTCCGGCTTCCACACCAGCCTCAAGGCCTTTCGCGCCGCCCTGTGGCCGGCCATGGCCCTGGCCACCGGCGGCGTGGTGGTGACCAGTGCCGTGGTGGCGGTGCCGCTCCATTACCTGCTGGGCTTCGACTGGCTGGAATCGGCGCTGATGGGCGCCATCCTCAGTTCCACCGACGCGGCGGCGGTGTTCTTCCTGCTGCGCGTCGGCGGCATCCATGTGCGCGACCGCGTCCGCGCCACCCTGGAAGTGGAATCGGGGTCCAACGACCCCATGGCCATCTTCCTGACCCTGGCGCTGGTCGGCCTGCTGGTCGCCAAGGGCCCCATCTCGCCGGTGGGCATCGGCATGGACTTCGCCACCAAGTTCGGCATCGGCGCGGCGGCCGGCATGTTCGGCGGCGGGCTGATCGTGCTGGCGGTCAACAAGATGGGCTTCGAGAGGGGGCTGCAGCCCCTGGCGGCGCTGTCGCTCGCCATGGTGCTGTTCGCCGCCACCGAGGAACTGCACGGCAGCGGCTTCCTCGCCGTCTACATCGCCGGGCTGGTGGCCGGCAACGCGCGCATCAACGCGCCCGAGACCATGCGCCGCTTCCAGGACGGGCTGACCTGGCTGGCCCAGATCGTCATGTTCCTGACGCTGGGCCTGTTGGCCACGCCGGCGGAATTTCCCGCCTTCGCCTGGCAATCCCTGGGGGTGGCCTTCGTGCTGATCTTCGTGGCGCGGCCCTTGGCGGCGTGGATCTGCCTGCTGCCCTACGGCTTCAACCGCAACGAGACGGCCTTCGTCGCCTGGGTGGGGCTGCGCGGCTCGGTCTCGGTGCTGCTGTCCATCGTGCCCATGGTGGCGGGCCTGCCCCACGGACGGGATTATTTCATCATCGCCTTCCTGGTGGTGCTGATCAGCCTGGGGCTGCAGGGCTGGACCATCGGCGCGGTGGCCCGCTTCCTCGGCCAGATCGTGCCCAAGCGCATCGGCCCCGTCGAGCGCATGGAGCTGGAAATCCCCGGCGCCCGCCACGAGCTGGTGTCCTACCGCATCGTCGCCGATTCCCTGGTGGCGCGCGGCCACCGCCTGCCGCGCTGGGCCGAGCCCTCGCTGGTGGTCCGCGACCGCAAGTCCTATTCCGCCCACGCCGCCAAGGGATTGAAGCCCGGCGACACGGTGTTCCTGTTCGCCCGGCCCGAACGGGTGCCGCACCTGGACCGCCTGTTCGCCTCGGCGGCCCCGGCGGCGGAGGCGGATTCCCGCTTCTTCGGCGACTTCGCCCTGGAGCCGGGCGCCCATATGAAGGACCTCGCCCTGCTCTACGGCCTGCCGGTGGCTCCGGCCGATCACGACATGACCGCCGCCGACTGGCTGGTGCGCGAGCTGGGGCACGCGCCCGGCATCGGCGACCGTGCGCCGCTGGGCGAGGTGGAGCTGATCGTGCGGGCCATGAACTGGAACGACCACATCTCGGAGATCGGCCTGGCGGTGGAACCCACCCGCATCGACTCGCCCAAGCTGCCGGTGTTCCAGAGCCGCACCGAGCTGAAAGCCATGCTCAAACGCTGGATGAGGAAGCGCGCATGACCCTGATCAAGACTCACCGTCAACTGATCGACGAGGCCAACGCCCTGATCACCACCATCCCCACGGCGGAGGCCATCGCCATGCATGGCCGCGACGACGTGGTGTTCGTGGACATCCGCGACGTGCGCGAACTGGAGCGGGAAGGCATGATCCCCGGCGCCTTCCACGCCCCCAGGGGCATGCTGGAATTCTGGGTCGATCCCACCAGCCCCTATTACAAGGAGGTGTTCGGCCAGGCCAGGCGCTTCGTCTTCTATTGCCAGTCGGCGTGGCGCTCGGCGCTGGCGACCCGGGCGGTGCAGGACATGGGGCTGGCCCCGGTCGCCCATGTGGAGGGCGGCTTCAAGGCCTGGAAGGAATCGGGCGGGCCGGTGGGCCCCAAGCCCGAGCACAGGAAGGGCTGAGCGCCGGATCTAGGCGGCGCCGCGCGACGCCGCCATCAGCTGCAGCCGGGGCAGATCGCAGATGACCAGCCCCATGGAGCGTCGGCGCACCACGCCCTCGCGGGCCAGTTCGCCGATGGCCTGGGCCACCTTTTCGCGGGTGGTGCCGGCCCAGGCGGCGATCTCCTTGTGATTGGGCAGATCGGCGATCTGCCAGGTCTCCGGCCGGGCCGGATCGGGCTGGGCGAGGCGGAGGATCTCGCCCCACACCCGCTGGTTCTCGCTCTGGCTGGACAGCTGGGCCACCCGGCTGTCCAGACTGCGGACGATACGGGTCAGGCGCTCGACCACCTTGATGGCGATGGCCGGATACTGGCGCATCAGGTCCAGGAAGGCGCCGCCTTCCAGCGAGGCCAGCACCGAATCCTTGGTGGCCACCACCCGGGCCGAACGCTTCATGCCGTCGATGGCCGCCAGTTCGCCGAAGTAATTACCGGCGATGACGTCGGCCAGGGCGACCTCGCGCTCGTCGGTGCCGGTGGTGAGGATGCGTACCGCCCCCTCGACCACGAAATAGACTTCCAGCGTGTCGCTGTCCTTGTCGAAGATCTGGCTGCCCGACGGCACGCGCGACCAGTTGCAGCGGGCCTCGATATCGCCCAGCGCCGCCTCGCCCATGTCGGAGAACAGGGATACGCGGGCCAAGCCGCCGTCGATCACGTCCATCATCTGCGAACCCGTCGTCAACGCCCGTCCCGCCAAAGAGTATCGGCCGCGGCAGGCCGCTTTTCAATACGGGCTTGGCCCCATCCCGACAGCCGTCACACTTGGTCGCCGACGGAAACATTTCGGGCGTTCCCCCTGGGCGAACACCCTAATACCATGGAGTGAGCAAAGGCCGCCCGATGGAGGTCGCCATGGACAAGGATCTGCGCCACTGCCTGCCGGACCGGATTCGGGTCATCGTCGGATTGGTCAGCGGCCCGGCGGGTTTGGACTCCGCCGCCCCCCTGATCGCCGATGGCTGCCGTTGCGCCGAGGAACGCCCCTGCATTCTTTGGGATGCCTGCAAAAGTATACATCGGGCCTTCCGACCCGAGATTCATTGAGCCGCACGGCCTACACCAAATCATCACGATCGATCTAAAGTCGCGCCTTCCCCCGGTGGAATCACCGGGGTTAGCATGACGGCATGAACATCGATGCCGCCCACTTCGTCACCGCCCCCCCGCCCGGCCAGCCGGACGGTCCGGCCATGGACAGGATGGTCGCCTGGGTGCACGAGCCGGCCCGGCGGCTGCACGGCATGATCCGCCAGCTTCCGGGTTTCGCCCCCCTGCGGTACGCCTCGCTGTCGATCTACGATTCCCGGCACGACATGCTGTGGGCCTTTTCCTGCGATTCCGACGGAACCGGCGCTCCGGACGTGACCGAGGTCGAGATGACCGACGTCCCCTCGCTGGTCCTGCTGGCCGACAGCCACGAGCCGAGAATCGTCAACGACATCGCGGCTTTCGGCGAGGAAGGCCGCCACCATACCAGCGGGGCGCGCAACTCGGGCAGCCGCGCGTGCCTGACCGCGCCGGTCATCCTGGACGGACAGTTCCTGGGCTTCGTGATCTTCGGGGCCGCCATCCCCAATTTCTTCACCGCCCCGGTGTGCGACACCCTGGCGACCTTCACCGAGGCCTTCGGCATCCTCATCGACCGGGCCCGGACCCTTTCCGACTGAGGCCCGCGGCGCTATGCTCCGGCCAAGCCGCGTCCGGAGACCAGCAGTGCCGCCCCATCCCCCGCGAACCGCCCCCATGTTCTTCTTCGGCACCCTGATGGACGGGGACGTGCTGGCCGCCGTGCTGGGCCGCGACGTGACCGCCGAGGCCCTGGAGCCGGCCCGGCTGGCCGGCTGGCGGCGGGTCACCATCGCCGGCCGCACCTATCCCATGCTGGTGCCCCATCCCACCGGCACGGTGGACGGCCTGCTGGTCCGCGGCCTGAACGACGGGGACCGCCGCCGCCTCGATCATTACGAGGGGCCGGAATACCGGGTTGGATGCGTGATGGTGCGCACGCGCGACGGAAGCGAGGTGACGGCCGAAAGCTATCTCTGCCGCCCGGACGTGGCCGGCGGCCGCGAGGACTGGCGGCTGGACACCTGGCGGCTGCGCCACAAGCGGGCGGCGCTCACCCGCATCCGCGCCCTGATGGCGGGATGGCGGGGCTGATCAGGCGTTGGGATTGACCGGCTTGCAGGCCTTGCCCGCCTTGCCCAGACGCTTGCAGGCGGCGCGGGCCTGATCCTCGGTGAAGCCGGAAATGCGGGCGCGATAGATCGTCTTGGCGCCCTTGCCGGCCTTGTCGATGTCGATGGAAGCCTTGGACACCAGTCCGCCCAGCTTCTTGGCGGCGTCGCTGGCCGCCTTGTGGGCCGGCCGGTACTCGTTGAACGCCCCCACCTGGATGGCCCAGCCGGCCGGGTCGGCATCGCCCACCGCGTCGTCGTCGTCATCGTCGGCGGCGCGGGCGGGAGCCCGCATGGCCACCTTCTTGGCGGGCGCCGGCTTGGCGGCGGCACTGGCCTTCGCCTTGGCGGGAGCCTTGGCCGCCTGGGCGGCGGCCACCAATTCGTCCAGGTCGGGCAGGTCGTCGGCCTCGGCCTCGGCCATCTCGACGCCCTCGCCCCTCTTCAGCCGGGCGAAGCCCTTGTCCAGCAACTGCCCCATGTGCTTGTCGCGCGACGCGGCGGTGTTGCCGCCGAACACCACGCCGATGATGCGCTTGTCGCCGCGCTTGGCCGAGGAGATGAGGTTGAAGCCCGAGGCGTGGATATAGCCGGTCTTGATGCCGTCGGCGCCCTGGTAGCGCAGCATCAGGCGGTTGTGGGTGTTGATGGGCTGGCCGTCATAGACGAACTGGCGGGCGGAGAAATACTTGTAATAGCCGGGATGGGCGCGGATCAGGGCGCGGGCCAGCAGCGCCTGGTCGCGCACCGTGGACACCTGGCCCAAATCGGGCAGGCCCGAGGCGTTGCGGTAGGTGGTCGAGCGCATGCCCAGCGCATGGGCCTTGCGGGTCATCATCTGGGCGAAATGGGCCTCGGTGCCGCCCACGCCCTCGGCCGCCACCACGGCGGCGTCATTGGCCGACTTGGTCACCAGGGCGAGGATCAGGCTTTCCACCGAAATCTTCTCGCCCGGCTCGAGCCCCAGCTTGGACGGCGACTGGGCGGCGGCATGGGCCGAGGTGGTGAACCGGGTGTCCAGGCGGATGCGGCCAGAATCCAGCTCGTCGAACAGCAGGAACAGGGTCATCACCTTGGTCAGCGAGGCCGGATAGGATTTGACGTCGGGATTGGCCGCGTGCAGGACGGAACCGGTTTCCGCGTCGATGACGATGGAGGCGTAGCGCCCGGCGAAGGCCGGCTGGGCCGACAGCGCCAGGATGGCGGCCAGGGCGACGGCGAACAGGCGGACACGATTCAGGAATCCGGTGCGGCTCAGGTGCAACGTCTCGACCTTCCGTTCAGCGACTGAGTTGGCTTAGGGTATCCGGGAAACCTTAAAGATTTTGCGAATCTGTGTAAAGCTTCGTGGCCGCCCGATTCCCGCCATATTTCCCTGCCCATCCTTGCCGGTCCCGATCCCCTCGCCAACGGAAACGCCATGTCCCGCCGTCTCGCCATCTCCACCATCGCCCTCGCCGCCGCCCTGTCGGGATGCGCCTATACCGGCGGCGACATCGGCAATCCCCTTTACCGCAAGGTCCAGTGGTTCTCCTTCGTCGAGGGAAGCGACATCCGCGACGCCTGCGCCCCCGGCGCACCCGAGCGTTTCCGCCTGGTCTACAACGCCCTGTGGGACCAGCAGGTTCGGTTCTACGAGTGGGAGTCCACCGCGGATTCCATGAAGATCAGTTCCGTCCGTCCGGGCAACGTCGCCACCATCGAACTGAACGACCCGCTGTCGCCCTGGCGGGCCGATACCGCCTCGGTGCCCCTGGACCGGGCGACCCGCGACGGGCTCGCCGCCGCCCTGGAGGGCTCCGGCGCCTTCGGGCCGCCGGCGGTGGGATTGCAGTTGCCGTCCCACTCCTATTATTGGACCGCCGCCAGCTGCCGCCAGGGCCGCTACGCCTTCACCGCCTGGGCCCATCCCTCCGCCGCCTTCGACGCCGCCCGCTTTCCCGCCGCCCTGGCCGCCCTCGACCCCGGCCGCGACAGGATCATCCCCCCCGGCCCCATCCCCGTCGACATCTTCCGCGAGCACGAGCGCAAGCGGGGCGCGGTGGTCGAGTTCACCCTGAAGGTGGGAGAGAACGGCCTCGATTACGGATTCTAGGGCCGGCCTCCAAGGCCATGCCTTATGATCTAAGTATTGCCCGCAATGCTTGGGCGAAAGAGATACGTGTAAATTCGCCTCTGGTTAACCTTATCTGATCAGAATGTCCGAGCCCCGATGGCATTGGCGCCATCACGAGCCGAGGATGACGGATATGGCCACGACCATGACGGTAAAGACCCGCATTTATGGCGGATTTCTCAGCGTTCTCGCCTTCCTGGTGATCGTCGCCGTGATGGTGGGTATCGGCTTCGCCACCGTCGGGCACAACGTCTCGGAATTCCAGCGGGTCAACCAGAACACCATCCGGGTGCTGACCATCGACCGCAACGTGGTGGGATTGCGGCGCAACGTCCTGGCCTATACCGGCAGCCAGGGCGATTCGGGGACGCTCGGCCGCATCCGCACCCTGCAGGACGGCCTGGGCAAGGACCTGAGCGAAGCCATCGCCACCACCGTCGATCCCGGACGCAAGGCTTCGCTTGAGCGCATGAAGGCCCTGTTCGAGCAGTACAACGCCAATTTCGAGAAGATCATGGCGCTGCGCTCGGAACGCGACAAGGCCCTGATCGAGCGGGCGGCCCCGGCCGGGGCCGCCATGGTCGATGCCCTGAGCGGGGCGGTGGACGGAGCCATGACCGACGGCGACTACCCGGCGGCCGCCCATGCCGGCAAGGCGCTGCAGCACCTGCTGCTGGCCCGGGTCAGCGCCAACCGCTTCCTCGCCACTCCGGAGCAGAAATTCGCCGACCTCACCCTGGCCGAACTGGCCGCCACCGAGACGGCGCTCAAGACCCTGGCGGCCGAGGCCCGCGACGCCCGCACCCGCAAGGCCATCGATACCGTCGGACGGATCATGCCCGCCTACCGCGCCGACTTCATGCTGATCCTGAACGGCACCCTGGAAATGGACCGGCTGGTGACCAAGGAGGCGGCGCGGCTGGGCGCCGAATTCGCCGATCTGGCCATCAAGGTCAAGGAGTCCCAGCTGCAGGCCCTGACCGCCCTGGGCAGCAGCACCGAGGCCACCATCGACAGCCAGGAAACCTGGTCCAAGGTGGTCTCGGCCCTGGCGGTGCTGCTCGGCCTGATCTTCGCCGTGCTGATCGCCCGCTCGATCCTCGGCCCGGTGGGCGCCATGACCGGGGTGATGGAGCAGTTGGCCCGCGACAATCTCGCCATCGCCGTCCCCTACGCCGAACGCGGCGACGAGATCGGGACCATGGCCCGCTCGGTGGCCCATTTCAAGGAGCAGCTGATCCGGGTCCGGCAGTTGGAAGCCGAGCAGGAGGAGCAGAAGAAGAGGGCCGAGGCCGACCGCCTGATGGCCATGCGCAAGATGGCCGACACCTTCGAGAACAGTGTCGGCAAGGTGATCGAGACGGTGACCTCGGCCGCCACCGAACTGCAGGCCGCCTCGGGCCAGATGGCCGGCACCGCCACCGAGACCAGCGCCCAGGCGACCACCGTCGCCTCCTCGGCGAGCCAAGCCTCGGCCAACGTCCAGACCGTCGCCTCGGCCACCGAGGAACTGTCGTCGTCCATCAACGAGATCTCGCAGCAGGTGGAACGCTCGCAGGCGGTGGCCGACCGCGCCCGCGACGAGGCCCGCCACACCACCGACCAGGTCCGCTCGCTGTCCGAGAATGTCGGGCGCATCGGCGAGATCGTCAACCTGATCAACGATATCGCCGCCCAGACCAACCTGCTGGCGCTGAACGCCACCATCGAGGCCGCCCGGGCCGGCGACGCCGGAAAAGGCTTCGCGGTGGTGGCCAACGAGGTGAAGAACCTCGCCAACCAGACGGCGCGCGCCACCAGCGAGATCGCCGGCCAGATTTCCGCCGTGCAGCAGAGCACCTCGGCCGCCGTCTCCGCCATCGACAGCATCTCGGCGGTGATCGGCGAGATGGGTGAGATCAGCACCTCGGTGGCTTCGGCGGTGCAGCAGCAGACCGCCGCCACCGCCGAGATCGCCCGCAACGTCGAGCAGGCCGCCGTCGGCACCGCCGAGGTCTCCGGCAACATCGTCTCGGTGGAGCAGGCGGCGCGCGAGACGGGCGCCGCCGCCGAACAGATCCGCGAATCCGCCACCGACCTGTCCCGGCAGGCGGAGTTCCTGCGCCACGAGGTCTCCACCTTCCTGACCCAGGTGCGGGCGGAGAAGAAGGACATGGTGCTGCTGCGCTGGGATAGGGCCCTGGAAACCGGGCAGCCCTCGGTGGACCAGCACCACCGCGCCCTCTACGATCTGGTCAACCAGGCCTATCGCGCCATGATGAGCGGCGACGGGCGGCAGGCCGCCTCGGACCTGCTGGCCGAGCTGGACAGCTCCATGCACGCCCATTTCGACGACGAGGAGGCCCTGATGCGGCGCCATGCCTATCCCGAGGCCGATGCCCACACGCGCAGCCATCGCGCCTTCTTCCAGCGCGTCGATCAGCTGCGCGCCGCCATGGCCGCCGGGTCGGGCAATGCCGGAGCCGAGCTGTTCGACTATGTGGCCACCTGGCTGGTCCAGCACATCAACAAGGAGGACCTGGTCGTGGCGCGGTTCCTGACGGAAAAACGGGCCGCCTGAACGGCCGTCCGGCCTATCCGATTACGAATATATTGCAGCGCAATATACCATATTGACTCGCTGGTACTTGGGCCGCATGATACGCCCCATGTTGCATCGCAGCATGGGGCGTGCCGTATGCCCCGGCTGCACGACCCCGAGGCCACCGCGCCCCACCCAACCAGGGAGACACTTCCATGACCACCGCCAAGGCCAAGCCGGCCGCCGCCGCCCCCGCCGCCAAGACCACCGCCCCCGTCGCCGCCGCCGCCGTGAAGGCGACCAAGGCCCCGGCCCCCATCGCCGCCGCTCATGCCGACGCCGTCAAGACCATCGAAGAGGCGGTCACCGTCGGCAAGGAGACCATCGAGACCGTGGTCAAGGCCTCGGCCGACGCCGCCGTCAAGGGCTACGACAAGGCGGCCAAGGGCTACGACAAGGCCGTGGCCATCGGCAAGGAGCAGGTGGAAGCCGCCGTCGCCGTCTCCAAGGAGACCATCGAGACCGTGGTCAAGGCCTCGGCCGACGTGGCCGCCAAGGGCTACGACAAGGCCGTCGCGCTGGGCAAGGAGCAGGTGGACGTCGCCGTCGCCGCCTCCAAGGAAGCCGTCGAGTCCGTGGTGAAGGCCTCGTCCGAAGCCGCCGCCAAGGGCTACGACAAGGCCGTCGCCATCAGCAAGGAGCAGGTCGAGGCCGCCGTCAAGGCGCAGACCGCCGCCTACAAGGGCTACGAGGACGTGCTGTCCTTCGGCAAGGACAACGTCGAGGCCTTCGTCAAGGCCGGCAACATCCTGGCCAAGGGCCTGCAGGACATCTCCAAGGCGGTGGTCGGCCTGACCCAGGCCAGCATCGAGGAGCAGGTCGCCGCCTCCAAGGCCCTGCTGTCGGCCAAGACCCTGAAGGAATTCATCGACCTGCAGACCGACCTGACCAAGGCCGGCGTCGACAAGCTGGTGGTCGAGTCCACCCGTCTGACCGAGCAGTCGGTGAAGCTGGTCGAGGACGCCCTGGCCCCCATCGGCGAGCGCGTCAACGCCACCGTCGAGAAGCTGGTGAAGACCGCCGCCTAATTCGGCGAGCCTTCTTGTCAAGAGGCCCGGCGGGAACACCTGCCGGGCCTTTTTTCATGGCCGGATGGCCCCCTTCGGGAAAAAGGGGCCTTTTCGCCGGGCGTCCGCACCCAATATGATAGGGGTGTAAAGAGCAACCAAGGCCCAAGCACACAGGCATGAGCGAAAACAGTAACGACAAGCGGAACGGCGACGACGGGCAGACGGGGGTGGTCATCAAGACCCGCCCGAAAACCAAGAAGCCATCCATGTACAAGGTCCTGATGCTGAACGACGATTACACTCCCATGGAGTTCGTCGTGCACGTCCTCGAACGGTTCTTCAACAAGAGCCGCGAGGATGCGACCCGCGTCATGCTGCATGTCCATACCAGGGGTGTCGGGATTTGCGGTGTTTACACATACGAGGTGGCGGAGACCAAGGTGACCCAGGTCATGGACCTGGCGCGCCAGAACCAGCATCCGCTGCAGTGTACGATAGAGAAGGAATAGCCCGCCTGTCGCGGCGCGTTCCCCCAGGATAAGGATCGGCCCCATGCTGTCGCGCAACCTGGAGCAAAGCCTGCACCGTGCCTTGTCCCACGCCTCCGAGCGTCGCCACGAATACGCGACGCTGGAGCATCTGCTGCTGTCGCTCACCGACGACCAGGACGCCGTGGCGGTGCTGCGGGCCTGCAACGTCGATATCGACAAGCTGAAGCGGGACCTCTCCGAATTCATCGACACCAACCTGTCGGAACTGGTCAGCCCGCGCGGCACCGACCCCAAGCCCACCGCCGGCTTCCAGCGGGTGGTGCAGCGCGCCGCCATCCATGTCCAGTCCTCGGGCAGGGAAGAGGTGACCGGGGCCAACGTCATCGTCGCCCTGTTCTCCGAGCGGGAAAGCCACGCCGTCTACTTCCTGCAAAGCCAGGACATGACGCGGCTCGACGCCGTCAACTACATCAGCCACGGCGTCGCCAAGGCGCCGGGCCGCGGCCAGAGCCGCACCGTCCACGGCGCCGACGAGGAAGCCAGCCCGGACAAGGTGGTCAAGAAGGGCCAGGAGGCGCTGAACGCCTATTGCATCAACCTCAACAAGAAGGCCGCCCAGGGCAAGATCGACCCCCTGATCGGCCGCGACGAGGAAATCGACCGCACCATCCAGATTCTCTGCCGGCGCTCCAAGAACAATCCGCTCTACGTGGGCGATCCCGGCGTGGGCAAGACCGCCATCGCCGAAGGCCTGGCCCGGCGCATCGTCAACGGCGAGGTGCCCGACGTCCTCAAGAACGCCACCATCTTTGCCCTCGACATGGGCTCGCTGCTGGCCGGCACCCGCTATCGCGGCGATTTCGAGGAGCGCCTGAAGGCGGTGGTCACCGAGCTGGAGAATTACGATGGCGCGGTGATGTTCATCGACGAGATTCACACGGTGATCGGCGCCGGCGCCACCTCGGGCGGCTCCATGGACGCCTCCAACCTGTTGAAGCCGGCCCTGGCGGCGGGAAGCCTGCGCTGCATCGGCTCGACCACCTACAAGGAATTCCGCAATCACTTCGAGAAGGATCGCGCCCTGGTGCGGCGCTTCCAGAAGATCGACGTCAACGAGCCGTCCATCCCCGACACCATCAAGATCCTGAACGGCATCAAGACCTATTACGAAAGCCACCACAAGGTCCGCTACACCGCCGAGGCCATCAAGGCGGCGGTGGAGCTGTCGGCCAAGTACATCACCGACCGCAAGCTGCCCGACAAGGCCATCGACGTCATCGACGAGGTGGGCGCGTCGCGCATGCTGCTGCCCGAATCCAAGCGGCGCAAGACGGTCACCGTCAAGGATGTCGAGGAGATCGTCGCCAAGATCGCCCGCATCCCCCCGAAAAGCGTGTCCACCAACGACGTGGAGGCGCTGCGCAATCTGGAACGCGACCTGAAGACCCTGGTGTTCGGCCAGGACAAGGCCATCGAGGCCCTGGCCAGCGCCATCAAGCTGGCCCGCGCCGGCCTGCGCGAGCCGGAGAAGCCCATCGGCTGCTATCTGTTCTCCGGCCCCACCGGCGTCGGCAAGACCGAGGTGGCCCGCCAGCTGGCCAAGATCATGGGCATCGAGCTGACCCGCTTCGACATGAGCGAGTACATGGAGCGCCACTCGGTGTCGCGGCTGATCGGCGCGCCGCCCGGCTATGTGGGCTTCGACCAGGGCGGCCTGCTCACCGACGCCATCGATCAGCACCCCCACTCGGTGCTGCTGCTGGACGAGATCGAGAAGGCCCACCCGGATCTGTTCAACATCCTGCTCCAGGTCATGGACCACGGGCGGCTGACCGACCACAACGGCAAGACCGTGGACTTCCGCAACGTGATCCTGATCATGACCACCAATGCCGGCGCCGCCGACCTGGCCAAAGCCGCCATCGGCTTCGGCCGGGAGGCGCGGGAAGGCGACGACACCGACGCCATCAACCGCATGTTCAGCCCGGAATTCCGCAACCGCCTGGATTCCACCATCGCCTTCGCCAATCTGACGCCGGAGATCGTCGCCCAGGTGGTGGACAAGTTCGTCATGCAGCTGGAGACCCAGCTGGGCGACCGCGACGTCACCATCGAACTGACCGACGAGGCCCGCGCCTGGCTGGCCAAGAAGGGCTACGACCGCTCGTTCGGCGCACGCCCCCTGGCCCGCGTCATCCAGGAGCACATCAAGAAGCCGCTGGCCGAGGAATTGCTGTTCGGCCGCCTGGCCAAGGGCGGCATCGTCCGCATCCGGGTGGACGACGAGTCCAAGCTGGCCTTCGAGTTCCTGGCCGCGTCCCCCAAGGCCGACAAGATCCCCGAACTGGTGGAATAGGGCCGCGGCCACGAGAACCCAACCAGGGCGCTCCCACCGGAGCGCCCTTTTGCTTGCCCAGGATGAGGGGCAATTTCTTGACAATTGCCTCCCGGTTGGAGATAATTAAGCCGTAACAGAGATGGAGGCGTGCCGGGATTGGAAGGTTGTCACGACAATATCCGATGCACCAAACGCCTCTCCCGAGGCGAATGCAACACCGGACAGGAGGATGTTGACAGCATGACGCCACCGGGTCGAGTTTGAGGTGCCGATATAGTGGCACCAGGTACTTTTACATCTCAATGCGACGACTTATCGGCCATTGCGCCGAATACATAGGACCTGTGGGTCCCCAAACCATAAGCCCCGCGCGGAACATGACGTCTCCGGCGGGGCTTCGGTTTGTCTGGCCGGATATTTAGAGCGGCGTGCGTTTAATCTGAAACATACCCGGCTTCCCTGAGGTAGTTCCAGCATTCGTCTGGGGTGTAGAGATCGCAGATATTGCCGACGGCCTTCCAGAGGTCGTCGATGGTGCGCGCGCCGATCCGTCGGAGATGAGCCTTGAGTTTGGCAAAGGCCATCTCGATTGGGTTTAGGTCTGGGCTGTATGGGGGTAGGAACAGGAACCAGGCGCCTCTCTCCTTGAGGATGGCCTTGGCCTTCTCGCTTTTATGGCTGGAGAGGTTGTCGAGGATGACGACGTCGCCCGGCTGGAGCGTCGGGGCCAGTTGGGTCTCGACGTAGACCTCGAAGGTTTGTCGGTTCATGGGGCCGTTTATGATCCAGGGTGCCGTCAGACCGTCACAGCGCAAGGCGGCGATGAAGGTTTGGGTTCCCCAGTGGCCGAATGGCGCGCGGGCCTTGAACCGTTGCCCTCGCGGTGCCCGTCCCCGCAACCGGGTCATCTTGGTGGTGGTGGCGGTCTCGTCGATGAACGCCAGCCGGTGAGGCTCCTGGCACATCCGGGGCTGGCGGTGGCTCAGCCAGGTCCGGCGCTCCGCCACCACATCATCGCGACCGGCTTCGGTGGCCAGCAGCGTTTTTTTGACGCTGAAGCCTTGCCCGATCAGAAACCGCGAGAGTGACGCCGGGTGGGCCGTGACGCCGCATTCGGCCTTCAGCTTGGCCGCCAGTTCCGGCATCGTGATGTCGCCTTGCGCCTCCACCCAGCCGGTCAGAAGAGCGGCAAAGGCCGCCAGCTTACCACCGCCCGGCGGACGGCCTTGCCGCAAGGGCTCCAACGAACCCGTCGCCGCCATCCGTTGTGCAAGACGGACGCTGGTCGCGGCGCTCACTCCAAAATGCCGAGCCGCCGCTCGCCGCGATTCGCCGTGTTCGATCTTACCGTAAACACGGACCCGAAGATCTGATGATAGCCATTTGCCCATGATCCACCTCCAATGAGGTTGAATCACTTTTTCGCCTACAAGGGAATCCCCTGCGATTCAGATTTCAGGTCCGATGCTCTAGCAGGCTGCGGAAAAACTCGTCTCAAGACGTCGTCATTCCCGCGAAAGCGGGAATCCATGCATCAGCCAACTGCATCTTGTGTCGATGCCGCCAAATTGTGTCAACATGGACCCCCGCCTTCGCGGGGGTGACGGGTAAATGGAGTGGCAGGCGAGTTATTCCGCAGCCTGTTAGAGCATCCGCGTTGATCACGCGGTTATAGGCTTCCTCCGACAAGGCGCCGCTGGCCCGCTGGCCACCGGACTTTCGGCGGCGATGGCAGCCGTCAGCGTGGTGTCGGTGCCGAAGCGGATATCCACCGTGCCTTCGGCGGTGGCCTCGGTCTCGTCCACGCCGTCGATCAACCCGTCAGCGCGGATGGTTTCGACCCGATCCAGGTTGTTGGAGAAGGACAGCTTTCCGCCCACCACGTTGGCTAGTTGGCCACCGCCGACCCGGATGGTGCCGCTGCCCTGGCTGAACCGCTTCAGGGCAAAGCTGGCCGGACTGGCGTCGATGGTGGTGGAGGCTTCGGCCTCGCCCTGGGCGATCACCCCGATGCTGGCATTGGCTGCGCCGGAGCGAGCCATATCGAAGGACAGCTTGTCCAGCTTGGCCCCGCCATGGCGGAAGAACTTCGGCACCGCCAGTTGGGCGTGGCCGATCTCGATGACGAGGCTGGGTAGCGTGCCGCCCGAGGTGAAGACATGGTCGAAGGTACCATCACCGTTATCAGCGGTGGTGGGAGCACCGAACAAGCCCTTCAGCCAAAACCCCAGCGCCCGCACATCCAGCGGCACGCCGATATCGCCCTCGTCCTTGATCGCCTCATAGAACGGGTCCTGGGCGTCGCGACCCTGGCCCAGCAGCGGGTCGTAACCCAGCGGTCGCTCGGCCCCCAGGCTGGAGTCCTTAAACGACAGCCGTCCATAGCCGTCGGCCGGAAGCACGCCGTAGCTCGCCTCGAATGCGGCCAGCAGCACGCAATCGGCGCCATAGGCCCGAGTTTTCACCATGGGAGATCCTCTCGATAGGGGGCAGTTGAGCGGCGCCAGCTGCGGCGCAGCCGTATATTCTGTTGCAGACTCATACGGCTTAGCCGTACACTCTTACTCATGGAGTACGAATTCGACCCGGCAAAGGACGCCAAGAATGTCGCGGAGCGCGGCCTTTCCCTGGCCCTTGCCCCCTACGTCTTCGATGGGCTGGTGCATCTGGCAGAGGATGACCGCAAGGAGTACGGCGAGCGGCGGCAGGTGGCCTATGGTCTAATCCGAGGCCGATTGTTCGTATGTGTGTTCACCGACCGTGGCGAGACCCGCCGGGTCATTTCGCTGCGAAAAGCCAACTCGCGGGAGGTCGAAGCCTATGCGCCGAAAAATCACGCCTGACATGAGCAAGGCTGCCCTGGAGGCTGTTAATTGGGACGCGTTGGACGCGATGTCCGATTCCGCCATTGAGCGTCAGATCGCCGCCGATGCCGATGTTGCGCCTGAAATCCTGCCGGTGGACGTCAAGGCCATCCGTAGCGCCACCGGCCTGTCACAGGGCGTGTTCGCCGCCCGCTACCGCATTCCCGTGGGAACCCTGCGGGATTGGGAACAGGGACGGAAACAGCCCGATACCACGGCACGCGCCTATCTTCACGTCATCGCCCGCAACCCCGATATCGTGGCTAAGTCGTTCGAAGCCTGAGATTAGCCCAACGGGTCTGGGCTGGCGTAATGGATGGTGACCGGCACCGTGGCTCCCCGCAGGGCGGCGGCACCGTCGATGGCGAGACCGGTCGTCTTGGGCGCGCCCCAGCCCAGCCATTCGGCCAGACCGCCAAGGGAACGGTCGGCAGCCAGGGCACCTCCCACCGCCATCAGTAAGGTGTCGAGGGCAGCACTGTCGTCATCCTTGCCGCGCTGTAGGATCACCTCGATCTCGGCTTGGTGTTCCCATAGGTAGGAGACTGGCGACAACACCACTTCGGGATCACCGGGATCTCCGTCGCGTAGGATGATCAGCCCACCGAAGGGAACCGTCTCGGGCAGCGTCGCTTCCCGCTTGGCCGTGGCATCGGGCACGGCCTCCAGCCGCACCGTAACCGTCCTCTGACGGCTACGGCGTTGCCTTGGGTTTCCGCTTACGCCGATTGGCAAACTTGGTGAATTCCTTGCGGATAGCGGCTTCGTCGATGGTCGATGGATCAAATCCGGGGCCGCGCCATTCGATCATGTTGTCATGGTCTTCATGGTCGGGATCGGCGATGACTTCGAGGTAATGGGCGTAGCCCCAGGGCCCGCCGCAGTCTTCTGGCGGGCAGGCGCCTTGGGCGTCCAGCAAGCGGGGATAGCTGACCTCGGGATCGGCTTCGGCGAGAGCTTCGAGTTTCACCGTATGCATCCAATCGTCGCCGAAATCGTAAACGTATTGGAATGTTTTGTTCCGTTTGAGGTGGAGGAGGAGATCGGCCAGGGTCGCCGTTTTGGCGGAGAGGGTGTTTGAGTCCGGCCAATCCGGGTCGGGAATGCCATAGGCGACGGCGCGGCCGACGCGGAATTCGTAGAGGTGATAGTTTTCCCAGCCCATGGCGATCTGGATGACAAGGTGCAGATCCGCCAGACGCATGGTGAGTGGCACTTCGATCCGCCGGATCACGGGCAGGTCCATGTCATCGAGTTGGATCTTGAGGCGGGCAATCTCGGTCATGGTGCGATGTTCCAGGGCAGCAGGGCGGCGATGCGGTTTACCGGGTGGTCGGCAATCCGCGTCAGAACATCGCGCAGATAGGCCTCCGGGTCGAGGCCGTTGAGCTTGGCGGTCTCGGTCAGAGTGTAGATGGCGGCGGCGCGGTCGCCGCCGGCATCGGAGCCGGCGAACAACCAGTTTTTTCGGCCCAGTGCCAGCGGGCGCATCGCCCGTTCGGCGGCGTTGTTGCTGATCTCCAGGTGGCCATCGTCGAGATAGCGGGTGAGCGCTGACCAGCGCGAGCGGGCATAGCGGATGGCGGCGGCCAACTCGCTTTTGCCGGAGATGCGGGTCAGGCTGGCGTCGAGGTAGCCTGCCAGATCTCCCATGATGGGACAGGCCTCGACCTGTCGGATGGCGCGACGCTGGTCGGGTGGGATGCCGACAATGGCGCGCTCGACGGCGAACAGGCGACCGATACGTTCCAGCGCCTCCGCGGCGATCGGTGCCGTGGTGGCGACATGGACATCGTGGAATTTGCGGCGTACATGCGCCCAGCAGGCGACCTCCGTCACTGGCGGTGGTTTGCCCTCCTTGGCCAGGTACAACTCGCCGAAGCCGGCATAGCCATCGGCATGGAGGTGGCCACGGAAACCGGCGAGATGCTTCTGTGGACGCTCGCCCTTGCGGTCTGGACTGTAGCGGTAGGCCACGGCGGGTGGAGCCGGTCCATCCCAGGGCCGCTCGTCGCGCAGATACGCCCATAATCGGCCGGTTTTGGTCTTGCCGATCCCCGGCGCCAGCACGGGCACCGGCGTGTCGTCACCATGGATCTGGCCGCCGGCCA
This sequence comes from Paramagnetospirillum sp., assembly GCF_058402745.1. Taxonomy (NCBI): domain Bacteria; kingdom Pseudomonadati; phylum Pseudomonadota; class Alphaproteobacteria; order Rhodospirillales; family Magnetospirillaceae; genus Paramagnetospirillum; species Paramagnetospirillum sp. The sequence continues at coordinate 164,786 of NZ_JBZVFI010000011.1, forward strand.
TGGCATGGGCCTCGGCCGCGTCCACCAGGGGACGGACCAGGGTGGCGGCCTTGCCGACCCACTCGGCCAGGAGTCCACGGTCGAGATCGACGCCATCGCGGGCATAGATCCCCGATTGGCGGTAGAGCGGCAGGTGATCGCAGTATTTAGACACCAGCACATGGGCCAGCAAGGCGGCGGAGGGCAGACCGCGCTCGATCGGCATCGAGGGCATCGGCGCCTGGACCATGCCCTCGCAGGCTCGGCAGGAATAGGCGGGCCGGATGTGGCGGATCACCTGAAAGCGGCCGGGGACGTAATCGAGGATCTCGGTGACGTCTTCGCCGACCTTGCGCATCGCTCCGCCGCAGGAAGGGCAGGTACAGGCGCTATCGTGGACCACCTCGGTGCGCGGCAGGTGTGGCGGCAGCGGCCGCCGGGCACGATTGCGCTTCGGCGCGGGGCCGTCGCTCGCACCGTCCTCGGCTGGCGCCAAGGCGGCGGCGGCACTCGATTCGACCTCCTCCAGCATCAGCTCCAACTGATCGGCGGCGCGGCTGATTTTCTCCGACGAGCGGCCGAACTGCATCCGGCGCAAACGGGCCAGCTCGATCCGCAGCTTCTCCACCTCCAGCGTCTTGCTCATCAGGCCGGCCTGGGCGGCGGCCAACGCATCCGCCTGGGTGGCGATGATGGCCTGTAGCGCGACGATATCGGTGGGCAGGGCGTCTGGAACCATGCCGTCGATTCTACCGTCAGAAGCAGATTCCGACCAGCGCCAGCCCCTCATTTTGTGAGGATTCCCGCCGGGTGTGGCGGGAATGACTCACCCCGCCGATTGCGGCTTCCAGGTGCGGATCGGCATCCTCCAGTCGATCCCCTCCAGCAGCATGCCGAGTTGCGCCGGAGTCAGCCCGACGATGCCGTCCGCCGGCGACGGCCAGACGAAGCGGCCCTTCTCCAGACGCTTGGAAAATAGGCAAAGACCTTGGCCGTCCCACCACAACACCTTGATCAGATCGCCCCGCCGCCCCCGGAACACGAAGACCTGGCCGCCGAAGGGATCGCGAGACAGCTTCGCCTGCACCAGCATCGCCAGCCCGTCAAAACCTTTGCGCATGTCGGTGTGCCCGGAAGCCAACCACACCCGCGTCGACGTCGGCGGCACGATCATCCCAGCGCCGCCAGTACCCGGCGTAACGGCTCGGTCGCCACCTCCGGCCCCACCCGGACCATCACGCCAGTGGGCAGCACGATTTCAATCCGCCCGCTATCGTCCGGCACCACAGCCGGGGGCTCCGAAACCGCGATCGCCAGAAAACCACCATCAGCGATCCCAGTAGCGGCCGCCAGCAACTCCCGCCGCCAAGTGAACAACTGCTGTGGCGCGATCCCATGGCGCCGGGCCACGCTGGACACTGTCCGGCCCGGCATCGCCGACTCCGCCACCATCTGCTGCTTGTCCGCCGCACTCCAACGCCGACGGCGCTGAACCGACGTGATCACCTCGACCTGGGTCATCGTGCCACGCATTAAAGTCACCATAATGCTTGGCACTTGGCCTCAACTCGCCCCGCCGCACAAGGCAGCCGTCAGAGGACGGTTACGCCGCACCAGCAGGGCGGCAAGGATCTGTTCGCGGATGGAGGGCATCACAAAATCCTGCCAAAAACTCTGGGCTTAAGCCTTCTGAACTAAGGCCATGAACTCATCGGCAGGCATTGGTTTCCCAAGTAGGTAGCCTTGAAGGGTCTCACAGCCCGCATCACGCAGAAATTCCTGCTGCTCGGTTGTTTCAACACCTTCAGCGATAACCTCAAGACCAAGAGCATGGGCCATGTGAATTATGGCTAGAACGAGAGCATCATCCTGCTCAACATCCCCAATCCCCATCACAAATGACCTGTCGATTTTCAAAGTTGTAAAAGGATACTGCCTAAGATAACTAAGCGCAGAATATCCTGTTCCAAAGTCATCAATTGATAGCTTTGATTCCGCCTCTCGCAAAGCAGTCATAAAAGCAGTTATTGTTGGGTTGTTGCCAACAACGGTCCGCTCGGTTATCTCGACCTCAAGGCAATGAGGAGGAAGCTTCGCATCGGACAGGCATTTACTAACTGTTTCTAGGAAGCCTGGATCAGCACATTGCGCGGCCGCCACGTTGACAGCCATAAAGAAATCACTGCCGATATGCTTTCTAAATCGAGCTCCATCGGCGCAAGCGGTAGCGAGAATTTTTCGGCCCATGGGCACAATCAGCCCGTTACTTTCTGCGAGCGGAATGAACCTGTCAGGAGGGACTAAGCCTCTGGTTGGGTTAAACCACCGAACCAGGGCCTCTGCCCCAATAATTCTGCCCGACTGGGCGTTAACCAGAGGCTGGTAGAAAACCTTGAACTGATCATCGCTGTTCATTGCCTGACGTAGTTCGGCATCGAGAGCATGACGGGCAACAGCCTCATCGTCCATGTCCCGCGTAAAAATCCGGTAGATATTGCCACCCTGCTCCTTGGCACGAACCGATGCAGCGTGAGAGTTCCGGATCAACTCCAGAGGATCTTCGCCATCGCGGGGATAAAATGCGATACCAATTCGGGCTGTAAGGTATGTGTCTTTTTCGTCGACAAAAAACGCTTGAGAGCATGCGTCAAGAATCTGACGAGCAAGGGCCTCAGCCTCAGCCATGACCATAAATCGACTGCTGATAATAAGAAACTCATCCCCTCCAAGCCGGGCGAGCGCATCAGCTGGCTGCAGCAATTGGCGAAGACGCTGTGCAGTTTCTACGAGAACCCTGTCACCGCCATGGTGCCCGAGAGCATCATTGACACGGTTCAGCCCATCCAGATTAACGTAGATCAGGGCCACAAGCCGTCCATCGCGGCGAGCCTCGCTGATCAAGCCTGAAAGCCGCTCCATGGCGACAATGCGCTTAGGTAAGCCGGTGAGGGTGTCATGCGTTGAAAGCTGAACTATTTTTTCTTCTGCTGCTTTCCTGTCACTTAGATCGGAAAACTGAGCAACATAGTGGGTGATTTCTCCATCACGTCGAACCGCATTTATGGTCAGATATTCTGGAAATGTCCTACCATCCTTCCGTCGGTTCCAGATTTCACCTTCCCAGTGCCCTGTATCCCGCAATAGCTGCCACATATCCGCATAGAATTCATCGTCTTGAACCCCGGATTTGAGCAATGAGGTTGTCTTCCCAAGGACTTCATGGCGCTGGTACCCTGTAATCCGGCAAAAGGCATCATTGACTGATGCGATTGTTCCATCTGCCACGGTGACGACAATGCCCTCGGCACTGGCTTCATAATAGGTTGCGGCGAGGCGAAGCTCCTGTTCCAAGGCCTCCCGCCGTCGAATATCGTCCTCAAGTGCCGTGTTGGCCGCCGCTAAATCAGCGTTCCGGTCAGCCAGGGTAGATACCAGCCTGTTCAGTGATACGGAAAGAATATGGGCTTCGCTCCTCCCATCTATTATAGGAATTTGAGCAACTGCCTCCCCCTTTTGAATTCGGTCAGCAATTTCAGCAATTCGCGTCAACGGACGTATTGTGCGCCCAAGCGCTAGCCATAGCCACGCCGCAGCACCAACAGCAACCAGAAAGCCAACAATCATCACTTGATTGCGAAACAAAACCGCATCAGCAAATGCCTCGTCTACTGGTTGATGGATGAGGATAATCCAGCCTAGGCCAGGCGATCCCATGGTCCCTTTGGCACGGGCATATCCTGTCAAATAACTCTTACCGTCAGGCCAATTCTCTATCGTCCATCCGTGCATACCTTGCTTTGCTGAAGCCACACTGGGAACATTTGAGACATCAGGCCAGGATGCAACATCACCGGTGCCAAGAACGGTCTTTCCCTCATGGTTCAGGATATGTACGCCGGTCAGGTTCCGCTGCTGCAAAGGGGCTAGACTTTGCGCTTTGATTTCTCTGGACCAATCCCAGCTCAGATGCCCACAGAGAACTCCGAGAAAAACGCCATCAGCAGAAATTAAAGGGGCAGAAACGTCTAGAAGTCGCAGCGGAAGAGGGTCTTTTGGGTCTCGGGGGATCAGCTTTGCCAGTAAAAATGCGTCATGCACATCACCGAGAAATGGACCTTTTTTCCCTTCTTGGAACCAGCTTCTCTGAGCAACGCTCTTTCCCTCGAGCATCCCTCCGGTTCCGGCCAGAATATTTCCTTCCGTATCCGTAAATCCAATCCATGCATAGTTCGGGTAGCTATTCTTCAATGTTTCGAGTAGCTGCTTTTTCCGAGCCAGGGGGGCTTTTGGATCGACGATCTCTGCCATTCCAGCGAAAACTTGGATTTCACGCCAACGCTCGTACAGGCCGGTGTCCATGTGAGCCGCCAACTGGATAGCTGCTTCCGAGAGCAGCATTCCCTTGTCTGCCTGCATCTGCGACACAGATCGTGACCCGACAAAATAGCTAATTCCAATGACTGCAGGCAAAAGAAAGGCTGCGATCAGAATTGCCAAATGAGCTCGTATGGATCGACGGGGGTTGAGAGTAGCCGAGAGCATCGTGTCTCCACATGCGGAGAATAAGCCGTCTCCCCCAAAGGCAGCTTATCCGAAAGGATATATGATTTGGTTATAATTTCAGGATTCCTGTACGTCAAACGATAGGCATGCTGCGGTGCGGCGCAAGGGCGCCGCAATCAAACTCCAAGTGAACGTTCTGCCAGATGAACACGCTACCAATTACAAACGATCAGCTCCGGCAGCGCCGAAGCCCACTGCTCGGCAGCACCGTCCACATCGAGGCGCTTCTTCAAGCTCACTTGCGGCACCAGGATGAACATCACCACACTGGTCATTCCGCGCCCGGTGCGAAGCGCCGAGGCGCTGCCCTTGTCGAAGCCGCCCCGCTTGCCGGCGCGGACCCGCATGTTTTCCGCCACCAGCAGCGACGGGGCGCCGCGGCGGTAGATGAATCGCAGGCGGCTCCCGTGCATCTGCTCCCACAGGCCGGGCGTCATGCGCTTGGCCCGCGGTCCCGCCCCGGCCGCGGGTGTGGGGATCGCCAGCCAGAAACCATGCTTGGATTTGATCACCGCACCCTGGTCGAAGGCGCGGATGATGGTGGGAGCCCTGGTGAAGACGAACCCTGCCGGTTTGATGCTTTTCCGGCCCTTGGGATAAAGCTCGGCCCGCCAGGTGTTGGCGAGGCGTTGGCCCATCCCGGCTTCCGCGACCTGGCGGCGTAGATCCGCCTTCAGCCCGTCGGCGGCTTGGCGCATGGCGGCGGTGACGGCGTCTTCCGCGTCCTTGACCTCCTCGGCCATGATCTTGCGAAGATCGCCGGATATGGCTGCGGCCAGTTTCATGCCGGTCTTGTATCCAAGGTCCAGATCAGCCGTTCGGCATCCAGGCGGGGGTCGCCCTGAACAACGAAACTGTCGCCGTCATGGACGATCACATCCCCGGCCTGGGGTGCCGGGACGTCCCGCCGCCGGATCTCGAACACCGCCGTCCCTATGTGAACGGTGATGTCGGAGAACTCGATATCGCGGTCGGGCCGCCGCACCAAGGCGCGGATAGCCTGGCCCTGATACGTCACCGTGACGGCCATGTTCGGATCGGCGAACAGGTCGTTGAGGGCGTCGGCAAAGGCGGTCACGCTCAGTTGCCCGAGAAGATGCGGACCGCCAGGCGTGGGCGCTTGTTGACGGGCAGGATCGAGGCCTCGGTCTTGACGTCGATGGCGCTGCCATCCTGACGGGCAAGCTGACGAGCATACATGGGCAGGCCCATGGTGTTGACCGTCTCGATCAGGTTGGCAGGAGCGCCATAGGTGACGAAGGTGTCGGTGGTGCCGAGGGGGAAGGCAATGCCCTCTCCAGCCGGAACCAGGGTCTCTGTCGAGCCGGTAGCCAGGGTGACGGTGGCGTTGTATTCCTCGAACACCATGCCGGCGAAGGGGAAGCGGCGGCGCACATCCTCCCGGAGCGGCTGGGCGCCGGTGGAGGAGAAGTACTGGTAGGCCGCCTCCACTTTGGGATGGCTGATCAACTTGTCGAAGAAGGTGGGGCTGACCAGGGCGGTGACCGAGGTCATGGTCTCGCCCTTGAGTTCCACCTCGACCAGACGCAGCACTTCGCGGATCTTGGCCTGCACATTGGTGGCCGCCGTGCCGAGCGCAAAATCCACCTGCTGACGGACCAGGCCGAACTCGGCGAAGTAGTCGTAGAGGGTGGAACCCGAGCCATCGCGGACGATGCCGCGGAGCGCGTTGATCTCCATGAACTCGCGGGTCTGGGCATGCTTGGTGCGCATGCGGGTCAGCTTGCGTTCCATGACAGTGGCCAGGGGATCGGCGGCATCGGCGACACCGAATCCACGCACCCCCTGGACATCCTGGGGCGTGATGGAATCATCGTGCGGGATCCACGGCACCGTGAACGACCGCATGGAGCGGGCGTCGCGGTTGGCAACGGTGGCCGGACCACCCAGCGGCACGGTGGGCAACAGGTTGAGAACGCCCTCGGCCTGCTCGATGATCACCGAGCGCTGGGTGACGCCCTCGAAGCGGAACAGGCCCATCTGGCCCAACCTGGTGTAGAGGTTGGGCAGGATGTTGATCGCCTGGGTCATCTCGGCCAGCGAATAGCCGCCCCCGTCGAAGGGATTGATAATTTCGACCATGGTATCTCCTGAGGTCAGGCGGTGACGCGGGCGACGAGGCCAGCGGTGGCGAGTTGAGAGAACTTGGCATTGCGCTCAGCCGGGAGATCGACGGAGGCGTCGAACACCAGAGCTGCCTGGGACAGGATCACCGGTCCGCGGGCAGCGACCACGGCCAGGGTGTCTCCACCGGATGCGTCGATCGCTTCCAGCAGCACAGCACTGGCAATCTCCGCCCCTTCGTCACCGAGCACTTGGGCGGCCGGCGACAGGCAGTAGTGCCCGTTGGCGGTGATGCGTCCCAGGACGGAACCGAGGGCGTAATGGCTGCCGCCCTTCAAGGTGACGACCTCACGGCAATAGCTGGCATCGAACTCCAGCTTGAGCAGGTCGCCCAAGGTGGGCTGCATGGTCAGGACAGGCATGGTCATTCTCCGTGACGGGAGGCGGCTTCACGGGCGCGCCGGACGATGGGGCTTTCGGCATTGGGCTTGGCCGCGGGGATGGGGGCTGCGGCCACCACATGGGAGGCATCGGATCGTGCCACCAACTGCTCCAGAACCGAGCGGCGCAACGCCTCCGGCTTGATGCCTTTGGCCAGAGCGTCAGCCGCGTCGATGGTCACACCCATGCGCCCAGCCAGCCGAGGAGCCATCACGCCCAGGATCACGTCCAATTTGGCGCGGGCGATCATCAGCGGTGCCCCGTAGAGACGGGCCGCCACATGGGGGAGATCTGTCATCTTGAGTGCTATCGCCTTGCGTTAGCTAACGATGTCCATTAGCATTGGGTATGATCAAGTCGTTCAAGAACCAGATGGCTGAAGCAGCGTGGCAGCGACGCTTTATCAAAGGCGTTCCAAATGACATTCTGAAGGTCGCCAATCGGAAGCTGACGCAGATCCATAACGCCAAGAATCTGAACGATCTAAGGGCGCCACCTGGCAATCGGCTGGAGGCTTTATCAGGTGACCGGCACGGTCAACATAGCGTTCGGATCAATGACCAGTGGCGGGTCTGTTTCGAATGGCGTGACGGCGATGCCTTTGAAGTCGAGATTGTTGATTATCATTGAGGAGGCCGTGATGGCGGACTTTGCCCCTACTCATCCTGGCGAGGTGCTGCGCGAGGATTTCTTGAAGCCCCTGGGCATGAGCCAATACGCTCTAGCCAAGGCAATCGGCGTTCCGCAGATGCGGATCAGCGATATCATCAATGGCCGTCGAGGGATCACTCCGGACTCAGCCCTGCGGTTGGCCCGTTATTTTGGGACCTCCGCGGAATTTTGGATCGGGATGCAGGCCACTTTTGACCTGGAAACCGCTCGTGACCAGATCGGTGCCGAGATCGAGACCCAGGTTCACCCCAGGGCTGCCTAAGCCCCAAATCCACGCGCTATTGAAGGACATCGATTGCCCCGCCACCCCATCAAGGCAGTTATTGCCGCATTTGCATTTACGGTAGCCAGTTGCGCTCCCATGAGCGATCAAGCTGTCGGCACCCCACCGTTGACCACCATCAGAAACCTGGATGTCCCGCGCTACATGGGCGTTTGGCACGAAATCGCCAAATATCCGAACTGGTTCCAAGCAAAATGCATCAGCGACACCAGTGCCCGTTACAACCTCCTGCCTGATGGTACGGTAGAGGTCATTAACCGGTGCCGCCGCGCCAATGGCGAATGGGACGAGGCCATCGGCAGCGCCTACCAGGTCGGAGCGGCGAATTCCCCGAAGTTGAAGGTTCGGTTCGCCCCGGCTTGGCTATCTTGGCTACCGGCGGTGTGGGGCAATTACTGGGTCATCGACATTGATGAGAGTTACAGTTTGGTCGCCATTAGCGAGCCAATACGCGAATATCTTTGGATCCTGTCGCGATCCCCGACAGTTGACCCTGCCGCGTACAAATCGCTCCTGCAAAGGCTTGAGGCCAAGGGCTTTGATCTGGCCCGTCTCCAAGGCCCGAGCCTGTGAGCGCAGCGAAGTCGTGACCAAGATCTAATCTGCAGGCTGGCTCGAAATAGGCATGAGTGGCGGGCTGCCAAAGACCAGTCCAAGCGACTGCTCGCGCGCCTTGTCGGCAGCGATCTCGGCATCCACCTGCTCGACGTCGAAGCCACGTTCGGCCAACGCTTGTGTCCTGCTCTTGAGACCGGCTTCGATCTGCTCGATCTCGGCCCGGGCGTCCTTCATGGGATCCACCCAATCCCACTTGGGCGGCAACCAGGAGCACGACTGTGCGAGGGCTCGGGCTTTCTCATAGCCAGGGATGGTCAGGGCGCCAGACATGACCGCCATATCCATCCAGCGCTGCCAGACCAGCCGGCAGAGTTGATGGACCATGACGGCATGCTGCCAGGCCTCAATCCGGCGACGGAACTCCAACAACGCAAGGCGCGAGTTGGAGTAGTTGGCCTTCAGCATGTCATTGGACAGATAGGCGTAGGGCACTCCCAACGCAGCCGAGATTTGAAGCAAGGTCCGATATTGGAAGGCCTCGTAGGAGCCACCCACATCAGCCGGTGCCGAGGTCTGGATCTGCTCGCCGGGTTCCAGCATCACCACCTGGCCGGGCTGGACATCCATCAGCCGATCGCCAGAGCCATTGTCCTCGGCAATATCGAAGGGCTCGCCCGGCGAAGGCGTGGTGACGAACAGCGCGTACATGGCCGCCACCTTCTTGCGATCCAGTTCGGCGTCGTCGTACTGATCCAGCAGGAACAACTTCACGATGGCTGGGGCGAAACGCGAAACGCCCCGCAACTGGCCAGCATCGACCGGGTCGATCACATGGATGATGTCGTCTGCCTGCACACGGGTCAGTTCACCGGCCATGCCGGGATCGGTCAGATCACCGGGGTGGCGGCGCAGGAACCAGTAGGCCACCCGCCGACCGATGGCGTCGAACTCGATACCCTGGCGGATGACATTGCCGCCGGGCAGATCCTCATTGCGGTTCAGCGGCAGCATCTCGGAGGGCAGCATCTGAAGCTGCAGCGGCACCGCCAACCCATCCTCGGGTCGGCGGGGACGGAAGCGGAAGAACACCTCGCCTGCGATAAACACCTCCCGGGCGGCCCGGCGCTGCTGGCCGTAGAAATCGGTCAGCCCCTCCGCGTCACTGTCATCGGTCCAGGCTAGCCAGAGCTTCTGGACAGCGGCCTTCTGCTTGGAATCACCAATGAGCGAGGATGGCTTGATGCCCGCGCCCACCACGTTGCCGGCCCAACTCTCGATGGCATTAGCGGCATAGCCGTTGTTGCGGACCAAATAGCGGGCCCGCGCGGTAATGTCCGGACCGGCCGCCGCGATCAGGGTATTGAGGTGGGCCCGGGTCGCCTGGAAGCTCTTGAGCCGGCGATTACCCTGGCCTGCCTCGAAACCGCCGCCGAACCACGAGCCACCGATCCAGGCGCCGAGCCTGCGGCGAACGCTGCTCAGCATGATCACAGCCCCTTGCTGGCGACGGTCAGCACCCGGCGGCGAGGCGCTCGGTTCTCGGCCTGGGCAATGCGGCGATCGAGATCATTGAGGACCTTGTCGGCCTGGGCCAGGTCATAGTGGACGGTCCGATCGCCGACGGTGACCCGGCTGACCAGCGCATTGCGCCGGGCCAGCACCCGTTCGCGCTCGGTCTTGAGTTCGTCGATGGTCATGGATCATCCCCACGAGCAGCAAGGCTGCGCATGTCAGAGAAAATTTGATGTGTGCGATTGATGCCGGCACGGGTCGCCGGATATCTGCTGACGCCGGAGACTGTTCCGTCGACTTCACTGGTTTCCAGAGCGTCCATGGGTCCGACCGCAATTGCAGGAGACCCCGTAAATGACAACCGCGATCCTCAGCCAGGTGGCCGAATTGCCCACCCTGCCGACGCCCAAGCTGAAGGCCTTGTGGCGAGAGCTGACCGGCACCGAGCCGCCGCCCTACAACCGCACCTTCCTGGTCAAGCGGCTGGCCTACCGAATCCAGGAACTGGGCTTCGGCGGATTATCGGTCCAGGCCGAACGCCGCCTCGACGATCTGGTCGATGAACTGGACGGCAAGAAGAAGCCCAAGGCCAAGGACATGACCGCGCCGATCGTCGGCACCAAGCTGATCCGGGAATGGCAGGGCGTGCTGCAGGAAGTGACCGCCTTGGCCGACGGCTTCGAATGGCAGGGCCGCCGCTACCAGAGCCTGTCGGCAGTGGCTCGCGCCATCACCGGCACCCGCTGGAATGGCCCCCTCTTTTTCGGCCTGCGCAAGCATGTCAAGCTGGAGACCAGCCGATGAACCCGCCAAAACCGATCCGGAAGGTCCGCTGCGCCATCTATACCCGGAAGTCCTCGGAAGAGGGCCTGGAGATGGAATTCAACAGCCTCGACGCCCAGCGGGAATCCTGCGAAGCCTATATCACCAGCCAGAAGGCGGAAGGCTGGGTGCCGGTGCCGGACCATTACGACGATGGCGGTTTCTCCGGCGGCAACCTCGAGCGCCCCGCCTTGAAGCGCCTGCTGGCCGACATCGAGTCCGGGCTGGTCGATGTGGTGGTGGTCTACAAGATCGACCGCCTGTCGCGCTCGCTGATGGATTTCTCCAAGCTGGTCGAGGTGTTCGACCGCAACGACGTCACCTTCGTGTCGGTGACCCAGTCGTTCAACACCACCACCTCCATGGGCCGGTTGACGCTCAACATCCTGCTCAGCTTCGCCCAATTCGAGCGCGAGGTGATCGGCGAGCGCATCCGCGACAAATTCGCCGCCTCCCGGCGCAAGGGCATGTGGATGGGCGGAGTGCCACCCTTGGGCTACGACGTGGTCGCCCGCAAGCTGGTGGTCAACCAGCCCGAGGCTGATCTGGTCCGCCACATCTTCGACCGCTTCCTCAAGGTCGGCTCCGCCACCCTGCTGGTCAAGGAACTCAACGCCGCCGGTCACCATACCAAGTCCTGGACCACCCAGGACGGCAAGCACCGCGACGGCGCGCCCATCACCAAGAATTTCCTCTACAAGCTGCTCGACAACCGGGTCTATCTCGGCGAGGCCGTCCACAAGGGCGAAGTCCATGCCGGTGAGCATCCCGCCATCATCGACCGCGCCATCTGGGACAAGGTGATGGCGGTGAAGACCGACAATGCGCCCCGCAAGCGCGCCAACGCGGTGCGATCCTCGACCCCGGCGCCGCTGAAGGGGCTGATCCACTGCGCCCATTGCGGCCGGGCCATGACGCCGAGCCATACCCGCAAGAAGGGGCGGCTGTACCGGTACTATACCTGCATGAAGGCGATCCATTCCGGCCACGAGTCCTGCCCGGTCCGCAGCATTGCCGCCGGTGAGATCGAGGCGGCGGTGATCGGGCAAGTTCGTGCCCTGCTGCGCGCCCCCGAGATCCGGGCGCGGGCTGAACGGATGGCACCATCCATGGCCCCGGCCGAACTGCACGCCGCCCTCGATCGCTTCGAGGCACTCTGGGACGAGTTGTTCCCGGCCGAGCAGGCCCGTATCCTCCAACTTCTGGTGGAGAAGGTCAGTATTGCCCCCGACGGCGCCGAGGTCCGCCTGCGGGCCGAGGGACTGGCCAGCGTCATCTCCGACATCACCGCCCAGACCGGCGACAGGAGCGCGGCATGACCGAGACCACCATCGACACCCTCACCGTCCGCGTGCCACTGACCCTACGGCGGTATGGCGGGCGCAAACTGGTAATCGTGCCCGTGGGTGAGGGCGTGCCGATCCGGGCCAAACCCACCCCCGACGACACGCTGCTCAAGGCGCTGGCTCGCGCCCATCGCTGGAAGCGTATGCTGGAATCCGGGCAGGTGGCATCCCTGAACGAGTTGTCCGAAGCCGAGAAGATCAGCCCCTCCTACATGACCCGAATCTACCGCCTGACCCTGCTGGCCCCCGACATCGTCGAAACCATCCTCGACGGCCGCCAGCCGCGCACCCTGCAACTAGCCGACCTGATGGACGACATGCCGGTGGAGTGGGACCGGCAGCGGGAAAAGTACGGGATAGCGACGCGGTGACCAGGCGCGCGAATCCCGATGGGACCATGCATATTGGGTAGAAACACCCTGCGGCAGTCGCCCTGTTCGCAGGAAGACCGCCATGGCCATGGAACCTGTCAGCCAAAACTGTCTCAAAAGATGTCGCCGCCGAATATATTCGAAGTGGTCCGCGTTGTCTCGGTTCGGCCAGTAGTGGTGTGTGGAATTATCCACTGCCACCCTATACTCTGATCGCGTGTGCGCAGCCGAGGGCATTTCAGCCGCGAAATCCAGGGTCTCTATAGAGTTGGGGTGGGGCGTATGAACCAATTGTCCGGCGTGACCGGCAGCAACAAGCTGCTTGATTTCGGAACGCGCGTAAGCCGGTATTTCCTCGATTTCCTGGAAACAGACTTCAAGCGTCAGAAAGCCCCGCGCCGCCGGATTGTGGTGAAGAATGCCGCCGGCCAGCTCATGTCCTTCTCCCTGAGGAAATACGACCGGCTGAACCGCGACATCCTCGATCTGATCAGGGAGCCCGCCACTGAAAAGGGCGCTTCCATCAAGATCACCCGGGGCAAATACGTTTCCCGGATCAGTGCTACGCTGCGCAATCTGATCACCCAGCAGATTGAAGCCATTCCCGATCGGGAATTCGGCCAGATTGCGGTCAGAACCATCGATGACGCCAAGGCATCGCTCGGCAATTCAGTCGAAGATCCCGAGCGCTGGATTGAAGGAATCATCGCCTCGGTAGAGGATGCCGTGGCCGCCAACATTGTTCTGCCGTTGCTGACCCAGTTGGAGGTGCATCTCAAGGCTGCGTCATGGGATGCCGAGGAATCCATTTTTGAGATCCAAAACGAGATCGTCGAGGCGCTGACCCGTGATCTGGGGGAGCATCTGCCGTCGGCGCTCAACTCGCTGATCGTCTCGGGGAAGACCGACAAGATCGAGGCGGTTTTCACCGACTTCTTCGATACCACCCAGGCCAAGCGGCACATGTCGGACTACTTCGACACCTTTGCTGCTTCAGACGCCTTCAACGAAATCCGCGAGCTTCACAGCAACGCCAAGCTCGCCGGTGACAATTTCCAACTCTATCTCTATGTCGCTGATCTGCACTTCAAGACGTCGTCGTTTCCGCTGTTTTACATCGCCGCTGGCATCCAGCAGGGCGAGGATGGTGCCTCGTTCGTCCTGGAACTCGACACCCGCGTCTTCGTCAACAAGGCGGCCGTGGATTGGGTTTCCCAAGAAGCCCAGATTTCTGGTCTGCGCCTGGCCATGAATCCGGTCGAGGATCGGATCATTTATCTCAAGCCCGACGTTTCGCAGGCCACTGAGATCGATCGGGTGATCCGGCGCATCCAAAGCATCTTCGACTTAGATCAGCAGGTGACCATCGCCACCGATGGTCCCCGGCAGGGGCGTTCACTGGATATCCGTATCACAGCGAATCTGCATTTCGCCGTGTTCGACAAGTCAGATGAGGCCCTACTGAATGACTACGAGACCCTACTCACCGAGCTGAAGGGACAGGGCGGCGCTGTCGCCGAGTTGTTCACCAATGTCGTGACCGGATTCATCGACAAGGATCCCGCTCGGTTCGATTCTGCGGTAGATGAACATTGGGAAAACGTCAGCGTCCCGGATCGCCTGGTCGCCGAGACCCCCATCCCATTGAACGAAGAGCAGCGCAAGGTGCTGGAGGCGCTAGGCAGGAGCGATGTGCGCTATCTGGTGATTCAAGGACCGCCAGGAACCGGTAAATCGCATACCATCACAGCCATCGCCTTTGACCACATCCTGAACGGCAAGACCGTCCTAATCCTGTCCGACAAGGGGGAGGCGCTGGACGTGGTCGAGGACAAGCTGACCAAGGCCATCAACGGGGTACGGGTCCATGACAGCTTCCAAAATCCGATCCTACGCCTTGGCCGCCAGGGTGGCACCTATACCAAGCTGCTGACCCAATCATCCATTGGCAAGATCAAGACCTATCATAACGCCGCCAAGGGGCAGCGAAGCCAACTGAAGGCCGACATCAAGGCGGCCAGGGAAAAGATGCGCGCCAATATCGCGGCATCGGTGGAACACCTGTCGGCGGTTTCAATCCAGCAAATTCATCGTCTCCATGAGCTTGAGGCCGCCATCGAAAAGTGGCTGCCCAACCCTGGAAAGGTGATCGGTGAAAGCAGTGCCAGGCCGGCGAAGGTAACCCTCGAAACTATCCAGTCTGTGAGGGACTGGCTGACCAGCCCTGCTGGTGCCGAGGCTATCGGCGAAATCATCAGCTTCAGCCCCGCATCCCCAAAGGATGTCATCAGGACCATGAAGAGGCTGGCATTGGCGTCGCAGATGAATGCTCTCCACCAGGAGCGGCAGGCATTCAGTGTCTTCAAATCGCTCGATCCTCAAAGCCACCACTCAGTCATCGAGAGCTTCATCGTTCGCTATGACAGTCTAAGGCTCCCAATTCTTGGGTATCTGTTCCGCGGCGGAGCCTTGCGTGAGACCCATGCGGCATTCAATCAGGCCATTCCACTGTCGAGCATTCTCGAGGTTCATAAGCGCCTTGACGATATTCGGACCGTCGTCAGATTGCTGCCCGCCATCGCAGAGGTCATCGAGGCATGGGCTCTGCCACTGGAGGATTTCGACTGGATTTTCGCCCAGTCGGTTCACAAGGGCCGCTCTACATTCCCGAATTGCACTGAGCTGACCGGATTCATGGCCAGCACTCTGGCGGCATTCCCCGAGCTTCGTTCAGTGACATGGACCGATGAGGGCGGCATCGAACGCTTCATCTCCTTGTGCCTGGACGCCGCGGAGATGAGCCTGCTGTGGGCCAAAATCGGCCACCATGAGCGTCAGGTTCCCCAATTCGACTTCGTAGCCGAGCGCTCGAGGCTGGAACAGCTCTATGCCACCCAGATGACCCACGAGATGGATAGCCGGTTTCTATCCTTCGCCGAAAATTCCGCGGCTACGGCCAAGACATTGGCGACAGTCATCAGAACCCGTCAGAAATTCCCAACCGAGGCTTTCTCCAAGCTGCGGGACGCTTTTCCCTGCATCATTGCAGGCATTCGCGAATTCGCCGAATACATCCCGCTCGAGCGGGACATGTTCGATCTGGTGATCATTGACGAAGCGTCGCAAGTGTCCGTTGCCCAGGCATTCCCGGCGCTTTTGCGCGCCAAGAAGGTCCTGGTGATGGGAGACAACCGGCAGTTCAGCAACATCAAGTCGGCCCAGGCCAGCAACGAGATCAACGCCTCGTATACGGCGGAACTTCAGTCCTTTTTCCGACAGAACGTTTCCGATGCCGCCGATAAGATGGTCAGAGCCAGCATGTTCGACGTAAAGCGGTCGATCCTGGATTTCTTCGACCTGATCGCCAACTACACGACCATGCTGAAAAAGCATTTCCGTGGCTACCAGGAACTCATCAGCTTCAGTTCCCAGACCTTCTATGGCGGCGCCCTGCAGGCCATCAAGGTGCGTGGATGCCCGGTTGAAGATGTCATCCAATTCACCGTTCTGGATCATGACGGCCGCAAGGAGCGCTATCGGAACACCAATTCCTTGGAGGCAGAATTCATCCGTGAGGAACTGGATGCGATCCTTGAGGAAGCCGATGAAGATGACGCGGAATATCCGACGGTTGGCGTCATCACGCCGTTTCGTGAGCAGGTGACCTTGCTGGCCAAGGAGCTTTTCAACTCCCCGAATGGCAAGCTGTACGAAGAGAAGTTGAAGCTCAAGGTCATGACCTTCGACACCTGCCAGGGCGAGGAACGCGAGATCATCTTCTATTCCATGGTCGCTACCGCGGCCCAGGATTCGCTGAATTACATCTTCCCAGTCGATCTGACGAACGCCTTCGACAGGGTGGAGGAGGCACTGAAGGTCCAACGCCTGAATGTGGGCTTCTCGCGCGCCCAGGAATGCATCCACTTCGTGCTGTCCAAGCCGGTTGACCAATATGTCGGCTCGGCGCGGGCGGTGCTGCAACATTACGAGCGGATTTTGAACGATCGGTCCATGCCGGAGCAGCACGAGGTCGATCCGGCATCACCCATGGAGGGGAAGGTTCTCCAATGGCTGAATGCAGCGCCTTTCGTTCAGAATCATCGGGACGAAATCGAGGTTCAGGCTCAGTTCCCCATCGGCGACTATCTGCGCCAGCTTGATCCGTTCTACAAGCACCCCTCATATCGGGCTGATTTCCTGCTGACCTACAGCAATGGGGACGGCAAGCCCATCAACATCATCATCGAGTACGACGGGTTCCAGGAACACTTCACCGACAGGAAGAACGTCCATGTCGGGAATTGGGCGGAGTATTACAAGCCGGAGGACATTGAGCGGCAGATGATCATTGAGTCGTATGGCTACAAGTTCCTGCGCATCAATCGCTTCAACCTCGGGGCGGACCCCGCACAGACGCTGTCATGTCGCCTGGCCGAACTGATCAAGGCCGCCGAGGATGATGATGACCATGAGCGGGTGAAGGCGATCCGGAGCGATGTCGAGGATCTGCAGAATGGCGACAAGAAAATGTGCCAGCGCTGTAACCAGATCCGTGACCTCAAGGACTTCTGGGATCAGTCCCTGAAGAAGGGGGCCGGTGGGCATGGACGGGTTTGCGCCCACTGCAAGCTGGCCGACAAGACCAGTCGCGCTGGTCATGGTGGAGTGCGCCGGAGGCGTCGTCGTCGGTGGTGATCGAGAGCCGGCTCGGATGTGGGCTGTTGACCGCCAGATCCGTCCCCAGACTCCAGCCCGCGCCAATAAAAACAGCGAAAAGGTCAACAGCTTTTGGCGCTGCAACTCTTTGAATTACTTGCAACTTTAAAACCCGTACCGTTTGGCGGCAGTCAACAGCCTCCAGAGAAACAGGGCGGGAGAGAAGAGAAAATTGGTTAAAAATGCGCTGTCACAAGACCTGAAGGTCAACAGCTACTAACCTAAAACGGCGCAGAGCCTTGGGCTTTCGCCCAAGGCTCTATGCGTCAGAGAATCTATTCTTTGAAAGTAGTGGCGGAGGGAGAGGGATTCGAACCCTCGATACGGCTCAACACCGTATACACACTTTCCAGGCGTGCGCCTTCAACCGCTCGGCCACCCCTCCGCATCGCACGATCCCGGCGAGCCGGGTTCGAGGAAGGGCGGGAAGATACACGAGGGCCGGACGACGCGCAACCCCCTATGAGATTCGCCCAGTGTCACGGAAAAACGGTTGAATTTCAGATGGCTTCGGAGCAAACCTGTATTCATTCGTTAGAGAAGAGCGATAATCGTCGGGGGCATGCATGTTCTTCGGGCGTGTGATGGGATGGCTGTTGATCGGCCTTGCCGTGATCATGGCGTCGGCTGATGCCGTGCTGGCCCTGGGGCCGGCCGAATATGCGGGCATCATCACCGCCGACGTGGTCACCCTGATCGCCGGCCACGCCCCGGACACCACCGATGCCGGACGGTCCGCCCTCAGCGCCCTGGCCGTGGCCATTCTCGACATGCCGGCCTGGATCGCCGTCGGGCTGATGGGGCTCAGCCTATCCATCGCCTGCCGCAAGCGCCAGCGCCAGCGCCGCTTCGTCTTCCGCCGCTGACCCGGGCCACGGCGGCGCCAATCGGCGCGCGTCGCGAACCGCCCCCTCCCTATTTCGCCAGTCGCTTCCGTTCCAGGGTGGCGCGCACCTGCCCCAGTTCGCGCCCCATCTTGCGGATGTCGTAGAGCAGGGTTTCCAGAACCAGGATCACCAGATCGGGGGTCTTGCCGATCTGGGACTTCAGCGCCGCCATGGGAATCACCAGGCAGGTGGTTTCCTCGGCGGCCATGGCCGAGGCCATGCGCGGCTCGTTGTCGATCAGCGCCATCTCGCCGAACACGCCGTTGGCACCGATCTGGCCCAGGGTGACCTTCTGGCCGCCCACCGTCTTGAAGATGGAGACCCGGCCGCTTTCCACCACATAGGCCATGTCGCCGGGATCGCCTTCGTTGAAGATGACCTGGCCGGCGTGGAACTTCTTGCGCCCGGTGCGCTCCTGCGGGGGCTTGGGGGGCTGGACCACCGGGGCATGGGGCGCGGCGGCGGGACGGGCGGGCTGGGCGGCGCCGATGGGCACCACCAGGGGCAACGGCTTGGCCAGGGGCGGCGCCACCCGGCGCTCGGCCACGCCGGGCGGCGGGCGCGACAGCAGCCGGCGGTCCGGCCCCTTGAACGACGCGGTGCGCACGAAGGCCTTGGGATTGACCAGGGCGTTCCTGATGCGGCGGAACAGGGAATCCGTGGACATGGGCTTGACCAGGAATTCGTTCACGCCGGCGCCCCTGGCCTGGAACACCACCTCGGTGGCGGATTCGGCGCTCATCATGATGATGGCCACGTCGTCGCAGGCCACCATGTCGCCGGCCCGCACGAAGCGGGTGAAGTCGATGCCGTCCATGGGCGCCATGTCGTGATCGACGATCACCAGATGGACGGGCTGGCGCCCCAGGATCTCCAGCCCGGCGGGGCCGTCGCCGGCCTCGAGGATGGTCTTGATGCCGAAGGATTGCAGCGCGGTCTTGATGAACGACCGGGCATAGCGCGAATCGTCGATGATGAGCGCTGTGATGGGGCTCAGATCGACGTCGATGTTCATCCCGATAGTCCCCCGCAAGCTGATCCTCCCGAGGTTAAACAGGGCGCGGGCATCTGCCAAGCCCTACTGGAGCTTGTGCCGTCCACCGGGCCGAATTGTCCGTGCTCGTCCTTTGCTTGACGACGGTCAATGAGCGGGGCTATCACCGCTCGGCAGAATGCCTTTCTCCGAAAGAGGGCCTCACGTCATGACGCTAGCACATGCCAGAACCGGAACCGCACCGGTAACGCCGCCGTTCTCGCCGGTGCTGTTGCTGGGCATGGCCCTGAAGCCGCTCCGCCCCGCCGCCCTGCAGCCGCTGTTCGATGCCATGCTGCGGGTGATCCGCCGCCGCCATCCCGACATCCTGGAGCGCATGGCCGATTATTCCGACAAGGCGGTCTGCATCGACCCGGTCGACCTGCCGTTCGTCATCCTGCTGGAACCCGACCCGGAAGACCCGCGCCTCTCCGTGCGCCGCGCCGTCGAGCCGGGCGAGGCGGCCGCCACCATCCACGGACCGCTGGAGATGCTGATCGCGCTGGCCGAGGGCAAGGTGGACGGCGACGCCCTGTTCTTCTCCCGCCGCCTGGTGATCGAGGGCGACACCGAGGTGGTGGTGGCGCTCAGGAACGCCATCGACGGCGCCGGTATCGATCTGATCGACGACATCGCCCAGGAGCTGGGGCCGCTGGCCCGGCCCTTCCGCGGCCTGGCCGGCGCGGCCATCGGGCTGATGGGCCGCATGCGCGAGGATTTCGAGACCCTGCGGGCCGCCATCATCGCCCCGGCGGTCAAGGACACCGCCAACCAGGGCGCCCGCATCACCCAGCTGGAAGGCGAGCTGAAGCAGCTGCGCAAGGCGGCTCGGCGCGGGGGCGTGGCCTGATGGCGTCGGCGACCTCTCCCGTCCGTCCCGAACTGGTCTGCCCGGCCGGCACGCCGGCCGCGCTCCGCAGCGCCGTGGATGCCGGCGCCGACTGCGTCTATGTGGGTTTCCGCGACGAGACCAACGCGCGGAACTTCCCCGGCCTCAACTTCAACCGCAAGGAACTGGCCGAGGGCATCGCCTATGCCCACGAGCGGGGCGCCAAGGTTCTGGTGGCCATCAACACCTTTCCCCGCGCCGGTAGCCCCGAGATCTGGCACCAGGCGGTGGCCGACGCGGCCAGGCTCAAGGCCGACGCCGCCATCCTGGCCGATATCGGCCTGATCGAGCACGCCCACCGGACCCATCCCGAGCTGCGCCTGCATCTCTCGGTCCAGGCCGCCGCCTCCAACCCCGAGGCCATCCGCTTTTATGCCGAGCGGTTCGGGGTCAAGCGGGTGGTGCTGCCCCGGGTGCTGACCGTGCAGGAGATCGCCGCCGTCAACGCCCGCATCGCGCCGGTGGAGACCGAGGTTTTCGTGTTCGGCGGATTGTGCGTCATGGCCGAGGGGCGCTGCGCGCTCTCCTCCTACGCCACCGGCCAGTCGCCCAACATGAACGGCGTCTGCTCGCCGGCCGGCGAGGTGCGCTACACCGAGACGGCCCAGGGCATCACCTCGGAGCTGGGCGGCTTCACCATCAACAAGTTCGCCCACGACGAGCCGGCCGGCTATCCCACCCTGTGCAAGGGCCGCTTCATCGCCAAGGACAAGGCCAGCTACCTGTTCGAGGAACCCACCTCGCTCAACACCCTCACCATGCTGCCCGACCTGATCAAGGCGGGCGTCACCGCCTTCAAGATCGAGGGCCGCCAGCGCGGCCGCGCCTATGTGGCCGCCGTGGTCCAGGCCTTCCGCGCCGGGGTGGACGCCGTGATGGCCGGCAAGCCGCTGCCCGACATCGATCTCGACCGCATCACCGAGGGCGGCAAGCAGACCACCGGCGCCTACGAGAAGGCTTGGCGATGACCTCTTCCCCCAAACTGACCCTCGGGCCGGTCCTGTTCAACTGGACGCCGGAGACACTCCGCGACTTCTATTTCCGCGTGGCCGACGAGGCGGACGTGGACAGCGTCCATGTGGGCGAGGTGGTGTGTTCCAAGCGCACGCCGTTCTTCGAGCCCTTCATCCCCGAGGTGGTGGAACGCCTGGCCGCCGCCGGCAAGGACGTGGTGCTGTCGTCGCTGGCCCTGATCATGAACGACCGCGAGATGGCCCAGGCCCGCGACCTGGCGCAAAGCGAAGGCGTCCTGGTGGAGGCCAACGACATCTCGGTGGCCGCCCTGATGCAGGGCCGCCCCTTCGTGGCCGGGCCGCTGCTGAACATCTACAACGAGGGCACGCTGGCCACCCTGGCCGCCATGGGCGCCATCCGGGTCTGCCTGCCGGCCGAACTGGCCGCCGACGCAGCGGCCTCCCTGGCCGCCTCCACCACCATGGAGACGGAAGTCCAGGCCTTCGGCCGCCTGCCACTGGCCATCTCGGCCCGCTGCTACGCCGCCCGGGCCCGCAACCTGTCCAAGGACGGCTGCCAGTACGTCTGCGCCGACGACCCCGACGGCATGGCGGTGGAGACCCTGGACGAGGTGCCCTTCCTGGCGGTCAACGGCACCCAGACCATGTCCTACCACACCATGGACCTGTTGGGGGACGTGGCGGGGCTGGCGGCGCGCGGCATCGGACGCTTCCGCCTGTGGCCGCAGACCTGCGACATGGTGGCGGTGGCCGCCCTGTTCCGTGCCGTGCTGGCGGGAAGCACCGCTCCCGACGAGGCCGAGGAGCGGCTGGCCGGCCTGTGCCCGGGGGCGGAATTCGCCAACGGCTACATCCATGGCCGCCCCGGCCACCTCTTCATCGACGCCGAAGGCTGACCGCCTCTTGTTCGCGGGCCTGTAGCCCGGCATACTGTATTCGCCGTACTCAGGCTTTTCGGGACGGCGGGTGGCCTTGGGGGGCGCCCGCCCGGGGTGAGCGACATAGATGGCTGACGAAGACAAGGGCAAGGCGTCCGCTGAGATCGAAGGGGAGATCACCTTCGAGCACAAGTTCTTCTCGTCCTTCGAGGATCTGTATTTCCGTCTGACCGATT
Source organism: Paramagnetospirillum sp. (assembly GCF_058402745.1). NCBI lineage: Bacteria > Pseudomonadati > Pseudomonadota > Alphaproteobacteria > Rhodospirillales > Magnetospirillaceae > Paramagnetospirillum > Paramagnetospirillum sp. Next base: position 187,031 of record NZ_JBZVFI010000011.1, read on the forward strand.
CGGGTGAGCCGGTGGCGGTGCTGAAGCTCGCCACCAACGAGGCCGTGCTGGCCTTCGACGGCATCAAGCGCGAGTTCGGCATGAAGGAGGACCAGCACGATTTCAAGATGCTGGACAAGGTGGCCGAAGGGCTGCAATTCGTGCGCGGCCTGCGCCCCGGTGACCGTCTGCCCAAGGAGGTCACCACCCGCGAGGCGTCGTGGGAGCCCCAGGACCGCCACCGCCGCATCGCTTACCAGCGTCTGACCATGCAGCTGGTCACCTGGCTGACGGGCAACGAGCACGTCATCAGCAACGTATCCGAACTGGCCCAGGTCGCCGAGGACCCGCAGGTCAAGAAGAACGTCCAGCTGGCCTTCACCGAGGCGGCCGAGGAGCTGGGCCTGGGACGCGAGAACCGCGACGAGGTGGTGCGCTACATCGAGACCCTGGCCAAGGAACTGGCCTTCATCGAGGCGCTGCGCGACACCTACGGCGAGGTGCAGAAGATCGACGAGAAGCTGCAGGGCCTGCGGCGCATCTATGGCGCCGACCGCTCCATGATCGAGACCACCGACCAGGTCGGCCGTCTTTCCCAGCGGGCGCTCAAGGTCTTCCAGGACTATTTCGACCAGGTGGACGCCCAGACCGGCGAAATCCTGGCCATGCTGAAGAACATCGAGAACCAGATCGGCTATATCCGCCAGGTGCGCGACGCGCTGCACTGCCGCCTGCTGCCGTGGGAGGATTACATCCAGGTCTGGAAGACGGTCTTCGTCGTCCGCTCGGACGACAACACCAACAAGATCAGGGACATCTACCAGTTCCTGGCGCCCCGCTACATGCAGTTCAACGACTGGGTCCTGGTGACCAAGCGCGGCATGCAGAAATCCAAGCCCCTGGGGGGCCAGATGCGCTGGTAGGGCGCTTGACAGGCCCGTCCGATTTGAACATTATCCCGCTTCCCGTTTTCGGGGCCGTAGCTCAGTTGGGAGAGCGCCTCGTTCGCAATGAGGAGGTCAGCGGTTCGATCCCGCTCGGCTCCACCAAGTTCCAGGAACCCGACCGCAGACGCGGCCGGGTTCTTTTGCTTTCGGCGATTCCCGCTCCGCGTTAACCCGGTGTTATGACCACCTCTGTTATTCGGTGAAGGTTACGGCTTTCCCAGAATTGGAAGTGCTGCGCCGTGGTATCGCCCGTCTCGTTCCTGACCGCCACCCAGATCTCCGGCCTTACGGCCACGGCGGTGCAGTCGCTGTCGTCCACGGCGCTCAAGGCCCTGAGCGCCACCCAGGTGCGAGCCTTTACCGTCACCAGCATCCAGGCGCTGTCCTCCACCCAGGTCGGCCAGTTGGGCACCACCCAGACGGCGGCGCTGACCACCACCCAGATTCAGGCCCTGACCCCGGGCCAGATGGGCTTCACCCCCACCCAGCTGGCGGTGCTGAGCGCGGCCCAGGTGGATGCCTTCGATGCCGCCGAGATCGCCGTGCTGTCCACCCAGCAGATTCGCGGCCTGACCGTCACCGAGGTGGGGGCGCTGAACACCACCCAGATCGCCGTCCTGGCCTCGACCCAACTGGCCGCGCTGACCGCCACCCAGGCCCGCGGACTGACCACCACCCAGCTGAACGCCGTCACCACCACCCAGATGGCCGGCCTGGCCGTCACTCAGCTGGGAGTGCTGAACACCACGCAGATTTCCGGCCTGACCACGACGACTCTCGCCGACCTGTCCACCACCCAGGTGGCGGGCTTTTCCTCCACCGGCATCGCCGGCCTTTCCACCACCCAGCTGACCGCCCTGACCTCGACCCAGCTGGGCGGATTGACGCGGACCCAGGTCAGCGGGCTCAGTTCCACCCAGGTGGCGGCGCTCACCACCACCCATCTCGGCGCCCTGACCGCCACCCAGATCGGCGGGCTGACCATCACCCAGGTCCGCTCGCTCAGCACCACGGTGGTGGCCGATCTCAGCTCGACCCAGGTGGCGGCCCTGTCCGCCGCCCAGGTGACGGCGCTGACCACCACCCAGGTGGCCAGCATCGAGACCACCGACCTGGCGGCGCTGACCACCACCCAGATGGCGGCGCTGGAGCGCACCGACCTGGCGGCCGTCACCACCACCCAGCTGGCCAGCATGACCGCCACCCAGTTGGGGGCGCTCACCGCGACCAACGTCACCGGACTGTCCACCACCCAGATCGGCGCGCTGTCCACCACCCAGATCGGCGGCCTGGCCAGCACACAGATGAGCACGCTGACCGCCACGCAGATGGGCGGAGTGAACACCACCTCGCTGGCGGTGCTCACCACCACCCAGGTCAATCAGCTGTCGGCCACCGCATTTCGGGCACTCAGCACCACCCAGGTCAACGCCCTGTCCACCACCCAGATGGCCGGCCTGTCGGTCAGCCAGGTGGCGCTGCTGACCACCACCCAGATGGCGTTCATCACCTTCGCTCAGCTGGCGGCACTGACCACGACCCAGATGGGGCGGTTGACCCAGACCCAGGTGGCCGGGCTGAGCACCACCGGGCTGGCGCAACTGACCTCCACGCAAACGGCGGCCCTGAGCGTCACGGGAATCGCCAGCCTCGGCACGGTTCAGTTGGGAGAGCTTTCAACCACCCAGGTGGCGGCCCTGTCGGTGACCCAGGTGGGCGGACTGACCCAGACCCAGATCGCCGCGTTGTCCACCACCCAACTGGCGGCGGTGACCACCACCCAGCTGAGCCGCCTCAGCGTCACTCAGCTGCGCGGGCTGACCACCACCGAGGTGGACACGCTCTCCACCACCCAGTTGGGCGGATTGACCGCCACCCAGTTCAGCAGCCTGACCTCGGCGCAGCTGGGCGTGCTGTCGACCACCAGCCTGGCAAGCCTGTCCACCACCCAGCTGGGAGGCTTGTCCTCGGGGGTGCTGGTGGGGATGAGCTCCACCCAGCTGACCACCCTGACCACCACCCAGATGGCCGGATTGAGCACCACCCAGGTGCGGGGCTTCAGCGCCACGCAACTGGGGCTGTTCACCACCACCCAGGTGGCGGCGCTGTCCACCACCCAGGTGGCCGGCCTGACCACCACCCAGATCAACGGTCTCGGCACCACCACCCTGGATGCGCTGACCACCACCCAGCTGCGCTCGCTGGGCGTGCTGCAACTGGCGGCGCTGTCGTCCTCGGGACTGGCCGGACTGACCACCACCGATCTGGCCTCGCTCACCACCACCCAGGTCACCGGGCTGGAGGCGACGGACATCACCGCCCTGGCCTCCACCCAGATCACCGCCCTGCTGACCACCCAGCTGGCGGCGCTGACCGCGGCCCAGATGGGAGCATTGGGCACCACGGCCATCACCGCCCTGTCCACCACCCAGGTCGCCAGCCTGACCATCACCCAGATCGCCGCCCTGACCGCCACCCAGGTGGGAGTGCTGGAAACCACCGACCTGGCCCAACTGTCCACCACCCAGCTGAGCCGGCTGAGCGCCACGGCGACGGCGGCGCTCAACACCACGCAGCTGGGCGGCCTCACCTCCACGCAGGTGGGGGGATTGGCCGCCTCGGCCTTCGCCGCCCTGGACGTCACCGATCTGGGCGCGCTTTCCACCACCCAGATCAGCGGCATCGCCGCCTTCCAGCTGGCGGCCCTGACCGCCGCCCAGGCCCCCGGCCTCACCACCACGGTGCTTGCCGTCCTCAGCACCACCCAGGTCGCCGGCCTGTCGGTCACCGGCCTGGCGGCGCTGACCGCCACCCAGCTGGGCGGCATGTCCACCACCCAGGTGGCGGCCCTGACCAGCACCCAGGCGGCCCGGCTGACCGCCACCCAGATGGCCGCCCTGGAAACCACGTCGCTGGCGGCTTTCACCGCCACCCAGATCGGCGCGCTCTCGACGACCCAGGTGGGGGCCATCACCACCACGGGCCTTTCCGCGCTCTCCACCACCCAGATCAGCAGCCTGCGGACCACGGCCATCGCCACCCTGGCCACCACCAAGCTGGCCACGCTTTCCACCACCCAGATCGCCGGATTGTCCAGCACCGCCGTCGCCGCGCTCAGCGCGACCGGTATCGGCGCCTTGACCACCACCCAGCTGGCAAGCCTGTCCACCACCCAGCTGGCGGTGATCAGCGGTGGCAGCATTCGCGGATTGACCACCACCGGACTGGGAACGTTGTCCACCACCCAGGTGGGGGGACTGACCACCACCCTGCTCGGCTCCCTGAGCGCCACCCAGTTCAACGGCCTGTCCACCACCGGCCTGGCGGTGCTGTCCACCACCCAGCTGGGCGGACTGGTGACGGCCCAGCTGGCGGGGCTGTCCACCACCATGGTGACCGGCCTGTCCACCACCGGGTTGGCGGCCTTGACGGCAACCCAGGTCCGGGCACTCACCACCACCAGCCTTGGCGCGCTGTCCACCACCCAGCTGGCGGTGCTGACCTCGACGCAGGTGGCGGGGCTGAACGCCACCCAGGTGGGCGGCCTGACCACCACCACGATATCGGCGCTGTCCACCACCCAGGTGGCCGGATTGTCGGTGGGCAGCGTGACGTCCCTGACCACCACCCAGCTGACCGGCCTGACCTCCACCTCCGTCGGCGCGATCAGCACCACCGGCATGGCGCGACTGAGCGCCACCCTGCTGACCGGGCTGACATCGACCCAGATGAGCGGCCTGTCCACCACCCAGCTGTCCAGCCTCACCACCACCTCGGTGCGGGCCCTGTCCACCACGGCCCTGGCCAGCCTGACCACGACCCAGCTGACCGGGCTGAACGCCACCCAGGTCGCCGGCCTGAGCACCACCCAGATCGGCGGCCTCAGTTCCACCGGGGTGCAGGCCCTGAGCACCACCCAGTTCGGCGCCCTCACCGCCACCGGCATCAGCGGGCTCAACACCACCCAGTTCACCGCCCTGACCACCACCCAGGTGGCGGCCATCAGCGCCGGCCAGGCCCGGGGGCTGGACTCCACCGACCTCGGCGCCCTGTCGACCACCCAGGTCGGCAGCCTGACCGCCACCGCCCTCGGCTCCCTGTTCTCCACGGCGGTCGCCGGCCTCGGCTCGGCCTCGCTGGCGGCATTGTCCACCACCCAGGTCAGGGGGTTGACGGCCACCGCCCTGGTGGCGCTCACCACCACCCAGCTGGAAGGATTGACCAGCACCCAGGTCGCGGCACTGACCACCACCCAGGTCCGCGGACTGAGCACGACGGCCATCGGCGGATTGTCATCCACCCAATTGGGGTCGGTGACCTCGGCCCAGCTCGGAAACCTGACCACCTCGCAGCTGGCCGCCCTCGGCTCCACCAGCGTGGCGGACCTGACCACCACCCAGATCGACGGACTGACCGCCACCCAGATGGCCGCCATGGCCACCACCAGCATGGCGGTGCTGTCCACCACCCAGATCCTGTCGCTGAGCACCACGCAGGCGGCCGCGCTCACCGCCGCCCAGGTCGCGGCCTTGAGCACCACCCAGATCGACAGCCTGGTGTCGCTGTTCTAGAGCGTCGTGCGTTTAATCAGAAACAGTCTGTCACCCTGAGGCATGGCCGAAGGGTCTTTCACCAACACCGGCGACCAATTGCGGTTGAAAGATCCATCGCTGCGCTCAGGATGACACTGTGTTTCAGGTATGAGGCTCGCCGCTCTAGAGCGGCGTGCGTTTAATCTGAAACATACCCGGCTTCCCTGAGGTAGTTCCAGCATTCGTCTGGGGTGTAGAGATCGCAGATATTGCCGACGGCCTTCCAGAGGTCGTCGATGGTGCGCGCGCCGATCCGTCGGAGATGAGCCTTGAGTTTGGCAAAGGCCATCTCGATTGGGTTTAGGTCTGGGCTGTATGGGGGTAGGAACAGGAACCAGGCGCCTCTCTCCTTGAGGATGGCCTTGGCCTTCTCGCTTTTATGGCTGGAGAGGTTGTCGAGGATGACGACGTCGCCCGGCTGGAGCGTCGGGGCCAGTTGGGTCTCGACGTAGACCTCGAAGGTTTGTCGGTTCATGGGGCCGTTTATGATCCAGGGTGCCGTCAGACCGTCACAGCGCAAGGCGGCGATGAAGGTTTGGGTTCCCCAGTGGCCGAATGGCGCGCGGGCCTTGAACCGTTGCCCTCGCGGTGCCCGTCCCCGCAACCGGGTCATCTTGGTGGTGGTGGCGGTCTCGTCGATGAACGCCAGCCGGTGAGGCTCCTGGCACATCCGGGGCTGGCGGTGGCTCAGCCAGGTCCGGCGCTCCGCCACCACATCATCGCGACCGGCTTCGGTGGCCAGCAGCGTTTTTTTTGACGCTGAAGCCTTGCCCGATCAGAAACCGCGAGAGTGACGCCGGGTGGGCCGTGACGCCGCATTCGGCCTTCAGCTTGGCCGCCAGTTCCGGCATCGTGATGTCGCCTTGCGCCTCCACCCAGCCGGTCAGAAGAGCGGCAAAGGCCGCCAGCTTACCACCGCCCGGCGGACGGCCTTGCCGCAAGGGCTCCAACGAACCCGTCGCCGCCATCCGTTGTGCAAGACGGACGCTGGTCGCGGCGCTCACTCCAAAATGCCGAGCCGCCGCTCGCCGCGATTCGCCGTGTTCGATCTTACCGTAAACACGGACCCGAAGATCTGATGATAGCCATTTGCCCATGATCCACCTCCAATGAGGTTGAATCACTTTTTCGCCTACAAGGGAATCCCCTGCGATTCAGATTTCAGGTCCGATGCTCTAGCCTTGAAGGCGAGGCATGCGGTCATCCTGGGCATCGCGAGGGATGAGACCTTCACCGGAAAGCCCCTTCGCCGAGGCTCAGGGCGACGGCACGTTTCCGATTTTGGGCTGGCCGCCCTCGATTTTTCGGCCCGCCAGAAACGCGAATGGCCGGGACGAGGTCCCGGCCATGGAAATTCGGCGATGGCGACGGCCGTTCAGTTGGCCTTGCTGCCGCCCCTGGTGGATTGCAGCTCGGCCACCTTGGTCCGCATGGCGCCCAGCAGGCCATCGATCTTGCCGCCATTGGCCTGGATCACCGCAGCGTATTCGTTACGGTAGGTAATGGCCATGGAGGCGCCCTCCACCACCAGGTCGACGACGCGAAGATCGGCCTCGCCTTTCTTCAGCTTCCATTGCAGGTTGATCGGCGACTGATGGTCGCGCTCCACCTTGGATTCGACCACGACGCCGCGTTCGCCATCGGTGGCGGCGTTGGTCACCACGTGGCGCAGGTCGCCGCCGTAATCCTTGAAGCGGGTCGCCCAGGTCAGCACCACGATGTCCTCGAAGGACTTGAGGAATTCCTGCTGCTGCTCCGGGGTGGCGGCGCGCCAGTGGCGGCCCAGCACGAACTTGCCGATTTCCGGCAGATCGACGTCGCTGGTGAACTGGCTGCGGAAGCGCTGATTGCGCTCGGTATCGCTCATCCCCTTGGCGGTCATGGTCTCCATGGCCTTGCCGGCCAGCTGGGATACGAAGGCCTTGGGATCCGCCTCGGCGGCGGCGATGGGATTGAAGGCGATGCCGAGAAAGAGCCCGGCGAGGACCGCGATAAGGAAACGACGGAACATCATTGTCTTGTCTGGCCTATGGATTGTCACTGCGCCGACTGGGAAAGCTCTTCGCCCTTGGTGGACCGGGACAGGCCCGGAGCCGGAATCTTCTCTCCGCCGCCGCGGCCGTTCTTGATTTCCGAGGCACGGTGCTGGCGATAAAGCGACCGCAGCGAGGCGTAGTAGTCCAGCGACGTCCGCTCGATCTCGTCCAGAGTGTCGAGCAGCCCCTCGCGCTTGTCCAGGCCGGTCATGCCCATGCGGGTGTAGGAGATGTACTCCTTGCCCATGTTGGCCATGGCCAGGTCGAACGGATCGGCGAACATCTCGGCCGCCAGGCCGATGCCGTCGCGGGGATTGGACGGGCCGAAGATGGGCAGCATCAGGAACGGTCCCTCGCCCACGCCCCACACCGCCAGGGTCTGGCCCAGATCCTCCTCGTGCGGGGGGATGCCGGCCGGGGTGGCCACGTCGAGGAAGCCGGCCAGGCCGAAAGTGGTGTTCAGCATGGCGCGGAAGAAGGTCTGTACCGCGCGGTCGGTCTCGCCCTGCAGCACGTCGTTGGCAAAGGTCAGCGGGCTGTTCAGGTTGGTCAGGATGTTGTGGACCCGCTCCCGTCCGAACTTGGGCATGACGGCGCGATAGCCCTCGGCCGCCGGCTTGATGGCGTACTTGTCTGCGGCGCGGTTGAAATCGAAGATCGCCCGGTTCATGGGCTCCAGCGGGTCGTTGACCTGCTCCCACTCGGCGACGGCTTCCTTGTCGTCGGCCGGGGGCGGCGTGGCGCAACCGGCGATCAATGCCAGGGCGAAGACAGGGGCGACGAGGCGGGCGACGGTCCGGCGCGTGGCATTCATGGGCTGCGTACCTTCTGTACCTTCGATCAAAGGAAACGGGCGCGCCAGGGCGCCGCCCGAGGTCGGGAGCCGCGTGCCCCCAATATTCCGAGGTATCACAGTCCCGGCCTAATGGCTAGAGGGGAAAGGAGAATTCGCCCCGGACCCGCCGACTGATGTGGCATTCCCGCATCATCGAGCGAACACCTTATGCCCCCTTTTCGACCAGGGGCAATCAATGCTTCATATCCGCATAAAGATATGTTTATATGTTTTCAGAATGACGACGGGAGCCCCTGTGGTGGAAACCTTGCTGACGGGATTGCGCGCCGCCGCCGAGCCGACCAGGCTTCGGCTGCTGCACCTGCTCGCCCAGGGCGAGTTGACCGTCACCGAGATCACCCAGATTCTGGGCCAGAGCCAGCCGCGCGTGTCGCGCCACCTGAAGCTGATGTGCGAGGCCGGGCTGCTCGACCGCTTCCCCGAGGGCGCCTGGGTGTTCTACCGTCTGGCCGCCAAGGGGCGCGGCGGAGCGGTGGCGCGGCGCCTGCTGGACCTGCTGCCCGAGGGCGACCAGACCCTGGCGCTGGATCAGCAGCGGCTGTCGGCGGTCCGTGCCGTGCGCGCCGATCGGGCCCAGGCCTATTTCCGCGACAACGCGTCGCGCTGGAACGAGATCCGCTCGCTGCAGGTGGACGAGGCCGAGGTGGAAAAGGCCCTGCTGGCGGTGTTCGCCGGGCGGCGCATCCACGATCTGGTGGACATGGGCACCGGCACCGGACGGGTGCTGGAGGTGCTGGGCCCCCATGTGGAGCGCGCCATCGGCATCGACCTGTCGCGCGAAATGCTCTCGGTGGCCCGGACCAATCTGGAACGCCTGAACTTAAGCAATTGCATGGTGCGCCAGGGCGACATCGCCCAGTTGCCCCTGCCCGCCGGAGCCGCCGACGCGGTGACCATCCATCAGGTGCTGCACTACGCCACCGACCCCGCCGCCCTGGTGGCCGAGGCCGCCCGGGTGCTGGAGCCCGGCGGACGGCTGGCCATCGTCGATTTCGCCCCCCACGGCGAGGAGGCGCTTCGCGACCAGCACGCCCATCGCCGCCTCGGCTTCGAGGATGCCGAGGTGGAGGGCTGGCTCAGGGCCGCCGGGCTGGAGCCCGGCCCCGTCTCCCGCCTGCCCGGCAAGCCCTTGACCGTGGTGGTCTGGACCGCCCACAAACCCCAACCGACCCAGAAGTCCACAGGAGCACCCCGTTGAGTCTCCCCCGTTCCGAATTGCCCATCGCCGCCGCCAGCCGCAAGCCGGTCAGCGTCTCGTTCGAGTTCTTCCCGCCCAAGACCGACAAGATGCAGCAATCGCTGTGGGAATGCATCGAGCGCCTGGCTCCGCTGGCGCCCCAGTTCGTCTCGGTGACCTATGGCGCCGGCGGCACCACCCGCGAACGCACCCACGAGACCGTGGTGCGCATCGCGCGCGAGACGGTGCTGAAGCCGGCCGCTCACCTCACCTGCGTCGGCCATTCCAAGGGCGAGGTGGACGACATCGCCCGGCGCTACTGGGACGAGGGCATCCGCCACATCGTGGCGCTTCGCGGCGACATGCCCGACGGCCAGGCCTATGTGGCCCATCCCCAGGGCTACGCCTATGCCGCCGATCTGGTCGAGGGCCTGAAGCGCATCGCCGATTTCGAGATCTCGGTGGCCGCCTACCCGGAGAAGCACCCCGACGCGCCTTCGGCCCAATTCGACCTCGACAACCTGAAGCGCAAGATCGACGCGGGCGCCAACCGCGCCATCAGCCAGTATTTCTTCGACCCGGCGGTGTTCCTGGCCTTCCGCGAGAAGGCCGCCCAGGCCGGCATCACCGTGCCGATCCTGCCCGGCATCCTGCCGGTGACCAATTTCGCCCAGGTGCGGAAATTCTCCGCCGCCTGCGGCGCCAGCGTGCCCGATTGGATGGCCGATCTGTTCGCCGGCCTGGACGACGACCCCGAGACGCGGCGCCTGGTGGCCGCCACCGTCGCCGCCGAGCAGTGCCGGATTCTCGCCGCCGAGGGGGTGGAGCAGTTCCACTTCTATACCCTCAACCGCGCCGACCTCGCCTACGCCATCAGCCACATCCTGGGCGTGCGGCCGAAGGTGGCCGGCTAATTTTTCTCGTCATCGCCGGGCTTGACCCGGCGATCCATGGATGCCCGGATCAAGTCCGGGCATGACGGCTTCAAAGGAACGACCGATGACCAACATTCTCGACCATCTCAAGGACCGCGTTCTTCTGTGCGACGGCGGCACCGGCGCCCTGGTGCAGGCCATGAACCTCAACGTGGAGAAGGACTTCCTGGGGCTGGAGAACTGCACCGAGATCCTGGTCAAGTCGCGGCCCGACGTGATCCGCTCCATCCACGAGCGCTATTACGAGGCGGGCGCCGACATGGTCGAGGCCGACACCTTCGGCGCTTCGCCCATCACGCTCGCCGAATTCGGCATCGCCGAGCGGGCGTTCGAGCTCAACCAGGCCGCCATCGAGCTGGCCTGGGAAGCGGCCGAGCGCTTCAAGGGCGACGGCAGGACGCGCTTCGTGCTGGGCGCCATCGGGCCGGGCACCAAGCTGCCGTCCCTGGGCCATATCGGCTATGACGAGCTGGAGGCCGCCTATGTGATCCAGGCCGCCGGCCAGATCGCCGGCGGCGTCTCGGCCTTCCTGGTGGAGACCTGCCAGGACCCGCTGCAGATCAAGGCCGCCGTCAACGGCTGCAAGATCGCCAATGCCGCCGCCGGCACCGACGTTCCCGTCTTCGTCCAGGTGACGGTGGAGACCACCGGCACTCTGCTGGTGGGCGCCGACATCGCCGCCGCCGCCACCGTGGTGCAGTCCCTCGGCGTGCCGCTGATGGGCCTCAACTGCGCCGCCGGGCCGCAGGAAATGGGCGAGCATTTCAAGTGGCTGATCGACAACTGGACCGGCTTCGTCTCCATCCAGCCCAATGCCGGCCTGCCGGAGCTGGTGGACGGCCAGACCCGCTATCCGCTGCTTCCCGATGAACTGGCCATCTGGCACGAGCGCTTCGTCGGCATGGGCGCCAACCTGCTGGGCGGCTGCTGCGGCACCACGCCGCCCCACATCAGCGCCACCAACGAGATGCTGAGGCGCATCGGCAACGGATCGCGCCCCGCTCCGGTCAAGCGCTCCGTCCACTGGGTGCCCTCGGTGGCCTCGCTCTATACCCAGGTGCCGCTGCGCCAGGAAAACGCCTTCCTGTCCATCGGCGAGCGCTGCAACGCCAACGGCTCCAAGAAGTTCCGCGACCTCCAGGATGCCGAGGACTGGGACGGCATCACCGCCATCGCCCGCGAGCAGGTCAAGGAGGGCAGCCATACCCTGGACGTCTGCACCGCCTTCGTCGGCCGCGACGAGGTGGCCGACATGACCGAGGTGGTGTCACGCTTGCGCGGTGCCGTCACCACGCCGCTGGTGATCGATTCCACCGAGCTGCCGGTGCTGGAAGCCGGTCTCAAGCTCTATGGCGGCAAGGCCATCCTCAATTCCATCAATTTCGAGAACGGCGAGAAGGACGCCGCCGACCGGCTGGTCCTGGCGCGGAAGTTCGGCGCCGCCGTGGTGGCGCTGACCATCGACGAGGACGGCATGGCCAAGGACGCGGCGTCCAAGCTGCGTATCGCCAGGCGCCTGTATGATTTCGCGGTGAACCAGCACGGCCTGGCCCCGTCCGACCTGCTGTTCGATCCGCTGACCTTCACCATCTGCACCGGCAACGAGGACGACCGCAAGCTGGCGGTGGAGACGCTCGACGCCATCGAGCAGATCGCCAAGGACATGCCCGAATGCGGCATCGTGCTCGGCCTGTCCAACGTCTCGTTCGGCCTGAAGCCGGCGGCGCGTCAGGTGCTGAACTCGGTGTTCATCGACCACGCCATCAAGCGCGGCATGACCGGCGCCATCGTCCACGTCTCCAAGATCGTGCCGCTGCACACCCTGCCCGAGGAAGAGGTCAAGGCCGCCGAGGACCTGATCTACGACCGCGACCCGCAGGCGCTTTCCCGCTACATCGCCCTGTTCGGCGACCGCAAGGCCGCCGAAATCAAGAAGGAGCGCCCGGCCAAGGCCGAGGATCGCCTGAAGCAGCGCATCATCGACGGCGACCGCACCGGGCTGGAGGACGACCTGGCCCAGGTGATGGCCGAGGGCTGGAAGCCCTTGGACATCATCAACACCCTGCTGCTGGACGGCATGAAGGTGGTGGGCGAGCTGTTCGGCTCGGGCAAGATGCAGCTTCCCTTCGTGCTGCAATCGGCCGAGACCATGAAGGCCTCGGTCGCCTTCCTCGAGCCCCACATGGAAAAGGCCGAGGGCCAGCAGAAGGCCACCATGGTGCTGGCCACCGTGAAGGGCGATGTCCACGACATCGGCAAGAACCTGGTGGACATCATCCTCACCAACAACGGCTACAAGGTGATCAATATCGGCATCAAGCAGCCGGTGGCCGAGATCATCAAGGCCGCCAGGGAGCACAAGGCCGACGCCATCGGCATGTCCGGCCTCCTCGTCAAGTCCACGGTGATCATGCGCGAGAATCTCGAGGAGATGACCGCCGCCGGTCTGGACGTGCCCGTGCTGCTGGGCGGCGCGGCCCTGACCCGCAAGTACGTGGAGGAGGATTGCGTCAAGGCCTACGGCTCGGGCCGGGTGGCCTATGCGCGTGACGCCTTCGACGGCCTCGACCTGATGGCCAAGGTGGCCGACAAGTCCTTCGACGACCACGTGGCGGCCAAGGCGGCCAATCCGCATCGCCCCGGCTCGCCGTCGCGCACCCTGGGCGAGGCGGCGCAGCCCGCCACCCGTCCGGTGGACTGGGACGAGATCAATCTGCGCCGCGCCGAGCTGCACAAGGACGTGCCCGCCCCGGTGCCGCCGTTCTGGGGCTCGCGCGTCATCGAATCGGCTCCGCTGCAGAACCTGATCCCCTTCCTCAACGAGACCATGCTCTACCAGTTCCACTGGGGCTACCGGAAGCAGGGCAAGTCCATCGACGAGTTCAAGACCTGGGCGCACAAGGAAATCCGCCCCATCGCCATGGACATGCTCAAGCGCTGCGCCAAGGAAGAGATCCTGCGGCCCCAGGCGGTCTACGGCTACTGGAAGGCGGCCAGCGATGGCGATTCGGTGGTGCTGTTCGCCGAGGACGGCACCACCGAGGTGGCCCGCTTCCCCTTCCCGCGCCAGGCCAAGGAGGGGGGCTTGTGCATCGCCGACTTCTTCCGCCCTGTGTCCGATCCGGTGCGCGACGTCATCGGCCTGCAGGTGGTGACCATGGGCAAGCGCGCCACCGAGGTGGCGAGCGAGTGGTTCAAGGCCGACAAGTACCAGGACTACCTCTACCTGCACGGCCTGTCGGTGGAGATGGCCGAGGCCATGGCCGAATACGTCCACAAGCGCATCCGCTCGGAACTGGGCTTCGCCGCCGAGGATGCCGCCGACATGGACAGGCTGTTGAAGCAGACCTATCGCGGCTCGCGCTTCTCGTTCGGCTACCCCGCCTGCCCCAGGATCGAGGACCAGACCCAGCTGCTGGCCCTGCTCGGCGCCGAGCGCATTGGCGTGACGCTCTCCGAGGAATTCCAGCTCGAGCCCGAGCAATCCACCTCGGCCATCGTCACCGTGCATCCCCAGGCCAAGTATTTCAGCGTCTAGCATCCACCTTCTCCGTCACCCCCGGGCTTGACCCGGGGGTCCATGGATCGCCGGGTCAAGCCCGGCGATGACGATGTGAAGACGACGCCAGAGGTGAAGGAAATTCCTTTGACCTCCCCCGCCCCTCGGGCTGGAATGGCGGCCGAACCACTTTTGGGGAGAGGTCCATGTCCTTCGCGTCCCTGGCCCGCGCCGCCTTTGCCGGCGCCGCCCTGCTTCTCGCCGCCGCCCTGCCGGCACAAGCCGAAACGCCCGCCCAGAAGGGGGATCAGGTGGGCGGCTGGCATCGCTTCAAGCTGGGCGGCTTCGAGGTCACCGCGCTGTATGACGGCTATATCGACCTGCCCCAGAAGGTGCTGCTGAACATCAGCGCCAAGACCACGGAAGAGCTGCTGCGGCGCATGTTCGTGGATTACGGCAAGGGCATCCAGACGGCGGTCAACGCCTATCTGGTCCATACCGGTTCCAAGCTGGTGCTGGTGGACGCCGGCACCGCCAAGACCTTCGGCCCGACGCTGGGCTTCATTCCCGACAACATCCGCGCCGCCGGCTACGACCCCGCCCAGGTGGACACGGTGCTGCTGACCCACCTGCATCCCGACCATGCCGCCGGATTGCTCGCCGCCGACGGCAAGCCGGTCTTCCCCAAGGCCGAAATCTGGGTCGCCAAGGCCGAGGCCGATTTCTGGCTGGACGAGGCGGTGGCCGCGAAGATGCCGGAAGGCAACCGGGTGTTCTTCAAGATGGCCCGCGACGCGGTGGCGCCCTACAAGGCGGCCGGCAAATTCCACGTCATCAGCGGTCAGGTGGGCCTGCCCGCCGGCATCGCGGCGGTGGACACCAATGGCCACACGCCGGGCCACACCTCCTTCCTGCTGACCTCCCAGGGCCAGAGCCTGCTGGTGCTGGGCGACGTGGTGCACAACCACGCGGTGCAGTTCGCCCACCCCGAGGTCGCCTTCGAATACGACAGCGACAGGGCCCAGGCGGTGAAGACCCGCAAGGCGGTGTTCGCCGACGCGGCCAGGCAGAAGCTGTGGGTGGCGGGCGCCCACCTGCCCTTCCCCGGCATCGGCCACGTGCGCGCCGAGGGCAAGGCCTTCGCCTGGGTGCCGCTGGAATACTCGCCGCTGCGCAACGACCGCTGAGAACCGGTGAAGGAGGGCGCGGAATCCCGTTGACCCGCCCTCCGCACCCGCTATGATCCCGCCACCATTCTTGCGGTGCCCCAGTGGCGGAATGGTAGACGCGGCAGACTCAAAATCTGTTGCCGGCAACGGCGTGCTGGTTCGAGTCCGGCCTGGGGCACCATTCCAAACGTTCCGCGAAGCCCCCGGACGGCATCACACCATCTTCTTGCCGTATCCCCGGGGCGTGTAGGTCCAGGTCTTCCGGCCGGCGGCGAAGCTGCGGGTCTCGCTGGAGCCCACCACCACCATGGTCAGCATGTCCACCTTGTCGGAATCGAGATCGGCGAGGCGGATCACCTCGACCGTCTCGCCGGGGCGGCCCAGCTGGCGGGCGAGGATCACCGGGGTGTCGGGGCCGCGCCCCGACAGCAGGATGTCGCGGGCCCGGGGCAGCTGGTCGCGGCGGCGCTGGGAGACCGGGTTGTAGAAGCACACCACGAAATCGGCCATGGCGGCGGCCTTGAGCCGGGTCTCGATGCTCTCCCACGGCGTCAGCAGGTCGGACAGCGAGATGGTGCAGAAATCGTGGTTGACCGGCGCGCCGGCCCGGGCGGCGGCGGCCTGCAGCGCCGAGATGCCCGGCACCACGGTAACCTCCACCCGGTTCCAGTCGGCGCGCTTCCGGCGGTCGAGCAGCTCGAACACCAGGGTGGCCAGGGCGTAGATGCCGGGATCGCCGGAACACACCAGACTGACGGTGCGGCCCTCGGCGGCCAGATCCAGCGCCTTGGCGGCGCGGGCCTCCTCGGCCCCCAGGGCGCTTTCGTGCCGTTCCTTGCCCCCTGCCGCGTGGCCCAGCAGGTCGAGATAGAGGCCATAGCCCACCAGATCGCTGCTGGCCTCGATGGCCGCCGAGGCCTCGGGCGAGCGCCAGTGGGGCGTGCCGGGGCCGATGCCGACCACGAACAGCTTGCCGCGCGCCCGGCCCACGGTCTCGGCCGCGATGGCGCGGGGAGCCCGCGCCAGGGCCATGGTGGTCCGCGCCCCCTTGACCTTGGGAACGATCAGGACGCCATCGGGGCCGGCCACCGCCAGGGCCGCGCCTTCGGCCACGCCATGGCAGCCGGTTTCGGCGAACACCACCTCGGAGGGATTGGCGAGGCGCGACGCCTCCGCCTCCAGCTCGGACGGCGTGAAGAAGCGGGCCGGCACCCCCAGCTCGGCGGCCAGCGCATGCACCGCCGCCTCGTCGGCCTTGAGATCGATGCTGGCGACACAGGCGATGGATTTGGGCGACAGGGCCTCCTGGGCCAGCACCTCCGTGACCAGGGCGATCAGCTCCGCAGGCTCGGCATTGCGCTCGCAGCCCACCCCCAGGGCCAGGGTGGGGGGATGCAGCACCAGCTCGTGGTCATCGGCCTCGACCGACCGGTCGGTAATGCGGATGGCGTGACCGGCCTCCTCGGCGAAGGGAATGCCCCGCAGCCACCCGGCATCGCCGGCCTCCACCTCCAGCGCCACCTCCTCCTCGGCCAGCAGGGCGGCGGTCACCGACTTCACCGCCGCCGGATTGCCCACCCGCCAGCCGGGAGGCGGATCGTCCAGGGCGACGCCGAGCGCCAGCTCCCCGGCGGTGGTCAGCGCCGGCGGGATGCCCAGCCCCTTGGCGATCTCGCGGGCCAGGGCGTTGGCGCCGTGATGGCCGCCCAGCAGCGGCACCACCGACGAGCCGTCCACCCCCACCGCCAGGACCGGCGGCTCGGCGTGCTTGTCGCCCAGCACCGGCCCCAGGGCGCGAATCAGGATGCCGGCGGCGCAGACGCCGACGATGGGGGTGCGGGCGGCGAACAGGGCGCGCAGATGCGCCGGCGTGTCCTGGAAGCCCACCTCGCCCTCCACCCGTCCGATCAGGCCGTGGATGCTTGCCCCGGGCAGCAGGGCCTTGAGCGCGCGGGCGGTTTCCAGTCCGGCGGGGGTCACCACCACCAGGGCAATGTTCAAAGCCATGCGTTTCCTCTGCGGTGCACCAGGATCAGGGAGAAATAGGGAAGCTCGGTGACGGTGGCGGGGTCGTGGGCCTTGCGTCCCGGCAGGCCGACCCGTTCGACGATGCGGGCCTCGTCCCACAGGCCCAGGCGCTGCAGCACCGCTTTGACCTTGGGCAGATGGCGGCCGACCTTCATGATCACGGCGGCGTCGGAAGCCGCCAGCGCCGCCTCGATCTCGGCCTCGGTGCGGGTGGCGGGAATGATCGCCACCCCGTCGTCCCAGGCGGAAAGCGGCGCCCGGAGATCGGCGCTGGCCGCCATGATGGAGGAGACGCCCGGCACCACCTCGACGGGAAAGCGCGGCGACAGCCGGGCGAACAGATAGATGAACGAGCCGAAGAAGAACGGGTCGCCCTCGCACAGCACGGCCACGTCGCGCCCCATTTCCAGATGGGCGGCGATCTCGTCCGCCGCCCGGTCGTAGGCGGCCTCGGTGCCGGCGCGATCGACGGTGAAGCCCATGCGGATGGCGATCTCGGTCTTGCCCGGCGGAATGTGGGGCGTGGCAATGGTGCGGGCCAGCCCTTCGCCGTCCAGCGGCGCCGGCCAGGCCAGCACCGGGGTTTCGCGGATCAGGCGCACCGCCTTGAGGGTCAGAAGCTCGGCGTCGCCAGGGCCGATGCCGATGCCGTAGAGGGTGGCGGTCATGGGAAAACATCCTTTCCCGCCGTCATGCCCGGACTTGTTCCGGGCATCCACGCCCGTCCGCCCGGGCGGCATCGACGTTGCGGCACCCCGTGGATGGCCGGGTCAGGCCCGGCCATGACGACGGAGAAGTTGGGGTACGACGCCATCACTTCTTCCACCCCACGTACCGGGTCACCGGCATGGCCGGGTGCCAGGTGTGGAAGCCGCCGACCCGATCGAGATGGGACACCGACAGCCGTGTCATCTCGCCCCCATGCAGGCCGTAAAGGGCCACCAGCGCCGCCTCGCCCTCCATGGTCACCGCGTTGGCCACCAGCCGCCCGCCGCGCCCCAGCACCGACCAGCAGATGTCCAGCAACCCAGCCTCGGACACGCCGCCGCCGACGAAGATGGCGTCGGGGGGCTCGCGATCCAGCGGCAGGGCGTCGGGGGCGCGCCCCGCGATGATCTCCAGACCCGGCACGCCCAGGCGCGCCGCGTTGCGCGCGATGCGCTCCAGCCGCTCGGGCTTGCCTTCGATGGCGACGGCACGCCCGCCGGCACGCATCCATTCGATGGCGATGGAGCCGCTGCCCGCGCCCACGTCCCACAGCACCTGTCCCGGCACCGGCGCCAGGGCGGCCAGCGTCGCGGCGCGGATGTCGCGCTTGGTCAGCTGGCCGTCATGCTCGAACGCGTCGTCGGGCAGGCCGGGCGACGGGGACAGCAGCCGGGCTCCACGCTCGGCAACACACTCCACCGCCACCACGTTGAGGTCCGAAGCGCAGCCGGCCACATCGGTGATCCGCTCATCGGGTCCGCCCAGGTTTTCCAGCACCCATACCCGGCTGGGACCGTAACCGTTGGCGGCCAGCAGCGCCGCCACCCTGGCCGGGCTGGTCCGGTCCTCGGCCAGGATCAGCAGCTTGCGCCCCGGGGCGGGATGCGGCAGCAGGCTCTCCATGGGCCGGCCGTGAATGGTCAGGAACAGGCAATCCTGCATGGCCCAGCCCAGCCGGGCCGCCGCCAGGGAAAAGGCGCCGGGATGGGGAATGACCGAGATGGCCCCGGCCCCGAACCAGCCCATCAGGGTGGCCGCCGCGCCGAACCACAGGGGCTCGCCCGAGGCCAGCACCACCAGACGCTTGTCGGCATGGGGTTCCAGCAAGGCGCGGCTGTCGGCGAAGGGCGAGGCCCATTCCAGCCGCTCGGCCCCACTCGCCGGCACCATGGCCAGATGGCGCGAACCGCCCACCAGCACCTCGGCCCCGTCGATCACGGCGCGGGCGGCGGGCGTCAGTCCGTCCAGACCGTCCTCGCCGATGCCGACGATTGTGATCATGACAGCCCCCAAAGCGTGTCATCCCGATGACCAACGGGAGGAGGGATCTCACCCTGGCACGGCGTTTCAATATTGGCGCCGCCGCGCCAAGCGGAGATCCCTCGCCATGCTCGGGATGACAGGGCGGAAAAACTCATTTCAAGCCCCCCGCCAGGGCGTTGACCGCCGCCGCCGCCATGGCGCTGCCGCCCCGGCGGCCCTTGAGCGCCACATGGGGAAGACCCGACGCGATCAGCGCCTCCTTGCTTTCCATGGCGCCGACGAAGCCGACGGCGAAGCCCAGGATCAGGGCGGGACGCGGCGCCCCCGCTTTGATCAGTTCCAGCAGGCGGAACAGGGCGGTGGGCGCGTTGCCGACGGCGACCACCGCGCCCCCCAGGCGGGGCAGCCACTTTTCCACCGCCAGCGCCGAGCGGGTGGTCCCGGCGGCCTTGGCGTCGGCCTGGGTGACCTCGTTCAGGGTGCAGACCACCGGATTGGCGGCGGGCAGATTGCGGCGGATGATGCCGTGGGCCACCATCTCGGCGTCCACCAGGATGGGAGCGCCGGCCCGCAGCGCCCCGGCGCCATGCAGTCCCGCGCCGTCGCTCCACGCCAGATCGGCGGCGATGTCGGTCATGCCGCAGGCATGGATGACACGCACCGCCAGATCGGCGAGGTCGGCGGGCATGCGCGCCAGATCGGCCTCGGCCCGGATGGTGGCGAAGCTCTCGGCGTAGATGGCGGCGGGGTCGCTGATCCAGGCGCTCACGGCGCGGCCTCAGCCGTGGCGGTGGGGACGATAGGCGTGGCCGTGGCCATGGTGGTGGCCGTGATCATGGTCGTGGTCGTGGTGATGCCCATGCCCGTGATCATGGTGATGATCGGCGTCGGTGCCGATGCCGCGCACGTGGTGGTGATGCCCGGCCTGCACCGCGCCCACCGAGGCCTCGTAGCCCACCACCTGTTCGCGGTACTTGCACAAGCTGCAGTTCATGGCCGGCGAGCCGTCGAGAATCTCGCCCACCCGTTCCACGAAGCTGTCCACCACCAGGGGATGGTCGTTGAGGTAGGGGGCCT
Source organism: Paramagnetospirillum sp. (assembly GCF_058402745.1). NCBI lineage: Bacteria > Pseudomonadati > Pseudomonadota > Alphaproteobacteria > Rhodospirillales > Magnetospirillaceae > Paramagnetospirillum > Paramagnetospirillum sp. Next base: position 207,297 of record NZ_JBZVFI010000011.1, read on the forward strand.
TGACGAATTCGACACCCGGATGGGCGGCCGCCGCCTGATCCGTCCACTCGTAGATGCGCTTGACCAGGATGCCGGTGAACAGGAAGTAGGGGAAGACGACGACCCGCCGGAAACCCAACTTCGTCACCCGCGCCAAGGCCTCGTCCACCAGGGGATAGGCCACGCCGGAAAAGGCGATCTCGGCCCAGCCGAAGCCCATGCCTTCCCACAGCATGCGCGCCACCTTGGCGATGTTGGAATTGGCGTCGGGGTCGTTGGTGCCGCGCCCCACCACCAGCAGCATCGTGTCCTTGCGCTCCACACCCGTGGTCGAGGCGGCCTCGGCCTCCTCGATGCGGGCACGGGCGGCGGCCAGCAGCTTGGTGTCGATGGCCAGTTCCCGCCCGAAGGTGATGGGGAGATCGGGATTCTCGGCGGCGAAGGAGTTGATCTCCCACGGCAGGTCGTTCTTGACGTGGCCGGCGGCGAACAGCATGCCCGGCACCGCCAGGATGCGCGACACGCCCTTGGACTTCAGGGCATCGAGGCCGGTGCGGATGATCGGCTTGGCGAATTCCAGGAAGCCGGACTCCACCTCGTACTGGGGCAGCCTTTGGGCCAGATGGCCGGCCAGCGCCTGGAATTCCCGGATGGCATCCACGTCGCGGCTGCCATGGCCGCACAACATCACACCGATCTTCTCGCTCATCTCGCCCTGGTCCTTGCCTTCGAGCCGCCCGGCTGGTCCTTGCCTCCGGCCGGTTTGAAGGCGGACTATAGGCGCGACGCGTGGAGCGATTCCAGCCAAATCATGCCGGTTGACGAGCCCCATGCCGCCCCCCATCCTGCGTCCATGTTTCCGCTGTTCACCCAATCGGCGCACGCCCCCGACGGGCTGATGCTGCTGTTCATGGCCATCGCGCTCGATGCCGCCCTGGGCGAGATGGGGCCGCTGTTCCGCCTGCTGCCCCATCCGGTGGTGCTGATCGGCCGCTTCATCGGCGTGCTGGACCGCCGCCTCAACCGGCCGGAACGATCGGAATCGGACCGCCGCCGCCGGGGCATCCTGGTGGCGCTGGGATTGAGCGTCGGAGCGCTGGGAGTGGGCGCGCTGATCGCGTTCCTGGCCCGGACGCTCCCCCATGCCTGGCTGTTCGAGGTCTTCGTCGCCGCCACCCTGATCGCCCAGCGCTCGCTGTTCGAGCATGTCCACGACGTGGCGGTGGCGTTGAAGGACAGCGGGCTGGAGGCCGGGCGCTACGCCGTGTCGCGCATCGTCGGCCGCGACCCGCAATCCCTCGATTCCCACGGCGTGGTCCGCGCCGCCATCGAGAGCCTGGCCGAGAATTTCGCCGACGGCGTGGTGGCGCCGGTATTCTGGTACGCCGTGCTCGGCCTGCCCGGCCTGATCCTCTACAAGACGGTCAACACCGCCGATTCCATGATCGGACACCTGAACGACAAGTACCGGGCGTTCGGCATGGCCTCGGCGCGGCTGGACGACCTGCTGAACCTGATCCCGGCCCGCCTCGCCGGGCTGCTGCTGGTCCTCGCCGCGCCTTTCGTGCCCAAGGGCCATCCCTGGAAGTCCCTGGTCACCATGCTGCGGGATGCGGGCCACCACCGCTCGCCCAATTCCGGCTGGCCCGAGGCGGCGGCCGCCGGCGCCCTGGACCTGGCCTTGGGCGGGCCGCGCAAGTATCCCGGTCTGGTGGTGGACGAGAAGTGGATCGGATCGGGAAGGGCGCGGGCGGAAATCTCCGACATCCACCGGGCGCTGCACCTCTATACCGTGGCCTGCCTGATTCAGGCGGGGCTGGTGATCTTCCTGCTCTGGCTACAGGCGTAACCCCCTGTCATCCTGAGCACAGCGGAGGATCTTTCCGGCGAGACCGGCGCCCGCTTCAGGCTGAAAGATGCTTCGCGAAGCTCAGCATGACACCAGGGCGGCGATTTCCCGCAGCCGCGCCATGTCCAGATGCGTTTCCAGATGGTCGGCGAGGCGGTCGAGCACTCCGTCCACCATGGGCTCGTATTCCAACCCGCTTTCGGAGCCCAGCAGGGCGGCGCGGAAGGAATCCGAGGCGAACAGGCCGTGCAGGTAGCAGCCCATGATCCGCCCGTCGGCCGACACCGCGCCGTCGGGCCGCCCCCCTAAGGTCAGGAAGGGGCGCGCCGTGTCGGGGCCGGTGGTGCGGCCCATGTGCATCTCGTAGCCCTCCACCCCGTTCCCGGCGGCATCCGAGCCGGAGACCCGGCGCAGCACCTTGGTCCCTTCCATCACCGTCTCCACGTCCAGCAGGCCGAGACCGGCGACGCCGCCGCCCGCCGGGCCTTCGACGCCCAGGGGATCGGCCACGGACTTGCCCAGCATCTGGAAACCGGCGCAGATGCCCAGCACCCTTCCGCCCCGGCGGACATGGGCCTTGATGTCGATGTCCCAGCCCTGGGCGCGCAGAAATTCCAGATCGGCGATGGTGGACTTGGAGCCGGGCAGGATGATCAGGTCGGCATCGAGCGGCAGGGAGCGGCCCGCCTCCACCATGTCGAGGCTCACTCCCGGCTCGGCGGCCAAGGGGTCGAAATCGTCGAAATTGGCGATGCGCGACAATCGCGGCACGGCGACCTTCAGGCCAGCGCCCCCCGCCTTGCCCCTGCCCAGCGAGGCGGAATCCTCGGCGGGCAGCCGGGCCGCCTCGGCGAACCAGGGAACGATGCCCAGGCAGTCGAGCCCGGTCTTGTCCCGGATGATGTCGAGCGCCGGGGTGAACAGCGCCGGATCGCCGCGAAAGCGGTTGATGACGTAGCCCTTCAGCCGCGCCCGCTCGGGCTCCGGCAGAATGGCCCAGGTACCGACGATGGACGCGATGACGCCGCCCCGGTCGATGTCGGCCACCAGCACCACCGGGATGTCGGCGGCCTCGGCGAAGCCCATGTTGGCGATGTCGGCGGCGCGCAGGTTCACCTCGGCCGCGCTGCCCGCCCCCTCCACCACCATGACGTCGGCCCGCGCGGCGAGGCGGCCATAGCTTTCCAGCACCCGGGGCAGCAGGCTGGGCTTCAGCGCGTGGTAATCGCGCGCCGTGGCGTTGGCCACCACACGTCCCTGCACCACCACCTGGGAGCCCACGTCGCTTTGCGGCTTCAGCAGCACCGGGTTCATGTCGGAGCAGGGCTCCACCCCCGCCGCCCTGGCCTGCAGCGCCTGGGCGCGGCCGATCTCGCCCCCGTCCACCGTGACGGCGGCGTTGTTGGACATGTTCTGCGGCTTGAACGGCAGGGCGGCAAGACCCCGGCGCGCCAGCAGCCGGCACAGCCCGGCGGCCAGCAGCGACTTGCCCACGTCGGAGCCGGTGCCTTGCAGCATCAGGGCGGGTGTCTTGCTCATGGGGCCGAATGTCGCAGACCGTGCGCATGGGGGCAAGGCGAGACCGAGGGTTGTCTCCGGGCCGCCCGGCACGATATGACGGGGCATGGTCCGTGCGTTCCACCTTCATCTCGACGGGCGCTCGCTGCCCGTCACCGTCAAGCGGTCGGGCCGGGCGCGCAACATGAGCCTGCGCCTCGACCCCACCGGGGGCTCGGTGGTGGTGGTGCTGCCCGATGGCGTGCCGGAACGGGAGGCCGAGCGCTTCGCCCAGCGCCAGAGCGCCTGGATCGAAAGCCGTCTGGCGGTGATGCCCGGCGCCATTCCCTTCGCCCAGGGAGCGGAAGTGCCGCTGCTGGGCCTGCCCCACCTGATCCGCCACGAGCCCCAGGCCCGGCGCGGCGTGTGGGCGGAAGAGGGCGTGATCCACGTCTCGGGACGGCCCGAACATCTGCCCCGCCGGGTGGAGGAGTTCCTGCGGGGCGAGGCCCGGGTGGTCATGGCCCACCATTCCCGCGAGCTGGCCGCCCGTCTGGGCCGCAAGGTGGGCCGCGTCGGGGTGCGCGACACCACGTCGCGCTGGGGCAGTTGCACCGCCCGGGGCGATCTGTCGTTCTCGTGGCGCCTCGTGATGGCGCCCGATTTCGTCGGCCGCTACGTCGCCGCCCACGAGGTGGCCCATCTGGCCGAGATGAATCACGGGCCGGATTTCTGGGCCCTGGTCGAGGGGCTGGTGGGCGACGTGGAGACGCCACGCGCCTGGCTGAAGCGCCATGGGCCGCAATTGCACCGTTACGGGGGAGCGGCCTGATGCCACCCGTCCCCTTTGTCATTCCGAGCGTAAGCGAGGAATCTCCGCCTGGAATGCCGGTTCCGTTTCGCAAAAGCCGGATCAGGACGAGATCCCTCCTCCCGATGGTCGTCGGGATGACGCGTTTTGCAGGGGGCGCTGTTGAGTGAAGTGACCCCATCGCGGCGGATCGCGGTGCTGCTGACCCTGCTGGTGGCCTTCGGGCCGGTCTGCACCGATCTCTACCTCGCCTCGCTGCCCGACATGGCCCGCGACCTCGCCACCACCACCCCCATGGTGCAGATGACGCTGTCGGCCTTCGTCGGCGGTTTCGCGGTGATGCAGCTGGTCTACGGCCCGCTGTCCGACCGTTTCGGGCGGCGCCCGCTGATTCTGGGCGGCATCGTCATCTACGTGGCGGCCAGCCTCTACTGCGTCGTCGCCCCCACCATCGAGGCGCTGATCGTCGGGCGGTTCTTCCAGGCGGTGGGCGCCTGCTGCGGCCCGGTGCTGGGCCGCGCCGTGGTGCGCGACCTGTTCGCCCGCGAGCAGGCGGCCAAGGTGATGAGCTACATGGCCAGCGCCATGGCCCTTGCGCCCCTGGTGGCGCCCACCATCGGCGGCTGGTTCCACACCATGTTCGGCTGGCGGTCCAATTTCGTGCTGCTGGCCCTGTTCGGCGTGGGCCTCCTGGTCCTGGTCTGGCGGATGCTGGGCGAGACCAACGCCCACAAGGATTCCCAGGCGCTGGATCTGGGGCGCATGGCGGAAAATTACCGCCAGCTGCTGACCCACCGGCTGTTCCTCGGCTACGTGCTGACCATGACGGCGGCGTTCGGCGGGCTGTTCAGCTTCATCTCGGCGTCCAGCTTCGTGCTGATCGACGTCATGGGCATGAAGCCCCATCAGTTCGGCATGGCCTTCGCCTTCGCCTCGGGCGGCTATCTGATCGGTGGCTTCATCGGCGCCAGGCTCACCCACCGCTTCGGCATCGAGCGCATGGTGCTGACCGGCACCATCGGCTGCACCCTGGCCGGCTTCGCCCTGGCCGTGCTGGTGTGGTCGGGGCTGGCGCGGCCCGGCGGAATCGAGGGCATCGCCCTGATCATGGGCTCGGTGATGGCCTTCTTCGCCTCCTGCGCCCTGGTTCTGCCCAACGCCACCGCCGGGGCCATCGCCCCTTTCCCGCGCATGGCGGGCGCCGCCTCGTCGGCCATGGGCTTCATCCAGATGGGCGGCGGCGCCTCGGCCGGCTGGCTGGTGGGGGCGCTCTACGACGGCACGGCCCGGCCGCTGGCCGCCATGATGGCGGTGATGGGGCTGGTCTCGCTGCTGGTCTGTCTCAAGGTGGCGCGGCCGGCAGCCAGACCGTGAAGGTCGAGCCCTCGCCCACCCGGCTGTCGATGGTGAGCAGGCCGCGGTGGCGGTTGACGATGTGCTTGACGATGGCCAGCCCCAGGCCGGTGCCGCCCATCTTGCGCGAGCGCGCCGTGTCCACCCGGTAGAAGCGCTCGGTCAGCCGGGGCAGGTGTTCGGGTGCGATGCCCTCGCCGTGGTCCCTGACCGCCACCCGCACCGCCGGGCCCGAGCGCAGCGCGGTTCCCGCACCGGGAGGCAGGGTTTCGGCCAGGGCCAGGACCACCTCCACCCTGGTGCCGTCGCTGCCGTACTTGACGGCGTTGTCCATCAGGTTCTGCAGCAGCTGGGCCAGTTCGTCCGGCTGGCCCGTCACCTGGGGCAGGCCGGGGGCGATGTCCAGCGCCAGTTCCATGCCGCGCGGGCTGGCCAGGGGCTTCAGCGCCTCGGCGGCGCTGGTCACCAGCCGGGCCAGGTCCACCGTCTCGCTGGGCGCGGAGTGCTCGTTCAGCTCGATGCGCGACAGCGACAGCAGGTCGGCCACCAGCCGGCTCATGCGGCCCGATTGCTCGGCCATGATGCCGAGGAACTTTTCCCGCGCCTCCTCGTCGTCGCGGGCCGGACCCTGCAGCGTCTCGATGAAGCCGGACAGGGCGGCCAGCGGCGTGCGCAGCTCGTGGCTGGCATTGGCGACGAAATCGGCGCGCATGCGCTCCATGGCCCGGATGGCGGTCAGCTCGTGCAGGGTCAAGAGCGCGATGGCCGCCTCGAAGGCCGGCTGGCCGTCCAGGCGGTCGATGCGGGCCTGGAAGGTGCGCTCCACCGGAATGGCCTGGGTGAACTCGCATTCGCGAAAGGGCGCCGCCCCCGACAGCACCAACTGCACCGCCTCGGTGACCGCCGGATCACGCAGCACGGCGGCCAGATCGGAGCCCGCCGGATCGCGGCCGAACAGGCGGGCGGCGGCGCGGTTGGCGCGGACCACCCGGCGCGATGAATCCAGCAGCAGCAGCGGGTCGGGAAGGCTTTCCAGCAAGGACGCGTTCCAGCGGGCGGTCTCGGCCAGTTCGCTGGAGCGCTGCTGCCACAGGCGGCGCAGCGCCGCCACCGATGCCGCGATCTCGGCCAGCGCCACGCCGTCCTTGCCCGGCGCGGCGGCGATGTCGCCGCCATGGGCAAGGCTGCGGACCCAATTGGCCAGCCCCGACAGCTCGCCCAGATGCGAGCGCACCAGGGGCAGCAGCAGCGAGGTCACCACCACCCAGGTCCCCAGCGCCGGCCACACGTCCAGGCGTCCCGCCCCGGCCAGCACCACCAGCATGATGGCGGTGGGGCTGGACAGGAACAGGGCGAACAGCAGGACGCGGCCGGAGGTGACCGTTCCCCGGCTCACGACGCCCCCGGATCAGCGCAGCGCGTCATGGCAGGCCAGCACCGCCATGTTGACGATGTCGTTGGCGGTGGCGTCCATGGAGGTGATCTGCACCGGCTTGGAAAGCCCCACCAGAATCGGGCCGATGACGCTGACCCCGCCCAGCTTCTGCAGCAGCTTGGACGCGATGGTCGCCGAGTAGAGGCCGGGCATCACCAGCACGTTGGCCGGCTCCTTCAGGCGGCAGAACGGGAAGTGGGACAAGAGTTCCGGGTCCAGCGCCACGTCGGCGGCCATTTCGCCGTCATAGTCGAAATCCACCTTGCGGGAATCGAGCAGGGCCACCGCCTCGCGCATGCGGTCCGAGCGCTCGGAGCTGGGATTGCCGAAATTGGAATAACTGATCATGGCGACGCGGGGCTCGTGGCCCATCTGGCGGGCCTTGGCCGCCGTCTGCACCGCGATGTCGGCCAGCTGTTCCGGCGTCGGGGTCTCCATCACCGTGGTGTCGGCGACGAAGACCAGCTTGCCCTTGACCACGAACACCGTCATGCCGAACAGCAATTCGCCCGGCGTGGGGTCGATGACCTTCTTGATCTCCTCGAAGGCCTGCCAGTAGTTGCGGGTCAGGCCGGTGACCATGGCGTCGGCGTCGCCCGCCTGGACCATCAGGGAGCCGAAGATGTTGCGCTCCTGGTTGACCTGGCGCTGGACGTCGCGGTAGAGCGCGCCGCGCCGCTGCAGCCGGGCGTACAGCATGTCGGTGTAGTCCCGGGTGCGCGGCGAGATGCGCGAATTGATGATGTCGAGCGATTCGGCGGCCGGCAGGCCGATGTTCTTCATGGTCTCGCGGATGCGCTCCTCGCGGCCCAGCAGGATGGGATGGCCCAGCCCGGCATTGGAGAAGGCCACGGCGGCGCGGATCTGCTTTTCCTCTTCTCCTTCCGCGAACACCACCCGCTTGGGATTGGCCTTGACCGCCTCGGTGATGGCCTGCATGCCGGCGCTGGCCGGGTCGAGGCGGGCGGCCAGTTCGCGCTTGTAGCCGTTCATGTCGATGATCGGCTTGCGGGCCACGCCGGTATCCATGGCCGCCTTGGCCACGGCGGGGGGAATGGACGAGATCAGGCGGGGGTCGAACGGCACCGGGATGATGTAGTCGGGACCATAGCGCAGCCGCCGGCCGGAATAGGCGGCGTCCACCTCGTCGGGCACGTCTTCCCGGGCCAGGGCGGCGATGGCGCGGGCGGCGGCGATCTTCATGGCCTCGTTGATGGTGCTGGCCCGCACGTCCAGCGCGCCGCGGAAGATGTAGGGGAAGCCCAGCACGTTGTTGATCTGGTTGGGATAGTCGGACCGCCCGGTGGCGACGATGGCGTCGGAGCGCACCGCCTTCACGTCCTCCGGGGTGATCTCGGGATCGGGATTGGCCATGGCGAAGATGATGGGCCTGGGCGCCATGGAGGCCACCATCCCGGCCGTCACCGCGCCCTTGACCGACAGGCCGAGGAACACGTCGGCGCCCTCCAGCGCCTCGGCCAGGGTGCGGGCCTTGGTGGGGACGGCATGGGCCGACTTCCACTGGTTCATGCCCTCGGTGCGGCCCTGCCAGATGGTGCCCTTGGTGTCGCACAGGATGACGTTCTCGTGGCGGATGCCCATGGCCTTGGCCAGTTCGATGCAGGCGATGCCGGCGGCGCCGGCGCCGTTCACCACCACCTTGACCTGGGACAGATCGCGCCCGGTCAGGTCGCAGGCGTTGATCAGACCGGCCGCCGAGATGATCGCCGTGCCGTGCTGGTCGTCATGGAACACCGGAATGGGCATCAGTTCGCGCAGCCGCTGCTCGATGATGAAGCATTCGGGCGCCTTGATGTCTTCCAGGTTGATGCCGCCGAAGCTGGGGCCGAGATAGCGGACCGCGTTGATGAACTCCTCGACGTCGTGGGTGTCCACCTCGAGGTCGATGGAATCCACGTCGGCGAAACGCTTGAACAGCACCGCCTTGCCCTCCATCACCGGCTTGGAGGCCAGCGCGCCGAGGTCGCCCAGGCCCAGCACGGCGGTGCCGTTGGAGATCACCGCCACCAGGTTGCCCTTGGCGGTGTAGTCGTAGGCGAGCGCCGGATCGCGGGCGATGTGCAGGCAGGGAAAGGCCACACCCGGCGAATAGGCCAGCGACAGGTCGCGCTGGGTGGCCAGCGGCTTGGTGGGGACCACCTCGATCTTGCCGGGGCGGCCCGAGGCGTGCATCAGAAGGGTATCGCGCTCCAGCGCGCTGCTGCCCTTGGTCTCGGTCTCGCGCGACGTCTCCGAATGGAAATTGGTGCCCATGCGATCTCACTTCCCTGTCGTGTCGAATACCGGCGGGGCGTTGGGTCGCCCCGTCCTGGCCTGGTATTGAAGCGCGGCGGGCAGGCGCCCGTCAGCCCCCGGATTTCCGCTAATGCCGAATCCCCTTGGCGCGCTCGAAGATATGGACGTTGGCGCCGCCGGCGGAGTCCATCAGGGCGCGGGCCTTGGCCTCCTCCTCGGCGGTGTCCGTGGCGACCCACAGGACCACGCTGCCCGCCGCCAGCGCCCGGACGAAGTCGTCGGAATCGGGAATGGCCGCCACTTCGTCCAGCAATTCCTTGAGCGCCACGCCGCCCACTCCGGCCGCCACCAGCCCGGCGATCACCGCCCCCACCGGTCCGGCGGCCAGCGCGATCAGCCCGGCGGCCACCAGCGGGCCTTCGTATTTCATCTCGCCCACCATGGCCACCAGCCCGTCGCGCCACTTGCGCGCCTTGGCCCCCGCCGGTCCCTCGGCGGCGTCCAGCGAATCGTGGGAGGTCAGGACCGACAGCTTGTCGCGGCCGAAGCCTTCGGCCAGCAGGGCGGAGACCGCCGCCTCGAAATGGGCGCGGTCGGCGAAGGTGCCCACCACTTCGCGAAGGGCACCGGTGCGGGGGGCAAGGGCGGCGGTCATGGGATTCTCCTCGTTGGGACCTTGGAGAGTCATTGTGCGCCGAAAGCGGGACTCTGTTAAGGGGCGGGGAATGAAATCGGCGCGACAATTCGGCGGATCATGGAAATCGGGCCGCTTTGGTCCTATACTTCTCGAACCGGTCAACCGAGTGGTCCGCATGCGTCCGTCCGAAGCCGTCGCCCGATACCGTCAGGAACTGCTGGACATTGCCCGCCGCCACGGCGTGTCCAATGTGCGACTGTTCGGCTCGGCCTCGCGGGGCGAAGACCGCGAAGGCAGCGATGTCGATCTGCTGGTCGATCCCTCGGCCGAGACCACCCTGCTTGATCTGGCCCGCATCAAGCTGGAGGCCGAGGATCTCACCGGCCTCCCCTTCGACGTACGGACGCCGTTGTCGTTGTCGAAGCGCTTTCGGGAGAGTGTTCTCCGGGACGCCAAGTCGCTGTGAGCGATCTCCCTCCGAAAGATCGGCGATTGGACGTCGCCGCCTGCCTGGAAGATATGCTGGACTGCGTCGAGGCCATTCAGGAATACACTTAGGACATGTCCCACGCGGCTTTCGAGGATGACGCGAAGACGTTGGATGCGGTGCTGCGTCGCCTGGAAGTGCTCGGCGAGGCCGCCGGCAGGTTGCTCCGTCTGAACAGGCCGTTCCCGACCCTTGCTCTTCGGGAAATTTACGATATGCGCAACGCGCTGATTCACGGCTATGACGGCATTGATGTGTCCGTGGTGTGGAAGACTGTTCTCCGCGATATTCCGATATTGCGGCAGGCATTGACCGAGGAATTGGCGAAATATGACCAGGGTGACGCTCTATAAACCATACTCGCATGACGTGGGGTGGAGATATTTCTTTGGGCAGACGCTTGCGCCTCGCTCTCGTGGCCATGGTGCGGGGAAAGGGGAAATATTCAGATAGAGTTGATGCGGCAACCTCAGAGCTTGATGCTCTGGTGGAGAACGATTTCCCGCAGGAATTTCGCGCTGACGCAAAACTGCTTCTCGGTATGCGCGAGAAGGGGAGAAAAGATGTTGGCGCGGGGTGTGTGTACTGGAATTTCGATGGTTTATCTCCTCGGGAACGGGACGAATGGACGGATCTGCTCATCCGCATGTATTCGCGATACCATCAGGATGTCGGTCGTCATACGCCTGAATTGGCCGACATCGCTTGATGCGGCAATGGCTTGCCAGCCCCTTGCACCGTGACGTCTCCGTGATACTGTGCCGGGTCCCACTCACCGTTGCCCCGGATTGCGCCCCGTGACCGCCGAGACGCCCGCCATCGCCATTCCCGATGACGCCACGCCCATGATGGCCCAGTACCTGGCCATCAAGCGGGCCCATCCCGATTGCCTGCTGTTCTACCGCATGGGCGATTTCTACGAGCTGTTCTTCGACGACGCGGTCAAGGCCTCGGCGGCCTTGGACATCGCTCTCACCAAGCGGGGCAAGCATGCCGGCGAGGACATCGCCATGTGCGGCGTGCCGGTCCGCGCCTACGAGGCCTATCTCGCCAAGCTGGTGCGCTCCGGCTTCAAGGTGGCCATCGGCGAGCAGATGGAGGACCCGGCCGAGGCCAAGAAGCGCGGCTCGAAGGCGGTGGTGGCCCGGGACGTGGTGCGGGTCATCACGGCGGGCACCCTGACCGAGGACACCCTGCTGGACGCCCGCTCCCACAATTACCTGGCGGCGGTGGCCGAGGCGCAAGGCGCGCTGGGCCTGGCCTGGGTGGACGTGTCCACCGGCGACTTCGCCATGCAGGCCATCGGCCCGAAGACCCTGGCGGCGGCCCTGGCGCGGCTTAGCCCCGGCGAGCTGCTGGTCTCGGACCGCCTGCTGGGCAATGCCGACTTCACCGACGTGTGGGGCGAGTGGAAAACCGTGCTGTCGCCGCTGCCCACCGCCCGTTTCGATTCCGAGAATGCCCGGCGACGCCTCGAGGCGCTGTACGGCGTCGGCGCGCTGGACGGGTTCGGCGCCTTCACCCGGCCCGAGCTGGCGGCGGGCGGCGCCCTGGTCGATTACGTCGAGCTGACGCAAAAGGGCAAGCTGCCCCGCCTGTCCTTGCCGAAGCGCCTCGCCGAGGGCGCGGTGATGGAGATCGACGCGGCCACCCGGCGCAACCTGGAACTGGCCGAGACCCTTTCGGGCGAGCGCCGGGGCTCGCTGCTGGCCACCATCGACCGCACGGTGACGGGGGCGGGGGCACGCCTGCTGGCCGCCTGGCTGGCCGCGCCGCTCACCGATCCCCAGGCCATCGAATGGCGCCTCGACATGGTGGGGTTCTTCGTCGAGCACGAAAGCGTGCGCGGCCAATTGCGCGACACGCTGAAGCGCTGCCCCGACGTGGAGCGCGCCCTGTCGCGCCTGTCGCTGGGACGCGGCGGCCCCCGCGACCTGGCCAATGTCAGGGACGCCCTGGCCGAGATTCCCAATCTCCGCAATCTGGTCACCCAGCCCCACCTGGACACCCCGCCCGGCATCAATCAATGCGCCCGCGAGCTGGGCGAGCATTCCGCCCTGGTGGACCGCCTCGCCCGCGCCCTGGCCCCCGACCTGCCGCTCAACGCCCGCGACGGCGGCTTCATCGCCCAGGGCTATCACGAGGGCCTGGACGAGCTGAAATCGCTCAAGACAGAAAGCAGCGGCCTGATGATGCGCCTGGAAAAGCGCTACCAGGACGAGACCGGCGTGGCATCGCTGAAAATCCGCCACAACAACATCATCGGCCATCACATCGAGGTTCCCGCCAAGCAGGCCGACCGCCTGGGCGAGGGCTACATCCACCGCCAGACCATGGCCAACGCGGCGCGCTACACCACCACCGAGCTGATCGAGCTGGCCGGCAGGATCACCGGCGCCGCCGACCGCGCCCTGGCGCTGGAGATGGAACTGCTGGCCGACCTGATCGGCGAGGTGACGGCCAGGGCCGCCGAAATCGCCCTGGCGGCCTCCGCCCTGGCCGGTCTCGACTGCGCCTCGGCCCTGGGCGAGATGGCGTCGTCCTCCCGCTGGTCACGGCCGAAAATCGATGACAGCACCGCCTTCGACATCAGGGGCGGCCGCCATCCGGTGGTGGAGGCGGCACTGGCCGCCGCCAGTTCCGGCCCCTTCGTCGCCAACGATTGCGATCTGGCCGACCAGCAGCGCCTGTGGCTGGTCACCGGCCCCAACATGGCGGGTAAGTCCACCTTCCTGCGCCAGAACGCGGTGATCGCCATCCTGGCCCAGATGGGCTCGTTCGTGCCCGCCGAGTCCGTCCACATGGGCGTGGTGGACCGCCTGTTCTCGCGCGTCGGCGCCGCCGACGATCTGGCGCGCGGGCGCTCCACCTTCATGGTCGAGATGGTGGAGACCGCCGCCATCCTCAATCAGGCCGGTCCCCGCGCCCTGGTGATCCTGGACGAGATCGGGCGCGGCACCGCCACCTTCGACGGCCTGTCCATCGCCTGGGCGGTGGTCGAGCACCTGCACGAGGTCAATTGCTGCCGCGCCCTGTTCGCTACCCATTACCACGAGCTGACGCGGCTGACCTCGCGCCTGCCGGCTCTGTCCTGCCACATGATGCGGGTCAAGGAGTGGCAGGGCGACGTGGTGTTCCTGCACGAGGTGGGGGCCGGGGCCGCCGACCGCTCCTACGGCATCCACGTGGCGCGCCTCGCCGGCCTGCCGCCCGCCGTGGTGAGCCGCGCCGAGGAGGTGCTGGGCATCCTGGAAAAGTCGGACCAGGCGTCGGGCATGGCGCGGCTGGCCGACGACCTGCCGCTGTTCGCGGCGCTGGCCAAGCCCAAGCCCGCTCCCACCGCTCAGGCCTCTCCCCTGGAAGAGGCCCTGAAGGGCGTCAATCCCGACGATCTGTCGGCGCGACAGGCGCTGGACCTGGTCTACGAACTGAAGCGGCTGCTGTAAAGGCGGGCGGGACGCCCGCGCTCCGGGAGGTGTGTGGAGCGCGGGCGTCCCGCCCGCTCTTACCGCCGCAGGCCCGCCTGCCGCAGGCTACGGTCGATCCACGACTTGGACAGCTTCTCCCACACCGAGTTCTGGCCCAGGCGCTCGGCCAGGCTGGTGAAGTCCACCTTGTCGAGCGGCTGGTCCTGGTCGAAGCAGGTGAACACCACCTTCTCCTCGCCGGTGACCGGGTCCTTGTGCTTTTGCAGGCACTGGGCGCAGACCTCCTTCAGCATGCATTGCATGGGCGAGTTGATGGAGCCGATGCCCTGGTGCTCGCGCTTGAGGAAGGGGGCGAGGCGGTCGTGCCGCGCCTTGGCCACCGCCGCCATCATGCGGTCCGAGCCGATGGCGATGATGCGGTCCACGTCGGTGATGGGAATGGTCTGCTCGCCCAGGCGGCCCTCGCCATAGGCCACCATGGCCTCGACGATGTTGCCGACGAAGGCGCGGTCCTGGGGCCGGCCGGGGGCGAAGGATTCGCCCCCGTCCACGCACCACACCACCACGTCGGCGGCGGCCTCGATGTCGGCCACCTTGAAGCGGTCATGGGGGTTCTTGTAGCCGGCGAAGTACAGCACCCTGGAGCCCTTGGCGCGGAAGGCGGCGCCGATGGAGAACAGCACGGCATTGCCCAGGCCGCCGCCGGCCAGCAGCACGGTTTCCGAGCCGCAGACATGGGTGGGCGCGCCCGTAGGCCCCATCAGGACCACCGGCTCGCCGGGGGTGAGATGGGCGCACAGATCGCTTGATCCGCCCATCTCGAGGACGATCAGGCCGACGAGGCCCTGCTCCTTGTCCACCCAGGCGCCGGTGAGCGCCAGCCCCTCCATGGCCAGCGAGGTGTTGCCCACCTTGGCCGCCAGCATCTCGAAGTTCTGCAGGCGGAAGAACTGGCCGGGCCTGAAGGCCTGGGCCGCCGCCGGCGCCTTGACCACCACCTCGACGATGGTGGGCGTCAGGCGGTTGACCGCATGGACCTGGGCCCGCAGGCGGGCGTTGAGGGTGTCGAACAGGGTCGAGGCCGGCACCGGATTGGCGGGACGGCGGGCCATGGTGCGCGTCACCACCGGATGGCCCTGCTTGGCCGAGGCCATGGCCGAGACCACGTTGCCGGCATAGGACGGGTGCAGGTCGCCGAAGAAGCTGACGGTGCGGTCGTGGCCGTCGATGTGCATCAGCACGTGGATGCCGTCCGGCTTGGTGCGCCGTTCGGGCGTCACCGGATGGCCGTCCTCGTCCACCGCCTGAAAGTACTTGCCGTCCAGGTGGATGCCCTTGGCCTCGCGGGCCGGCGTGGTGTTGGGCACGGTGCCGGCCGCCACCAGCACGGCGCGGGCCGGCAGGCGGTGGGGCTGGCCGTCCCGGTCCTTGAACTGCACGCCGTTGGCCGAGCCGAAATCGTCGGTCTCCACCGCCACCGGACTCATGCCCTCGAGGAAGCGGATGCCTTCCTCCAGCGCCTTGGAGATTTCCTCGTGGTTGCGGTAGGCCGGGCTGTCGGTCAGCCCCCGGCGATAGGCCACGGTGGCGCCACCCCACGACTGCAGCAGTTCCAGGATGCGGGGCGCGCGACCCTCGGCGGCGGCGGCGCGGCGCTCGGCGCGGATGGCCTCGGCATGGGTGATGAACTCGTCGGCGATGGCGTGGTCCTCTTCCGACCAGTGGATTCGCACCGCGTGCTCGCCCCGTTCCGCCACCAGCTGCTCGTGGCGGGACAGGAACTTTTCCACCTGGACGGGGTAATAGGCCAGGGCCTCGGTGCAGGTGTCGATGGCGGTGAGCCCGCCGCCGATCACCACCACCGGCAGCCGCAGCTGCAGGCTGGCCAGCGTCCCCGGCCGGGCCGCGCCGGTCAGCTGCAAGGCCATCAGGAAGTCGGAGGCCTGGCGCACGCCCTTGGCCAGGCCGCCCGGCATGTCGAGGATGGTGGGCTTGCCCGCCCCCGTGGCCAGGGCCACGTGATCGAAGCCCAGCTCGAACGCCTCCTCCAGGGTCAAATTGCCGCCGAAGCGCACGCCCCCGAACAGGGCGAATTCCGAACGGCGCTCCAGCAGCAGGCGGATGACGTCGAGGAAGTTCTTGTCCCAGCGCACCGTGATGCCGTACTCGGCCACGCCGCCGAAGCCGCCCATCACCCGCTCGCCCAGGGGCTGCCACAGGGAGCGGATGTCGCGGACGGGACGGAAGGGCACGCGCTTGCCGAAGGCATCCACACCCGACAGGTCGGCGGCCAGCGGCTCGATCTTCAGCCCGTCCACCGCCACCACGTGGTGGCCGTCCTGCATCAGGTGATGGGACAGGGTATAGCCGGCCGGCCCCATGCCCACCACCAGCACCTTGCGCCCCGAGGGGGCCTTGGGCAGCGGGCGGCGGAGATTGGCGGGGTTCCAGCGGGTCAGCAGGGAATAGATCTCGAAGCCCCAGGGCAGTTCGAGGACGTCCTTCAACGTGCGGGTCTCGGCCTCGGGCACGTTGACGGGGTCGCGGTTCTGGTTCTGGTAGACGCAGGCGGTCATGCAGTCGTTGCAGATGCGGTGCCCGGTACCCGCCGCCATGGGATTGTCCACGGCGATGATGGCCAGCGCCGCCAGGGCGTGGCCGGCGGCCTTGGCCTCGTGCATCTCGGAGATCTTCTCCTCGAGCGGGCAGCCCTCCATGGCGACGCCGAGCGCGTTCTTGCTCGTCTCGCCGGTCTTTTTGTCCTTCATGCCCTTGGAGCAGGAATCGCGGCCCTGGTGGTGGCAGAGGATGCAGTAATTGATCTCGTCCAGCGCGCCCTTCAGATCGGTGCCGGCATCGGTGAGGTTGAAGCCCTCGCGGCGGCGCAGGCGGGCGGATTCGAATTCCAGGGCGGGCACGCCGCACAGCTCGCCCTTGACCACCGGCACCTGATGCAGGGGGTCGTGCTTGGCCGGCACCTTGAACAGGATGCCTTGAGGATGGTAGGCGCTCTCGTTGGCGGCCACCTTGGCGGCGGCCAGGCGGGCCGCCAGCTTCAGCTCTTCCCCGTGGGTGGCCTCGTCGTCCATCCAGGCGAGCACGCGCCGGGCGAAGCCGATCTCCGTGAACGGCTCGCCCACCTTCAGCGCGTATTCCATCTCCAGCGCGCGGGCATCCAGGGTGGCGGCCTCGTCCGGCTTGATCTCCTTCAGCGCCCGGCGCTGCACGAACAGGCGCTTGGCCTGATAGAGCGGCGCCAGCCCGTCCTGACGGGACCTGAGCTCGGCGACGGCGGTGCGGATGGCGAACAGTTCGGCCAGGAAGTCGTCCAGATGGGGCGCCAGTTCCACCAGCAGCGCCGCCTCCTCCTTGGGCGCCAGCGTATCGGGTTCGGCGCGGGCGGCCTTCAGCCGGTCGGCCAGGGCCGGGTCGGCGGCGGTCAGCGCGGCCAGGAAGGCGGCATCCACCCGCTCCAGGCCGGAGCGCCGGTACAGATCGTCAAAGGAAAGGCCATGCCCAAGGGCCGGATGCGTCATGTCCACACTCATCGTCTGAAAAGCCTCGAGATCAGCGGATACCCCCACTCGTCAACCTCATATGGCATTGTGTAGAATTATTCACAACGACAAAAATTTTGTGGTGAATTTGGGTAACCGCTCATTAACGCGGGCACGGCTACCATCGATACGGGGAGTGGGGCGCAGGACGGACAGGATGGATCATCCCGTGGAGAAGCCGGCGACCACCGAGGAGCAGGAGGCCCTGTTCCAGGCCCTCATCCTCAAGATGCCCGGCGTCAAGGACCCGGCCAAGCTGGAACAGCTGACCCTGCTGGCGCTGGACCTGATGCTGCGCCGCCCCTACGACAAGGATCTGCGCGACGCCCTGCGGCGCCGGACCCGCGACGTCGTCGCCCAGGTCAAGCCCGGCCACACCCCCGAGGTCCACGCCAACGAGATGCGTTTCGCGGCGCGGGGCTGCATCGAGGTGCTGCGCGCCGCCAAGGAGCAGCGCCTGCCGCGTTCCGCCACCGACAATTGGGCCCAGTCCAAGGACGGCAAGTTCCATGCCCATCTCCACGAGTCCGGCAAGGAAAGCCGCGCCCCGATGATCGCCGGGGCGGCGTTGCTGGCCGTGACGCTCGCCATCGGCGGCTACATTCTGTGGAGCCGGTCGCAGGCGCCGGTGGAGAACACCGGCTCCGAGACCGACCGCTTCGTCGCCCTGATGGTGGAGTCCGCCCAGGGCAACGCGCCGCCGTCGCACATGTTCGGCGGCGCCATCCGCGTAACCTCGATGAACGGCGTGCCGGTGGTGATCGCCGAAGGAGTGCCGCCGCGCATCTGCTCGGCCTCGGGAATGAAACTGGTGAAGAAGGGCCTGCTGTCCGTCAATGGCACCACCCCCACCCGTGTCTCGTCGGCCATCATCACCGAATTGTGCAACAAGGAGGGCGGTGGCGATGCCACCATCATGTGGGCGCCGAAATAGCGCCATCGCCCTGATCGTCGCCGGCCTCGCCTGGGCCGGCGCCGCCATCGCCGGACCCGATCTTTCCGGCCACCCCGAGCAGGGCGGCCTGATGCTGGGCCGCACCGAGCCCGGCGCCCGCGTCGAGCTCGACGGACGGCCGGTGCCGGTGGATTCCCGGGGCCGCTTCCTGCTGGGCTTCGGGCGGGATCACGGCCCCCTGGCCGAGCTGCGGATCACGCTGGCCGACGGGGGCGAGGACGTTCAAGCCCTGGCGGTGTCGCGCCGCGACTGGCCGGTGCAGCGCGTCGAGGGATTGCCGCGCGACAAGACCGAGCCCGACGCCGCCTCGCTGGCCCGGCTCCGGGCCGAGACCGAAATGGTCCGCGCCATCCGCGCCCGCGTCACCCTGGAGCCCCGTTTTTTCGAGGGCGGCGGGCTGCTGCGCCCCTCGAACGGCACGGTGTCGGGGGTGTTCGGCAGCCAGCGGGTCTACAACGGCATCGGCGGCGCCCCCCATTCCGGCCTGGACATCGCGGCGCCCACCGGTACGCCGGTCCATGCCTGCGCCGACGGCACGGTGGTTCTGGCCGCCCCCGACCTGTTCCTCACCGGCCGCACCGTGATGATCGATCACGGGCTGGGCCTGATCTCCAGTTACGCCCACCTGTCGCGCCTGGACGTCGCCGTGGGAACGGCCGTGCGCCGGGGGGACCGCATCGGCGCCATCGGCGCCACGGGCCTGGCCACCGGCGCCCATCTCCACTGGGGCATGTCCTGGCTTGACGTGCGCCTCGACCCCGAGACGACGGAGAACGCGCTTCGCGGCCTATACCTAGGTATAGGTGACACAACAAAGAAGTAGCGCTCTTACTCCTTGGTATGATATCTACTCCCTACGGATAGGCTCTGTGGGGACGCCATGCGCTCGCGACTGGCCGCCGCCGGTGAACATGACACCCTTGGCGACGACATTCTGGATGAGTTGGAGGGTGAGGCTCTGGTGATCCTGGAGCATCCCGACCAGCATGCCACCATCACGGTGAACATGGCCCGCAAGACGCTGGCCATCATCCGTCGGATTCGCGGGGGCGACATTCCCGTCGGCGCATCCCAGGTGGCCTGAGCCTTCCTCTTCCCCCCTTCCCGGACATGGCGTAATAATCCCGCCTCCCGCGTTCGCCCTGTTCCGAGGTCGTCATGAAATCCCTGTGGTCCGATGCAGATGCCGAATCCTTCGTCGCCAGATACGCGCCGCAGGGCGTGAACCGTGATCTGGCGCTTCGGGTCTATACCACCCGGCTGCTGGGCGGCGACCCCAGGCTGGTGCTGCACGGCGGCGGCAACACCTCGTGCAAGACCACCGTCAAGGACCTGCTGGGCGACGACGTCGAGGTTCTGTGCGTCAAGGGCTCGGGCTGGGACATGGGCGACATCGAGCCGGCCGGCCTGCCCGCCGTGCGCCTTGCACCGCTGCTGAAGCTGCGCCAGCTGGACCGGCTCTCCGACGAGGACATGGTGGATTACCAGCGCGGCAACCTGATGAACTCGTCGTCGCCCAACCCGTCGGTGGAGACGCTGCTGCACGCCTTCCTGCCGCACAGGTTCATCGACCACACCCATTCCACCGCCGTGCTGTCCCTGGTGGACCAGCCCGATGGCGAGGCCCTGGCCCGCGAGGTCTACGGGCCGCGCATGGGCTACGTGCCCTACATCATGCCCGGCTTCGCCCTGGCCAGGAAGGCGGCCGAGGTTTTCGAGCAGGACCCGACCGTCGAGGGCCTGATCCTGGTCAAGCACGGCATCTTCACCTTCGCGGATGATGCCCGCACCGCCTATGAGCGGATGATCGAGATGGTGACCCTGGCCGAGCAGCGCCTGGAGCGGGGACGGAAGCCCCTGGTTCCCGCCCGGGGCCTGCCCAAGGAGGTCGCGCCGCTCGCCGAGGCGGCCCCCATCCTGCGCGGCCTGCTGGAAGGCGGGGGCAAGCGCCGCATCCTGGATTTCCGCACCAGCCCGGCCATCCTGGCCTATGTCAACGGCGCCGAGGTGTCGCGCTATTCCCAGCAGGGCGTGGTCACCCCCGACCACACCATCCGCACCAAGAACTGGCCGGTGGTGCTGCCCTCCCCCGAAGCGGGCAAGCTGTATCTGTGGGCCGATTCGGTCCGCGCCGCCATCGAGGCCTTCGAGGCCCGCTACCACGCCTATTTCAGCCGCAACAACCAGCGCCTGGGCGGCATCAAGACCGAGCTCGACCCCAAGCCCTGCGTCGCCCTGGTGGCCGGGCTCGGCCTGTTCGGCATCGGCGCGTCGGCCAAGGACGCGGCCATCGCCGCCGACATCGCGGTCAACACGGTGGAAAGCATCACCGACGCCGAGGCCATCGGCCGCTTCGAGCCGGTGGGCGAGGCCGACCTGTTCGACCTGGAATACTGGTCGCTGGAACAGGCCAAGCTGGGCAAGGCCGCCGAGAAGCCCCTGGCCCGCCAGGTGGTGGTGGTCACCGGCGGCGGGTCCGGCATCGGCGCCGCCACCGCCAAGGCCTTCGCCAAGGAAGGCGCCGAAATCGCCGTGCTCGACCGCGACGGCGACGCGGCGGCCAAGGCCGCCAAGGCCTGCGGCGGCAAGGCCATGGGCGTCGCCTGCGACGTCACCGACCCGGCCTCGGTCCGCGCCGCCTTCGACCGGGTGGCCGAGCGCTTCGGCGGCGTGGACGTGGTGGTCAGCAATGCCGGCGCCGCCTGGCAGGGCGCGGTGGGCGAGGTGGACGATGCCACCCTGCGCGCCTCGTTCGAGTTGAACTTCTTCGGCCATCAGAGCGTGGCGCAAAACGCCCTGCGCATCTTCAAGGCCCAGGACACCGGCGGCGTGCTGCTGTTCAACGCCTCGAAGCAGGCGGTCAATCCGGGCAAGAATTTCGGCCCCTACGGCCTGCCCAAGGCCGCCACCCTGTTCCTGATGAAGCAATACGCCCTGGATCACGGCCGGGACGGCATCCGCTCCAACGCCGTCAACGCCGACCGCATCCGGTCCGGCCTGCTCACCGACGACATGATCAAGAGCCGCTCGTCGGCCCGCGGCCTGTCGGAACAGGACTACATGGGCGGCAATCTGCTGGGCCGGGAAGTCACCGCCGAGGACGTGGCCGACGCCTTCGTCTGGCTGGCCAAGGCCTCCAAGGTCACCGCCTGCACCGTCACCGTGGACGGCGGCAACATCGAGGCATCCTTGCGATAGGACAAGGGGCGGAGAAAACCTCCGCCCCTGTGCCCAGAGTTTGTCCGAGTCTGGTTGAATCGATGCCGCCTCCTCGCCCGTCACCCCGGCCTTGAGCCGGGGTCCAGGGGGAGCATAACAAATGTCATCGTCTGCGGCTCCTGGGTCCCGGATCAAGTCCGGGACGACGAGGTCAAGAGCTTCAACCTAAGTCGCACAGACTATAAGATGGTCCGGCCTACTTCCAGCCGGCTTCCTTTTCGCACGCCTTCATCTCGGCGGGATGGGTCTTTTCCCAGGCACTGATGGACAGGGTCTCGTTGTCGTCCATCTTGTTGTTCATGCAGGTACAGTACTTGGTGACCACCTCCATGGAGACCTTGGCGTCGGCGTTGTCCTTGATGCACTTGGCGACCCACTTGGTGTCGTCGGCACCGGCGAAGGCGGCGCCCGGCGCGGCGAGCAGAAGTCCAAGACACGCGGCGGCGATGAATGTCTTCATGATCCCCTCCCTTCCTTTTTCCCCAAAAGGCCATCCCTTCCAGGGGACTGGAGAAAGGTAATATGGGGCCGTTATCGCCTTTTGCTAAGGGGAATCAGCACACGGTGCAGCGGGTCATGGGCAGGTCGCGCCGGATCCAGCCCGGCCCGGCGCTTGATCCCGCCATGCCCTCCGACACGTCGAGGATACGGGTGAAGCCGGCATCGGCCAGCGCCTTGGCGACCGAGGCCGAGCGGTTGCCGGTGCGGCAGATGAGCGCGATGGGGGCGTTGCGGTCGCCCTTGGCGGCGGCCAGCAGGTCGCGCACGAAGCCGGCCCCGCCCTCGGGGTGGCGCATGGGAATCAGCCTGGCGCCGTCGGCCACTCCGGTCTGCTTCCATTCCTCGGGCTGGCGGATGTCCACCAGCACCACCTCGCCCTTCCTGGCCGCCTGCAGCGCCTCGGGGGCCGAGATGGTCTTGACCTCCGCCAAAGCGGGGAAGGCCAGGGAGAGCAGCAGGACGGCGGACAGCAGGACACGCATGGGGAACCTCGTTTGTTGAGGCCTTGCTAATACACCTTCCGCCGTGTCGCCAGCAAGGCCACAGCCTCGTCGCGGGTGCGCACCCCCAATTCCAGCAGCAGCGGCGGTTCCAGCCCGCAGGCCGCCAGGGATTCGCGGTCGGCCAGCACGTGGGCGGCCTCGCCCTGGGCGATCACCCTTCCGCCCTGGAACAGCGCCACCCGGTCGGCGAACTCGTAGGCCAGATCCACCTCGTGGGTGGTGAAGACCAGGGTGGTGCCCGCCCGGGCCAGACGGTCCAGCGCCGCCAGCAGGCGCTTGGCCCCCGGATGGTCGAGACCGGCCAGGGGTTCGTCCAGCAGCAGCACCTCGGGCTCCATGGCCAGGGCGCCGGCGATGGCGACGCGCTTCTTCTGCCCGAAGGACAGCATGTGGGTGGCGCGCCCGGCCAGGTCAAGGATGCCCAGCGCGTCCAGCGCCGCCTCCACCCGCCGCCGGGTCTCCGCCTCCGACAGGCCGAGATTGAGCGGCCCGAACGACACGTCCTCGGCCACGGTGGCGGCGAACAGCTGGTCGTCGGGTTCCTGCAGCACCAGACCGACCCTCTTGCGCCAGCCGGTCAGCGCAGCCCGCGAATGGCCCATGACTTCGCCGTCGAGGAACACCGCGCCGGACGCGGGCTTCAGGGTGCCGTTGAGATGCAGCAGCAAGGTGGTCTTGCCCGCCCCGTTGGGGCCGAGCACGGCCAGCCGCCGCCCCCGCTCCACCGCGAGATCAAGACCGGCGAGCGCCGCGACGCCGCCGGGATAGGCATAGGAAAGCCCCTTGGCCTCGAGGATCAGGCCAGCCACAGGCTCACCCCCGCCAGCAGGGCGTGGCCGCCCAGGATCGACGCCAGCACCGGGCCGGAGGCCGGCCGCGCCGCCGACAGCATGGGCAGCGAGCCGTCGAAGCCCCGCGCCGCCAGCCCCACCTCCAGCCGCCGCGCCCGGTCCAGGGCGCGCGGCAGCAGCTGGGCGATCAACAGGCCCAGCGAGCGCATCTGCCGCCTTGGCCCGAACCAGCCGAGCCGGGCCTGCTGCGCCGTGCGGATGGCGGCGGCCTGATCGAGCAGCAGGAAGATGAACGTCCAGGTCAGCAGCATGATCTCGGCGATCTCGGCGGACAGGCCCAGCCGGCGGAGTCCCCGCACCAGATCGGGGGCCGGCGTGGTGGCGGCCAGCAGCAGCAGGGCGGCGACCGAGGCCGACGCCCGCAGCACCACCTGGGCGGCCCGCACTCCCTGGTCGGCGGCCAGACGCAGCCCCTGGGAATCAACGTCCACCGCCAGGGCGGCCGCCCCGGTCAGCACGAAGCCGAGCGGAATCGCGTTGAGCCGCAGCCAGTCGCCCGGCGGCACCTTCGCCGCCCCCAGAGCCAGGCCCCAGGCGACGGCCAGCACCAGCGCCGCCCCCGGAAAGGGAGGCAGCGCCAGGGCCAGCAGCAGCAGGCCGAGGGCGAGCGCCGCCTTCTCGGCCGCCGCCCGCTTTCGCCATGGTCCCGTCTGGGACAGACGGTCGATGGAAAGCGTCACGTCTTCCGCCGGCCGTGCCGCCGTCCGATGACGTAGCCCAGCAGCCCGGCCCCGAAGGCGGCCTGCAGCGCGAACAGCACTCCCTCCATTTCCTTGGAGGGCTGCCAGAAGGGTTCGGTCCACTTCTCGTACCCGGGATTGCTGGACGCCACCACCTCGCTGGCGGCGTCGTCGGTGCCGCCGAACCTGGCGTCGGGCATCATCACCAGCGGAGCGGCGATGATCAGGGCGGCGGCGCCCAGCAGCAGGGAGTTGGTGCGCGCGCTCATGCCCGGACTCCCTCGATGCGAAGCTGGCGGGCCTTCAGGGCGTTCATCACCACCACGGTGACCAGTCCCTCGGCCACCGCCAGGGGCAATTGGGTGACGGCGAAGATGCCGGAGAACTTGGCGTAGGCGCCGGCGAAGCCGGTCTCGGCGTCGGGGAAGGCCAGCGCCAGCTGCAGCGACGTCACCAGATAGGTGGCGAGGTCGCCCAGGAACGCGGCCAGGAACACCGCCACCGCGAAGGGCACGCCCAGGCGCCCGGCCAGCCTCCACACGCCATAGGCCACCCACGGCCCGGCGATGGCCATGGAAAAGACGTTGGCCCCCAGGGTGGTGAGGCCGCCATGGGCCAGCAGCAGGCCCTGGAACAGCAGGACGATGGTACCGATCACCGCCATGATTCCGGGGCCGAACTGCATGGCGCCCAGCGCCGTGCCGGTGGGATGGGAGCACGAGCCGGTGACGCTGGGCAGCTTCAGCGCCGACAGCACGAAGGTGAAGCCGGCCGCCGCCGCGATGTCGAGCCGCGCCTCGGGCCGGTCGGCCAGGATGCGCTTCAAGGAGCGCGCGCCCGCCACCACGAAGGGGGCGGAGACGAGGCTCCAGGCCACGGCGTGCCCGGCGGGAAGGAACCCTTCCATGATATGCATGATGAACAGACTCCGTTCGTCGAGAGACAATCCCTGTCGCTGCGAAACGGAAAACTGACCCGACGGCACACCCCGGCCGAACGGGCTCGCTAGCGACTCTCGATGATGGCAGGTCTCCTGACTCGCGGGTCGTTGGGTCCGGCATAGCCTTCCCAGCCCTTCATTTGGGCCAGTGGCGTCTCTGGGGCCGGAACCTCTCCGCCTACAGTTGCGGGGGCAGTCGCGGAATTGACCCTCTTTTCGAGGGCCGCACCACGTTCCCATTTTCACCCCGCGCCCTCTCGGATCGCGGGGAACCATCGCGGGGCACTATAATTTCGCCATGATCGGGATGCAAACCATTCCCGGGGCTTGTCTTCAGATGTCATCCCGAGGAGCATGGCGACGAGGGATCTCCTCCTGCTCCGGCCCGTCCGAGCAAACGGAGATCCCTCGCGTCCGCTCGGGATGACAGGTCAATTGCAAAGGGGTTCAGCCGTGTCCCATACCATCGCCCTGGTCGACGACGACCGCAACATCCTGACCTCGGTCTCGATGGCGCTGGAGGCCGAGGGCTTCAAGGTGCGCACCTATACCGACGGGGCCGAGGCCCTGCGCGGCCTGACCAACCAGCCCGCCGACCTTGCGGTGCTCGACATCAAGATGCCGCGCATGGACGGCATGGAGCTGTTGCAGCGCCTGCGCAAGCAATCGGCCATTCCGGTGATCTTCCTCACCTCCAAGGACGACGAGATCGACGAGCTGCTGGGCCTGCGCATGGGCGCCGACGACTACATCAAGAAGCCGTTCTCGCAGAAGCTGCTGATCGAGCGCATCCGCGCCCTGATCCGCCGCCTGGAGGCCAACGCCGCCGGCGCGGCCGAGCCGGGCGGCGAGACCCTGGTGCGCGGCGAGCTGGTGCTCGACCCCGGCCGCCACGTCTGCACCTGGAAGGGGCGCGCCGTCGACCTCACCGTGACCGAGTTCCTGCTGCTGAAGTCGCTGGCCACCCGCCCCGGCCACGTCAAGAACCGCGACCAGCTGATCGACGCGGCCTATGGCGAATCCATCTACGTGGACGACCGCACCATCGACAGCCACATCAAGCGGCTGCGCAAGAAGTTCCGCGAGGTGGACGACGAGTTCGGCCAGATCGAGACCCTGTACGGCGTCGGCTACCGTTATCGGGATGAGTGAAGCCAAGCCTTCCCGGCGGCGGCTGCCCCGCTGGCGGCTGCTGGCCTCGCCGCTGACCCGGCGCATCCTGCTGGTCAACCTGCTGGCCCCCGTCGTGCTGGTGGTGGGCGTGTTCTATCTCGACCGCTACAAGCAGGGACTGATCCGCGCCGAGCTGGACGGGCTGGGCACCCAGGCCGAGATGGTGGCGGGCGCCATCGGCGAGGGCGCCGTCTTCGAGGAGGAGATGGGCTTCTTCGAGATCAACCCCGACATGGCGCAGCAGATGGTCCGCCGTCTGTCCGAGCCGGCCAAGTTCCGCGCCCGCCTGTTCGACTCGGTGGGTGATCTCGCCGCCGATTCCCGCGTGGTGGGCGGCGCCAAGGGCTCCATCTACATCGAGGAGCTGCCGCCGCCCACGCCGCCGCACTGGAGCGACCGGCTGGCGCGGCAATGGGACCGCTGGGCGCGCTGGATGCCCAGGGACGAGTCCCTGCCCCTTTACCGCGACCATTCCAACGCCCGGGCCGACGATTTCGAGGAGGCCATGGCCGCCATGGCCGGGCGGAGCGCCTGGGTGGTGCGCTCGCGCAAGAACGGCACCCTGATGCTGTCGGTGGCGGTGCCGGTGCAGCGCTACAAGCAGGTGGTCGGCGCGCTCTTGATCACCGCCGACGGCGCCAACATCGCCCGCTCGCTGTTCCAGGTGCGCATCGCCATCCTGGAGGCCTTCGCCGTGTCCCTGGCGCTGACCATCGGCGTGTCGCTCTACATGGCCGGCACCATCGCCCGGCCCATCCGCCGCCTGGCGCTCGCCGCCGAGCGGGTGCGCCACGGCCAGGGCCGCGTCCACGCCATCCCCGACCTGTCGCGGCGCAAGGACGAGATCGGCGAGCTGTCACTGGCCCTGAAGGAAATGACCGAGGCCCTGTGGCGGCGCATGGACGCCATCGAGGCCTTCGCCGCCGACGTGGCCCACGAGATCAAGAATCCCCTGACGTCCCTGCGCTCGGCGGTCGAGACGGCGGCGCGCATCGAGGACCCGGAAAAGCGCGCCCGCCTGATGGCCATCGTGCTGGACGACGTGGGCCGCCTGGACCGGCTGATCAGCGACATCTCGGACGCGTCCAGGGTCGATGCCGAGATGAGCCGCGCCGAAACCGGCCCGGTGACCCTGGCCGCCATGCTCGACACCATGGCCGAGATCTACCGCGGCACCTGCGAGGACCGGGGCCTGCGCTTCCAGGTGGAGCGCCCCGAGGACGATCCCCTGCTGGTCCAGGGCATCGAATCCCGGCTGGTCCAGGTGCTGCGCAACCTGATCGCCAACGCCGCCTCGTTCAGCCCCGAGGGCGGGCGGATCACCCTGGCCGCCCGGCGGGACGGCGCCCGCATCCTGCTCACCGTCGAGGACCAGGGGCCGGGCATCCCCGAAGGCAAGCTGGAATCCGTGTTCGAGCGCTTCTACTCCGAACGGCCCGAGGGCGAGAAGTTCGGCACCCATTCCGGCCTGGGCCTGTCCATCTCGCGCCAGATCGTCGAGGCCCACGGAGGAACCATCCGCGCCGAGAACCGCGAGGGGGGCGGCGCGCGCTTCACGGTGAGCCTGCCTGCGCTTGCCTGAGGGCCGGCCCACCTTGTCATCCCGAGGCGAAGCCGAAGGATCTTGCAGGCGAAAACGGCCGCCGCCTCGGGCTGAAAGATCCCTCGCATGCGCTCGGGATGACAGTCCGGGTCAGCGCGACAGGATGTCCCTTAACCGGTCGGCCTGACGGGAATCGACGCTGCGGCTGAACAGGATGTCCTCCGGCGTCGGGTTGCCGCCGTAATAGGCGGAATTCCACGAATGCCGCGGCAGGATGCCGGCGCCGTCCAGGGTGGCGCCGCCGTAAAGGCCCACGGCGCGCGAGAAGGCGTAGATGTCGGCGCCCACATTGGTGGTGGTGTTGGCCGAGGCCCCGGCGCCCACCACCGCCACCGCCACGCCCGCCTCGGCGCCGGCCTTGAACTGGTTCTCGACCACCGCCTTCAGGCCGCCCTCGTTCATGATGACGTAGACCGTCTCGGCATCCTGCAGGCCGATCTGCAGCCCGATGCTGCCCGCCGCCACGGAATAGAAGGCCGGGCCGCTCCAGCGCCCCGCGCCGTCGCGGGCCAGCAGCACGCCGGTGCCGTACTGGGCGCCCAGGATGAACCCGCCCTTGACCAGATCGGGAACCACCAGCACGGCGCGCGCGCGGCCCAGCAGGCTGGTCATCTGCGAACTGAAATTGGGGTCGGCGCGCAGGCGCTCGACCACGGTGACGGCCCTGCCCACCATCATGGTCTGGTCGGTGACCTGCTCGGCCCGGGCGGTACCCGCCAGCAGAAGGGCCGCCAGGACCATGGCGATCAGTCTCGGCATCTCGTCCTCCGTTGAGAAATGCTCCCATACACTCCAACCACGGGCGTGGTTAGGATTTTGTTAACTCTTGCCCGGCCGCATTGTTGGGAGTAAGCCTGTAACCCTTCCAAACCGGAAGGGCGACGGACGAATGTATTCCCTCATCGTCAACGGTGAACGCCACAAGGTGGACGCCCAGCCCGACACCCCGCTGCTGTGGGTGCTGCGCGACCAGCTGGGCATGACGTCGGTGCGCTACGGCTGCGGCCAGGGCCAATGCGGCGCCTGCGCCATCCTGGTGGACGGCGAGCCCGCCCGGGCCTGCCAGCTGCCGGTCTCCGAGATCAACGGCCGGCGTATCGTCACGCTGTCCGGCAGCAACGACGCCGTCGCGGCGCAGCTGCGCGCCGCCTGGATCGAGCTGGACGTGCCCCAGTGCGGCTATTGCCAGTCGGGGCAGCTGATCAGCGCCGGCGCCCTGCTGCGCCGCAATCCCAAGCCCAGCGATGCCGACATCGACGCCGCCATGAGCGGCAATCTCTGCCGCTGCGGCACCTACCAGCGCATCCGCGCCGGCATTCATCTGGCCGCCCGGCGGCTGCGGGGGGGATCATGAACCGCCGGACCTTCCTGAAGGTCACCGCCGGCACCGGACTGGTCCTGGCGGTGGGCGAGGCCCACGCCGAGGCCGCGACGGGCGGCGGCGCCATCAACGCCTTCGTCGCCATCGCCCCCGACGGGCGGGTGACGGTGACGGTCAAGCATCTGGAGATGGGCCAGGGCGTCGCCACCGGCCTGCCGGTGCTGGTGGCCGAGGAGCTGGAGGTGGACCCCGCCCAGGTGGCGGTGGAATTCGCCCCCGCCGATGCCGGGCGCTACAACAACCTGTTCTGGGGGCCGAGCCAGGGCACCGGCGGCTCCACCGCCACCGCCAATTCGTGGCAGCAGCTGCGCCTGGCGGGTGCCGCGGCGCGCGAGATGCTGACCGAGGCGGCGGCGCGGATCTGGCGGGCCGACATTTCCACCCTTGCCGCCGTCAACGGCGGAGTGGTTCACGCCGCCAGCGGCCGGCGCCTGGGCTATGGCGAACTGGTGGCGGTGGCGGCCACGCTGCCGCCACCCGCCCAGCCTCGCCTGAAGGCACCGTCCGAGTTCCGCCTGATCGGCAAGGCCGGGGTGAAGCGTACGGATTCGCGGGTGAAAAGCGACGGCAGCGCCCAGTTCGGCACCGATATCCGCCTGCCCGGCCTGCTCACCGCCCTGGTGGCCCGCCCGGCCGTCTGGGGCGCCCGCATGGAATCCTACGACCGCAAGGCGGCCCTGGCGGTGCCGGGGGTCATGGCGGTGGTGCCCATCCCGTCCGGCATCGCCGTGGCCGCCAGCTCGTTCTGGGCGGCGCACAAGGGCCGCGAGGCCCTGAAGGCCCGCTGGGCCGAGCCGGCCGAACGGGTTTCCACCGAATCCCTGCGCCGGACCTGGAGCGAATTGCTGGCCAGGCCGGGCAGCCCGGCGGCGAGCCGGGGCGACGCCGCCCTCGCCCTGGGCCAGGGGGCGCAACGCCTTGCCGCCACCTACGAGTTGCCCTATCTGGCCCATGCCCCCATGGAGCCGCTCAACTGCGTGGTGCGCCTGTCTCCGGGCAAGTGCGAGATCTGGGCCGGCTGCCAGTTCCAGACCCATGATCAGGCCATGGCCGCCAGGGTCGCCGGCCTCCGACCCGATCAGGTGGAGATTCACACCCTGCTGGCCGGCGGCAGCTTCGGGCGACGCGCCAACCCGGCGTCGGACTACATCGTCGAGGGCGTCGAGGTGGCCAAGGCGGTGAACGCCCCGGTGCGCCTGATGTGGACGCGGGAAGACGACATCGCCGGCGGCTGGTACCGCCCCATGGCGCTGCATGGTTTCGAGGCGTCGCTGGACGAACGCGGCCTGCCCCTGGCCTGGCGCCACCGGGTGGTCTGCCAGTCCATCCTGGCCGGCGGCCCCTTCGCCGGCATGGTCAGGGACGGCATCGACCCGGTCTCGGTGGAAGGCGCCGCCAACCTGCCTTACGCCGTTCCCCATCTGGCGGTGGAACTGCATTCGCCCAAGGCGCCGGTGCCGGTGCTGTGGTGGCGCTCGGTGGGCTCCAGCCACACCGCCTTCGCCACCGAATGCTTCCTGGACGAGCTGGCCCAGGCCGGAGGCAAGGACCCGCTGGAGCTGCGCCGCGCCCTGCTGGCCGACAAGCCCCGCCACCTGGCCGTGCTCGACCTCGCCGCCGAGAAGGCCGGCTGGGGCAATCCGCTGCCCGCCGGCCGGGGACGCGGCATCGCGGTGCATGAAAGCTTCCACTCCTTCGTCGCCCAGGTGGTCGAGGTGACCGTGGGTCCCGAGGGCCGGATCAAGGTGGACCGCGTGGTCTGCGCCGTGGATTGCGGCATCAGTGTCACCCCCGACGTGGTCAGGGCCCAGATGGAGGGCGGCATCGCCTTCGCCCTGTCCGCCGCCCTGTTCGGCGAGATCACCCTGAAGGACGGACGGGCGGAGCAATCCAACTTCCACGACTACCGCTGCCTGAGAATCGACGAGATGCCGGTGGTCGAGGTCCACATCGTGCCGTCTTCCGCCCCTCCCACCGGAGTGGGCGAGCCCGGCGTGCCGCCCCTGGCCCCCGCCTTGGCCAACGCCGTCTTCGCCGCGACGGGCAAACGCATCCGCAAGCTGCCCATGGGCGACCGGGTGTAGATGCGGGCGGGACGCCCGCGCTCCGCCTCTCCCCTGGAGCGCGGGCGTCCCGCCCGCACCACCCCGACGACATGAACTTTTCTTCACCGTCCGCCCGTTCGACTCCGCTGGAAATGCGAATGGAACGGCGCTAAGAAAGGGCGCCATGCATCGCTTCGCCAATCCCGCCCGCTTCCTCCGCCTCGCCAAGGTGATTCTGCCCTGGTCGAACGCCATCGCCATCCTCTGCCTGGGGTCCGGACTCTACTTCGCCCTGCTCGGCTCGCCGGCCGATTACCAGCAGGGTGAGAGCGTCCGCATCATGTACGTCCACGTGCCGTCGGCCTGGATGGGCATGTTCTGCTACACCGCCATGGCGGTGTTCTCGGCCATGGCGCTGATCTGGAAGCATCCGCTGGCCGATCTGCTGGCCAAGGCCACCGCCCCGGTGGGGGCGGCCTTCACCTTCCTGTGCCTGCTGACCGGCTCCTTGTGGGGCAAGCCCATGTGGGGCACCTGGTGGGCCTGGGACGCGCGGCTGACCAGCATGCTGATCCTGCTGTTCCTCTATTTCGGCTACATGGCTCTGGTCAACGCCTTCGACGATCCCGAGCGTGGCCACAAGGCCGCCGCCATCCTGGCCCTGGTGGGCGCCGTCAACGTCCCCGTGATCAAGTGGTCGGTGGACTGGTGGAACACCCTGCACCAGCCGGCCTCGGTGGTGAAGATGGGCGGCCCGGCCATCGATTCCTCCATGCTGATTCCGCTGCTGCTGATGGCGGTGGGGTTCAAGGCCTATTGGATCTCCATCCTGATCCTCAGGGGCCGTGCCGAGATCGCGTCGCAGAAAATCCGCGTCATCCGCATGGCGCAGATTCACGCCGCGTCCCAAGGGGAGTGACCAACGTCATGGAATCCTTCCAGGCCTTGCTGCATATGGGCGGCTATGGCGGCTATGTGTGGCCCGCCTACGGAGCCGGCGCCGCCGTGCTGGCCCTGGTGCTGATCCTCTCGATCTCCGCGGCCCGCAAGGCCGAGGCCGAACTGGAGGCGCTGCAGCAGGTCCGCCGCGCCCGTAAGGCCAAGGATTCGGAGACCGAAGAGTGACCCGCAAGCAACGCAGGCTGTATTTCGTCCTTCTCGGCATGGCGGCGCTGGGCGGCGCCGTGGCGCTGGTGCTGACCGCCATCTCCGACAGCCTGGTCTACTTCTATTCGCCCACCGACATCGTCGAGCAGCGCATCCCCGAGGGACGGCGCATGCGCATCGGCGGACTGGTGGAGAACGATTCCCTGGTCAAGGACGGCAAGACGGTGAGCTTCAAGGTCACCGACGTGACCAACGCCATTCCGGTGACCTATACCGGCGTGCTGCCCGACCTGTTCCGCGAGGGCCAGGGCGTGGTGGTCGAGGGCCGCATGGAAAAGGGCGGCCAGTTCAAGGCCACCGAGGTGCTGGCCAAGCACGACGAGAACTACATGCCCAAGGAAGTGGCCGACGCCCTGAAGAAGTCCGGCCAGTGGAACGACGGTAAGCAGCAGAAGTGACGGACGGACCTGCGGGCGGGACGCCCGCGCTCCATGCCGATGGCTTCACCCCGGAGCGCGGGCGTCCCGCCCGCATGATACCGTGGACGGAAAAGGCCAAGGATAAGGATTGACCTCATGATCGCCGAGATCGGCCATTTCGCCCTGGTGCTGGCTTTGTGCGTCGCCGTGGTGCAGGCGATCGTCCCCCTGGTGGGGGCGAAGCGCGGCAACGCCGCCTGGATGAACGTGGCCGGCCCGGCCGCCACGCTGCAATTCCTGTTCATCGCCATCGCCTTCGGGGCGCTGACCAACGCCTACGTCACCAGCGATTTCTCGCTGATGAACGTCGCCCAGAACAGCCACACCGACAAGCCCATGCTCTACAAGGTGGCCGGCGTGTGGGGCAACCACGAGGGCTCGCTGCTCTTGTGGATCACCATCCTGGCCCTGTTCGGCTTCGCGGTGACCCTGTTCGGCCGCAACCTGCCGCCGGGACTGAAATCCCGCGCCCTGGCGGTCCAGGCGATGATCGCCGTGGGCTTCCTGGCCTTCATCCTGCTGACCTCCAATCCCTTCGCCCGCCTCGAGCCGCCGCCCATCAACGGCCAGGGCCTCAACCCCATGCTGCAGGACCCGGGCCTGGCCTTCCATCCGCCCTTCCTCTACCTGGGCTATGTGGGCTTCTCCATGGCCTTCTCCTTCGCCATCGCCGCTTTGCTGGAGGGCCGTGTCGATGCCGCCTGGGCCCGCTGGGTGCGGCCCTGGACGCTGGCCGCCTGGGTGTTCCTCACCGCTGGCATCGTGCTGGGCTCGTGGTGGGCCTATTACACCCTGGGCTGGGGCGGCTGGTGGTACTGGGACCCGGTGGAGAACGCCTCGTTCATGCCCTGGCTGGCCGGCACCGCCCTGCTCCATTCCGCCATCGTGGTGGAGAAGAGGGACGCTCTCAAAAGCTGGACCATCCTGCTGGCCATCGTCGCCTTCGGCCTGTCGCTGCTCGGCACCTTCCTGGTGCGTTCGGGCGTCTTGACCAGCGTGCACGCCTTCGCCACCGACCCGGCCAGGGGCGTGTTCATCCTGCTGCTGCTGTGCGCGGCGGTGGGCGGCTCGCTGGCCCTTTACGCGGCCCGGGCGCCCTCCATGAAGATGGGCGGCCTGTTCTCGCCCATCTCGCGCGAAGGCGCGCTGCTGCTCAACAACGTGCTGATGGCCACCGGTGCGGCCACCGTGCTGCTGGGCACCCTCTACCCGCTGATCGCCGACGCGCTGAACCTGGGCAAGGTGTCGGTGGGCCCGCCCTTCTTCAACGCGGTGTTCCTGCCCCTGATGGCCCCCATGGTGCTGGTGATGGCCGCCGCCCCCATGATGTCGTGGAAGCGCGGCGATCTGGCGGGCGTGCTGGGCCGGCTCAAGTTCATCGGCGCCCTGGCGCTGGGCGCGGCCATGCTGGTGTGGTTCCTGCAGGGCGGCACCGCCGGCCCGTGGTGGACGGCGGCCGGTTTCGCGCTGGCCGTCTGGCTGGGCCTCGGCACCCTGTGGGACCTGGCCGAGCGCATCGGCCTGTTCAGCCGCCCGGCCCTGGCCCCGGCCCGCGCCGTCAGGCTGCCCAATTCCGCCTGGGGCATGGTTCTGGCCCATTTCGGGCTGGCGGTGTTCATCGTGGGGCTGACCGCCTCGTCGGCCTGGACCACCGAGCACATCCAGACCCAGAAGATCGGCGAGACCGTCACGGTGGGCGCGTTCGGCGTCACCCTGAAGGCGGTGGACGAGGTTCCCGGCCCCAACTACACCGCCACAAGGGCCACCTTCGAGATTTCCCGGGGCGGCAAGGTCGTCGACGTGATGACCCCGGAAAAGCGCATGTACAAGCAACCGCCGCGCCCCATCACCACGGCGGCGATCCGCTCCGGCTTCACCGGCGACCTCTACGTGGTGATCGGCGATCCCGATCCCGGCAAGGGCGGCTGGGTGACGCGGCTCTATTTCAATCCCTGCATTCCCTGGCTGTGGGCCGGCGCCCTGCTGCTGATCGTCGGCGGCCTGATCAGCCTGGCCGACCGCCGCCACCGGGTCGGCGCCCCGGCGCGGGCCGCCAACGCCGCCGCCAAGGCCTGAGGAGAGCCGAAAATGCGCCGTCTGCTCTACGTCCTGCCCGTGGTGGTGTTCACCGTGCTGGCCCTGTTCTTCCTCAAGGGCCTGACGCTCAACCCGCGCGACATCCCCTCGGTGCTGATCAACCGCCCGGTGCCGGAGATGAATCTTCCGCCGCTGCCCGGCCGGGGCGAATCCGGCCTGGCCACCGAGCATCTGAAGGGAAGGGTGTCCCTGGTCAACATCTACGGCTCGTGGTGCATCTCCTGCGTGCAGGAACACCCCGTCCTGATGGAGATCAAGAAGCGTGGCGACGTGCCGATCCACGCCGTGGACTGGCGCGACGATCCGGTGCTGGGCGCCGCCTGGCTGAAGAAGAACGGCGATCCCTACGAGCGGGTCGGCGTCGATCCGCCGCCCGGCCGCACCGCCGTGGATTTCGGCGTCACCGGCGCGCCCGAGAGCTTCATCGTCGATAGGAACGGCATCATCCGCTACAAGCATGTGGGCCCCATCTCCATGGAGATCTGGACCCGGACGCTGCTGCCCATCATCCGGGAGTTGGAGAAGCAATGACCCCGACCTGTCATCCCGAACGCAGTGAGGGATCTCCGCCTGGCACGCCGTTTCCCACCCTGCACCGTCTGGGCAGAATGAGATCCCTCGGCTTCGCTCGGGATGACACGTGGGTTGCCGCGGCTCTCGTCGCCCTCCTTCTCCTCGCCTCCCCCGCCTTCGCCGTCAATCCCGACGAGATGATGAAGGACCCGGCCCAGGAGATGCGTGCCCGCGAGCTGGGCAAGGATCTGCGCTGCCTGGTCTGCCAGAACCAGTCCATCGACGATTCCGACGCCGATCTGGCCAAGGACCTGCGGGTCATCGTGCGCGAGCGCATCGCCAAGGGCGATTCCGACGAGCAGGTGAAGAAATTCGTGGTCGACCGTTACGGCGACTACGTGCTGCTGAAGCCGCCGTTCCGGGCCGGCACCCTGGCCCTGTGGCTGGGGCCGCTGCTGCTGTTCGCCGGCGCCCTGTGGGCGGTGCTGGCCTTCTACCGCCGCCGCCCGGCGGAACAGGCCGCGCCCCCGCCGCCGCCGCTGTCGGCCGAGGAACAGCGCAGACTCGACAAGTTGCTGAAGGAGTAGCGAGCGGTGATCTGGATCGTCTTCGCCGCCATGGTGGCCCTGACCCTGCTGGTGCTGCTGCGCCCGCTGCTGGCCGCTCCCGCCGTGGCCGCCGCCCGTTCCGAATACGATCTGATGGTCTACAAGGACCAGCTGGGGGAGATCGCCCGCGACGTGGAACGCGGCCTGCTGACCGCCGATCAGGCCGAGGCGGCGCGCACCGAGATTCAGCGCCGCATGCTGGCCGCCGTGGACGGGGAGAAGGGGGCCAGGGGCGCCAAGGCCGTCGCCGCCAAGGCCGGCAAGACCGCGCCCATCGTCATCGCCCTGCTGCTGCCCCTGCTGGCCCTGGTGTTCTACCTGCCGCTGGGTGCCCCGGAATTGCCCGACCGCCCCTATTCCGGCCGTGCCGCCCAGATCGCCGAGATGCAGGAGAAGACCGCCACCATCCAGGCCATGGTCGCCCGTCTGGCCGAGCGCCTGAAGCAGGACCCCTCGGACGGCAAGGGCTGGGCCATGCTGGGCCGCTCGTACCGGGCGCTGGGTCTGCCGGACGAGGCCAAGGACGCCTACCGCAACGCCATCACCCTGCTGCCCGACGATTCCCAGTCGCGCATCGAGCTGTCCATCATGCTGCTGGAGGAGGCCGAGGGCGACACCCTGCCGGCCGAGGCGATCACCCTGATGGAAGAGGTGCTGGCGATCAATCCCGACCAGCCCGACGCGCTCTACTTCACCGGCCTGTCGGCGGCCATGAAGGGCGAGGCGCCCCGCGCCAAGGCCCGCTGGAACCGCCTGCTGCTGGTGCTGCCCGCCGATTCCCCGGCCCGCGCCCAGGTAGAGAAGGACATGGCGCGACTGGGGGGCTGAGGCCTATCGGGCTATCGCCCGAACCCATCCGGGGCGATGCCCCGGACCCCCTTTGATTTCATGAAAGAATAGGAGCCCACGGCCCCGGGCGGGCGTGGGCGGCAGCCCACATCCCTTTCCTATTCCAGCGCCTGCCGAAGCGCCGCCGCGCTGGCCCAGGGCGCCAGCACCAGTGCGGCGGCCAGCATGGCCGAGAGGATCAGCAGGTGGGGCTTGGCCGACATGCCCTGCACGGCGGCATCGATGGCCCCCACCCCGAAGATCAGCACCGGCACGTAGAGCGGAAGGATCAAGAGCGACAGCAGCACGCCGCCCCGTCTCGCCCCCAGCACCAGGGCGGCGCCGATGCCGCCGATCAGCGACAGCACCGGGGTACCCAGCGCCATGGCGGCCAGCAGGGTGAGGAAGCCGTCCTCGTGCATGTGCAGCAGCACGGCCAGCACCGGGGCGGCCACCATCAGCGGCAGGCCGGTGGTCAGCCAGTGGGCCAGCATCTTGGCCGCCACCACCACGCCCAAGGGCGCCGGGGTCAGCACCAGCAATTCCAGCGATCCATCCTCGTAATCGGCCTGGAACAGGCGGTCGAGCGACAGCATGGAGGCGAGCAGCGCGGTGACCATCAGCACGCCGGCCGAAACGCGCTCCAGCACGTTGGCTTCCGGCCCGATGCCGAAGGGGAACAGCACCACGGTCAGCACGAAGAAGGTCACCACCATGACGCTGTCCGAGCCCTGGCGCAGCGCGAGGCGCAGGTCGCGGCGAACCACCTCGAAAAATCTATTCATTTTCCTGCCCCTCAGTCGCCGGGCGCGGGCCTCCGCCCGCTTGGCTCCCGCGCCATAAGGCGCGCGCGCTCAACGCGCCACCTCCGAACCGCCGGCCAAGGCCGCCGGTTCGTCGAATTCCTCCGCGACGGCGAATTTATCCAGATGCAGCTCCTGGGCACCCGGCATGTGGATATCCGCATGGGTGGACAGAATGACCAGGCCAGACGGCGACCATGGCCTTGGACGGTGGCGGTCTCCTCCTGCATCGCGGCGCTCTGGGCGGCACGGCCGACTAGGGGCGGTCGCGGACAGGTCCGGGGCACGCAGCGGCCGGTAGAGCGCCAGGGCCGGCAGGGGCAGCTGGTCAGGGCGGTGACGTTGGAGCGCGCCGTCTTGCCGGCCTTGGCGGCGACGGCCTTGGCGCCCCTGGCCCCCTTCTCCCCGTCCACGGCGGCCAGCATGCGGCGCTGAATCTCGGTGCGCGCCGCCTCGGCCTGATCGGCGGTCAGCAGGCCGCGTTCCACGTCGCGGGCGATCTCCCCCAGCTGGTCCTTGTAGACCATCAGATCGTATTCGGAACGGGCGGCGGCCACGGCGGGAGCGGCCAGCAGCGGGCGCAGCAGCACCAGCAGGGTCAGGGCCACCATGGCGGCGAAGACGATCCAGATCACCGCTCGCTACTCCTTCAGCAACTTGTCGAGTCTGCGCTGTTCCTCGGCCGACAGCGGCGGCGGCGGGGGCGCGGCCTGTTCCGCCGGGCGGCGGCGGTAGAAGGCCAGCACCGCCCACAGGGCGCCGGCGAACAGCAGCAGCGGCCCCAGCCACAGGGCCAGGGTGCCGGCCCGGAACGGCGGCTTCAGCAGCACGTAGTCGCCGTAACGGTCGACCACGAATTTCTTCACCTGCTCGTCGGCGATGTGGCCACGCTCGGGATCGTCGGGGCGTTGCCGAGCCATCTCCCGGATGAGGACAGCAGGTCCGGTCCGAGATCTGCCGCGCGATGCGGCCCACATGCCCACAGCGGATTGCCTTCCTAGCGAGGACGCCGATCTCGGGCACGGCCGGTGACGCCGACTCCACGGGGCGTGGCCGGGCGGCAGATCGCCGCGGACCCGCTCGTAGGGATCGCCGTTCTTCTTCAGCCAGGCGGCGCCCAGCACCGGATCGTCGCGCCAGTCCACGGCGTGGATCGGCACGTCGCCACGCTTCTTGATCTCCATCAGGACGGGGTGTTCCTGCACGCAGGAGATGCACCACGAGCCGTAGATGTTGACCAGGGACACCCTTCCCTTCAGATGCTCGGTGGCCAGGCCGGATTCGCCCCGGCCGGGCAGCGGCGGAAGATTCATCTCCGGCACCGGGCGGTTGATCAGCACCGAGGGGATGTCGCGCGGGTTGAGCGTCAGGCCCTTGAGGAAGAACAGGGCCAGCACGGTGAACACCACCACGGGCAGGACGTAGAGCAGACGGCGCATTTTCGGCTCTCCTCAGGCCTTGGCGGCGGCGTTGGCGGCCCGCGCCGGGGCGCCGACCCGGTGGCGGCGGTCGGCCAGGCTGATCAGGCCGCCGACGATCAGCAGCAGGGCGCCGGCCCACAGCCAGGGAATGCAGGGATTGAAATAGAGCCGCGTCACCCAGCCGCCCTTGCCGGGATCGGGATCGCCGATCACCACGTAGAGGTCGCCGGTGAAGCCGGAGCGGATCGCCGCCGTGGTGATGGGGCGCGGCGGTTGCTTGTACATGCGCTTTTCCGGGGTCATCACGTCGACGACCTTGCCGCCCCGGGAAATCTCGAAGGTGGCCCTTGTGGCGGTGTAGTTGGGGCCGGGAACCTCGTCCACCGCCTTCAGGGTGACGCCGAACGCGCCCACCGTGACGGTCTCGCCGATCTTCTGGGTCTGGATGTGCTCGGTGGTCCAGGCCGACGAGGCGGTCAGCCCCACGATGAACACCGCCAGCCCGAAATGGGCCAGAACCATGCCCCAGGCGGAATTGGGCAGCCTGACGGCGCGGGCCGGGGCCAGGGCCGGGCGGCTGAACAGGCCGATGCGCTCGGCCAGGTCCCACAGGGTGCCGAGGCCCAGCCAGACGGCCAGCGCGAAACCGGCCGCCGTCCACCACGGGCCGGCGGTGCCGCCCTGCAGGAACCACACCAGCATGGCCGCGCCCAGCGCCAGGGCGCCGATGAACTTGAGCCGGCCCAGCACGCCCGCCAGATCGCCGCGCTTCCACGACATCATGGGGGCGGCGGCCATCACCACGCGCCATGGGGGCCATCAGGGGCAGGAACACCGCGTTGAAGAAGGGCGGGCCCACCGACACCTTGCCCAGGTTCAGCGCGTCGGCGATCAGCGGGTAGAGGGTGCCCAGCAGCACGGTGGCCGCACCGGTGGCCATCAGCACGTTGTTGAGCAGCAGCGCGCCTTCGCGCGAGATGGGCGAGAACAGGCCGCCCATCTTCATGGAGGGCGCCCGGGCCGCGTAAAGGGCCAGCGAGCCGCCCACCGCCGCGCACAGCAGCAGCAGGATGAACACGCCCCTGGCCGGGTCGGTGGCGAAGGCGTGCACGCTGGTCAAGACGCCCGAACGCACCAGGAAGGTGCCGAGCAGCGACAGGCCGAAGGCGACGATGGCCAGCAGGATGGTCCAGCTTTTGAGAGCGTCCCTCTTCTCCACCACGATGGCGGAATGGAGCAGGGCGGTGCCGGCCAGCCAGGGCATGAACGAGGCGTTCTCCACCGGGTCCCAGTCCCCACCGGCCGCCCCAGCCCAGGGTGTGATAGGCCCAGCCACGAGCCCAGCACGATGCCAGCGGTGAGGACGGCCAGGCGGCCAGCGTCCAGGCCCGCACCCAGCGGGCCCAGGCGGCATCGACACGGCCCTCCAGCAAAGCGGCGATGGCGAAGGAGAAGGCCATGGAGAAGCCCACGTAGCCCAGGTAGAGGAAGGGCGGATGGAAGGCCAGGCCCGGGTCCTGCAGCATGGGGTTGAGGCCCTGGCCGTTGATGGGCGGCGGCTCGAGGCGGGCGAAGGGATTGGAGGTCAGCAGGATGAAGGCCAGGAAGCCCACGGCGATCATCGCCTGGACCGCCAGGGCGCGGGATTTCAGTGCCCGGCGGCAGGTCGCGGCCGAACAGGGTCACCGCGAAGCCGAACAGGGCCAGGATGGTGATCCACAAGAGCAGCGAGCCCTCGTGGTTGCCCCACACGCCGGCCACCTTGTAGCAGCGTGGGCGGGTGACACTGATGCCGCAATCCACGGCGCAGACCACGCGGTCCACCTTGATCCGGCCCTCGGGACCCACGGTCACCTCGACCACCTGGGCGACGAAGGAGTGGAAGCTTTCATCACCGCGATGCCGCGTCCCCGGCCGGCGGGCAGCGGATTGCCCCAGCCGGCCTTCTCGGCGGCGAGGTCGAGCACGGCCAGGTGGCGGGGCTTGTCGGCCAGCAGGGCGCGGCGCAGCTCCAGCGGGTCCTTGCCTCCGGCCTGGGCCAGCTCGTCCAGGAAGCATTCGGTGGCGAAGGCGGTGTGGCTGGAGCCCACCGAGCGCCACCACAGCACCGGCACCGGCGCCTTGGGCGAATGCAGTTCCACCGCCAGATGGGGAACGGCGTAAGGCAGGTTGGCGGCGCCTTCCACGCGACCGGGTCGATGCGTCCCTGACCATGCCGGCGAAGGGGCGGCCGGCCAGGATGACTGGCAGACCACCCGGTGGCGCCAGGCCAGGGGCAGGCCGCGTTCGTCCAGCGACGCCTCGAGAACCATGCAGCGCCATGGGGCAGTACCCGCCGCCGGCGATGTCGTCTTCCCGCGTCCACATCAGGCGCACCGGGGCGTTCACCGCCTTGGCCACCTCGACGCCCTCGACGATGTAGTCCGACGCCGGGTTGGCGCGTCGCAGCTGCCGCCGGCCAGCAGGGTGTGAATCTCCACCTGATCGGGTCGGAGGCCGGCGACCCTGGCGGCCATGGCCTGATCATGGGTCTGGAACTGGCAGCCGGCCCAGATCTCGCACTTGCCCGGAGACAGGCGCACCACGCAGTTGAGCGGCTCGGTGGGGGCATGGGCCAGATAGGGCAACTCGTAGGTGGCGGCAAGGCGTTGCGCCCCCTGGCCCAGGGCGAGGGCGGCGTCGCCCCGGCTCGCCCCGGCTGCCCGGCCTGGCCAGCAATTCGCTCCAGGTCCGGCGCAGGGATTCGGTGGAAACCCGTTCGGCCGGCTCGGCCCAGTGGGCCTTCAGGGCCTCGCGGCCCTTGTCGCCGCCCGAACGAGCTGGCGGCCACGGCGATGCCGGACGGGATGGGCACCACCGCCATGACCCCCGGCACCGCCAGGGCCGCCTTGCGGTCGTAGGATTCCATGCGGGCGCCCCAGACGGCCGGGCGGGCCACCAGGGCGGTGAGCAGGCCGGGCAGGCGGATATCGGTGCCGAACTGGGCGCTGCCGTCGCTTTTCACCCGCGAATCCGTACGCTTCACCCGGGCCTTGCCGATCAGGCGGAACTCGGACGGTGCCTTCAGGCGAGGCTGGGCGGGTGGCGGCAGCGTGGCCGCCACCGCCACCAGTTCGCCATAGCCCAGGCGCCGGCCGCTGGCGGCGTGAACCACTCCGCCGTTGACGGCGGCAAGGGTGGAAATGTCGGCCCGCCAGATCCGCGCCGCCGCCTCGGTCAGCATCTCGCGCGCCGCGGCACCCGCCAGGCGCAGCTGCTGCCACGAATTGGCGGTGGCGGTGGAGCCGCCGGTGCCCTGGCTCGGCCCCCAGAACAGGTTGTTGTAGCGCCCGGCATCGGCGGGGGCGAATTCCACCGCCACCTGGGCGGGGTCCACCTCCAGCTCCTCGGCCACCAGCACCGGCAGGCCGGTGGCGACGCCCTGGCCCATCTCCAGATGCTTGACCGTCACCGTCACCCGCCCGTCGGGGGCGATGGCGACGAAGGCGTTGATGGCGCCGCCGCCCGTCGCGGCCTCGGCGTGGGCCTCGCCCACCGCCAGGACCAGTCCGGTGCCGGCGGTGACCTTCAGGAAGGTCCGGCGGTTCATGATCCCCCCGCAGCCGCCGGGCGGCCAGATGAATGCCGGCGCGGATGCGCTGGTAGGTGCCGCAGCGGCAGAGATTGCCGCTCATGGCGGCGTCGATGTCGGCATCGCTGGGCTTGGGATTGCGGCGCAGCAGGGCGCCGGCGCTGATCAGCTGCCCCGACTGGCAATAGCCGCACTGGGGCACGTCCAGCTCGATCCAGGCGGCGCGCAGCTGCGCCGCGACGGCGTCGTTGCTGCCGGACAGCGTGACGATACGCCGGCCGTTGATCTCGGAGACCGGCAGCTCGCAGGCCCGGGCGGGCTCGCCGTCCACCAGGATGGCGCAGGCGCCGCATTGGCCCTGGCCGCAGCCGTAGCGCACCGACGTCATGCCCAGCTGGTCGCGCAGCACCCACAGCAGCGGGGTGTCGGGCTGGGCGTCCACCTTGTGGCGTTCACCGTTGACGATGAGGGAATACATTCGTCCGTCGCCCTTCCGGTTTGGAAGGGTTACAGGCTTACCTCCCGACAATGCGGCCGGGCAAGAGTTAACAAAATCCTAACCACGCCCGTGGTTGGAGTGTATGGGAGCATTTCTCAACGGAGGACGAGATGCCGAGACTGATCGCCATGGTCCTGGCGGCCCTTCTGCTGGCGGGTACCGCCCGGGCCGAGCAGGTCACCGACCAGACCATGATGGTGGGCAGGGCCGTCACCGTGGTCGAGCGCCTGCGCGCCGACCCCAATTTCAGTTCGCAGATGACCAGCCTGCTGGGCCGCGCGCGCGCCGTGCTGGTGGTTCCCGATCTGGTCAAGGGCGGGTTCATCCTGGGCGCCCAGTACGGCACCGGCGTGCTGCTGGCCCGCGACGGCGCGGGGCGCTGGAGCGGCCCGGCCTTCTATTCCGTGGCGGCGGGCAGCATCGGGCTGCAGATCGGCCTGCAGGATGCCGAGACGGTCTACGTCATCATGAACGAGGGCGGCCTGAAGGCGGTGGTCGAGAACCAGTTCAAGGCCGGCGCCGAGGCGGGCGTGGCGGTGGCGGTGGTGGGCGCCGGGGCCTCGGCCAACGCCACCACCAATGTGGGCGCCGACATCTACGCCTTCTCGCGCGCCGTGGGCCTTTACGGCGGCGCCACCCTGGACGGCGCCGGCATCCTGCCGCGGCATTCGTGGAATCCGCCTATTACGGCGGCAACCCGACGCCGGAGGACATCCTGTTCAGCCGCAGCGTCGATTCCCGTCAGGCCGACCGGTTAAGG
Organism: Paramagnetospirillum sp.; assembly: GCF_058402745.1. NCBI lineage: Bacteria > Pseudomonadati > Pseudomonadota > Alphaproteobacteria > Rhodospirillales > Magnetospirillaceae > Paramagnetospirillum > Paramagnetospirillum sp. The sequence continues at coordinate 251,123 of NZ_JBZVFI010000011.1, forward strand.
GACATCCTGCGCGCTGACCCGGACTGTCATCCCGAGCGCATGCGAGGGATCCTTCACGCAGGCGGCGGCCGTTTTCGCCTGCAAGATCCTTCGGCTTCGCCTCGGGATGACAAGGTGGGCCGGCCCTCGGCAAGCGCAGGCAGGCTCACCGTGAAGCGCGCGCCGCCCCCCTCGCGGTTCTCAGCGCGGATGGACCCTCCGCTGGGCCTCGACGATCTGGCGCGAGATGGACAGGCCCAGGCGGAATGGGTGCCGAACTTCTCGCCCTGGGCCGTTCGGAGTCAGAAGCGCTCGAACACGGATTCCAGCTTGCCTTCGGGGATGCCCGGCCCCTGGTCCTCGACGGTGAGCAGGATGCGGGCGCGTCCCGCCGGGCGGCCAGGGTGATCCGCCCGCCCTCGGGGCTGAACGAGGCGGCGTTGGCGATCAGGTTGCGCAGCACCTGGACCGCGGGATTCGATGCCCTGGACCAGCAGGGGGTGATCCTCGGGGCGCTCCACCTGGAAGCGCAGGCCCCGGTCCTCGCAGGTGCCGCGGTAGATCTCGGCCATGGTGTCGGCATGGCGGCCAGGGTCGCCCGGCGGTTCGGCGCGGCTCGTCGGCATCGACCCTGGACGCGTCCGAGATGTCGCTGATCAGCCGGTCCAGGCGGCCCACGTCGTCCAGCACGATGGCCATCAGGCGGGCGCGCTTTCCGGGTCCTCGATGCGCGCCGCCGTCTCGACCGCCGAGCGCAGGACGTCAGGGATCTTTGATTCGTGGGCCACGTCGGCGGCGAAGGCCTCGATGGCGTCCATGCGCCGCCACGGGCCTCGGTCATTTCCTTCAGGGCCAGTCACGCACGCCGATCTCGTCCTTGCGCCGCGACAGGTCGGGGATGGCGTGGACGCGGCCCTGGCCGTGGCGCACCCGCTCGGCGGCGAGCGCCAGGCGGCGGATGGGCCGGGCGATGGTGCCGGCCATGTAGAGCGACACGCCGATGGTCAGCGCCAGGGACACGGCGAAGGCCTCCAGGATGGCGATGCGCACCTGAACAGCGAGCGGGCGATGTTGGCGCCGTCGGCGGTGATCAAGAGCGCGCCGACCACCTGCTTGTAGCGCTGCACCGGCACCGCCACCGACACATCAGGTGCCGTTCTTGCGCGAGCGCACCAGCCAGGCGCTCCGCCCGGCCATGGCGGCCATGGCCTCCTCGAAATCGTCGGCCCGGGCGTTGGAATGGTCGCGGTAAAGGGGCAGGGACTCGTCCCTGGGCATCCAGCGCGCCCAGCGGTCCCATTGCCGCGCCAGCCGGTCGCTCCAGTGCGGCGGCGTGGGCGGCGGCAGCTCCTCGATGTAGATGGAGCCCTTGGCGCCGCCCACGCCGGCGCACTCGAGCGAACCGGCGGGCGCGGCAATGGGACCGCTGGGCGCGCTGGATGCCCAGGGACAAGTCCCTGCCCTTACCGCGACCATTCCAACGCCCGGGCCGACGATTTCGAGGAGGCCATGGCCGCCATGGCCGGGCGGAGCGCCTGGGTGGTGCGCTCGCGCAAGAACGGCACCCTTGTTGTCGGTGGCGGTGCCGGTGCAGCGCTAAAGCGGTCGTCGGCGCGCTCTTGATCACCGCCGACGGCGCCAACATCGCCGGCTCGCTGTTCCAGGTGCACATCGCCATCCTGGAGGCCCTCGCCTGTCCCCTGGCGCTGGCCACCGGCGTGTCGCTCTTCATGGCCGGCACCATGGCCCCCGCCGCCTGGCGCTCGCCGCCGAGCAGTACGCCACGCCAGGCCGCGTCCACGCCATCCCCGACCTGTCGCGGCGCGAGGACGAATGGCGAGCTGTCGCTGGCCCTGAAGGAAATGACCGAGGCCCTGTGGCGGCGCGTGGACGCCATCAAGGCCTTCGCCGCCGACGTGGCCCACGAGGTCAAAAATCCCCTGACGTCCCTGGGCTCGGGCGGGCGGCGGCGGCGCGCATCGAGGACCCGGAAAAACACGCCCGCCTGATGGCCATCGTGCTGGACGACGTGGGCCGCCTGGACCGGCTGATCCGCGACATCTCGGACGCGTCCGGTCGATGCCGAGATCGCCGCGCCGAAAAAACCGGCCGGTGACCCCGGCCGCCATGCTCGACGCCATGGCCGAGATCTACCGGCGGCACCTGCGAGGACCGGGGCCTCCGCTTCCAGGTGGAGCGCCCCGAGGACGATTCCCTGCTGGTCCAGGGCGTCGAATCCCGGCTTCAGGTGCTGCGCAACCTGATCGCCAACGCCGCCTCGTTGGCCCGAGGGCGAGCGGACACCCTAGCCGCCCGGCGGGACGCGCGCGCATCCTGCTCACCGTCGAGGACCAGGGGCGGGCATCCCCGAAGGCGAGCTGAATCCGTGTTCGACGCTTCTACTGCAAACGGCCGAGCGCGAGAAGTTCGGCACATTCCGGCCTGGGCTGTCCATCTCGCCAGATCGTCGCAGGCCCACGGAGGAACCATCCGCGCCGAGAACCGCGAGGGGGCGGCGCGCGCTAGTGGCCTGCTGCGCTTGCCTGAGGGGCCGGCCCCCTTGTCATCCGAGGCAAAGCCGAAGGATCTTGCAGGCGAAAGCGGCCGCCGCCTCGGGGCTGAAAATTCCCTCGCATGCGCTCCGGGATGACAGTCCGGGTCAGCGCGACGGGCATGTCCCTTAACCAGTCGCCTGACGGGAATCAACGCTGCGGGTGAAGCGGATGTAGTCCGGCGTCGGGTTGCCGCCGTAATAGGCGGAATTCCACGAAATACCGCGCAGGATGCCGCGCGGTCCGGGTGGCGCCGCCGTAAAGCCCACGCGCGCGCGAAAACGCGTAGATGTCGGCGCCCGCATTGGTGGTGGTTGTTCGCCGCCCCGGCGCCCGCCCACCGCCACCGCCACGCCCACCTGGCGCCGGCCTTGAACTGGTTCTCGACCACCCCTTCAGGCCGCCCTCTTTAGATGGCGTGGACCGACTGGGCATCCTGCAGGCCGATCTGGCCCGATGCTGCCCGCGGCCACGGAAGCCAGGCCACTGCAGCGCCCCGCGCCGTCGGCGGGCCGGCAGCGCGCCGTGCCGTACTGGGCGCCCAGGATGAACCCGCTTGACCAGATCGGGAACCACCAGCGCGGCACGCGCGCGGGCCGCCGGCTGGTGGTCTGCGAACTGAAAAATTGGGGGTCGGCGCGCAGGCGCTCACCACGGTAGCGGCCTTGCCCACCATCATGGTCTGGTCGGTGACCTGTCTCGCCCGGGCATACCCGCCAGCAGAAGGGCCAGGACCATGGCGATCATTCGGCATCTCGTCCTCCGTTGAGAAATGCTCCCATACACTCCAACCACGGGCGTCGTTGATTTTGTTAACTCTTGCCCGCCGCATTGTTGGGAGTAAGCCGTAACCCTTCCAAACCGGAAGGCGACGCGACAAATGTATTCCCTCACGTCAACGGTGAACGCCACAAGGTGGACGCCCAGCCCGACACCCCGCTGCTGTGGTGCTGCGCGGCCGGCTGGGCGTGACGTCGGTGCGCTACGCTGCGGCCGGGCCG